>JBMORE010000055.1:0-25437 GCA_049322255.1 Myxococcota bacterium | reverse complement strand
ACCCAGCTCAACACGTGCCCGTCCACGATGGGTGAAGCTGAGCACGGGGCTGTGGGTCAGGAACCCCCCATCGCAAGCCAGCAAATTGACCAGCAATTGCCAGCAGGTATACCTTACGACACCGATGGCGAAGACCTCCAAGAGCAAGAAAGTCACCGTGGTTCTTCCTGAAGCGCTGCTGGAACGTGCGCTTCACGTCACGGGCTCGGGGATCACCCCGACCATCATCGAGGGCCTCAAGGAGCTCGAGCACCGTGCCCAGCGTTCAGCGCTTCGCCGGCTCAAGGGCAAGATTCATTTCGACCTCGATCTCGAGGCGACGCGTCAATGATTCTCGTGGACACCTCCGCTTGGGGGGAGTTCTTCCGAGGTAAAGCTCCTGTCGCCGACCGGGTTGAGGATCTGTTGGCTTCGAATGAGGTCGCTCTGTGTGGCCCAGTCGTCACTGAGCTGCGGCGCGGAATTCGGTCGGCCATGGAGAGGCGGAAGGTCTTGCCGCTGCTCGGCGGTTGCCACTTCCTCGATCAACCCGCGGCACTGTGGGAGGAGGCTGGAGAGTTGGGATATGCGCTCGCTCGGATGGGGACCGTTGTCAAGACGCTCGACTTGTTGATCGCGACGTGCGTGCTGGCCCATTCGGTGCCGCTTTTGACCTGCGACACCGATTTCGCGCTCATGCGCGATGCTGGCATTCCCCTCATCTTGGCCTGAGTGCGTCAGCCTACCGCGCGCTCCAGTCGACAATCCGCCAGCCTCTGCGCGCGGCGTGCCGGCGCAAGCGAAGGTCGGGGTTCACCGCCACCGGGTTGCCCACCTGCTCCATCACCGGCAGGTCGGAGTACGAGTCGGTGTAGAAGGAGCAGGAGTACAGCCGCACTCCCCGCTCGCCGGCATACGCCGATGCATGCGTCAACTTTCCCCGCCCGAAGCAGACGCGGCCGACCGGGCGCCCGGTGTGCAGACCGTCATCACCTACTTCGAGGCGTGTGCTGAGGTAGCCGTCGAGCTCGAGCTCCTCGGCCACCAGCGACGCGAGGTAGTGGGGGCTGGTGGTGAGCAGTACCAGCAGGTCTCCCGCGCTGCGGTGGGTGGAGAGCGCCTCGAGGGCACGCGGCCGGTACAGGTGGCGGACCTCACGTTCGTAAAAGTCCTTGGTGCGTTCGGCCAACGCCTGGGAGCTCGATCCGCGCAGCGTGGACAGCGCGTCGACGAGGGCGTCTTCGAATTGAACGAAGCCGAGGTGGTACTTGGCCATCCACACGCTCGCCCGCAGTGCGTGCAGGCGGCTCACGTGGCCCTGAACGACCTCGCGGCGCACCCACATCGCCGCGGTGTTCGCCTCCACCAGCGTCTTGTCGAAGTCGAAGAAGGCGATCGCCACGGGGCTCCTTGACCCGCTTCGAGCGTGAAAGGTATGTCCGACCCGCTGTTTTTCAGCCCCGAAGAGACTGGAGCGCGCAATGGCTCGTATCGTCAAGGGCGGCCTGATTCAGGTCGGGAACGCCAAGTCGGAAGGCAGCGTCAAGGAAATCTGCGACGCGATGCTGCAAAAGACCCTCCCCTTCGTGGAGAAGGCGGGCAAGGCAGGGGTGCAGATGCTCTGTCTGCAGGAGGTCTTCAACACCCCCTACTTCTGCCCGGCGCAGACGCCCAACTGGTACGACGCCGCCGAGGCCGTGCCTGGACCTTTGACCCACCTCTTCGCCGAGTACGCCAAGAAGCACTCGATGGTCATCGTGGTGCCGCTCTATGAGCGCGAGATGGCGGGCGTCTACTACAACACCGCCGCGGTCATCGACGCCGACGGCAAGTACCTGGGCAAGTACCGTAAGAACCACATCCCGCAGACGAGCGGCTTTTGGGAGAAGTACTACTTCAAGCCCGGCAACTTGGGTTACCCCACCTTCCGCACCCAGTACGGTGTGGTGGGTGTGTACATTTGCTACGACCGGCATTTCCCCGAAGGAGCGCGCCTGCTCGGGCTCAACGGCGCCGAGGTGGTGTTCAACCCCAGCGCCACCGTGGCCGGGCTGTCGCAGTACTTGTGGAAGCTGGAGCAGCCGGCGCACGCGGTGGCCAACGGCTACTTCGTGGGCGCCATCAACCGCGTGGGCACCGAAGCTCCCTGGAACATCGGCAAGTTCTACGGCACCAGCTACTTCGTCGACCCGCGCGGCAACTTCCTCGCCACCGGGAGCGAGGACAAAGACGAGCTCATCGTCGCCGACATGAACTTCGAGCTGATCGAAGAGGTGCGGCGCGTCTGGCAGTTCTACCGGGACCGCCGCCCCGAAACCTACGGGGACATGGTGAAGCAGCTTCCGTAAGGGGGGGACATGCGCACGCTGATCAAGAACGGCACCGTCGCCACCGCCTCCGACCTCTACGTCGCCGACGTTCTCATCGAGGGCGAGCAGGTGACGATGGTGGGGGTGGGCTTGGGACCCAAGGTGGGCCAGGTCGACCGCACCATCGACGCCACCGGCAAGTATGTGCTCCCCGGCGGCATCGACCCGCACACGCACATGGACATGCCCTTCGGGGGCGCGCGCAGCGCCGACGACTTCGAAACCGGCACCCGCGCGGCGGCGTTCGGCGGCACCACCTGCATCGTCGACTTCGCCATTCAGCCGATGGGGGGGGCGCTCCGGGCCGGCCTCGACGAGTGGCACAAGAACGCCGAAGGCAAGGCCTGCACCGACTACGCCTTCCACATGATCGTCCGCGACGTGAACAAGGGCTCGCTGGCGGAGATGGACACCCTGGTCAAGCAAGAAGGCGTGACGTCCTTCAAGCTCTTCACCGCCTACCCGGGGGTGTTCCTGGTCGACGACGCGTCGATCTTCCGGGCGATGCAGAAGACGGGGGAGAACGGCGGGCTCATCTGCATGCACGCCGAGAACGGGCCGGTGATCGACGTGCTCATCGAGCAGGCGCTGGCGCGGGGCGACACCGCGCCCAAGTGGCACGGGCTGACCCGGCCGCCGCGGCTGGAGGGAGAGGCGACCCACCGGGTCATTTCGCTGGCCGAGGTGGCGCGCGTGCCGGTGTACATCGTGCACCTGTCCGCCAAGGAGGCGCTCGCCGAAGTCCGCGAAGCGCGCGACCGCGGCGTGGCGGCCTACGCCGAGACCTGCCCCCAGTACCTCTTCCTCTCCCACGACAACTACGAGGAGCCCGGCTTCGAGGGCTCCAAGTACGTGATGAGCCCGCCTCTGCGCCCCAAGGGCAACGAGGAAGACCTGTGGAAGGGGCTCGAGCTCGACGACCTCGCCTTGGTGTCCACCGACCACTGCCCGTTCTGCATGAAGGAGAAGGAGCTGGGGAAGGGCAACTTCGCCAAGATTCCCAACGGCGCCCCCGGGGTGGAGACGCGCATGAGCCTCTTGTGGGACGGAGGCGTGCGCCCAGGCCGCATCGACGTGAACCGCTTCGTGCAAATCACCTCCACCGCGCCGGCCAAGCTGTTCGGCATGTACCCCAAGAAGGGCACCATCGCCCCCGGCTCGGACGCGGACCTGGTGGTGTTCGACCCCGACAAGGAGATTCGCTGGTCGGCCAAGACGCACCACCAGCGGGTCGACTACAACCCCTACGAGGGCCGGGTGACCAAGGGAGCGCCCTCGCACGTGTTCAGCCGCGGCAACCTCATCGTCGAGGGAGACAAGTGGCTGGGGAAGACCGGCGCGGGAAAATTCGTCAAGCGCACGGCGAGGAAAGCTTAAATAGCGTGCACGACCCTCAGCTCCACAACGAAGATTTGGCGCCGGTCGCCGCCGACAAGCGCACCTGGAACGTCTGGCACATCGCCGCGCTGTGGGTCGGCATGTGCATCTGCATTCCCACCTACCAGCTGGCCAGCGGCTTGGTGGCCCAAGGCATGGCGTGGTGGCAAGGCGTCATCACCGTCACCTTGGGTAACGTCATCGTGCTTTTGCCCATGGTGCTCAACGCGCACGCCGGCACCCAGTACGGCATCCCCTTTCCTGTCTTCGCGCGGGCGAGCTACGGCGTCTTGGGAGCGAACGTCCCCGCGGTGATGCGAGCAATCGTGGCGTGCGGCTGGTTCGGCATTCAGACCTGGTTCGGCGGGTTGGCGATCTTCGAGCTCATCAACTCCTTCGGCGATGCGGGCGCGCCCATCCTCGCCCCGCTCCCCGAGACCGGCTCGCCGCAGGCGCAGGAAGGAGCCTGGCCGTTCTGGTTGGCGGTGGGCTTGTCTCCGGGTCAGCTGGGGTGCTTCGTCGCCTTCTGGCTGACCAACGTCTTCTTCATCTGGAAGGGCACCGAATCGATCAAGTGGATGGAGACCTTCGCCGCGCCCTTCCTCATCGTCGCCGGCTTGGGGCTGCTCGTCTGGGCGTTCGTGCGGGTGGGCTCGGTGGGCGCGGTGCTCTCGCAGGGCTCGAGCTTCCCCGAGGGCTCCGGGTTCTGGACGGTCTTCTTCCCCGGCCTGACGGCGATGGTCGGTTTCTGGGCGACGCTGTCTTTGAACATCCCCGACTTCACCCGCTTCGCCAAAAGCCAGCGCGACCAGGTGCTCGGGCAGGCAATTGGCCTGCCACCCACCATGGGCTTGTTCGCCTTCATCGGAGTGGCCGTGACCGCCGCCACCCCGCTCATCTTCGGCACGGTGATTGACAACCCGGTGACCGTGATGGCGCGGGTGGGAAGCCCCGCGGTGACGGTGGTCGCGATGTTCGCCATCTCCCTGGCGACGCTGTCGACCAACATCGCCGCCAACGTCGTCTCACCCGCCAACGACTTCTCCAACTTGCAGCCGGGAAAAATCAGCTACCGCATGGGCGGGTACATCACCGCGGTGATCGGCTTTCTCATCATGCCGTGGAAGCTGCTCGCCTCCGCGGGGACCTACCTCTTCATCTGGCTCATCGGGTACTCGGCGCTGTTGGGGCCGATCGGCGGAGTGATGATCGCCGACTACTTTCTGGTGCGGCGCCGGCGCCTTCAGCTGGCCGACCTCTACCGGCGCGGCGGCGTGTACGAGTACAGCCGCGGCTTCCATTGGACCGCGGTACTCGCCACGGTGCTCGGCATTCTCCCCAACCTCCCCGGCTTCCTCTTCACCCTCGTCGCCGGCGGGAACAAGACACAGTACCTTGCCGAGCTGAGCACGCGCGGAAGCGCCGGCTGGGTGTCGTTCGCCAGCGCCTCGATGGGCCTGTACGACTACGCGTGGTTCGTCGGCTTCCTCCTCGCGGGCGGCCTCTACCTCGCCCTCTCGGCCAAGCCCGCGCGCGCTCCCGTTCCCGGCGCCGCGACCTAAAGGGTTCCTACGCCCACAGCGCGCTCAGCGGCACCGCTTTGCGCGGCAGGAGCAACTCGGGTGCCCGCTGGACTTCATCGATGACGGCCGACTCTCCCAGCCCGGCGAGAAACCCAGCAGGATTGGATTTCGCGGCGGAAAATGCGCTGAGGTCGTCGAGGGTCACGTACTGCCCGAGCGTTCCGTCGTCGACCAGGCCCCGGGCGAGGGTGCTCTTGCCCGCCTGCCGGGGACCTGTCACCACGACAACGGGCGTGTCTGTCAAAGCCGCAGCAGCGCAGGCTCGAGGCGCCGACGAAACATGGTCGTATTTCATCCCGGTATTCGGACGAATTTCAACCATGACTCGGATGATTTTCATCCATTTCGGCGGCGTTCGCTGGCGCCGACACAGAGCAGCAACACGGTACCCCAAGGAAGCAGAGCTCCCGCCGCAGCGCACCCGCACCCTTGCGGCTGGCGGCGTACGACCACGGAGTGCTGAAGCTGGTCGGTCTCCTCGCAGGAGCGCGCCGGCAGCGCGCGCGGGTAGATGTCGCACAACCCCGCCGCGGTGCCCGGGTCGATGACGCGCTTGCCCGTTTCTCCCACGGGAGCCGAGGCCTCCATCGTCGAGCCGGCAAGCGCCACGTGGTCGAGGCCGATGATGTGACCAATCTCGTGGGTCAAGGTGTTCTGCACGTCGATGGCCACGCACTGCGGCGACTGGGCACCTGCTTCGCACGGAGGGGCGTCGACGGTGGTGAAGAGGAAAGACGCCGCGTTGAGCTCGACGTCCGCGTCGGCGAGGGCTCCGGTGCGGTAGTTGAAGGTGGTGGTGGTGAGAGCGAGGGTGAGCTCGCTGCCCTCCCAACAGCGGTAGAGGTTTGCGCAAGTGCCATCGGCGAAGCAGCCATCGCCCTGGGGCACCACCGTGTGGCAGCTCGTCTCGCGAAAGACGATGACGTGCTGGTTCGGCACATCGAGCGCTCCGCCAACGCTGGCGTCGACCAGGAGGGGCCCTGGAAGGAAGCGCAGGTCCGAGCAGCCGTCGGAAGTCGCCTGCCAGTTGGCAAAAGCAGCTTCGATGGCCAGACGCTCCGACTCACCCGGTGTCCGCGCGCTGCCCGCGGCGTCGGCGTGCCAGGTGAGCTCGCGCGTCTGCCATGTCAGACAGAGGTCGCTTCCCGGAACGCGGGTGCGCAGATACTCCTGCGCGTGGGCGCCTGCACCCAGGAGCACGACGAGGGCAGACGAGAGCCAGCGCGCGCTCAAGCGCTCCTCTTCCGCCGCGCCCTCAGCCATGCCAGCAGCGCCAAGAGCATCGGGGAGGACGCCGCCGTAGCGCAGCCGGCACAGCCTCCCTCGGCAGCGCCCAACGTCCCGTCGGCCTGCAGGATGACGCAGTCGCGCGAGGGTTTTCCCGGAGGGTAGGTGTCGCAGATGAACTGCTGCGAGCCGGGGTCGATGGCGCGCTTCGAAGTCTCGCCCGCCGGTGCGCTGGCATTCATCGTCGAGCCGGGCGCGGGCGTGTGGTCGAGCCCAAGCAGGTGCCCAATCTCGTGGGTCATGGTGTTCTGAACGTCGGTGGCCACGCACGACTGGTTGAACACCGGCGAAACGCACGGCGGCGCATCGACCGTGGTGAAGATGAAAGACACCGAGTTGAGCTCGAAGTCCCCTCCGAGGACACGGCCGCTTTGCGGGTCGAAGACGGTGGTGGTGAGGGCGATCGTCCCCCGGGCGTACGCCCAGCAGTCGTATTGATTCATGCAGTCGTCATCCCGCCAGCACTGATCGCTGGAGCCGACCAAGTCGGTGCACATGCGGGTGCGGAAGAGAACGATGTTCTCGTTGCTTTCACTCAGCGGGTCGTGGCCGATGGAGGTGAGGGTGGTGCGCGGCCCTTCGGTGAAGCGGAGGCTGCCGCACCCGTTCATCACCGCCAGCCAGCTGGCGAAGGCGGCGCTCACCGCAGCGAATTCGGTGTCGCCGGTGGTCTCGTCGTTACCGCGCTGGTGCTGGCGAAACTCGATGTTCGTCTCCTCCCGCCACCACAGGCAGTGCGAGTCGGGGTCGGCGTTGGTCACCCTGCTTCGCACGTAAGGCGGCGCCTGAGCGAGGCAGAGCGCGGAAACGAACGCGGCAGCAGGTGTCACGGAACGGTCTTTCTCGGCGCGCGCGGTGGGACCGGAGCAACCGACGGCGGCGAAGCTTCGGCTTGGGCATCGCGCACCTGGGCCTTCAGCTCGGCGAGCTTCACCACGGTGCTCCGCTGGGGTACCTCCCGGCCGGTGCGGGGATCGAGGATGCGCGCGGGCCCGGCAGAATCGGGGACGGCGAGCGCGAGTTGGCCGTCGGTCGAGCGCTCGACGCGGTATTTGCCTTGCGCCATTCCCGACACGAGGTAGCGGCCGGTGCCGCGCGCTTCGAGGAAGACGACCACCTCCTCCCCCACGCGAAAGTGGGCGACGCCCTCCACGCGCTGGCCGACGTCTCCCACCACGCCACCCGGCTGCACGATGACCAGCCGCGCCGGTGGAGCCCCTTTCCAGGTCTCCACCACCTCGAGCGACACCTCGGTGAAGATGCGCCGGCGGTCTCCCGACCACTTGGCCTCGATGCCGGTGACTTTCCCGTGCACCACGGCGTCCGAGCCTTTGGTCAACCCGGGTACATCCACCGCTACCATCGTCGTCGCAAACCCGGCGCCGGCGACGAGGCACAGGGCGAGGCTTTTCCATCCCGTCTTCATCGGTACTCCTTGAAGGCGCACGCTACCTGAAAGCGCCACTGCAATCTCACTTGGCCCCGGCCCTTTGCGTTTGCTAAGGCCCGCCGCCCATGCCCTTGGTCCGCACCCGCTTCGCTCCGTCTCCGACCGGCTACCTCCATATCGGCGGGGCGCGCACCGCTCTATTCAATTGGCTCTACGCGCGGCGTCACGGGGGCGCGTTCATCTTGCGCATCGAGGATACCGACCGCGAGCGCTCCACTCCCGAGTCGGTGCGGGCGATTCTCGACGGGTTGAAATGGCTGGGCATCGACTGGGACGAGGGTCCGGAGGTGGGAGGCAAGCATGGCCCGTACTTTCAGACCGAGCGCATGGCCTTGTACCAGGAGTGGACGAACCGGCTGATCGCCGCGGGCAAGGCGTATCGCTGCTACTGCACCAAAGAGGAAATCGAAGCGCGCCGGGCCATCTTCGAGGGCCAGAAGAAGACCTACAAGTACGAGGGCACCTGCCGGCACCGCAAGGACGAGCCGGACAAGCCCTTCGTGGTGCGCTTCAAGATGCCCGACGGTGACGGGGTGGCGACGTTCACCGACAAGGTGCTGGGGAGCATCTCCAAGCCGTACTTCGACTTGGACGACTGGGTGATGGTGCGGCGCGACGGGGTGCCCCTCTACAACTTCGGCTGCGTCATCGACGACCACCTGATGGAGGTGACCCTGGTCGGGCGCGGCCAGGAGCACGTCAACTCGACCTTTCCTCAGCTCTTGCTCTACCAGGCGCTGGGTTGGCCCACGCCCGAGTTTGCGCACTTCCCGCTCATCTTGGGGCCCGACCGGGAGAAGCTCTCGAAGCGGCGCCACCCCGAGGCAGACGTGATGCTGCACAAGGCCAACGGCATTCTCCCCGAGGCGCTGAACAACTTCGTGGTGCGGCTGGGCTGGAGCCACGGCGACGAGGAGGTCATCTCCCGGGCGAAGATGGTCGAGTGGTTCGACTTCGACCACGTGGGAAGCACCTCGGGCGTGTGGAACCCGGAGAAGCTCGCCTGGCTGAACCAGGAGTATCTGAAATCGCTGCCTCCCGTGGACGTCGCCGCGCGGCTGATTCCCTTCTTGCGCGAGGCGGGGGTAGCGGTGGCGGAGGGCGATGCGCGGCTGGTGAAGCTGGTAGTGGCCTTGCGCGCGCGGGCCAAGACGCTCAAGGAGATGGCGACGGCCTCGGGGTACTTCTTTTCGCGCGGGGTGAAGGTCGAAGAAAAGGCGGCGGCGAAGCACCTGACCGTCGACACCAAGCCGCTGCTCCAGAAGGCGCGCGACCGGCTGGCGGCGTCGGGGTGGGCTCCCGCGGAGATGGACGCGCTGGTGAAGGCCGTGGCCGAGGAGGCGGGCGTGGGGATGGGCAAGGTGGCGCAGGCGATTCGGGTGGCGGTGACCGGCGGCACGGCGAGCCCAGGCATCGGCGACACGCTGGACATCATCGGCCGTGAGGAGACGCTGTCGCGCATCGACGCCGCGCTCGGTCGAATCGGGTGAAGGCGCTCTTTTCGCTGCGCCGCTACGTTCGCGAGCTTGGCGGAGAACCGGCGGTCGTCATTTTGGGCGCGAGCGCGCTGCTGGTCATCTCGCACTACCAGGCCTCGACCAGCTACTTCCGCACCGTCTTCGGCGACCGCTTCAACCAGCACCCCGCCTCGGCCGCCCTGCCCTACTTCTGGTGGTTCGGAGCGAGCCTGGTGCTGTACTTGCTGGTTCCGCTGGCGCTCTCCTTCGCCACCCGCGGCAGCTTCAACCGGGCGTACGGCTTAGGGCTGGGTCACTGGCGCGCCGGGCTTCTCATCAGCGTGTTGTTCTTGGCGGTGATGCTGCCGGCGGCGTACCTCGCGTCGCAAAGCAAAGCCTTCGCCGGCACCTACCCCTTGGCCGGTCAGGGTGCGTTCACCTTACGCGTCGGAGGCAAGGACGTCGTCAGCGGGTGGCTGTTTTTGGTCTACGAGGCGGCGTACGTCGCGTACTTCGTCGGCTGGGAGTTCTTGTTCCGCGGGTGGATGCTCAACGGCCTGCTCCCTCGCTTCGGGAGGGCGGGAGCGATCTTGATTCAGACCGCTCCGTTCGCGGTGATGCACTTGGGGAAGCCGGAGCTGGAGGCGCTGGGTTCGATTCTCGCGGGGGTGGCATTGGGGGTGTTGGCGCTGCGTACGCGGAGCTTCTGGTACGGCGCGTTCCTCCACGGAGCCGTGGCCGTGTGGATGGACCTTCTGGCGAGCCGATCGTATCTTTTGCGCCCGTGACGGCTCGCCTTGACACCCTCGGAGCACGTTTTTATAAGACGCGCCCTTTCTGGCTGGCGGGGTTGCTCTTGCTTCCCTTCTTGGCCAGGGGCGAGACGATGAGCGGCGCGCAGCTTCCGGACGGCGCGCAAAAGGTGGGAGAGAACCGGTACCGGACCAAGCAGAACTGGGAAGAGACGCTCAAATATTACAAGGGTGTGTACGCGCCCGGAGCCTTCCCCCGGAGGGCGATCATCAACCAGCCGGGCGTGAAGGCGGTGCACATCGTCAACCCTTCGGGTAAAGGGTGGGAGGGCTTGAACATCTACGAGGCGAACGACGAGGTTAGAATCTTCGTCGTCTCGGCGGAGAAGAAGGAGAAGAAGAAACCAAAGAATTGATGCGATCTTGGGGGATCGTCTAAAGGCAGGACGCCAGTCTCTGGATCTGGCTATCTAGGTTCGAATCCTAGTCCCCCAGCTTGTTACCTCACTCATTTTCGCTTTCTCCGCGGGCACTTGGGACGTTTCTATCAGGGTTAGAACTGCCAACCCGGATAGAAGCCGCTTCGGTGGTGGGGTGCCCTTTCCCACCCAGAAGCGGGTTGAAGATGCCGCGCCGCACCCGGCGCCCCAGGACGCGCCCGCAGTAGCCTTCGGTCGTCAATGACGACTCGTGCCCCAGCAAGTCGCGAATGTCCTCGATGGCGACGCCAGCGGCGCGCAACTCGTAAGCGAAGGCGCGGCGGAAGTGGTGCCACAGGCGCCGGGGCAGAAGCGCCTCGGGGGCCACCTCCCGCAGACGGGCGGCGAACTTGCGTAGCTCTCCTTCACGGAAGGGGAAGAGCCAGGCCACCTCGCGCTTCACCCGTTCCGCAGAACGGGTGCCGAAGCGCAACACCGCCGGGGGCAGGGCCAACACCGGCGCGAGCAGCGCGCGCAGCTCGGGGCGCACCTCCAAGTCTCGCCCGCGCCGGCCCTTGCACTCGGCGACGCGCACCAGGTCGTTGACGTGGGGGCGCTGGTACATGACGGAAAGGCCCCAAGGTTCCTGGGCCTGCAACACGTCGCGGGCGCGCATGGCCAGCGCCTCTTCTTCACGTAGGCCGGCGAAGCGCAGGACACCCAAGAAGCCCGCCTCGCGCTCGGTGGCGCAGGCGGAAAGCAGCGCCGGCCAGGCGTCGAGCAACTCGCGCACGCCGGGGTGAATGTCGGCGCGGGGTGGACGGTGGAGAATGCCTTTGCACAGCGCGGCGGGGTTGGCGGACACCAGCCCCGCCGACATGCCCCAGGAGTAGAGGGCGGCCAGCACTTGACGGCGCAGCTCGGCAGTGCCGGCGCCGTGCCCCATGCGCCCCAGCGCGGCGAGCCAGTGCGCCACGTCCAAGACGGAGGGGTGCGAAGGCAGGGAGTGCGAAAGCGCCTCGGTGCGCCGGTACACCTTCTGCGTATTCTTGGCCATGCGCTGGCCGGTGGTGGGCCACCACTGCCGCCACAACTCAGGCAACGCCAACCCTGTAGGCACTCCCGCCCCCGCCGGCAGCTTGGGGACGAACGGCAGAACAGCGGACATTCACGCTCCAAAGTCGAAAGGCCCGCCGGTTTGGGTGATTGCGGCACCCGCCCCGGAGGGCCTTTCCAAGCTTCGAACGCGCACGCGCCCAAGGCGCTTACGCTGTTACCACCACTCGGAGGCCGCAATCCAACCGAGCGGTTGCCTATTCAGTTGGCCGCCACACTGCCCGGCCGCGAAGCCACTTGTCAAGCGCCCGACAGATTGCTAGCCCTCCCGGCCGCTGTTTTCCCTCTCAAACCGGAGCTTCCATCATGCGCCTTCTTTCCCTGTCTCTTCTTGGTTTCTCTCTCTTCGCGTGCGGCGGCGATGGCGGAAATACCGGCGGCGGCACGGGCGGCGCCGGAGGGAGCGGCGGTGCCGGCGGTGGTGGTGGCTCTGTCGCCGGCTGCACCGCGCAGAATTGCGCCGGCTGCTGCCTGAGCGGCGCCTGCCAGCCCGGCAGCACTGCCGCCGCATGCGGAAAGAACGGCTCCGCGTGCGCCGCGTGCTCGGCCAACCAGATTTGCCGCGTCGAGCAGACGTGCGGTGTTGACCCGGATTCGATGTGGAAGGTACAGCCCACGGCCGCGACCATCACCCCCAACAACAACGGCTCTTCCTGGGACGGCGACAACAGCGCGCCCGACGTGGTGATCCGCCTCGACTGCCCACCGTTCAGCACCACAACCTTCGACAGCTCCACTCCCGAGGCGTCGAGCTACAACCCAACATGGAACTCCGGCGGCTGCACCGCGAAGGCGAGCGACCTGCTCACCACCGGGTTTCAGTTTCAGGCCTTCGATATTGATGCATTTTCCGACGACACCGTTTCATCCGTGCTCTCATACAAGCCCACCGAAGCCGATTTCGTTTCAGGGTCCTTCACGCTCCAGCCAAGCGGAGGCCTCCAGTCTTTGACCGTCCAGCTCCAGAAGCAATAACGGGCCGCAGTGCCCCGTCTCGCCAAAACTCCGCAGTGACGTTTTTGGCGCACTTTTCCGCCCCTCCGATGGCCTACCCCGCCGCTGGCACCCTGGCGGCCTCCTGAGCCTTCTGCAGCTCCATGGCGGCCAGCTCGGCCTCGATGGCGGCTTGCGCGTCTTGGAGTAGCTCCCGGCGACGCAGACGCGCCTTCTTCAGCTCCGCTTCGCTGGGCACCAGCTCGGCGGCCACGAAAGCCCCCAGCGCAGCGCCGAGAGCGATGGCAAACACTCGCAGCATGACGACCTCCGGTTACACCGGCTCCAACAGCACCTTGGCCCCGCGCCCCAGTATCCGCCGCAGCTTGCGGCAAAACTCCCCCTCGCCGGTGCAAATGACTTCGCTCGTCTTGGTAGTGGTTTCCACCTTGCGGCTCCCCACCTGGCGCAGCGTTTTACGGGTGCGCGTCTTGCGGATGCCCTCGCCCGGCGGCGAACTCTTCTTGCGGCGGCGACTCATCGCAGCACCCCCCAGGCGACAGCGCCCAGCACCAGCACGCCCGCGCTCACCGCCAGCACCAGCCCCCAGCGCGGCCCACCTTCGGGGCCAGGCGCACCGGCCGGCTGGATGCGCGCCAGCTCCACCCCGCCTTTGAGGATGCGCACGCGCGGCCTCAACAGACGCACCAGCGGCGATGGCGGCGAACCGTCGTCGGCCAGCGGCACGCGCACCGGCGGCGAGAGCGACGTTTCCACTTCCGCGTAGGCGTCTTTGAGGAGCGCGGTCAGCATCGCTTCACCTCGTGAGCAGGTAGGCAGTCAGGCCGCCGACGAGCCATCCCGCACTGGCGGCGCCGAGCTGCTCTACACCTTCAAGCTTGCGGTCGAGCACCTTAGGCGCCAGAAGCGCCCCGCCCCAGCCGAAGACGGCGCCGCCCACCACCACCCCTAGCAAGATTGCTGCGACTTTCACGATCGCGGCTCCCGGCCAGTGGTGCTGGCCACCCCCAGCACGGCGCCTGCGCCGATGATGTAGCCGGCCACCTGATGGGCGATGGTGTGCGGGGGCGTCAACGCCTGCACCGCCACCGCGACGGCCACCAGCGCCGCCGACAACTTCAGCCCCTTGTCTCCAAACAGCAAACCAAACATTGCGCACCTCCTATCGACTGCCGACAACCACAAGCACCACTGCACCCACGGCGAGCACCGCCGCCCCGCCCAACGCCCACGGCCACCAGTCGCCTCCCTCCTGCTCCTTGTGCGCCGCGCCTTCGGCCGCCGCGCTTTGCGGGCGCTGCACGAGTTGCAGGCTACCCACCACGGCCGACAGTGGCGCCGCAGCGGATGCCGACTGCACGCCGCCCTGCGCCTGCGCGGTGGCAATGCCAAACCCGAGCGGCGCGCTTTTCATCTTCGTCGTTGTCTCCCACAACAGCATTACGCGACACCTCCGGGCATGGGCAGCTCCAGCCAGTTGGGTAGCTCCAGGTGCGGCAAGTCCTCCAGCCCATTCCATCGTCCACCCCACACCAGCCCGCGCGCTTCCGCCGCCTCGCCTACGCGCGCCAACAGCGCGCGCGCGTGCGCGCGTTCCGCCGGGTCTGACTCGTCGCCCGTCCAGATGCGCGCCACCCCGCCCGCGAAATTCACCTCGCGCACCGGGTACACGTCGAGTGCAGCCCCGCGCCCATGGGGGGTGTCGCGCGCCGTCGCCGCATTGGTGACGCGCGCACCTGGCGCCGTGCGTCCTTGCGCGTAGAGCGCGGCCTGTTCCGCGTCGGTGCGCAAGCCACCCAACGGAGGTATTTGCAGCGGGAACGGCCCGTGCGCCTCCCACCAGTCAAGGAAGGCGCGCAGCTCGGCGCGCATACCGTCCGCGCGGTGGCGATTGTGGATACGCGCGCCCGTCATGACGCTGCCTTTCTCCATGCCGCCCGCGCGGCGCCACAGCCACCACGCGCCCGCGACAAGCGCGCCGCCAGGCAACGCCACCGCGGCGGCGCCAAGAAGCAGCTTCCACTCACGGCGCACCGCCCGCCCCTGCGCGCAACGCCGCCGGCCGCACGCGCCTGTCAATGGCCGCGTCTGCCTCCTCGCGGGCGATGCCGCGCACCTCACGGCGCATGGTGCGACGCACCGCCGCCCAACCTGCTACCGCCGCTCCGATGCTCGCGCCGATGGTGGCGCCCACCTCGCGCGACTGGAGCAACGCCGAAATGAACTCATCCATGCTACCTACCTCCGCGGCAGAAACGGCGTCACGTATGGCGCCGCGACGAAGAGGCCCGCGACAACCACCACCCCGCCCGCCACCCACGGCACCCACCACAAGGACGCCCAGAGCGACTTGACCGCTTCGCCCGTCTTCTTGGCCGCGTCCACCGCCTTTTCCCCCGCCACCACCAGCCCCGGCGCCGCCTGCGTGACGGTGTTGCCGGCCGCGTTGGCATAGGAGAATTCCCGCCCCTCACGGTTGGCGTCTGACAGCTCTGCCACCACGCCCGCCGCCGCTGCCGCCGGCAACGTGTACCCTGGCAGGACGTAGGCTTGTGCCACGTCCCACGCGGCCTCCGCGCCGCTCCAAATGGCGTCAACCCAGCCCATTCACAACCCCTCGTGTGCGCGCCAGCAAGCGAGCGCCGCCGTGCGCACGGTGGCCAGCGCCGTTCGCTGCGTGGCCGTCAACTCCCCCACCTCGCACCTGCGCGCTCTGTCGAGCACGTCGCCGCCGTCCGCGCTCTCTGCGCGCGCATGCACCACGAGGAACACGCCGCCGTCTTCGGCGCGCCTCAGGTCCACCCCATACACCGCCGCTGGCGGCTCGTAGGTGACGGTGCGCTGGGCGAGCGCGGCACCTCCGACGAAGCCGGCGAGCGCGAAGAGCAGCGTGAGTCGTCGAGTCATTGGGCGGTCCCCATCACGTTGCAGTGAATTTCTTGCGGGTTGGCCGTGCAATCGGTGGTGCTCGCGAGCCGCATCACCAGCGTCTTGTTTGGTCCCACCGAGCCAGCACAACCACAGATGAGCGGCGTCGAAGCAGACGTAGTGCACGCCCCCAAGGTGCAGGTGCAGACTGATGCGGGAGTGGTGTTGTCGAGCAATTCCACCACCACCCCGGTGGTGCCGCCGGTCCCTGCGGTGCCCCACGAGCAGCTGATGCTTTTGGCCGCAAACGCCGTGAAAACGCTTGTTCTGTACGGCCCTAGAAAATTCGCCTCTGTGACGCAGGACGCCCCGATGCCGCACCTGCCTGCAAAACCCCAAAGCGCTTCAGCTAGGTAGGCGGCGCCGTCGCACGTCCCCCACGTTGGGGCTCCGCTGCCGCCGCTCTTGAGACATTGACCGCTGGTGCCAGCGGCGCTCACCCCCAGCGTGCTGGCTGTGCCATAGACGATTCCGCCAGCCGTCTGTAGAGAGGTGACCGCCACCGTGTCATTGATGGTCAGGTCGCCCGAGTCGTTCAGGAGTTGATTCCTGATTTTGAACGTCGCCGAACCCGAGCCGCTCGCAATGATGCCGTTCGAATCGAACGTCAGCGTGCCGCCGTTGGCGCTGTTGTATTGGAGCTGCAACCCCACTGAGCCGTTCGAGAAGATGCGGGCGTTCGCATCAGAGCCGTAGAAGGCGGGAATCCCCGCCGTGGCTCCCGGGACCACCAACGTGCCGGCGGCGAGAATCGCGGCCAGCGCGGCACCGCCGGCAACGTTCCACTCCTGGAGGTTGGCGGTCTGCCCCGACGCGCCTCTCACGGTGTACGCCACTTGCCCGGCGTAGCCGTTGGTTGTGGACGCCGCCGTTCCCGGCGCACCTATGCCGATGTTGGTCGCGCCTGACGTGAGCCAGGTTCCAGCCGCCGCGCGAAGCTGAAGCGAAACAGTGCTCGCGTCACCCTCCAGGTAACCCGGCGTTCCTATAAATACGAAGCTTCGAGCAGCGCCCACCGATATGCCGAGCTGATTCGCACCCGCCCTGTAGAAACCGGTGTCGGTGTCGGAGATGAACGAATACGCGGGCGTCGCCGCGCTTCCGTCCGCGGCGCGGAACTTCCCCGCCAGGCACACCCCGCCCTTACGGCAGGCGCCGCCGCTGGCCCTCGCGCCTGCCGGGTCCGCCCACCCCAACGACGCCACGAGCAGCACGCCCGCCGCGGAGAGCGCGAGCAGCGCGTCAACCAGCAAGCGAGTCCGCGCACTCATCAACCGACCTCGCTTTCGCGGTCGATTTCCACCAGCCCGCCGCCCGCGCTCGCGCGCAGGTACAGCCTGCCAATAGCTCCGGCCACCGTGCGCGCGATGACGAGGGGGCGGGCGTCGGCGGCCTCGGCGAGTCGTTCCGCCAGATGCCACACGCCGGAGAGCGCCTGCGTGTAGAGGTCCACATCCACGCCCGCGCCGGTGATGTAGAACTGCAATTCCCTGTCGCCAGGGTAGAGACGGAAACCGCTGGCGTCGCCATTCACCGCCGCCGCGGTGGGAATGGCGGTCGCCGCCTGCACCTGGCGCGCGTGGCGCGTTTTGGCCGCCGCCGCGCCGATGGATTCGCAGCGCGACTCCAGGGTGACAATCTGCCAGGAGTCCCCTTGCTGACAGTTCTCCACGTCGAAGCCGCGGAACGGCTGGTGTCGCACGAAGGGGGTGCCGTTGGAGATTTCCAACACCTCGCCCTCGCCCTTGAAGCGCACCCGCACCGGGTAGCTGCCCGGCCCCACGGTGGCGCCCGCGCCCGGCTCGACCGCGGGCAAGAGGCAGAAGCCTATGCCCGTGCCGCCGGCCTGAAGAATTTTTCCGTCCGCGTCGGCCTGTCGAATGCGACTCTTCACGCGCGGCCTCTCACTTGAACAGCGAAGAGACGGTGTTGAAGATGCTGACGCCGGTGTTGACGATGTTGCCCAACTGCCCGAGCAAGTCTCCCGGCTGGGCCGGTGGCGACTGCGCCGGTAACTGCCCAACGGGAGAGCCCGACAGCGGCGCCACCTGTTGCTGAGGCAGCGACGCCCCCATTGCGGCTGGCTTGTTCAGCTCGCGCACGAGGAAGAAGCCGCCCACCCCCACGCCAGCGAGCAAGAGAAACAACCCTATCCAGTCACCCAGCTTCATTTCGGTCACCTCAGAACGGCCAAAGGTTTTTGATGAATCCACCCACCGCGCCCACCACTTGCCCCGGAATGGTTTTGCTCGATGTGGGGTCGAGGCTGGCTACGGCATTGGCGAAGTCTTTCGCCGCCTGCTCTCCACCCACCGCACCCACAATCGCTTTGGTGCCTTCGTATAGAGCCGCAGCGCCGGCCACCGCAGGAAGCCCAAAACCGCCCGTCACCAGCCCCACCGCCGCCGCCGCCCCGCCCCAGCGGCCCAAACTTTCTGCCGCGTTGGCGTCCACCCCCACGGCGCGCAGGCCGGTAGAAATTCCTTGCGCGGTCTGCACTCCGACGAAGCCGGGGATGCCGGTTGCGGCGACGTAGTTGCTGCGCCCTTCGGTGCCGCCCGACAGCTCGGTCAACTTGCCCAACCCGGCATTCAGCAGAAGCCCCGCGCCAACTGTTGCTGCCGCGCCGCCCGCTCCGGCGATAGCTCCGGTGGGCAGCTTGAGGCCCGGCGCCGCATCGCTGCGCGGCGCCGGGCTCGGCCTGCCTGCTTGCGCCGTCTCGCGCCCAGGCAGCGACTCCCGAAGAGGCGACTGCTTGGCCTTCCGGCGCTTGGAGACGAGCGCCGCCGCCGCACTGGCGACAGCGGCGGCGCCCATCCCGGCGCCTGCGATGAGGAGCGGAGCAGGCATCGGACGCCCCTACTTGCAGGCTTCCTTGGGCACCCCAAGGAAGCCGGTGGCCACCTCGGAAAGCAACTTGCCCGCGCCGCCGCCGCCGTAGCCGCGGGGCGAAGGCACCGCTCCCGGCACCGCACCGGCGAAGGTGCGCATGACATGCTGAGCGGCCTTGGTTTCTCCGGCCGCCGCGTGCATGGCCACCGCCGCCTTTGCGCGCTGCACCGCAGAGACGGGCATCATCACCTGCCCTGGCTTGCCCGGCTCCAAGACGGTGAAGCCTCCCGCCTGTTCCCATTCCCTATCATCCCGGTCGAGAAGCATCGCCGGCTCGGCAAACTTCAGCCGGTCGGGCACCTCCTCGCCGTCGATGACATGAAGGGAGGCCGCGCGCAGCGCCTTGGGCCGCACGTTGGCCGCGATGTGCTCGAACTCCTGTTGCAACTTGTCGGTCGGGTAGACCGGCACGTACAGGTAAGCGAGCTTCATCGTCGTCACGTCGCGGGTGTTTTGCGTCACCGTGGGCGTGCCGGTGGGCAGGCTCCACATTTCCACGCCCGGCTCTGGCGCGTAAATGAACGTCTCCCTGTCGGTCACCTGAGACTCGCTCGGGGTGTTGGGCACGTCCAGGTTGGGGATGAGGAGGTCTGCCGCCGACACTTGGTCATGGATGACCTCCTCATCCACCTTCACCGTCAAATTGGTGAAGGCCGCAGAGGCGTGGGCCGCGTTCCTGTCGCCGATGTACAGTGGCAGGCCGGCAGGCAGTACCGCGGTGAGCTTGTTTTCCTCGATGTAGAGGAACTCCGGCAGCACCGAATACCTGTCGCCCTTGGCGGAAACTTCGTGCGGGTAGATGTCCACCGTCACCTGGCCGTCGATGGAGAAACTTCCCGAGAAGGCGCCAGTAGCGCTCGACCGGATGAACTCCAGCTCGATGGTTTTGGCCTGGCTTCGCCCGCATGCGCGCCGGTCCTGGTGCTGCGGCCCCAGCTTCCAGAAGCGCCCGGTGGGAATGATGGCCCAGAAGACGAGCGACGCGGTGGCGCCCGCTCCAATCGACTTGGCCAACCCTGTCGAAGAGTCGCCATACCCTTCGAATTCGGAGCCGTAGCACTCGCGCGCCACGCGCTGAATGCTCTTGAGAGTCTGTGCCTGGTAAACCTTGAAGTCCCCAGCTCGGCCGTAGTTCAGGTTTACCGTCAGCTCGTCGAGCAGCTCTTGCCGCTCCGCGTCGGTCATTGCCGCTGCGCCGCCGCCTGCGTTCTTCACCGGCACCGTCACCTTGCAGCGGATGCCTGGCATCTTCTTTCCTTTGCGCAAGAGTAGCTCTCCGCGCTCCATCTTCTGATTGGCCCCCGCAGCGGCGAGAGTAAGACTGGTAACTCGTTTCATCGCGTGCCTTCCTTTCCTTGCTTACTTGCGCGCCGGATCGGTGAGGTCGGCCTTGGTGGTCGCAAGAATCGACTGGCCAAAGCCAACGCGGTTGAGAATCGCCACCACGGCAGCGCCGCCGATGGCCCCGCAGACAATGCACAATGCAGCTTTCATTTCGCCCTTCCTTCCGAGAAGTCGTCACGCCAATGAAGCAACTCTCCGCGCGGCAGGCGTGACACCGCTTCGGCGAATTCGGCGCCGGCCACCTTGGCCAGCGCGCTCAAGTCTTCCGGGTCGTCTTGTCGCCCGGACCAAATTTGCGAAGCCTGTCGGCGCGCCATCTTTGGAATCTGAATTGCGCACTGCGCGACGAAGACCATCCCCACTCCGTAGTGACGGAATGTGCAGGCGGCCTCGATGAGCGACTCTTCACAGCGGTCGCCGAAGAAGCCCACCTCTTCGACAGTGAGCAGCACGTTGCCTGTGTCCTTCACCAGCGCGGCCACCTGCACGAAGTCTTCCGCGCACTCCCGCCGCGCCTGCGACGGCACGACGGCGAGAGAGAGATCGTTCGCGTCGAGTATCTCCGGCTCGCGCATCAAGTCGTCTACCGTGCAGCGATCGCGCAGCGGCCCTAGCCTCCGATGGTCGCTCTTGCGCCCGTGCCGGCTCCATTCGTCCAGCGGGTCGAACGCCAGCACCCGCGCGCCGTGCTCCAGCTCGGCCGACACCAGAGCCTTGGCCTTGTTCGACTTGCCCGAGCCCGTCTTGCCGATGACGAGCACCCGGTCGTGCGGCTTGACGCGCGCGGAAGTCACTTGGCTTCTCCCTCTGTCGCCCTCGCGTCCTCGCGGCTCGCCAGCCACGCACCCACCAGCTCTTTCGCATGGGCGAGCGCCACCGGGCCAAACACCGTCACCACCGCAACCGCGAGCGCCGCCTCTGGCGTGGTGGCCACCTCCGGCACCCACTTGGCGAGCACCGGAGCCGTGCCGTGCGCGAGCAGCTCGACCGGCCGAACCTCCTGGCCGTTGATGGTGCGCGCCTCCAGCGCTGACGCGTAGCGGGCCGGCAACACCCTGCGCGCGCCGTCCCACAGTTGGAGCGCCACCGGGGAAAATTCCGCCACGAGCGAGGGCGGCGGCCACCCCGGACGCTGGCCCGGCTCCATCGTCGGGATGGCTGGCGCGGCCTGATGCGGCGCGCTCTCCACCGAAGGCGACTCCGGCGCCGCGACTGGCGCGCCGAGCAGTTCGGCCGCTTTTGCGCGCAACTCCTCTTCGTTCTCTGCGTCTTTGAGGCGCGCGAGTAGGCGCCTCGCCCTGTCGCGTTCTGCACGACGGCGGCGAGCCTCTTCGTCCAGCGGCTTGCGCACGCGCTTGTGCGGCACATCGGCCGTGGACTCCAGCGCCGCCGGCACAACTCCTCCGTGCGTCGCGGCGACGGCCGCAGCGGTAACGGCAGGGTCGGCCATGGCGGCTTCCGCCTCCAGCTCTTGCTCTTCGAGCCCCACGCCTACCTCGCGGCCTTCTTCGCCTTCTTGGCCTTCGGTTCGCTCGCCGGTTTCTCTTCTGGTTTGGCGCCCGCCTGCGCGGCCAACGCCGCTTTCTTCTGCTCCTGGTACGCCTCGCGGAAGCTCTTTGGCTGCATCGGTTTCGCTCCTCACACGTCTGACAACAGGAAGTCAGCACACCGCCGCATGAACGATGGCGGCGCCGGGTTTCTCTCCGGCGCCGCCTCGTCCGCGTGCGTGGTGGCCCCCTCTGCCTGCCGCGCGTTTTCTTGCGCGGACCTGCCCTCAGTGTTGCCGGGGGCCTCGTTGGAGGACTCGGACGCTGGAGAAGTCGTCTCCGGCCTCGAAGAGCGCGCGCCGCCTTGTGTCGGGGCCTTCGGCTCAGCGACGGATTTCTCGGCATCCATGGGCGCGAATTGTCCCGTGCGCCTGCTGCCGAATCAGTTTGCAAGGTTGTGCAATTTTTTGCGGGCGCGCGCACTCGCTCGCATTCTTCGCGCGTGCGATGGGTGGCTCTGAAGGAATGCGCGGCTGGATGCGGCGTGCATGTCGCCACCGTCTACCGCTGGGCCGCGCTGGGCTTCATCCGCGCTCGGCGCCTCGCAGCCGGTCATGGCCCTTGGCGCGTCGCGGTCGACGAATGGGGGTTTCCAGTGGACGGGGCTACTTCTTCTGCTTCCGCTCGCGAAAGTAGGTCAGCACCACATCCACGTCGAGGTCCGCCCACTCATGATCGGCGGTAACGAGCGGCAGCCGAAGCCGCTGCGCGAGCGCGAGCGCCGCGCGGTCGGCAAGGCTGACTCCTGGCGCCTTGGTGGCCAGGTCGCCAACGCGCCGCGCGTCCTGCACGTCGAAAGGCCGGAATTGAAGCCCCGGAATCGCAAACACGTCCGCTACATCCACGGCTGGATGCTTGAGCCGCAGCTTGCCGAGCGTTTCCGCCAGGTTCGCGGCACTCATCACAGCGCGTCGGCGAATTGCTGCCTTGGCGCGCTCGCCGCCCGGCTCGTCGAGTACGGCCGCAAGCACCGCCGTTGCATCCACGACGGCGCGAACATCAGCGAGTGCGACCACGTTTCTTCCCCTTCTTGGCCTGCGCTCCGATGTAGCGGAACGCCTCTTCCTGCGATGCCAGCAAGATTCGGCCGTCCTGCGCCCAAGCTACCAACACCTCGTCAGGCAAGATGCCCAGTTCCCGCCTCAGCTTCGCCGGCAGCACACACCGGCCCTGCTTGTCCACTCTCACGCCCTGCGTCTTCAGGCTCAACCACTCTGGTTTTTCCATGATGGAGGAAGTCTATGGCACTCCACACCACCAAACAACCTGCCGCGGTGTATCTCCGTGTGAGCACTGACAAACAGACGGTTGAGAACCAACGCGCCGAAGTCGAGCAATTCGCCCGCTTTCGAGGCTTCGAGCCGGTTTGGTACGAGGAACAGGAGAGCGCCGCGAAAAATCGTCCGGTGCTCGATGCGCTGATGACCGACGCGCGCGCCGGCCGCCGCCGCGCCGTCGTGGTGTGGGCGCTTGACCGTCTGCACCGCTCGATGCTTGGAGCAATCACCACGGTGCTCGAACTTGACGAGCTTGGTGTTCCTGTTCTCAGCGTGCGCGAACCCTGGCTCGACACCTCCGGCCCTGTGCGCAAGCTTCTGGTCGCAATCTTCGGGTGGGTCGCCGAGCAGGAGCGAAACCGGCTGATTGAGCGCACCCGCGCCGGCCTCGAACGTGCGCGCCGCCAGGGAAAGAAGCTCGGTCGGCCTCGCGTTTCACCCATCCTCCTTTCCGCCGCCGCTGAACTCGTGGAAGCCGGCCAGCCCTGCGCCGCCGTGGCCAAGGCGAACAGCCTTTCAGAAGCCACGCTGCGCCGCGAGGTTTGGCGTAGGAAGCGCGAACGGGGCGCCGATGACGCGTCGGCCGCCCCGCTCGTCAAAAACCCCTCCTGAGCCATCCTGCGAGCCACCACGAGAATTCAGCCGTTTAACTCGCTTCTGCCGGCCTCGTCACAATCGGTCGTTTTTGGCGCGCTTGAGCGTTCCGCGGTCGGTCGGCTCTGGCTCAAGCGTCCTCGACTCGACCACCGCCCAAGCCAACAACAGCCCAGCAAGGCCCGCTGCCGCCCGCGTCGGCCCAGGCGCGCGAGGTGATAGCGCAGTCAACATCAGGTTGCGCGCAACGATGGCCGTCGCGCGCCGTGCCTCCTTCAGCTCGCTGGCGTTCATCGCTTCGCCTTCCGGCGCGCCCTCTTCTCGGCCGCCTCCGCTTTGAGGATTCGCCACATCACCAGCTCGGCCACGAACGCGAGTGGCAGCTCGTAGACCTTGCGGCGCCGCAGCGGGCGAACGGTGATGATGCCCGATGCTCGGTTGACGATCACCGTCGCGGCCGGCGCCCCGTTGAAGCGCCCGAAGACTCGAAAGCGGGCGTTCATGTCTCCGCCTCGGCTGGCAACTCCAACTGCTCGCCCTTCCTGCCGGCGAGCAGCGCGCGCCAGTGACGCGCCCGCTCGTGGAGCTTCGCCAGCTCTTGGCGGAAGTCTGCCGCCGCAATCTTGCGCGCCTCTTCCGTCTCTTCGATGGAATCGAGCACCCGCATTAGCTCGCGGGTGAACCGCTCCCGGTCTTCCGGCTTGATGGTGCTCTTACCCATGCGCGCTCACCTCCCGCGCCCGGCGCGCGATGCCGTACAGCGACTGATAGAGACTCCTGCACGCGCCCCGGCCGCACGTCTCGCGGCGCCGGCCGCGCCGGTTCGCCGGTCGCGATGGGAGCGGCTCATCGCAGAGCCAACACCGCCCCGGCTGACACGACTCGGCTTTGAACGACTCGAATAAGGGTAGGTGGCTCATGGTGCCGACACCTCCCCTCCCGCCGGCCGCGCCAGGCAGCAACCTGCGTCGCACTCCTGATCAA
Organism: Myxococcota bacterium; assembly: GCA_049322255.1. Classification (GTDB taxonomy): domain Bacteria; phylum Myxococcota; class Myxococcia; order Myxococcales; family Myxococcaceae; genus JBMORE01. The sequence goes on along the minus strand of JBMORE010000055.1, from coordinate 1,128 downwards.
CGCCGCGCGCTGCACTCCATCGCCATTCGTACAGCCCCGCGCCGACCGGCCGGCGATGAATCACCAACCCTTCGCCGCGCAAGTCGAAGATGCGCGCGCCGTACCGCCAGCCCGCGACCTCGTGCAGTTCGCGGATGCCGTGCCATCGCCCATCAGCGAGCAGCGCGCGCAAGCCCTCCTTGTTGCTCTTGCGCCTCCCGTAGTCCGCGCGAACGTCCTCGAACGTCAGTTGTCGCGCGCTCATGGCCGCGCCCCCTTGGCGAGCTCGGCCTCAATTGCCCCTCTAAGCTCGGCCGCCGTTCGCGCCCTCACGTCGTGCCGCAGCTCACCGCTCACCCTGCGTATCGCTCGGTAGTTTGCGCCTACTGGCTCTGCTAGCTCCCAGTGCGGAACCGTTGATGCCATCCACGAGGTCAGCTCGCCGTGCGCCCTCCGCATCTTGTCGATTTGTTCCCATGGCGAGGTCATGGCGACACCGCCTTTCCCGCGACGGTCGCCGCTTCGAGAAAGCGCTCGGCGAGCAGCTTCGCCGCGTCGCGCTCCTTGCGCGCGTCGTTGCGCTCCCTCTCCACCGTGGCCACCATCGCCGACACCCGCGCAACCTCATGCGCGAGCGCGTCCGCTTCGTCGGTGCGCCTGCCAAGCGCTCGCCGGAGCTGCTCAATCTCCCGACGCTGCTTCGTCTGCACCTCCAGCGCGCAGAAGAAGCAAAGCCCGAGCGGCCTCGCGTCCGCATCAAGCGCCTTGCCGTGCCTTTCGCACAGCACAGGAAGGGCGCCTCCGCTCGCTTCGCTCGCCCCGGCGCTCCCGACTTCCACCGCTACTGAGAAGCCCAACTCCTTGGCTTCATCGAAGACTCCACCGGCAAGAGAGAACAGACGCTCCCCTGCCTGCACGTCTTCTCCGCTCGTGACGAAGGCCGCTCGGCCGAGCAGTTCAATCGCCTGTGCGAGCACCCTTGCAACCTGCTCGCGTCCTTGCTTGTCTTCATGGTTGGGGGTCCTAGGGGATGTCCCTAATTGATCCACATGCGAATGCACGCGAGGTGGATGAGTGCGAGAAAGTTTCGAGCTGTCTTTTCATAGCGTGTTGCGAGTCGGCGAAAGCGTTTGAGTGAATGGAAGAATT
>JBMORE010000054.1:104320-165360 GCA_049322255.1 Myxococcota bacterium | reverse complement strand
GCAAAACCGACACGACTACGACGACATGGATCTCTGCTGATCATGCAATACATGTGTGGTCACTCGATCGCCCTGCTCTCTAAACTCCGGGGTGATCGCTGTCTCACTCACATTGGCAGAGAGGGCTGACCCTGGAGGACGACGGCGGTCATGTTCGGTCGACCGGGGTCCTGGACCTTTCGTGCCAACCAGTGTGTGAGGTACCTGATCCCGTCGGTGTCACCGTCGGTCAGGTACCGGAGGAGCTGGTCGATCCCGGGGTGGGCACCGGGCGTGGGCTGCACCTTCGGTGGCACGTATGTGTTGAGCCGGTGGAGACCCTCCCTTTCGAAGACCTCTGCCTCATCGGGCACACGATCGAAGCCCCAGACGGAGCCGACGGAGTCGACGGCCACCCACTTGAGGGTCGACGGTTTGATCAACGCATCCAACCTCCAACGGAGCCCATCGTGGGCGACGTAGCCGTTGAGCGGAACGACGAAGCAGACCTTTGCCAACGTCGGTCCACCGGGGAGGACGTTCAACAGGTCGGTGCCCATCTCCGTCCGGTGGTAGTGGATCCAAAACTCCTCAGCGATGTGCATCAGGTCCGGATCTTCACACCGCTCCATCCAGACCAACTTCGGCGTCTGACCGAACCTTCGGAGCCTTCGGATCCAGGAGCCCAACTTCGTCTTCTCTGAGATCGTCCCGGTGGCTGACAGGTGCTGTCGTTTCCGGGCATCGGGGTCGGTGGTGCACCCGACGTAGCGGAGCTCATCGGTCTTCGGATCGACCAACCCGTAGATGCGGCAGTCGACCATCTTCGGGGAAGGGTACTTCGCCAACCCCATGTCAGTGTTTCTTCTCATGTTCATTTCCTTCGTTTTGGCCGCTCAATTGCGGCAAAAATACGTACGGAAATGAACTGCCAAACGCCCTTCGGTGGGCGAGAATCGTCAGGTCATAGGACGTCTGGGACGTCACGTAACATGCTGAAATTACGAATCTTTATTGGGCCTTCTTAGAGTTGGCTCCCCCACACCGCTCTGATCACTCTCGAAGTCGCCAGACCAACGAGGACCACCACGGCCATGGAACCAGATGGCAGCTGCCCCCGAGTCGATCTCCGGCCGCCGTGACGGTCCCGTTGATCACCTGCGCTGGGCCGCTCTACTTGATTCCCAACGCTCGGGCCTCTTCCTCCAGGTCCCTGATGCGTTTCCCGAGGTCTGCCAGGTTCACGTCGACGATGTAGAGGTTCCTCTTTTTCCCGACGAGAACGATCGTCATCCGCACCCAGCCCCTCTTCTTGTCCAAGGGCTGGATCACGACCTCACGCTTGAGGCCCCTGACACTCTCTCCGCGAATCGCCGCCATTCGAAGACAACTTACTCGCAATCCTCAGCGGTCCGAAGAAAAGAGTCGACCGCATTGGAGCTCAATTACGAACCGAACCGCCGCTGGTACACGGTACACAGCCAGTACCCACCGACCGACCCGCAATCGCTTCCACCGGTTGCGTTTCCGCAGCGTCCCTATGAATTCGATCCGGCAACCGGCCAGGAAATTTTCCGGTACACACCTGGTACACACGATCGAGATCTACGTCGTCGACTTCTTCGAGTGGTGAGGGGGAGAATCGAACTCCCGACCCCGAGATTATGAGACTCGTGCTCTGACCGTCTGAGCTACCTCACCTTGGAAATCCACCTCTGCTCCTGTTCCTCCTTGGAGCTGCGGTCTCACGATCCGCAACCCTGTCCACCCCACCTGCATACTCCCGCCGCTCACTGCGGATTATGAGACCGCCGCTCTAACCAGTTGAGCTACCTAGCCTGAAGATGCCAGAAAGACCGACGCGTATAGGGCAAAACACCTGACCCCGGCAACTTCTGCATTCGCGCCTCCGTCGTGATGATGTTGGCACTTTTGGGAGGTACGATGGCCTTCAAGCTGACTTCGATTGGGTTCGAGCACGAGGGAGAAATTCCCAGCGACTACACCTGCGAAGGAGACGACCTCTCGCCTGCGCTCGCCTGGTCCGACCCGCCGCCGAAAACCAAGAGCTTCGTCCTCATCGTCGACGACCCCGACGCGCCCGACCCCAAGGCGCCGAAGATGACCTACGTCCACTGGGTGCTCTACAACCTGCCTGCTTCCGCGCGCGAGCTGCCGCAAGGCGTTTCTGCCCGCCAGCTGCCCAAGGGGACGAGGCAGGGTCAAAACGACTGGAGGCGCACCGGCTACGGCGGGCCCTGTCCTCCCATCGGGCGCCACCGGTATTTCTTCAAGCTCTACGCCCTGGACACCGAGCTACCCGACCTGGGCCAGGCCACCAAGGTGCAACTCGAGCAGGCGATGAAGAAGCACGTGCTGACTGAGGCGGTGCTCCTGGGGACTTACGAAAAAAAACGCCGGTGAGTCACCTCTTCTTCGCCTCTTCGCACGCTCGCTGACACGTCTCGAACTGGCTCATGCACTTGGAAGCGCAGCGATCGGGGGTGTTGCCGCAGGGCTTGAAGCACGCTTCCATCTGCGACGCGCATTTGCCGGTGCAGGACCTGTCTGTGCGACCGTGCGTGCCAGCCGCGATTGCCGTGCTCGCCACGCCGAATATCCACAAGGCAAAGATCGCGAGGACGAAGCTTTGGCATCGCATGGTGAGCTCCTTGGATTCGCCAATGGCGCAAGCATATGCCTGCCTGGGTGCTCGTTGGGTGTGCGCTGGTGTACGAGGGCCTAGCGTGAGGTCATGGATGGACTTCATGTGGTGGTAGGGACGGGTCCACTCGGGCTGGCGGTGATGCGGTCACTGCGTGCGCAAGGAAAGCAGGTGCGCATGGTCAATAGGGGAGGGACCGCAGCGATTCCCTTTGGTGTGAAGAGAGTGACGGCCGATGTGCGCGACGTCGCCAGCGCCCGCCGAGCCATTGCTGGGGCTTCGGTCGTCTTCCACTGCGCGCGAGTTCCGACGACGCAGTGGGTCGAGGCTCTACCACCCATCATGCAAGGGCTGGTCACCGCGGCCGGGCACGAGGGCGCCAAGGTGGTCTACGGCGACAACCTTTGGGTTTACGGGTTGCCCGACGGCCCACTGACGGAGGACCTGCCGAGCCGACCGCTGGGACCCTTGGGGAGGGTGCGCGCCATGGTCGCGGAGATGCTTCTCGATGCGCACCAACGCGGCCAGGTGCGGGCCGCCATCGGGCGGGCCTCCGACTTCTACGGGCCGTCGGTGGTTCAGTCCGCCGTGGGCGACCTCGTCTTTGGGAAGGCTCTCGAACGGCAGCCGGCTCGTGTCATCGGGGAGCCCAGCACGCCGCACACGTACACGTTCATCGATGACTTCGCACGGGCGCTGGTCACCCTGGGAGAGCGAGAAGAGGCGCTTGGCCAAGTGTGGCATGTGCCCAGCGCCGAAACTCTCACCACTCGCCGGTTCGTCGAGAACGTCTACGAGGAGGCGAGGGTGCCGGTGATGATGAGGACGGCGCTGCGCTGGTGGGTGCTTCTTCGAGGGTGGCTTTCCCACCGGCAGCAGGTGCTGCTCGAGCTCCTTCCGCAGCTCGAACATCCGTGGATCGTCGACCACTCGAAGTTCGAGCGAGCGTTCGGCGCTCACCCGACGACGCACCGGGCGGCGATTCACCTGACGCTCGAGTGGTACAGCCGTTACATGGGCGACCGCGACTTGCTCGCAGACCTCATTGCCCGCCGCGCCGAGCACCCGCAGCTGGGGTGAGAAGTCCAGGACACACGTTCACCCTTTTTTGGGTGGTAGGTGGGCGACGAGGCCCAACTCGGCGAAGAAAGCTCGCCAGTTGCGAGCTCCCTGGGTCGAAAGCCCCGGGTTCTCGAACAGCTCAGTGCTGATGCGGTCGCACTGAAAGCAGATGTCCACCGTCGCGATCCGCTTCCCCTCTCGGTCGAGCAGCTCCAAACCATGGTGCGGGTTCCAGCACATCGCCATTTCAGGCTGCGAATTCCTAGGATCTCCGAGGAGGGCCTTCATACGGCTGAGTTGAGCTTTGGTGAGAAGCACGGGCTTCGAAGCGTTGTGGCAGCGCTCCCCATCCATATCGATGCCATCGCACAGGCCTTCTTGGAAATCCTCGAAGCCGACGTTGTAGACGTACGCGCGCGCGCTGGCGACCACGTCGAGGTTCGGCTTGTCTTTCGCCGACGTCGGCAGCGCCAGCAGCACGACGGCAGTGACAAGCGGCCTTGCACCCATGCAGGCCCCATCATGCCACGCGCTCAGAAGACTGGCCCCTCGAGCTCGGGGTGCGGGCGTTCGATGAGCTCGGCAGCCAGCAGCAGCGGGGCCTCGATCGCCGCCGCCGCACCTTCCAGTGCCGCCTGCACCATGTGCAAGGGCCCTGTGAGGGTGAAGTACCCCTTCCCACCGATGCCGCGCGCCAAGTGAAGCCGCCTCAGCCACACCTCGGCCCGCTTGAGCGCGCTGTCCGCTGCCAAGAGCGCCGAGGCCACGGTGTGCGTCTCCACGATGCCTACGCTTTCCCCCGCGCGCGCGTCGAACTCGCCTCGCAGGCCTCGCACCAAGTTCGCCGCCGGCTGTGGCAAGAAGAGCTTGTCGAGCAGCGTCGAGCCCGCAGACTCCACCCCGGCGGCGAAGGATTCTTGCACCTCGCCCACGCCGCCGAAGAAGAGCAAGACGTACTTGCCCGGGGTGGTCGGTTCGGCCAGGGCGATCGTCACGGCTGCTCGCTTCACCAGCGCGTCAGCCACCACCATGCCGCGGGAGATGGACTCGAGCTCCAAAAAGCCCAGCGCCGGCCCCCAAATCTCGCGCGCAATGGGCGTCACACGATTCGGAAATAGTCTTTGAGCGTGCAGCGGCGCTCGCGGGTGAAGGACACTGCGGTGGTCAGACCCTCTCCCGTGGGTGAGGCGATGGTGAACGAGGTGTAACCCTCGCCGGTCATCCCCAGCCCGGCGTAGGAGGGGCCGTTCTTCACGAAGATCGAGGTGTTGATCACCCGCGCCATCGCGTGGAGGTTATCCAGCGAGGTGGAGTGCATCGTCGCCGTGTGCCCGAAGCCGTGCTCGGCCTGCACCGCGGCGGCGATGCAGTCGTCGACGGTGGGAAGCCGGCAGAAGGCAATCACCGGCATGAGCAGCTCGGCCTGCACGAAAGGGTGAGAGGGGTCGACCTCGGCGAAGAGCAGCCGGGTGCCGCTGGGCACGCGAAGGCCCGCGGCCTCGGCGATTTTGGTCGCGTCTTTTCCCACCCAGTCGCGCGCGGGGTGGCCGTCGTCGACGACCATCTTCTCCAGCCGGTTGATCGCCGGCCCGGTGACCTCGAAGGCGCCGTTTTCCACCATGTGCTTCTTCAGCCGGTCGGCGATCTCCGCCACCGCGAAGACCTCCTTCTCGACGATGCATACGATGTTGTTGTCCAGCGAGGCGCCGTTGACGATGTCCCGCGCCGCCTTCTCTACGTGGGCCGTCTCGTCGACCACCGCGGGCGGGTTACCCGGGCCGGCGGCGATCGCCCGCTTGCCGCTGTTCATCGCCGCCCGCACCACCGCCGGGCCGCCGGTGACCACGATGAGGCGCACGTTCTTGTGCTTCATCAGCGCTTGCGCCGAGTCGATGGTCGGCTCGCCCAGGCAGGAGAGCAGGTTGGGCGGCCCGCCCGCGGAGACGATCGCCTCGTTGAGCAGCTCGACGTGACGCGCGCTCACCCGCTTCGCCGAGGGGTGCACGTTGAACACCACCGCGTTGCCGCCGGCGACCATCCCGATGCCGTTGTTGATGATGGTCTCGGTCGGGTTGGTCGAAGGGGTGATGGCGCCGATGACGCCGAAGGGCGCGCGCTCGGTGATTGTCAGCCCGTGGTCGCCGGAGAAGGCGACGGGCTTGAGAATCTCGGTGCCCGGCGTCTTGTTGGCGCACAGGAGGTTCTTCTGAATCTTGTCTTTGACGTTGCCGAGCTTGGTTTCCTCGACCGCCAGGCGCGCCAGCTCCTCGGCGTGACGGCGGGTCGTCTCGCGCATCGCCTCGATCACCCGGTCGCGGGTTTCGAGGGGCGTCTTGTCCCACACTTCTTGCGCGGCGGTGGCGGCGGAGGTGGCCGAGTCGAGGTCGTCGAACACCCCATTCCGTCCGCGGACGAGCGCAAAAGCCGCGGCCGGGTGTAGGGGCGTACCGGAGACGAAAGGAGCGGTGCCAAAGCGCTTCTCCGCCCCGCGACGATCGTCGGCATGTACGATCGGAGGCGCCGCCGGCGAGCGAGCAGGGTGGGGCAGGTCGGACAGCTCGGTGGAGAGCTTGCGCACGACCTGATCGACGATGGCGTTGATCTGCGTCTCGTTGAGGGCCATGCGCCTCTCCGCTTCAGTTGGGCTTGGGGGCGCTCTTGGCCGGCGGCGCCTCCGGCTCGTAGTAGATGCTCGCCGCGTCCTTGCCGTAGACGACCAGCACCCGGTCGGACTTCTCTCCGAGCAGGTGGTTGGCCTTCACGCTCGCCTTGTCGACGAGCTCTTGCGGTTTTTTGGAGCGGGCCCTGATGGTCACGATGGTCATGGATTTTCGTTTCAATCCTTCACGTACTTGAGCGAGCCCCCTACTTCGATCTGGTCGACGATCGCCATGATGGTGGCGTCGACCGGCCTGTCCTTGGTCACTTTCGTCTGCCGGGCGGAGGAGCCCGAGGCGTAGAGCACGACTTCTCCCACTCCCGCGCCCACCGCGTCAGCGGCGACCACCAGGGTGGAGGTGGGCTTGCCGTCCAAGTCCACCGCGCGCACCACGAGAAACTTGAGCCCCTCGAGCTCCTGCTCCTTGCGGGTGGAGACGACCGTCCCCACCACCTTGCCGATGAGCATCGTCTTAGGCCTTTACCTTTGACCGCTCTCCGCCTTGGCCTTCTCGGCTCGGCCCAGCGGCAACACCATGTCGATGTTGACGTGCGGGCGCGGAATCACGTGCACGCTCACCAGCTCGCCCACCCGCTCGGCGCCTCGCGCTCCCGCCTCGGTGGCCGCCTTCACCGCCGCCACGTCGCCACGCACGATGCAGGTGACGTAGCCGCCGCCGATCTTCTCGTAGCCCACCAGCTCCACCTTGGCCGCCTTCACCATCGCGTCGGCCGCTTCCACCATGCCGACGAAGCCCTTGGTCTCAATCATCCCCAGCGCTTCAGCCATCGCCTATCGACCTCTCTTTTGAACTGCGTGGAAACTACTTGTCCTTGAACGGGGCGGTCTCCTTGCCCTTGATCGCCTGGAGCGCCGCCACCGCCGCCTGCGACGCCGAGTCGATCTCCGCCTCGGTGCCCGCCATGTAGAGCCGCCCGAAGGCACCAAACGGGGTCACGTCGACCAGCCGCACGTTGGCTGCCTTCTCCGCCTCATTGGCCGCCAGCGCCGCGTAGGCCGCCGGCTCGGTCTCGAGGATGAAGAGCGACTGCCCCGGCTCGATCATCGACCCGAAGCGAATCTTGTCGAGGATCATCGCGTGCATCGGCTCGATGGCGCGGATGATGGTGTTGGAGACCAGCTTGGGCTTGAGCCGGTCTTCCTCGGCGACTCCTAGGTGCTTCAAGATCGCGTCGCCCGCGCTGCGCACCTCGCCCTTGTCCTCGCTGTGCACCTCGAGCATGCCGTAGGCACGCTCCACCACCAGCGTGGCCGGCTGCACTTGGGTCGACTTGAGCGCGGTGTCGATGAGCCCGTGAATCGCCATGCCGGGGGCAATCTCCACGAACAGCGAGGCCACACCCGGCACCGGGAAGTAGCCGCGGCACGTGGTGCAGATGTGGGCGGCAAGCTGCGGCTGGAGCGAGTCGAGAAAGACGTACGTCCGAAGCGACGTGGCCAAGTCAGCGGCCCCCTTTTTCCAGGTGCTTACGCCCAACGGGCGGGGCAGCTATAGACGAGTGAACACTCGGTGACAAGCGCTGCGTGGATGGCCGATACTTTCGTTCGCCCCAACTCGATGAGCGCTCTGCTTGCCGGAGGAGTCGTCTGTGCCTACGTGGCGGGCGTTCTTGGCCTTCACCGCCTCAACGTTCGCCGCATGCGCCGCGCCGCGGGGTTCACCACCCTGTCGTGGCTCGATTGGGACACGCTCCTTGCGGGCCTGTTGCCCACCGGCGTCGGCGAAGCGCCCGGTCCTTCGCGCGTGGTCGGCGGAGGTCCTTCGCCCGGGCTGCTCCGCCAGAACGCCGCAGCCGGCGCCGAGTCTCGTCACGCGCTCTTGAGCCTCCTGGTCGAGGGGGAAGCTCCCGATGAGGACGATTGGCTCGAGGCAGGCTTCTCCGGCGGTGAGGCGCGCTGGCTCACCACGCTCGGTCATTTGAGCAAGGAGCCTGACCGAGCGCTCGAGCGCCTGGACGAGGCCGAGCTGGCCACTCCCGCAGAGTTGTACCTCCGCGAGCACTTGCGCCTGTCGCGCCGCACCCACGCGGTCAACTTGGAGCTCAACGTGTTCGCCGCCAAGCGCCGCCTCTCCCTGGGGCTGGCCCGCTTCGGCGAGCACCCCGCGCTCTTCTACGCCCGTGCTCTGGCGAGCGCGCTCATTGGCTTCAATCACGCGGCGATCGACGACCTCGCCCGAGCGGTCTATTTCAGCCGCCAGGCGCCCTTCTATCTGCGCGCGGTGACCCAGACCCCCTACATTGCCGAGGCCCGCCCGGCGCTGGCGCAGCAATGCCATCGCGTGCTGGACCCAATGGGCAAGGTAGGGTGAACTTCGCCGCCGATGCCCTTGCCGCTTGCCATGTGGCTCACCCGCTACCGCCAGAATCCGGGCGAGGCCAAGCGCGCCATTGCGCACCCCGGGCTGGTGTTCGTTCCTCCGCCCCGGAGCGAGGAGAACGAACATCGGCTGAAGACCTCCTCGGGCGTCGGCTTCAATCCCTTGGCGGGGGGAGAGCCGCTGGTGCTGTGGGTGCGCAAAGAGAAGGACAACGCCTTCCAGCGCGGCATCACGGTGGGGCGCACCAGCAACAACGACTTGGTCATCGACGACGTCTCGGTTTCACGCTTCCACGCATACTTCGCTCACGACGATGCTGCCGGACAGTGGCAGTTGGTCGACGCCGGCTCGAAGAACGGAACCTGGGTGAAAGGGGAAAAGCTCGAGGCCAAGAAACCGGTCATCCTGGGGCAGGAGGCGGTGGTGCGCTTCGGCGATGTGGAGGTGACGTTCTACATGCCCAACGCCTTCTTGCGCCTGCTCGACACCAAGGCCAAGCGTCCTTCGCGCCGGTGAAGATGCCTTGCGCCGCTGACAGGGTGCCGCCTAAGTTGCACGGGCCGTCCTCCCTCGACGAGGCATCCCCGTGTCCCTGACCACCGAGGCGTTCGGCCTCACCGACGTCGGCCGCAAGCGCCAGCACAACGAAGACGCGATGCTGCTGGAGGGCCAGCTCGGTCTGTACATCGTCGCCGATGGCATGGGAGGTCACGCTGCTGGGGAGATCGCCAGCGCCCGCGCCACCGAGGTGGTCAAGCAACACCTGCTCGCCAACAGCAACGTGTTGAAGGACTTGGCCAAAGACCCCAGCCAGGCCCATCGGGCGGCGGCGGCGGCCCTGGTGGAGGTCGCGGTGCAGCGCGCGTGCGCCGACATCTACCGCACGGCGAGCACCGACTCCACCAAGCGCGGCATGGGGACGACGTTCGTGTGCCTCTTGGTGAGCGGTACCAAGGGCGTCATCGGCCACGTGGGCGACAGCCGGGTCTACCTGGTGCGCAGCGGCCAAAGTCACCGCCTCACCGAAGACCACACCCTGGTGGCGGCCCAGCTCAAGGCGGGCACCATCACCAAGGAACAGGCCGCCACCTCCCAGTACCGCAACGTCATCACCCGCGCGGTCGGCATCCAAGAATCGGTGCAGGTCGACACGCTGATCGTCGACATCTTCCCCGGCGACACCTTCGTGCTCTGCTCCGACGGGCTGCACGGGTACCTCGCCGACGATGAGCTGGCGCCGATGGTGGCTTCGGTGCCCCGCACCGATTTGCCCAAGAAGCTCGTCGCCCTCGCCAACGAGCGCGGCGGGAAAGACAACATCACCGCGGTGGTGGTGGGGGTGCACGGCGATGGCGCCGCGGTCAACGAAGAGGCGGTGGAGGCGGCCTCGCGCATGGAGGCGCTGCGGAAGATTCCCCTCTTCCGCCACCTCACCTACAAAGAGCAGACCGCGGTGCTCTCCATCGGCGCCTCTCGCACCTTCCCCGGCGGGCGCGAAATCGTCGTCGAGGGCCAGCCGGGTCAAGAGCTGTTCGTGGTCGTCCGCGGGCGGGTGGTGATCGAAAAGAACGGGGTGGAGATTGCCGAGCTGCGGGCCGGCGGCCACTTCGGCGAGATGGGGCTCATCGACAACGCGCCGCGCTCGGCCACCGTGCGCGCCACCGAGCCCACCAAAGTGATGGTCATCTCCCGCGGCGACCTGATGAACTTGATGAAGCGCGAGTCGATTCTCGCGGTGAAGATGCTGTGGAGCTTCGTGCAGGTGCTCTCCGACCGGCTGCGCGCGGCCAACTCCGAGCTCTCCGAGGCGCGGCAGGAGCTGGCGGTCGCCCAGGCGGTGCAGCCATTCGCCGAGGAGTGAGCGTGCGAGGGGGGCGCCTCGCCGCCGTCGTCGTGCTCGGGGCCTTGTCGGCGCAGGCCAACTCCTTCGAGACCTTCGGGTTCGGTCCCCGGGGCACGGCGATGGCGGGGGCGGTGACCGCCGCCGCCGACGACTACACCGCGGTCTTCTACAACCCATCGATGCTGGTGCTGCGCAAGGAGCTGGGCTTCGGGTTCTCCTTTACCTGGAACCGCGCGGTGACGTCGGTGCGAAGCGCTGAGAACGGCCGCGAGCTCGACTGCGCGTATTGCCAGCCTCCCGACGCGGTGGGCTACGACGTGGGGCTGCTCTTCCCCTTGGCGGGGAAGGTGAAGAACCGGGTCGCCTTGGGGGTGGGGCTGCACCTGCCCAGCCAGCGGTTCTTGCGGGTGCTCTCGCCTGACCCCAGCCGGCCCTTCTGGTACCAGTTCAACTCCAACCCGGAGCGCTTCGTCTTCTACGCCGCTGCGGGCATTCGCCTGCTCGATAACCTGTCGATCGGCATCGGGGTGCAGGCGCTGGATGATTTGATCGGCCAGGGCGCCAACGCCCGGGTGGACCTTTTCTCGCGCGCGGTGAAGCTGCGGGAGCTCGACTCGCACATGGCCAACCGCGCGGGGCCGGTGGCGGGACTGTACTGGGCGGTCACCCCGCGGCTGCGCTTGGGGCTCTCCTTCCGCTGGGAGATGGCGCTCCTGGTGCGAATTCCCGCCCAGGTCGACCTTGAGGGCATCGGCTCGTTGGGGTTTTCCGTTCAAGGCGTGGTGCACTACTCGCCCCACACCTTGGCCGGCGGAGTGGCCTTCGACGTCACCGAGAAGCTGACCCTCACCCTCGACGGCCAGTGGATGAATTGGCGGGCGGCGCCCTCGCCCTACCTCGACTTGGACATCGATCTCTCGGGCGACACCTTGCGCGCGCTGGGCATCGACGAGGCGCTCGACCTCTCTTCGCCGCGGGTCACCCCAGGCTTCGCCGACACCCTGGGAGGGCGGCTGGGCCTGGAGTACCGCGTGAGCGAACGCTTCGCTGCGCGCGCCGGCGCCTTTTATCGACCCACGCCGGTGCCTCGCCAGGACGCGCCGAGCACCAACATTCTCGACGCCTCGGCGGTGGGTGGCGCGCTGGGGGTGGGCATCGCCTTCGACGACCCGCTCGAGGTGTTCGTCCACCCGGTGAAGCTCGACGTCGCCACCCAGGGGGCACTGCTCTTGCCGCGCGAAGCGAAGAAGGAGCCGACCGACTCGGTGCCGCCGTACACCTACTCCGCCCGCTTGCACGGTTTCACCGTGGCGATCCGCTACGACTTCTAGATCATCCCTCTCCCTGTGGGAGAGGGTAAGGGTGAGGGAACCCCAAGTATCTCGTTAGACTCACATGCACATGCGCATGCGTCAGTACCTGGCGATTCTCGGCAGCGTGGTGGCGGTAGCAACCGTCGCTGCGGTGCTGTGGCCCAAGGCCGAGGACACCCTCGCCCCGTCGCCTCTGGGCAATGAAGCGCCGCCCGCCTCCTTCGAGCCGGTTCGAGTGGAGGCGAACGAGCAAGGGGGGCTCACCCTCACCGGGCGGGTGCTCGACCCCACGGGTGAGGGCGTTGCCGGGGCTGAGGTGTTTTTGGCCGCCAGCGCGCAGAGCAGCTTGGGTACCGTGAAGTGCGAGGAGTGCGGCGAGCTGCTCCTGGCCTGCCCCTCGCGCGAGACCGGCCTGCGAGTGGCCGAGCACCTCGCGCAGGGCCGCGGCGCGCTGCACCCGGCGCTCACCACCCGCACCGACGAAACGGGGGCGTTTCGCTTCGAGCATCTGGCCGGAGTGTCGTTCACCGTGTGGGCGCGGGTGGCGCATCTGGGGGAGGGAACGCGCGAGCGGGCGGCGCCGGGTGAGCCGGTCGAGCTCTTCTTGCCGCCTTTGCGCACGCTCACCGGGACGGTACAGGACGACCAAGGTCGGCCAGTGGCCCACGCCACCGTCTACGCCGTCTCGCCCCGGTTGCCGCTCATTCACCAGGCGACTTCCGACGCGCGCGGCGCCTTCGAGGTGAAAGACCTGGGCGAAGGGCCCTTCTACGTGCTCGCCCAGGCGAGCGGCTGGCTGCCCGCGTTCGCCGAAGAGGTCGAGGCGGGGCCTCAGCCGTTGCGGCTGACGCTCTTGACGCCGCGGCGCCTGGAGGTGGCCGTCACCAGCGGCGGCGCACCGGTGGAGGCGCGGGTGACCCTGGTGGCCGACCACCTTTCGCGCACGTCGACGGCGGCGAAGGGCCTGGCCGTCTTCGAAGGGCTCTACCCGGTTGAGCTGGTCATCACCGCGGTGCACCAAAACCTCAGCGCTGCACCGCACGTGGTGACCCTCGATGCTCCTGTCACCCAGGTGCGGCTCGAGTTGGAGAGGGGCGGCACGCTGGCGGTGACGGTGGTCGACGAGGGCGGCCAGCCGGTGCCCGAGCCGGAGCTTTCGCTCACCACCCCCACCAACGAGCTTATCGCCAAGAAGAAGGCGCGCACCGGTGAGCTGGTGAGCTTCGGTCCGTTTGCCGCGGGCGACTATCTGCTCACCGGTACCGCCGAGGGGTTTCGGCCGCAGTCGGTGCCGGCGGTGCTCAAGGAAGGGGAGACGACCCTCGAGTTGGCGATGACCCGCGGGACGGTCATCTCCGGCAGGGTGCTCGACGAGTACGGGCGGCCCGCCCCCGGCATCTCCATTCTGGTCGGCCCGACCGGAGACAGTGTCTTGGCCGACGCCGAGGGCCGCTTCGTCGCCCAGGTGCCCTCGCCGGGGCTGTACGAGCTGCACGCGCACCACTCCGACTGGGGCGGTGGCCTGGTTCGAGTCACCGCGCCGGCCCAGGGCGTGGAGCTGCACCTCGAGCCGCGCGCCGGGGTGCAGGTCACCGTGCTCGCCCAAGGGCGCCGCGTGGAGGGTGCGCACGTGGTGCTGTTCATCGAGCGGCAAGGTTCGTTTCGCAGCGATCGTCCCTCCGGCCCCGACGGGCTGGTGCAGGTGCGCGGCATGCCCGCGGGCCAGTACACGATGGTGGCGATGCACCCTGAATACCTGCCTTCGGATCGGCAAGAGGTTCGCATGGCCGATGGGGAGCTGCTCCACCTCGTTGCCGAGCTTCGGCCTGGAGCGAGCATCACCGGGGAGGTCGTCGATCGTCAGGGCGCACCGGTGTCGGGGGTGTCGGTGAGCATCGTCCCTCGCGCTGCCGAGCCGGCGGTCTCCGATGGGGTGGGGCGCTTCGAGCTGCGCGCGCTGCGCCCGGGGATGACCTACCGCCTGGAGGCGAAGCACCCCAGCTTCGAGCAGCTCGAGCGGGTGCTGGCCACCGCGGGCGGGGAGCGGGTGAAGGTGGTGCTGGAGCGCAAGAAGGTGTTTCGCGGGCGGGTGCTTTCCGAGGAGGGTGGGCCGCTTCGGCGCTTCCGCATCGACGAGCACCAAGTCGACAGCGCCGACGGCCGCTTCGAGCTGCCCCTGCCCTCGGTGGACGACCGGGTCATCTTCGCGGTGGACGCGCCGGGCCACGAGCCGTTGATGGTCGACCGCCCCGCCACGCCGGACGTGGGCGACTTGGTGCTGCGGCGCGCTCCGGAGTTCACCGGTACGGTGCGGGACGAGGGCGGTGGCCCAGTGTCAGACGCGGTGGTGACTTGCGATGTGTGCGACCAGTCGGTGCTCTCGGCGAGCGACGGGCGCTTTCAGCTCACCAGCCCACCCTTCGCCACGCAGTACACGGTGTCGGCGCGCAAAGGGCGGCTGTCTGGCAGCACGCAAGTGATCGGTAGCCTTGGCGCGATCGAGGTCGTGCTCCAGCCGGCGGTGCGGCTCTTTGGCGTTGCCTACCTGGCCGACGGGCGGCCGGCGGCGGGGGTGGAGATCGAAGGTATCCATCTCGATCGCTCCGAGCCGGTGACGGTGGTGACCGGGCCCGACGGGAGCTACTCGATCGAGGTGTCGCCAGGCAGCTACCGTTTCGCCCAGGGCGGAGGGGACACGCCGGTCGACCATTTTTCCCAGCCCGCGCTGCTGGTGCAAGTGAGCGCCTCGCAGACCCGCCTGGATTTCGGGCCCGCCCCGGGAACCGCGTCGCTGTCCGTGCGAGTGACGCCGCAGCGGGGCTACGCGCTGTGGGTGGTGCGCCAAGACCTCCCCACCGTGGGCGATCCGCCCATCGAGCTGTTGCGCGCGCCGTACGCCGTGCTCCACTACCAGCCCGTGCGCGAGGCGGTGACCGTCACCGGCCTGGCCCCGGGGCGCTACACCGTGGTGTGGGGCAGCTTTCACGTCGAGACGCCCGGTGGGCCGCACCTTCAGCGGGTCGACGTTCCCCAAACCCGTGAGGTCTCCTTCGTCCGTTAGTCTTTTCGTCGAAGTTGCGCACGGCGCCTACCCTGCGTATGCCACCGGCATGGATCGCAGCTATCTGCAGGGCCGGCGCGTCGCCCTCGGGGTGGGTGGGGGTATTGCCGCCTACAAGGCGTGCGATGTGGTGCGCGAGCTAGGCCGCGCCGGAGCGACGGTGCGGGTAGCGATGACCCAGGCGGCGCGTGAGTTCGTCACCCCGCTCACCTTCCAGAGCCTTTCGGGTCAAGGGGTGCTCACCGACTACTTCGACCCTTCGCAGGAGGCGCAGTTCGGCCATCTGCACCTGGCGCGCTGGGCCGACGTGTACGTGGTCGCTCCGGCAACGGCTGATCTCATCGCGCGCATTCGTGCCGGCATGGCCAACGACGCGGTCACCACTTCACTGCTCGCCTTTCGGGGGCCGGTGTTACTCGCGCCAGCGATGAACGTGGCGATGTGGGAAAACCGCCTCACCCAAGAGAACCTGGCTGCCTTGCTTTCCGAGAAGCGCTACCGATGCGTAGGCCCGGAGGTGGGCATGCTTGCCGACGGGGAATTCGGCGCCGGGCGTCTGGCGGAGGTGGGGAAGATCGTCGAGGCGACGGCCGCTCTGGGGAATGCAGGTCCGCTGGCCGGCAAGCACGTGCTTTTGACCGCTGGGCCGACGCGGGAGCACCTCGACCCGGTGCGATTCATCTCCAATCCCTCGAGCGGGAAGATGGGCATCGCCATGGCCCAGGTGGCGCGTGCACGCGGGGCGAAGGTGACGGTGGTGCTGGGCCCGGTGACGAACGTCGAGCGCGAAGGGTTGGAAGTCGTCGATGTGGTGAGCGCCGAGCAGATGGCGCGCGAGGTGCTCGCGCGCGTCGACGATGCCGACATGTTCGTCGCCGCGGCTGCGGTGAGTGACTTTCGGCCTCAAGCCACTGCTGCCCGCAAGATGAAGAAGACCGACCAGCCCGAAATGCTCACTCTGCTGCGCACCCCCGATGTGTTGGCGGAGGTCTCCAAGCGGGTGGCGGGACGACCGGCGCGGCCCCTGTTGGTGGGCTTCGCCGCCGAAACGGAAAACCTGGTCGAGAACGCGCGACAAAAATTACAGAGGAAGGGCCTGGACGCCATCGTCGCCAATCAGGTGGGTCAGCCCGGTACCGGCTTCGCCGCTGATCAGAACGACGTCACCCTGCTCACGGCTCAGGGCGAGCAGCACTCATTCTTCGGTGACAAGCGCGAGGTGGCCGCGCGGCTGTGGGACGTGCTGGTTCCACCGGCTCCGGGACTTCAAAGCGGTGGCAGCTCGAGCCGGCCGTAGATCGCCTGCTTGAAGGCGGGGCGCACCCGGCGCACTACTTCGTCCGCGTGTTTGTCGGAGAGCTCTTTGCGCAGACGCAGCTGGTTTCTCATCTGATTGGCGAAGTGCAGGTTTCTTCCTCCGGTGGGATCTGCCTGCGTGCACGCGGCCGCGTCACCGTTCTGGAGCATTTCGACGATCTGCCCCACCGCGAGCTTCTTGCACTCCTGGACCTCTTCCTCGTGCAAGGAAAGCTCGCGCTCGCCCGCGAGCACCTCGCTTAGACGCTGCCACTTCTCGAGCCGCGCCGCGAGGAGAAGGCCACTAAAGAGCTTCTTCGAGATGGAAAAGGGGATGACGTAGCTCGTGCAGAGCGTGCGTTCCAGGTGCTCGTCGTGCTCGCGGTACTTTTGCTGGCACACGTGGCGGGCGAGCTTCCACAGCTCAGGGGAGAGGCGCTGGTCGTAACGTAGCTCCCAGTAAGCGTGGCCCGAGGCGCGGCGGCGAAAGCCCTGCACCGTCTTGTAGGGCACGTAGTAGTTGTGCGCGATGGTGTCGACGGCCAGGTGGGCGAGGAAACCGAAGGAGAACGCCTTCTGCGCATCTCCCTTCGCTTGGCCGAGCACCTGAAAGCCGATTGCCCAGTTGTGGCAGTGCACGGCGTAGCGCGCGAGGTTCTTGCCCACGATGATGTCGGCGGCCAGCGAGCCATAGAGGAACTCGGCAGCGTGGTGGGACAAGAGCTGGCGCAGCGCCGGGGTGAAGCTCGAGGCGTGCTGCAAGGCGCTGGAAGAAAACTCGAGGTGCGCCAGCGGGCCCCAGGCGAGCGCCTCGCTGGGCCAGAGGCAAACGACGAAGGCGGCGGCGCCACCGAACAAGACCGCAAGCGAGCGGAGCGTTCGACTCGTCATTGAACTAAAGGGGCGAAGGCCTCTATGAACGCGAAGGTTACCAGAAAGTCAGGTCTCACTTTGTCCGACACTTCCTCCAAGGACCAAGCCCTCGCTGAGGTGCTCCACGACGTTCGTCGGCACCTCGCTTGGCAGGAAGGTGAGGGGCCGAAGGCGGTGCTTCGTCATTCTTCGCCCGCGCGCTCGGAGCGCAGCGCCAGCCAATCCGTCGAGAGCGCCCGGCCCTCTGTCGTCGAGTCGCCAGGGCAGACACTCGACGAAGTTCGGCGTGACCTCGGCGACTGCACGCGCTGCAAGCTCTGCAAGGGACGCAAACAGATCGTCTTCGGGGTGGGCAACCCCAAGGCCGAGCTGGTCTTCGTCGGGGAGGGCCCCGGGGCGGACGAAGATGAGCAGGGGGTGCCCTTCGTGGGCAAGGCGGGGCAGCTGCTCACCAAGATGATCGAGGCGATGGGGTTTCGCCGCGACGACGTGTACATCTGCAACGTCGTCAAGTGCCGACCGCCGGGCAACAGAAATCCCGAGCCTGACGAGATCGAAGCCTGCGAGCCTTTTCTCAAGTCGCAGCTGCGCTCGATTCAGCCCAAGGCGATCGTGGCGCTGGGGAAGTTCGCCGCGCAGACTCTCTTGCGCGATTCGACTCCCATCACGCGTCTGCGGGGTCAGTGGCGCAAGTACGAGGGCGTGCCGCTCATGCCTACCTTTCACCCGGCCTACCTGCTCCGCCAGCCGGGGGAGAAGAAGCTCGCCTGGGCCGACCTGCAGCTGGTGATGAAGATGTTCGGCAAGGAGCGGGGGAAGTGAACGGCACGGTCGAGGTGCGGCAGGTGCCAGCCCCGTCGCTGGAGGGAAACCCGCTGGGAGACTCCACCCGGCGGCAGATGCCCATCTACTCGCCGCCGGGCTACGACCAGGGCTCGCAGCGCTACCCCGTCGTGTACTTCCTCCACGGGTTCACGGGCAGCGGCCTGGGCTGGCTCAACACGAGCGCCTTTCAGCTCACGGTGCCCGAGCGAATAGACCGGCTGATTGGCGCCGGCACCGTGCCGCCGTTCATCGGAGTGTTCGTCGACGGCTGGACGGCGCTGGGAGGAAGCCAGTGGATCAACAGCGAGGCGATCGGCCGCTACCAGGACTACTTGGCGAAAGACGTCGTCGGCTGGGTCGACCGCGAGCTTCGTACCCTGCCCAAAGCTACGGCGCGGGCGGTGGTGGGGAAGAGCTCGGGAGGGTACGGTGCGTTGGCGCTCGCCCGCTTCCACTCGGCAAGCTTCGCCCACGTCGGTTGCCATGCGGGCGATGCATATTTCGAATATTGCTATCTGCCCGACCTCCCCAAGTCCGCCAGCGTGCTGCTCAAGGCGGGTGGAGTCGAGCCGTGGTACCGCGAGTTTCTCCAGCGTGCGCAACAGACCAAGCCGCGCTCCGAAGACCACATGGTCATCAACGACCTTGCCATGAGCGCCGCGTACTCTCCGCGTAAGGGCGAGCCGCTCGGGTTCGAGCTGCCCATCGAGCTGGAGACAGGGCGACTCAAGCCCGAGGTGTGGAGCCGCTGGCTCGACCACGATCCCGTGCGCTTCGTGCCCAAGCACATCGATGCTTTTCGACGGCTCTCCAGCGTCTTCATCGACTGCGGGGTGCGCGACGAGTTCAACTTACGCTGGGGCGCAAGGGTAGTGGCCACCGAGCTCAAAGGCGCGGGCGTCGACGTCGTGCATGAGGAGTTCGACGACGGGCACATGGGCACCAATTATCGCTACGACAGGTCGCTTTCGTACCTCGTGCCGCGCCTGGCGCGCACTTAGGGGCCGGCGGCTGGCTTCGATTTGGTAGCGAGGCGAATTCGGAGGTATGCCTTCCCCATGGCTGGCGGAAAGCTCGCGGCAGAGGTGCCCTGTATGGTGTGCATCACCTCCGGGCAGGTGACCAAGGCGACGCGCACCTACGAGGGGGACGAGAGCGACCAGTACAAGTGCGAGCAGGGCCACGAGTTCGGCATGGATTGGTCGAAGGGCCCCGCTACCGAAGCGCTCTGGCCGCCGTCCCCTGAGCTTGCGGCGCTGGCCAAGCCCTCTTCCAAGGGAGCGCGTCGATGAGCCCACGCCGCGTCGGCTCTGTTCCTGTGCCTTCCGTTCCCGCCAAGCCGGCCCAGGAACCGCTCCCTGTGACGTTGGGAGCGCTCCTCACCAAGAACGGTAAGACCATCGAGACCCTCCAGAAAGACTCGTGGCTGCTCCAGTCGTTTGCACGAGACCTTCTCAAAGCCAAGGGCATCGATTCCCCGACGAGCAGCCAGCTGGACGAAACCGCCTTTCAGCTGAACGCAGCCATCCAGGCGAACAAGTGGCAGGAGTTCTCGGCTCCCTTTGATGCCGAGGTTCTCAAGCTCGAGGATGGAGTCAACGAACGGCTGGGCAACATCTTCTCCGAAAAACGGATTTTCCGACCCGACGAGCTCACCCTCGAGCGACTAAAGTTGGGCCCGCTGGAGGCCGCCCGCCTCGAGGGAGACTACGAGAGCGGGCGTGCCGGAATGGTGCTGGCCGCGAGCTTCGTCAACACAGGTCGCCGCTCCGAGGGCGATTTCAGCCGTGCTTACGGAGACGATGCGTGGAGAGGGTTCGTCCGCGCGCACACTTACTTGCGGGAGATTCCGAAGGGCAAATTCCTCGAGAAGCTCGACCTCGGGGTGCTGACGGAAGTCAACCGGCTGATTCATGCGCTGGACCAGGGAATCAAGGCCAGGCTGCTGCGGGTGGCCGCGATGGTTGGCCGCGGAGGGCGCTGGGACAGAGGCGGCGAGATTCGCAACGGCCGGCAGTTCGCGCGTCCCGACGACTACAGCGCGCGCGAATTGGAAAACTTGAAGGAATCCGGGGTCAAAGTCTCTCAGCTCACCCACACCGCCGACGGCGGCGGCAGGGCATTGATTGAGTACCCTCCACCCGAGGAGGTCAAGCCACGGCTCGAGTGCTTGCTCACCGAGCTCAAGGCCGACCTCGCGCCGCCAAACGCCGACCCAATCGCCGCGGCCGCGAAGTTTCAGCGGCGCTTCGTCGCCCTCCACCCCTTTGGAGATTCGAACGGCCGCACTTCGCGAATCGTGATGAACCGAATTCTCGCCGAGTACGATTTGCCGCCGGCGATCTTCGAGAACCAGAATCGGGACATCAGCATGAGCCCGGAGGAGTGGCGCACCGAGGTCGCCAAGGGCGTCGCTCGTTCCAAGGCGTTCCTCTCGTCTTCGCGCCTCGAAAGCAAAGACGGATACCTCGCGCGGGTAGACATCAAGGCCATCGACAAGTCGCCGGACAAGCCCATCACGCTCGACGGAAACCCATTCGATTTGGGCAGCGATGGCATGCTGTATGACCCGACCGGTCGGCCCTGGATCGCGGTTGGAAACGAGGTCGTTCCCCTCGCTCAGCTCGAGCACTACGTCCTTTCCAGGCGAATACTCCAACTGGGAAAGGAATCGGGCACCGAGGTGCTCAAAAAAATCACCGAGTCGACCCGTGCGCTCTACGACAAGGTCGTCGCAGACCCTTCCGCCGGAAAGAACGTGGTGGTCCGCGACGAACAAAGCGCGCGCAAGGCCGACGCCGCGTACCGGATCGCACCCGAGCCCGAGGTGGCCAAGCTGCTGACAGAGCTCGCCGATGTGAGCAAGCTCGACCCGGTGGCCATCTTCCAAATCAGCGGCGCCAAAGGCACCGCCGTCTCCTCCGCCATCAGCAAGCACTCGCAGATGGATCTAGAGCTCTGGTACCTCGAAAAGGGGCTGCGCGAGGGTGGTTACTCCGAGCTGGCCAATCAGGTGGTGGCGCAGCGGGCGAAGCTGTTCGAGCTCGGCAGGGGGTTGATCGAGAAGCTGAAAGACCCGTCGCGTGTTTCGCCCGACAACCCACAGGGGTTTCGTTATCGCTATGAGAAGATGATGTTCGAAACCTCGCCCTTACGCTTCTCGTCTTTCGAGGAGGCGGTCCGCAAGGAAGGGGACAGGAAGCTGACCGTTTGGCGCGGTGACTACAGCTTCTCCCGGCTCATTGGCATGGCGCCGAACAACGATGTCCGCCAGCCCGACGCCAAGGCCATCGCCAAGGAGCGCAGCAAGAAGGGCCAGCTCACCAACCTCTTCGACGATCTGGTCAAGCTCGAGGGCTCAGCGACCGGGAAGCAGTACATTTGCACGACCAGCGACCTGGCGCTTCTGACCTACAACTTCGCCAATTCCCAAAAGTCGCAGACGGTGAACCTCGAGGGGTTGCCGGAGGTGCTCAAGGAACAGCTCTTCGCGTGGATCGACCCCGACAAAGGCTCCGCGCCGATGACCGGCGAGCAGCAGGCGCAGGCGCGCAAGCAGGCTGAGGAACGGGGAGCCTCAGTGCTACCTGGTGCGAACGGTGGCAAGGAGCTCAAGGACGCGCTGGGCATTCCAGGCACCATCGTCACCGTGAGGATCTTGGACAAGGAGAGGGGGAAGATCGAGGTCACCGCGGCCCGGAAGGCGTTTCAGCTCGTCCTCGACAAGGACGCGCTCCTTCCTGGTGTGTACGCGCTCGGGGGCCCGAGCTTCGTGGGCGAGCAGGAGATTCACGGGCTGGAGCGCGTCTACCCCTGGAGCATCAAGGGGGCATACACGGCGGAGTCGCTCCGGGAGGAGCTCCCCGTGACGAGCCCTCCTCAGCCCGAGAAAGACGAACGCCCACCGGCGTGACGGCCCGGTGGGCGCTGATTCTTCACTCACTCACTCACTGGCACCAGCGGTCGCGGCGTCTTCCTTCCTGTCGGTGGGCTTCTTCTTCTTGGGCACCTTCCGGTCGTTCACCTTGATGCCGCTGGCGACCAACAGGGCCTTGGCCTGGGCGACAATGGCCGCGGCTCGGTAGTACGCTCCGCCGAACTCACGGGTGGACGCCTCGAAGGCAGCGACGACCTCCTGGTGCGCCGCCTCTTTGGCCAACAGCCGCTCGCGCAGGACGGAAAGGCCCTGCGAGAAACCCTCACCGACGAAGGGGATGGATTTGATGTCGGCGGCGAGCCGAGCAGCGATGGCGGCCTCGTCGTTGTCATCGGCCACGAGGATGTCGCGCAGGTGCGAGATGCCCGACACCTCAGCGACGCTGACGGCGGCCTTGGCCATGGCGAGGACGGTGCGGCGCAGCTGTTCCTCTCCTAACCGCGATTCCTGGTACGCGCTGTAGCGAGCGTCCCACTCCCGCTTGGCGCCGTGGAGGACGACCTCGGAGCGCTGGACCTGGGTGTAGAGGTCCATACCCCCCGGCAGGGAGCGCAGGGGCAAACCGACTTCCCCGGAGCGCATGTTGTGGACCTCGTACTTTGCGTTGAGGCTCTTGCCTTCGATGATGATGCTGTTGACGTTCTTGTTGTTCGACATGGCACTACTCCTTCGTAGGACTGCAGGGTTGACTGAATAGGTCCGGACCATCCGTACCTGGCGCGCGGTAGAGCAGCGCGGATGCCAGGCTCTGAAGACGAAATTTCAGTGAGTTGGGTGATGCCCTCGTCCCACAGCGCGGACCGGCGTCCCATCGCGCGGACGACCTGGAGCTTGTGGAGCCTGGAGAGTGAAATCCTCTCGAGGAGTGGCGAGCGATGGGGGACGAGTCTTGGTGCCGCACTGCGGCATAGAGCTGGGTGAGAGGGGGCCGGGAGCAGAGAGACGAGAATGGTCTCGTGGGAAGGTAATCATCCGGGAACGTCTTCGATGGTTAGAGATCTGTCTGCGGCTGATTCCCCACCGTTGGTGGTATCCAGGGGAGTGGATGTTGGCGCAGATGAAGGGGAGAAAGTATTCGGCGTGCCCACGCGCTAAGGTGCGTCGACTATGCAGAAGGACCCCTTTGGGCTATCGCGGGTAGTCGGCGAAGTCGGTGTTCTGCCGCAGCGCGCCAAAAAACTCGACCCGTCACTGCCCCTTCGATCGAGCGAGCTGCTGATCGACGTGGAGTGTCTCAACATCGACGCGGCGTCGTTTCGTCAGCTCGAATCAGAGGCGGACGGCGACGGCACGAAGGTCGTCACGCGGATCGTCGACATCGTTCGCGAGCGGGGCAAGATGCACAACCCGGTCACCGGTTCGGGAGGCATTCTGATCGGGCGGGTGCGGGAGATTGGCCCGGAGCACCCTTCACGCGGCGAGCTGAAAGTGGGAGACCGCATCGCCACGCTGGTGAGCCTGTCGTTGACTCCCCTGGCGATCGACGAGGTTCGAAAACTCCACGCCGACGCCGATCGAGTCGATGTCCGCGGGCATGCGATTCTCTTCGCCAGCGGCCTTTACGGGCGACTGCCCGCAGATATGCCCGATACCCTGGCGCTGGCGGCGCTGGATGTCTGTGGGGCACCGGCACTGGTGGCGCGGCACGTCAAGCCGGGGATGACGGTGGTCATTCTGGGCGCCGGTAAGAGTGGGGCCCTCTGCTTGGCTCAGGCTCGGCGTAGTCTGGGAGAGAAGGGGAAATTGCTCGCGCTCGATGTGTCGAAAAGGGCGTTGGGCGCGCTCGAGGACATCGGGCTGTGTGACGAGGCCATTGCCGTCGATGCCACCCGCGCGGTGGAAGTACTCGAGCGGGTGAGCGGCGCGACAGGCGGCGCGATGGCCGACTTGGTGGTCAATTGCGCCTCGGTGCCGAACACCGAGATGGCGGCCATTCTCTCTGCCCGCCAGGGGGGGATGGTCATCTTCTTCTCCATGGCCACCAGCTTCACGGCCGCCGCGCTGGGGGCCGAGGGAGCAGGCAAAGATGTCACCCTCTTGCTTGGCAACGGCTATGTTCCCGGGCACGCCGAGCTGACCCTGGAGCTGCTTCGGTCGGAACCGGCACTGCGTCGCCTCTTCGAAGACAGGTACGCTCAACGCTAAGGTGCGTGTATGTCCGGCCAGTTCGTCGACGACTCGCAGATCGAGCACGCGCGCCAGCTCGCGCGGGGCATCACCGAGCCCATCTTCGAGCTCATTCAGAAAAACACTACCGTGTCGATCGAGCGCACCGTCTTGCGGCTCTTCGGCCTCTCCGGCGCGGGGGCTGGCGGTGTTCCTCTGGCGAACCTGATGGTCGACCGACTGAAGGCGGCGGGCCTTTTGAGCCGGGGCGCGGCGTATTGGTACGGACGGGCGCTTCGCATGGGAGCGAAAAGCCCCCTTGATGCGGTGGAGCGGTTGACCGCAGCTGCGCCGGCAAAGCTCGCTCCGCTTCCCCCCGACGAGGAAGCCGCGCTGCGCGACGAGGTGCGCGCCGAAGCGAAGGCGGCCGTGGAGGAGCTCCGGCGAAGAATCGCCCACCGTGACGCGCTCAAAGCCGAGCTGTCCATGCCTGCGCCTCCGCACAAGTACGTCATCGTCGCTACCGGCAACATCTACGACGATGTCGACCAGGCACGTGCAGCCGCGCAGGCGGGGGCGGACGTCATCGCGGTCATTCGCTCCACGGCGCAGTCGCTGCTCGACTACGTTCCCCACGGAGCCACCACCGAGGGTTACGGCGGCACCTACGCCACTCAGGAGAACTTCCGCATCATGCGCGAGGCGCTCGACGAGGAGTCGAAGAAGCTTCGCCGCTACGTGCAGCTCACCAATTACTCCTCGGGCCTGTGCATGGCGGAGATCGCCTTCTGCGCGGCCTACGAGCGGTTGGACATGCTGCTCAACGACGCGATGTACGGAATTCTTTTCCGCGACATCAACATGCGGCGCACCTTCATCGACCAGTATTTCTCGCGGCGCATCTGCGCGCTGGCCGGAATCATCATCAACACCGGCGAAGACAACTACATCACCACCGCCGACGCCTACGACGCCGCGCACACGGTGATCGCCAGCCAGTTCATCAACGAGTCCTTCGCCAAGCGCGCGGGACTTCGAGATGGGCAGCTGGGGCTGGGGCACTCGTACGAAATTGACCCCGCGCGCCCCGAAACCTTCCTGCTCGAGCTGTCGCAGGCGATGCTCATTCGTCGCTGCTTCCCGCACGCACCGCTCAAATACATGCCGCCGACGAAGCACAAGGAGACCGACATCTTTTTCTCCCACGCCTACGACACCATGGCCGACCTGGTGGCGATCTGGACGCGGCAGGGCATTCAGCTCTTGGGCATGATGACCGAAGCGATGCACACCCCGTTGCTGGCCGACCGCTATGTGGCGCTCAAGACCGCCAACTACATTCACCGCGCCGCGCGGGGAATCGATGGCGAGCTGTCGGTGCGGGAGGACGGGAAGATCGCCCACCGTGCCCGCGAGGTGTTTTCCAAGGCGCTCGAGCTGCTCGAGGAGTGCCATCGCGAAGGCATGGTGGCGGCGATCGGCAAGGGTCGCTTTGGCGACGTCAAACGCTCGGAGACCGGCGGCAAGGGCCTCGAGGGGGTGCTGGAGAAGGCCCCCGATTACTTCAACCCGTTCCTCGAGCTTTTGGAGGCGTGATGACGCTCTGGATCGCGATGTGGCTGCTCGCCAGCGGCGAACCGGTTTCGGTGAAGAGCTTGAAGGTCACCCCTCCGCCGGGCTGGGAGCACATCGTGGTGGAGGGCAGCGCCAAGTGGGTGGCTCCCTCGGGCGAGGCCTACTTCACCCTCGACGTTGGCCAGACGGCATCGAAGATGACCGCCAAGATGTGCGTGGAGAAGATCACCAAAGCCGTGGGCGGCAAGTTCACCAAGCTGACGTTGGCGAAGCAACCGGCCGGGAAGAAGGAAGAGACGACCCAGGACGATGCCGGCAAGGAGTTCATCAGCTGGACGTATGTCGGCTGCAACGGAGTCACCACCTGGTCGGTGCAGTTCCACGCGGTGGGGAAGAAGAAGGCCGAGTACCAGGGTGTGGCTGGGCAGGTGGTCGCGTCGATCGAATACAAGTGATGCGCACGAAGCAGATCATTCGTCCCTATGGAGATCGCCGCGACGACGGCGTGGTGCAGCTCTCGTTCACCTTCCCGGTGCCTCTCTCCGAGAAGGCCAAAGAGGCGGCAGCGGCCTTCGTGCGCAAGCTGGGCCTGGTCGATGTCAAAGTCGCCGCCGCCGAGCCCGCCGCAGACAACTACACGTTCTTCATCGTCTACGCGCGCACTCCCGAAGGCATCGACTACGCGGAGATCGAGGCTCCTGAACTGGTGGTGAAGAAGCTCGGCTTCGACGAGTTGAACAAGTTGATCGAAGAGCGCATCGGGCGGCGAGTGGTGGTGCTGGGGGCCTGTACCGGCACCGACACCCATACGGTGGGCATCGACGCGATCTTGAACATGAAGGGTTTCGCGGGGGACTACGGGCTGGAGCGCTACCCGTGGTTCGAGGCGTACAACTTGGGGAGCCAGGTGCCCAACGACGAGCTGATTCGTCGCGCACAGGGGAAGAACGCCGACGCCATCTTGGTGAGCCAGGTCGTCACCCAGCGCGATGTGCATAAGGACAACGCGCGCCAGTTCATCGAAGCGGCGAAGAAGGCGGGGGTGCAGGGGAAGATGACGCTCCTCTTCGGGGGCCCGCGGGTTGACCACAAGCTCGCCCTCGATCTGGGGTTCGACGCGGGTTTTGGTCCAGGCACCAAACCTTCCGATGTGGCGAACTACATCGTCCACGCGCTGTTGCGACGGTTGGGGCGCGAAGCCCCCGGACAGCACTACGAAGGAGAGCCCCGGTGAAAGTCATGTTGCGGCTGCGCATGGGCACGCACGATGCGCACTACGGCGGTAACCTCGTCGACGGTGCGCGCATTCTGGCGCTCTTCGGAGATGTCGCCACCGAGCTGCTCATTCGTCACGACGGAGACGAGGGGTTGTTTCGCGCCTATGACGCGGTGGAGTTTTTGGCTCCGGTGCACGCCGGCGACTACGTCGAAGCGGAAGGCGAAATCGTCCAGGTCGGCAACACCAGCCGCAAGATGAAGTTCGAGGCCCGCAAGGTGATTCGTGCCGCGCCCGAGGTGAGCGATTCGGCCGCCGAAGTGCTGGAGCCGCCGGTGGTGGTCTGCCGGGCGTCGGGGACCTGCGTGGTACCCAAAGAAAAACAACGCCGTGGCCCCTCTCCCTCTGGGAGAGGGTTGGGGTGAGGGGCCGCCAATGACAGCGAATTCCCCCATGGTCATCACCGCCGCGATGGTCGGTGCCGAAACGACCCGCGAACAAACCCCCTACCTGCCAATCACCGCCGAGGAGATCGCCGAGGATGCCGCCAAATGCCGCGAGGCGGGTGCGGCGATGGTGCACATTCATGTGCGCAACCCCGACGGTACTCCCTCACAGAACGCCGAGCTCTTTCGCGCGGCGATTCGTGCCATTCGGAAGAAGTGCGACATTCTCATTCAGACCTCCACCGGCGGTGCGGTGGGAATGAGCGTCGACGAGCGCTGTGGCCCTTTGACCCTCACCGGCTCCGACCGGCCGGACATGGCGACTCTCACCACCGGCACCGTCAACTTCGGGGAGGACGTTTTCTGGAATCCCCGCTCGCTGGTGCGAGACATCGCCAAGCGCATCGCGGCGCTGGGCATCAAGCCCGAGATCGAATGCTTCGACGTGGGAATGATCGACGAAGCCCGCTACCTGGCGAGGGAAGGCCTCATTCAGCTCCCGGCGCATTTCGATTTCGTGCTCGGGGTGCCCGGAGGGCTCTCCGCCGATGTTCGGGCGCTCGACTTCATGATTGGGTATCTCCCCGAGGGCTCGACCTGGACGTGCGCCGCGATGGGGCGTCACCAGCTGCCTTTCGTGGAACACGTCGCCGAGCGCGGAGGCAACGCGCGGGTGGGGCTGGAGGACAACATCTACGTTTCCAAAGGCGTCTTGGCGAAGGGGAATTTCGAGCTGGTCGCCGAGGCGGCCGAGCGCGCGAAGGCCAAAGGCCGGCGCCTGGCAACCCCCCAGGAAGCGAAAGAGCTTTTGCGGCTGTCCATGAGCTGAAAAAAACCACGGAGGAAGGGATGTTCGAGCATCGAAGAAGCGGGTGGTTGTGGGCGGTGGCGCTTTTGAGCGCGGCGTGTGCAACGACATCGACACATCCTCCTCCGCCGACGGAGGGCGAGAAGTGGTCGCAGCCCGACTTCGCCCAGCCGCCGTTGGTGCAGGCTGAAGCGCCGCCCGCGCCTACTCCTCCGCCATCGGTGCCGCGCACCGCCGCGCTGATCATCGACGAGAGCTACTACACGCCCGCGAGCGTGGTGCAGGGCCGGTGGGTGCAGGAGCGCATCGCCCGCGAGCTGGAGCAGAAAGGTTGGCAGGTGGCCCGCGCGGCGACACCCGCGGCGGGAGCTGCTCCGGTGCCCGAGGAAGGGCCGGCGCTCGAACAGTGGGCTCGCGACGTGTGTGCGCAGCAGAGCGTTGCGTTCGCGGTGGTGGGGGCGATCAGCGCCACCGCAGCCACCAAGGGTGGACGTGGAACCTTCCGTCTCTCGGTGTTCTCGGCAGCACAAAACCGCTTCGTCGGCAGCTTGGGCAGTGGAAAAGGCGGAACGCTGACGCAGAAGGACCTCGACGTCGGCAATGCCGCCAACCCGCGGCTCGCCAGTGGTCGCGAGGGGGAGCTGGCGAAGTGGGCACTTACTTCGCTCGAGAAGGCGACGACGGCCCAATAGACCTTTAAGCAGTAGATAGCTTGGCAGATTCGAGCGGCAGCTTCGCCAACGTCGAAATGTCCCGCGCCAGCTCGCGCACCTGGGCGGTGTGAGGTTCTCCCTCGGCGATGGGGAGGTGGCGGCCGTCCTTGTGCACGGCAACAAAGAGAATGTCGGCACCCAGCGAACGTAGAGACGGCTCGATGGCGAACGCCGACAGCTCGGCGTAGCGCAGCTCGAGCTCGCGCGTTGCGCCCAATGCCGGAGTGTGCTCGAGGCGAAGCCTCTGCTGATCGGCATCGACGACATCGCGAATTCGGCGCCCGAGAATGAAGCAGATCGCCGCCAGGCCCGCAGCGGTGGCGGCTCCGATGCGCATCAGTTGCTTGGCGCGCTCCCAGAGCGAGAGGTCCTGCGCGGCGAGGACGAAGAGCACCGCCACCAGGAGGAGATAGACGACCCACGGAGCCGTGGCGAAGAGCACGCCGCGACCGCGCCGCGCCTTGGCGTGGGTACGAAAAAGCACGCGCTGGTTGGACCGCTCGAGCTCCTCGTAGATCATCGGGCGGCGCTAGACAGGGGAGATTTCCCGCTTGCGGTAGGGCCGATCCACCTTCTTGTTCTCAGTGCGCCGCAGCGCCCGGGCCAGGGTGCGACGGGTGTCCCGCGGGTCAATCACGTCGTCGACCAGCGCCATCGCCGCCGTTCGGTAGATGGAGATGTGCTGGCGGAGGTTGGCGGCGAGCTCTTCCTTCATCGCCTTGGCCGCTTCGGGGCTTTCCGCGCCCTGGAGCTGCTTGCGCGCGGCGATGGCCACCATGCCCTCGGGCCCCATGATGCCAATCTCGGCACCAGGCCAGGCGACCAGAAGGTCGGGTTCGAAGGCGCGCCCATTCATCACGTAGTAACCGGCGCCGTAGCCCTTGCGCACCACCACGGTGAACTTGGGAACGGTGGCGCTGGAGACGGCGTAGAGCATCTTCGCCCCGTGACGGATGATTCCTTGTTGCTCGACCTTGGTGCCCACCATGAAGCCGGGCACGTCTTGCAGGAAGAGGAGGGGGATGTTGAAGGCGTCGCACAGGTTGATGAAACGTGCCGCTTTGTCCGAGGTGTTCACGTCCAAGACGCCGCCGTAGAACATGGAGTTGTTGGCGACGATGCCAATGGGGAAGCCGTCGATGCGTGCCAGCCCCGTGATGAGGTTCTTGGCCCACTTCGGTTTGATGGGGAAGAACTTCCGGTCGTCCACCAACGAGTGAATGACCTTGTGCATGTCGAAGGCTTGGCGCGGGCTCTCGGGCACGACTTGAAGCAGCTCCTCGTCACGGCGATCGAAGGGGTCTTTGGTTGGCCGGCGCGGCGGCTTGGCTTCGCAATGAGAGGGGAAGAAGGAAAGATACTCGCGCACCGCGGAAATGCAGGCGGCGTCGTCAGGGTATTCAGCGTCGGCGACCCCCGACAGCTCGTTGTGAACCTTCGAGCCGCCCAGCTCCTCCTCGGTGACTTTCTCTCCCACGGTGGACTCGACGAGGTAGGGGCCGCCGATGGCGATGGAGCTCGTGCCCTTGACCATCGGCACGAAGTCGGCCAGGCCGGGAATGTAGGCGGTGCCCGCTGCGCCGGGGCCGAGCATCGCCGCCACCTGCGGCACCACGCCGCTCAAGACCACTTGCTCGCGAAAGAGGTGACCGGTGTCGGCAAAGCCGGCGAGGCGCCGCGGGTCGATGTTCGCCGACGCATCGAGCCGTGCGCCCGCCGAATCCACCAGCCATACCAAGGGGATGCGATTTTTGAGCGCAAGGTCGCGCAGCCGGGTGACTTTTCGCTCGCCGATGTCGCCGATGGTGCCGCCGAAGACGGTGAAGTCGTAGATCGCTGCGGCTACCGGTCGGCCCTCCACTTCGCCGATGCCGGTGATGACTGCATCGGCGGAGGAGGGAGTGCCTGGCTCGTCTTCCTCCGGGAGGTTGCCGTTGCTTGCCGCCAGGGCGCCGAGCTCCTCGAAAGTGCCGGGGTCGAAGAGGAGCTTCACCCGAGTGCGGGCATCGAGCTTGTTCCGTGAGCGCTGGCGAGCCACCCGCTCGGCGCCGCCCATCTCTTCTTTCTTACTCCGCAGCTTGGCCAGCTCTTCGACCCGTTCCTTCATTTGCATGGACGCTGAATATCCTAGGATGCCGCCTTGGTGCGCGCGCCGATTGCAGTCGGAGTGTTGCTGGCCGTTGGCTGTCTCGAGCCCGGCTCGGGTGAGCTGTCCAAGGCGGGGCGCATCGAGGGGCAGCTCATCGTCTCCGAAGGAAGCCGCGGTGACGCGTACGTCTTTCTCTATCCACACGGGAGAGGCCTGCCCGCCGAGGCAGTCGAGCCGCGCGCCCTCACCGCGGTCTCCGACCTACGATTGGCGAGGGGTGATACCCGCTATTTGTTCGGCTCGATCGCCCCCAACCCCTACCGGGTGTGGCCGTTCCTCGATGTCGATCGCAATTTCCGTGTGAATGTCGACGTGTTGGCGCAGCCAGGGGCGGGAGATCGGCTGGGGGTGGGGGTGGAGGTGAACCTTCAGCCCGGGGAGCACCGGCAGCTCGATTTACGCATCGGCGAAACTTTGGCGCACGAGCCTCCCGCTTTCCGCCTGGAGGGAGAGAAGGGCGAAACAGTGGAGCTTCCCGATCGCCCGCTGGCGCCCATCGTGCTGACGATGGTGAGCGACGACGTGGGCGTGCTCGACCCGGCGCGGCTGGGTTTTCGGGTGAGCCTCGCTGACGATGATCAAGACGGAGCGCCCGATGACGCCGACGGAGACGGACTGCTCGATCTCTACCCGCGGGTGTTCCTGCGGTTTTTGCCACGCCCGGGTCAGACCGTGCCCGAAGATTCCACCGTCATTCTGCCGATGGTTTTCAACCCCGGTCCGTTCCTCTCCAACCTGGGTTTCGAGCTCGACGCCGAGATAGTGGCCGACCGGCTGCAAACAGTGGTGGTGCCGGTGGCGCAGGCGATTTCCAACAAGCCCGGGCGAGGGCGACAGGCAACAACGCTCGATGCCATCCCCATCGGGGAGTGGGAGCTCGTCGTTCTCGCGAAGACTGGTCAATACTGGCGGCTGCCCAACGATCTGGGCGCGACACTGACTTCACAAGCCGTGTGTTTTCGCTTCATTCACGCCACCGCACGCTGAGCACCGGTGCAGTAAGTCGACTGCACCATTCCCAGCCCGATGGGTTGGCTGGAGACCAACTCCAGCGGGTGCCGCCGAGCGACTCCTGCGAAGAGCGGGTGCCCCGCCCCGAGGACGATGGGCACGAAGGTCACGGTGAGCTCGTCGATGAGGCCCGCGTCCAGCGCTTGGCGAATGAGATTGCCTCCGTCCAGGTAGACGTCTTTACCGCCCGCTGCCTCCTTGGCGGCCGTGACGAGCTCACGCACGTCACCAGTGAGCGCGCGAACGGTCGCGACCTTTGGGCTCAGTGAACGGTGAGTCGCCACAAGCACCGGCGTCTTACCGTAGGGCCACTCCCCCGGAAAGCCGGCGACGACTTCGTAGGTGGCGCGTCCCATCAGCAGCGCGCCGATATCTTTCATGAAGGCGCTGTACCCGAAGTCGGATTCATCGGGGCCGTTGGGCTGCGGCAGCCAAGACAGATCGTTGCCGGGGCCGGCGATGAAACCATCGAGGGAACAGGCGATGAACACTCTGACGCGGGACATGCGCGGGGGTGTATTCCTCTGCACGAGGACGCACAACATGAGCACCGGGCAAACTTTCATCCTGACTGAGCCCTGCGGTATGCAGCCGGCATGGTTTTCTTGACCCGCCTTGAGTGGGCGTTCCTTCTCGTTGGTCTGGCCGCTGTCATCTCCGCTTGCGGCAACCGCTCGGGGCAAGCGGAAGTGGGAAAAGACGGAGGAGCTCAAAGCGTGTCGCCGGCCGATGCGGCGAATACGGAGCCGCCGTTCGCCGATGCCGGACCCACCGATGCCGGTGAGATGGTCTTCGATGCAGGGCGGCCGCTCGGTCCACCGGGGGCGAACAGGTGCGTGGATGCGCCGCTCCTGCGCGCTGGTGACCACGTCATCGATTCGGTGCACCAAAGCACCCGCGCTCAGAGGTGCTTTTCGGACGTCTCGGTTGCCGCCCGCTATTACCGTGTGCTGATACCTCCGAAGTCCGGTATCGGGGTGTCACTGACGAGCGATACCTCTTCTTCGTCTCTTTTTGCCTTCTCGAGCTGCGAAGAGGAGCGCCAAGCCCTGCTAAACGCGACCCAATGCGTGCCCCTCCACTTGCCTGTGCGCGCGTACCGGAGAGCTCTCTTGCCCAATTCCGGCGAGGTGGAGCGAGAAGTGGTGCTGGTCATCAGCCGAAGTATTGAGAGCCCTTTCGAGCTCGACTTAGTGGCCTTTCCCAGCGGTCCCCAGTTATCGCCGACCTCGAGCTGCGCCGCGGCTCCCCAGGTGCCGGAAGGCCAACTCCTCGACGGGCCGCGAGTGGCCAGTCCCGCCTGCGGTGAAGCCCACCTCTATTCCATCGAGGTGCCTCCGAGGTCGTATGCAATCACCTATGGGGACCTCACCTTACGCACGTGCTGTATCAGCTCGTTGGTGAACGAGACCGACGCCCCTGTGCGCACGGTCTTGGCCGCATCGCCTCCCTTTGCCTGGGTGGCGCAGGCGATGGAAACCAACACCCGCTGCGAGAGCGCTCTGCCTTTACCTGCGACCGTAGGTCAAGGAAGGCTCGATGAGCCGCTCGCGTCGCAACACCCCTGCGGCTGGGTCGGCACCAACCGGCATTTCCTCTATTGGCGCCTCACTCTTCCGCCCCGCACGAGAACCACGGTCCACGGCGAGGTGTTGGCCGGCGATGACGGAACGGGAATCGACCTGCGTGTCTTCGAGGGCTGCGGCGCGCCGACATGCATGGTCAGAGAGTTCGGCGTCGGCCGCATGACCGCCACAGCAGCGCTCGACAACATCTCTGACGACGCGCGCGAGGTCATCGTCGCCATCGGGCAGTACGGAGTGGGAATTTCTTTCAACCGGGGCAAGGTCAGCGCGACGTCGGTTCCTCTTTGACGACCCGAGGATCTGGTACCCACTCCGTCCTAGTGCACCGGGGCCGCTGGGACTTCTCCCGAAGGAACAGCCCTTCCTCGGATGAGCTGCTCCGGCTCGAACGAATCGACCTGGATCGCCTCGTTGCGTGCCTCGTCAGCCTCGCGAATGAAGTCCCGCTCTGCGGCGCTGATGATGCCAGCCTTGAGAGCGAGGTCGGCGAGCGCCTCTCCCGGAGCGTGCTCGATGCGGCCGGCGCGTACCGCGTCACGAATTTTCCGCTCGACCGCCAGCGCGCGGGTCGCTTTGGCCAGCGCCGCCTCCAGATGTCCCAGCCCCGGCTCGCTCGGAGGCGGCACGTAGATATCCCGGGTGAGGCGAATACGCTCCTCGCGGTCCTCGAGCAGCGCCCGCGCCACCGCGGTTCCCAGCCGGTCGTTGGGGGGCCGGTGGCGCGCTCCCAGAGGAAACGTCAGCAACCGCAGCACCCACGCTGCGGGTCGGTGGGGGAGGTTGTCGATCACTCCGTGCAGGGCACGTTGGACTTCATGGAGCGCGTGCTCGCACGCCCAGCGCGCGAAGGGCAGGTCGTCGCGGGGCTGGCCGTCGTCGAAGAAGCGCTTCACGGTGGTGCTGCCCAGGTAGAGCCAGGCGAGCGCATCAGCGAGGCGGCCGCTGATCTTCTCCCGCCGCTTGAGCGTGCCGCCGAGGGTTCCCATTGCGACGTCCGAGGCCAGCGCGAAGGAAGCGCTCATCCGGCCAAAGAGGCCTAGGTAACGACGCATCGCTCCGCCCTGGCGAGGTCGCGCCAGGCGGCCGAAGGTGAGGGCGAGGAGGAAGGAGCGCGTCGCGGTCTGGGCGACGAAATTCAGATGCGAGAAGAACGCGCGATCGAAGCGGGCGAGGTCATTTTGCGCGATCGCCTCCATCTCGTCCCGCACGAAAGGGTGGCAGCGGATGGCGCCCTGGCCGTAGATGATCATCGACCGGGTGAGGATGTTGGCTCCCTCCACGGTGATGGCGATGGGAGCCGCCCAGTACGCGTGGGCGAGCATGTTGCGCGGCCCGCGGCAGATCGCCGCCCCGGCGCGAATGTCCATCGCGTCGTTGACGAGCTGGCGCATCGACTCGGTGAGGTAGGCCTTGACGATCGCCGAAATCACGCTCGGCCTTTCGCCGGCGTCGACGGCTCCGGCGGTCACCACCCGGGCGGCGTTCATGAGGTAGGTGAGGCCTCCGATGCGGGCGAGCGGCTCTTCGATGCCTTCGAAGCGGCCGATGGGCGTGTCGAATTGCTCGCGCACGGTCGCGTAGGCACCCACCACGCGTGCCCCCAGCTCGGCCATCCCCACCGACATCGCCGGCAAGGAGAGCGAACGGCCAGCGGCGAGGCTCTCCATCAACATTCTCCAGCCCTGACCAGCTTGCTCTTTCCCGCCGATGATGAAGTGGAGAGGCACGAAGACATCGCGCCCTGTCGTCGGCCCGTTCATGAAGGGCACCCCGAGGGGATCGTGCCGCTTGCCGATGTCGATGCCGGGAAGGTTCGACGGCACCAGCGCGCAGGTGATTCCCAAGTGTCTCTCTCCACCGAGCAGCCGTTCGGGATCCTCCATTTGAAAGGCGAGCCCGATGAGTGTGGAGACCGGGCCGAGGGTGGTGTAGCGCTTGATCCAATTCAGCCGCAGCCCCAAGACCTCCTCTCCCTCCCACATGCCCCGGGTCACCACACCCTTGCTGCGGGTGGCGGCGGCGTCGCTGCCCGCCTCGGGCCCGGTGAGCGCGAAGCAGGGAATCTCCTCGCCGCTGGCCAAGCGCGGCAGGTAGTGGCGTTTTTGCTCCTCGGTGCCGTAGTGCAAGAGCAGCTCGCCCGGCCCCAGCGAGTTGGGCACCATCACCGTCACTGCGGCGGTGACGCTGCGGCTGGCGAGCTTGACGATGACCTGTGAATGGGCGAGCGCCGAGAAGCCCAGTCCCCCGTACTCCTCGGGGATGATCATCCCCAGGAACTTGTGGTGCTTGATGAAAGCCCACGCTTCGGGGGGTAGATCGCCTGTCTGCTCGTTTTGCCACTCGTTGAGCATGGCGCACAGCTCTTCGACTGGACCCTCGAGGAAGGCGCGCTCCTTGTCCGAGAGAGGCTTGCGCTGAAAGTAGAGCAGCTTCTTCCAGTCCGGACGGCCGCTGAAGAGCTCGCCATCCCACCACACCGTGCCGGCCTCGAGGGCGATGCGTTCGGTCTTTCCCATGCGCGGCAGCACGCGCCGCATCTGCTTCATCACCCGCGCGGAGACGATGCGCCGACGAAGCGAGGGAAGGCCGAAGGCCACTGCCGCGAGGACAAAAACCAAGAACGCGAGGGTGAAGAGCCAAGGCGCGGCCATGCCGCCCAAAGCCCATGCGAGGAAGGCGAGGGCGCCGCTCACGACCCAGCTCGAGTAACCCCGGCCGGAATAGAGGAGCACACCGAACACGCCCAACAGCAGCACCACCACCGCAAGTGCCATGACCGTTTTGCAGTAGCCATCGCGCTCCGTTCCGTCGAGCGCGGGCCTGCCCGGCCGGTTGCTTTTAGGCCCTCAGGCGGCGAACGAGGGAGAAGTAGCGCCCAGGAGGGTCGACGAGCGGGTCGCGAAAGAGCGCGCGAACGTCGGCGCGGCTTATCCGCTCGCTCTCCAGGGCCCCATACATCGCCTCCCCGAGCAGGTAGCCCAGAGCGTGGCTGACCGCGTGGAAGAGCCTGTCTTCCCGCAAAGGCAAGAGCTTCGCCGCCTCGGAGGGGCCTTCTCCTTCGGCCGCCTTGTGGGCGAGGACGAAGGCGGCAATCTGACGGTCTTCGCCGCGGCGGCGCTCGAACGCCTCGGCCCACTCGGTGATCGACCTGCACCGGCGGCGGGCGTTGACGAGCTTGGAGCCGAAGAAACCGAAGGCCTCCTCGAGGCAGCGGGCATAAAAGGCGTCGGAGGCCCGTCGCGGCGCCTCGAGTGCTTCTCCCACCGCGCAGTGGCGGACGAAGTGCGCCGCCTCCTCGGCGGCGTGGTTGAGTGAGAGCGTCGCCAGGTACGCCAGGCGCGCTCGAGGGATGTAATAGCTCTCTCGTGAAAGGACGTGCCGGCGAAGCTGGGTGAGCTCCCGGCGGTCGAACTGTCCGCGGTGACGCACCCGCTCGAGGAAATCGTCGTCGGCGACGGTGGCCACTTCGACGCTCTCGATGTTTGGGCGTACGTCGACGCCGGCGAAGCGCCCGATGAGGCGCGCCAGCTCGCGGAAGCGCGCTGCGGTGCCGTGCTCGAGCTGCTCATCGCCTCCCTCCGCCTCCAGGTAGTCGAGGAAGCTCTGCTGGCACACCAGCGGCGAGGCGTTGAGCAGGCACAGCTCTCCTTCGCGCACCAGCACCGCCTCGACCCGCTGGGCCAGCCCCCTTCGCGCCAGCTTCCAGTAAATGCCCTCGCAGTTTTGGTACACCACCAAGTGTCGGCGCTCGTTCTCGCCTAGCGCTTTTTCGACCTCGCGGGGCAGGTGGCAAGGGGCGACGTGGAACTGGCCCATCAGCACCAGCACCAGCGGCCGGTCGGGGCTGCGCGCGGCACGGGCGATGCGCCCAGCGGCGTAGGCGTCGCGAATTTGGAGCGAGCGGCCGCCCTTGGCCCGGCGATCGATCGCCACCACTGAAAGCTGGTACGCACGCGCTGCCTCGAGGACGGGGCGAAAGCCGGGCCACAGGTCGAATCCACCCGCCGGCGCGTGCCCGATGCGGGCGAGGAAGGTGCGTTCCGACAGACGTCCGGCGAGGTAGGCGTCGAGCGCGGACTGGTGCCTGCCCTCGACGAGCTCGATCGCCAACACCACCCGCCGGCCGGTGGCGCGCGCCATCTCCACCACGCGCAGGTAGCTCTGCTGCGAAAGCCTGAGCGTGTGGTAGTCGCCTACGTAGACCACGTCGGCCGCGGTGACGTGGCGCTCCACCTCCATAGGGGAGAGCGCGCGGTGAAAGGTGGCGGTGCGGCGCCGGTAGCGCGCTTCGTAGGCCCGGAAGGACGAAGACGCACCCTCGA
Source organism: Myxococcota bacterium (assembly GCA_049322255.1). Taxonomy (GTDB): domain Bacteria; phylum Myxococcota; class Myxococcia; order Myxococcales; family Myxococcaceae; genus JBMORE01. The sequence continues at coordinate 127,574 of JBMORE010000054.1, read as the reverse complement.
CCGCCGAGGAGATCATCGCCTTCTGCTTGCGATAGAGGGACAGGTGGAGCGAGAGCGACGCGCGCATGCGAGAGCCACTCAACCTCGCACGGGTGTCCGGCCCCGGCAAGAAAGGGGCTATCATCGAAGCCTGCTCTTGAACGGACGAACTTCCCTCTCGCCGTGGCCTTGGGCCCTTCTGTTGGTGAGCGCGCTCGCCCACGCGAAACCGAGCATGCTCCACACGCCGCTTCCCGAGGCGAAGGGCGGGGAGGCGCTCCAGATCGACGGCTCGCTGGTCGGGGGAGACAAAATCGAGAAGGTCGTTCTCAAATACCGCGGCCCAGGAGGGGAGTACGCCGAGGCTCCGATGGAGCTTCAGTACGGCGACCTCTACCGTGGCTTCGTGCCCGCCGTGAAGATGGTGTTCCCCGGAGTGGAGTACTACCTCGAAGGTGTCACCTTCTCCGGCGAGCGGGTGCCTCTTTTCTTCAGCGCCAGCCAGCCCGCGCGGGTGTGGGTGAGGGGCGAGCTTCCGGTGAAGGAGAGGCGGGGTTCTAAAGAGTCGCGCCTCGACTCCGCTCGGCCTGAACGGACCAAGCGTCAGAAAAACGCAGAGAAAGAGCCCATCACCCTTCCCCTCTCCCAGCGGGAGAGGGATGCCGAGCTGGAGGAGGAGCTCGCCCTCTACAGCGCAGAGGACACGGTGGCCCTGGCGACGCGCCATGAGGAAAAGGTGACGCGGGTACCGGCGATCGCCTCGTCCTTCTCGCGCGAGCAGATTCGCGCGCTCGGAGCTCGCACCGTCTACGACGTGCTCGATGTGGTGCCCGGGCTGTCGATCAGCCGCGACGTGCAGGGCTTTCACCGCACCGCCGTGCGCGGCCTGCGCAGCGACCCCGAGGTGCTCTTCTTGCTCGACGGCCACCGGCTCGACAATTTCTTCGACGGGCGGGCGCTGGCCAACCTCCCCGTCGAGAACCTCGAGCGCATCGAGGTGATTCGCGGGCCGGGCTCGGCGCTGCACGGCGCGGGCGCCTTTTTGGGCGTGGTGAACCTGGTCACCCGCCGCGAGGAAGGGGTGAGCCTTTCCGCGGCAGCAGGACTCTACGACGCCTACGACACCCATCTCGCCGCCGCCAAGAGCATGGGCAGCGCGAAGCTCTCCGCCGATGCGGACTATTCCACTCAGCGGGGCGAACGGCGTTCCATCACCAAAGATTCACTCGATCGCGACACCATCGTGCAGGAGCTGCGCGGGCCGCTCGACCCGGCGGGATTCACCCATGATCAGCGCACGTTCGCCAACGCAGGCGTCAGGCTCGAGTACACCGGCGCCGGTGGTGGAAAGCTGGGTGCCTGGGGGCGCTTCCTGCTCGAGGATCGCGCGGCGCTCCTGGGGCTCTTCGACGCCGTGGGCAACGACTCGCGTCTCTTTTGGCAGGTGGCTCAGGCAGACCTTTCCTACGAAACACAGGCCGGCGAGCGTACCCGCGTCTTCTTCCACGGATGGTTCGATGACCAGCTCACCCGCCGCACCTTTCAGCTCAGCCCACGGAACTTTCGAACAGGCTCCGCGCCGAACCAGCTCTTTCCCGAAGGGCTGCTCGAGCGCGCCATCGTGGGAGTGCGCACCTTGGGTGGCTCAGGGGCGGCCGACCTCCAACTCGCCGAGGGCAACCGCCTCTCATTCGGGGTAGTGGTCGAGCAGCAGTCGCTCTACCGATACGAGTACGAGACGAACTACGACTCACAGAACCTCTATCTGGGCACCACGCTCACGCGGCCAACGACCTGCGTGGGCACCGAGTGCGTGCCTTTGGCTTACCCGCAGGACCGCGGCCAGGGCGCCGCGACCTCACGCCTGCGCGCCGGCCTCTACGCGCAGGACCAGTGGACGCTCGGCGCGCCGTTGACGCTCACCTTCGGCTTCCGCCTGGACGCGATACAGCTCCCCAAGCTCGACGATGAGCGCAATGTCATCGGCGCCGAGCTGGTTTTTTCGCTCAACCCCCGCGCCGGTCTGGTCTTCTCCGCCAGCGATTCGCTCGTGCTCAAGCTGCTCTACGGCCGGGCTTTCCGCCCTCCCACCGTGCAGGAGCTGGTGGAGAGCATTCCCAACACCCAGTACAACCTGGGCCGCTTCGAGGGGAACCCCGACCTCGACCCCGCCTCGGTCGACACCGTCGAGGTAGGAGCCGATTGGGTGCAGGCTGCGGGCGAGGCGCGGGTGCGGCTGCGTGGGGCGGTCTATTACCAGCACTTCACCAACCCCATTGCGCTGGTGGACACCACCGGAAACATCGTGCCCTTGCGAAACCGTCAGCAGGGCGTACGCGTGTTCGGCGCCGAGGGTGAGGCTCGGCTCGAAGCCTCGGAGCGCGCCAACGCCTGGGTCAACGCCAGCTGGTTTCGCGCCGAAGACCTCGAGACCGCCACGCAGGCCCGGCTGCTCACCGACGTGCCCCAGGCGCGCTTCAATGCCGGCACCTCGATGCCGCTGGGCGAGTGGATGAACCTGGACCTCTTGGTGCGGGTGGGCAGCGAGCGGCGCAACAACAGTCGTTCGGTGCTCGAGCTCGTTCGACGCTGGAAGATTCCCTCCTACGCCCTGGTGTCGGCGCAGCTGCGCACCCAGAGAATCGCCGATCACTTCGAGCTCTCCTTGGCGGGGCACAACCTCTTCAGCCACGATTGGGTCGACGACGTCCCCCGGGCGGACCGGGTGCCCGGTCTGCTTCCCCGCGAGACGCTCTCGGCGTTTCTCACCGTGAGGGCCTTTCTCTAAATGCGCGCGCTCGTCCTCTTCGCCGCCGCCTTCCTCTGGGGGTGCATCGCCTACAACGACAACTGCACCCCGCCGGTGGAGCAGCCCAACGAGCGCATCGGCTTTCTCGCCGAAGAAGTCTTCATCGACCGGGCCAACACCCGCCACGCAAACAACGCGGTGGGTCAGCTCGCCGCCGACGCCTTCGTCGACGCCTTTGCCCAGTCGAGCGCTCCGGCGCAGCTCGGGGTGGTCAACGGAGGCGCCATTCGCGCCGAGGGGCTGTGCACCACGCGCAACATTCTCGAGCGGGGGCCAGTCACCCGCGGGCTACTGCACGAGGTGCTCCTCTTCGAAAACCTGGTGACGGCGGTCGACCTGGAGGAGCAAGAGGTGTGGGACCTCTTCGAGCACTCGGTGGCGCGTTTGGTGGCGTCGCCGGCCGAGGTCATCTCTCCCGCGGGCGGTTTTCTCCAGGTATCGAAGGAGGTGCGCATGGAGGTGAGCTGCACGGCCGCCGCGGGCGCACGGGTGGCGGCGCTGCAGATAGGCTCGGAGACGCTGCAGCGGCCGGGGAGGGCGGGCAAGCGCTTCCGGGTAGCGCTCTCCAGCTTTCTGCTCGGCGGTGGAGACGGCTACGCGATGCTCGTCGCCCCAGGCAAGGACCCCGAACGCAACCCAGCGCAGTCGCAGACCTTCGGAGGGGTGGACAATGCCACCACCGCCGACTTCATGAAACGGACCTACAACGAGAGCGAAGAGGCGGGGCTGCGGCTGGACACTGCGCGCCAAACGCTCAACGGGTGCAGTCAGCCGCCTCGGCCACCTTGAGGGGTGAGCGTCACTTGTACGGCTGCGGGGGCAGCACGTCGTTCACCGAGGGCATGCGGCGAATGTCGCTGCGCGCGACCTTCCACGCCTGCTGGACAATCCACGAGATCGACCGGTCTTGCCGATGCGCCTCGCGCTGAATCTCCTCGAGCATCTCCTCGGGGAAGTAGAGCGATTGTTTGCGGTTGTCGACGGCGGACATCGGTTGCTCCTCTATTGCTCCTCGCGCCGGTCGATGCCCTCATCTCCGGTGACGTCATTGACCGCAGGGAAGGACTTGATGCGTTCGCGGGCGATTTTCCAGGCCTGCTGCACGACCCAGGAGAGCGAGCGATCCTGGCGGTTGGCCTCCTCCTGAATCTCTTTGAGCATCTCCTCGGGGAAGTAGAGCGACTGCTTGCGCTTGTCGGTGCCAGCCATACTCAGATTCTCTTTCGCAAAGGAGGGATGATCTGAAGAAACATGAGTGGTTATCCGACAGACTCACCCACGGGTCAACGATTTCGGCAGAAAGTGGGCATCTTCGGCCGATGCTTGAAGAAGGCGACCTCCGCCTCTGTTACGGTCCGCCACCTCTCATGAAGGCACTTTCCCTCCTCGGTATGAGCCTGTTTTTCGCCCTGGGGGGCTGCCGCGGCTGTGACGACAGCGTGAGCAAGGTGCCGCCGACCATCGACGTGCAACCGCCGCAGGTCGATTTCGGCAAGGTGAAGGCGGGCGGCGAGGCGGAGCGGACGCTGACCGTCAAGGCAACCACCAACGCTCCCTTGGTGGTGAGCGCGGTGCGCCTGACCGATGGTAGCGCTCCCGGCGGCGCGGCGGCGTTCGAGGTACTCGACGCTCCCACCCAAGTGGGGCCGCTCTCCTCGCACACCTTGCGCATCCTCTTCCGCCCCGCGGAGCTCTTGGCCTACGAGGCGGTGCTCCAGGTGGACAGCAACGACGACGAGCGTCCCACCACCAGCGTCTTGCTCAGCGGTGAGGGCGCCACGCCGAAGATCGAAGTCACCCCCGAGTGTGCCAGCGCCCGCGGCTGCACCGGTTCGGTGACGATCGACCCACCGGCGATCGACTTCGGCGGCGAGCCCCTCGTGCGCCTGTTGCCCCTGCCGCTGACGGCGCTGCCCGCGGTGACCTTCGTCAATGCCGGCGAGGTCGATCTGCTCGTGAGCCGCCTGGCCTTCGAAGGTTCCGATGCGGCGGCGTTCTCTTTCGCCAGCGGGGCGGGGCTGCCTGCGCAAGGAGAGCTGCTTGCACCTACCGAAGGGCGCAACATCGCCATTCGCTTCAAACCCACCTCGGAGCAGCAGCAAAGCTACCGCGCCGAGCTGGTCGTCGAGTCGGACGATGCCGATCGCCCCCAAGTGCGTGTCGCGCTCCAGGGGACACTGCGCGCGAACCTGCCGCCCCGGATTTGCGCGAACATCACCCGCGTCATCCCCGGAGACGGGTCGGCCCCGGTCGACCACAACACTCCACAAGACTGGGCTCCGCTGCTCGTGCCTCCCGCTGGGGGCTACGACTTCACCGCCACCCGCGATCTGCGGCCGAAGTCGACCATCACCTTCTCGGCGCTCTCGCACGCCACCGATGAAACCCTGTGCACCACCGACCCGGAGGACGGGCGCAGCGGGCTTTCCTACCAGTGGAGCGTGCTCTTGGCCCCGCCCGGCGCGGGGACGGTCACCTTGGGAGGCGCCACCAACGCCACCGCCACCCTCACCCCCAAGGCTGGCTCGGGGTTCGCCACCGGCGAGTACCTGGTCGAGCTCCTCGTTCGCGACCAGCAAGGCCACACCACCAGCACCACGCTCAAGTTCGTCATCGCGCTCAAGGAAGACCTGGTGGCGCAGCTGTCGTGGCAAGGCTTCGCCGACGTCGACTTGGACCTGCACTTGGTGCGGCCGTCCTCGCCGCCGTTCTCCTTCTTCGAAGAGGCGCCGACGGGAAAAACCTCGGGCGACGTCAACGGGTGGTCGGCCACCGTTCTCAAAAACAACGCCGGGCTGGACTTCGAGTGGGGCGCGGTGGGCACCGCCGACGACCCCCGGCTCAACCTCGACGACACCGGCTCGGGCCAGCTCATCGAGAACATCTCGCTCAACTACCCTGAGAACGACCCGGCCTGCGCCAGCGCTCCGTGTACCTACAAAATCTATGTCCACTACTTCCGCGACGCGCGCCAGTCAAACCCCGCCGCGTGCACGGTGACCGGTACCACCCCTTGCGTCGATGGCGCGCCGTGCGACTGTCCCGCCCTCACCCGCTGCGTCGCCAACAGCGCTCCCCCAGGCAGCCCCGCCACCGGCGCCGGCAAGTGCTTCGCGCCCCCGCAGCCGGTCTTGCGCATCTTCATCAAGGCCAACCCGACGCCGGCGGCGGTCATCCCCCTGCCCACCGACACCTTGCCCCTTCCCGCGCCCTGCCAGCTGCTCTACGTGGCCGATGTCGTCTGGCCGGCCAAGAACGCTGCCGACGCTGGCTCGGGTGCTACTCCCTCCATCGTGGTGCAGAGCACCGCAGCGAGCCTAAACCTTTCCCGTTACGGATACCGCCAGGCGAACAGCACCCAGTGCAGTCCCAACACTACCCAGGGCGCGATCGACTGGTACGCGCTCGAACCTTGAAGGGGGAAAACCCCGGGGCCTTGGAAGACCCCGGGGCGTTCCGGAAAGAGGGGCCAGTTTGGATTGCTCCAAGCGGCCCCGTGGGCCCAGAGGGGGAGGGGGGGGACCCCTAGGCCCAACATTTTCAATTCGAACGTCCAAACAACCCCTGCCCACACCAAATTCCGCCGACGTTCTGGAGGCTTCGCGTGCACCCGCCCTCACCCGCCCTGCATTCGCCTTAGGTCGCAATCATAAGATCCGTTACCCCTCCCTTCAACCAGAGGCTTGTCAAGCCCAAAATGATAAGGATCTTCGCGGCTTTTGGTGTCCCATGGCCCGCAGTTTGAATACCTCTGATCCCTTTTTGGCCCGTTTGGAGGCCGCCTTCCGCCGGCTGAAGTTGACGGATCTCGGCGTCCTGGTAGCGGTTTCTGGAGGGGCGGACTCCACCGCGTTGGCGGTCGGCGTCGCCCTCTTGGCGGATCGGCTCCGGTTGTCGGTGGAGCTCGCCAGCATGGATCACGGCCTGCGCCCCACCAGTGCCAAGGAGGTGGAAGGTGTGCGTGCGCTGGCCAGGCGCCTTGAGTTGCCCTTTCACACCCGGGCGCTTGGGCTTGTCACCGGAAGCGCCCTCGAGGCCCGAGCGCGGCAGGCGCGCTACCAGGCGCTGGAGGCGATTCGCCAGGAACGCGGCCTCGACGTGGTCGCCACCGCGCACACCGCCTCCGACCAAGCCGAGACGGTGCTGATGCGCCTGTCGCGCGGCTCGGCGCTTCGGGGGGCAGGAGCGATTCTGCCCGCTCGGGAACGGGTGGTTCGACCCATGCTCGAGATGACGCGTGAGGAGGTGGAGGTCTTCCTCGCGGCTCACCAGATTTCCTTCGTGGTCGACCCGATGAACGCCGACGAGCGCTTCGCGCGCACCCGGGTGCGGCGGCGGGTGCTCCCGGTGTTGGAGGAGGCGCTCGGCCCCGGCGCCGCCCGCGCCCTCGCCCGCTTCGCCCGCGCGGCCCAAGAGGACGAGCGCTACCTGTGGGTGTTGGCCGAGGAGGCATATGCCCGGTTGTTGGTAGGGCCGAACGCGCTCGACGCCGCCGGAGTGCGGGCGCTGGCGGAGCCCTTGCGCCGCCGGGTGGTGGTCAAGCTCATCGAAACCGCCCACGCCTCCGTCGATGCCGACACCCTCGGGCGCGCCTTGGCTGCCATCGAGGCCCACGGCACTGCGACGTTGGCGAAGCGGCTGGTGCTCAAGGCGCAAAGTGGGGTGGTGCGGGTGTTGCCAGGCAAAGCTCCCGCTGCGCCCCCCGCGGAGGCAGGAGTCCTTGAGCTCGATGGAACTTCGTTTGAGGACGCGGCGTCTGGCCTGACGTTCTCGTTGCGTTCCTCTCCTCCCCAAGACCCAGGCCCGCTCGATTGGCCCCTCGCCGACGTCGGCGTGCCCTTGACCGTGCGGCACCGGCTCCCGGGCGACCGGGTGGGCAGGCGCAAGCTCCAGGACCTGTTGGTCGACGCGAAGGTGCGCGCCGAGGATCGGAATCGAATCCCCCTGGTGTGTGACCGAAACGGCCGCATCGTGTGGGTGGTGGGTTTTTGGCCGGCCCGAGCGCAGGGAGGCGGGGGCCTGTACGTTCATGCCGAGCCGACGGTGGGCAGCCAAGCGCGCGAGTGGCTCGTTCGTTATAGACTGGCCCCGTGAGAGGCCAGCCCACCCAGAGGCCAAAATAGTTGGTGACCCCTTGGTGTTGCTGATACGCCCAAAAGCGAAGCGAAAGGGTTGAACGACAGTGCGCTCCAGCTACAAGACGATCGGCCTTTGGCTCATTCTCATCGTCCTCTTCGTGGCCTTCTACCAGTTCTTCGCCCACGGGACGGAGGAGGTGCAGGAGCCTCCCTTCACGACCTTCTTGAACAAGGTCGAGGAGAAGAAGGTCGCCAGCGTGTCGGTGAAGGGCAACCTCTACGAAGGCACCTTCACCGACACCAACGAGAAGTTTCGCACCACCGGGCCGGAGGCGGACGCGGCCATCCTCGCCACCCTGCGGGAGAAGGGCGTGGAGGTGAAGTTCCTCCGGGAGGAGCAGAACTCGATCTGGCTGACCATCCTGAGCCAGTGGATGCCGGTGGTCTTCCTCTTCTTGTTCTTCATCTTCTTCATGCGCCAGCTGCAAGGCACCGGCGGCAAAGCGATGACCTTCGGCAAGTCCAAGGCCAAGCTCCTCTCCGAGAGCCACAACAAGGTCACCTTCGCCGACGTCGCCGGTATCGACGAGTGCAAGGAAGAGCTGGAGGAGATCATCGCCTTCCTCAAAGACCCCAAGAAGTTCACCAAGCTGGGCGGGCGCATTCCCAAAGGCGTGTTGATGATGGGGCCTCCGGGCACCGGCAAGACGCTGCTCGCCAAGGCGGTGGCCGGCGAGGCCGGGGTGCCGTTCTTCTCCATCTCCGGCTCCGACTTCGTGGAGATGTTCGTCGGGGTGGGCGCCAGCCGGGTGCGCGACCTCTTCGAGCAAGGCAAGAAGAACGCTCCCTGCATCATCTTCATCGACGAGATTGACGCCGTGGGCCGTCATCGGGGCGCGGGCTTGGGCGGTGGGCACGACGAGCGCGAGCAGACGCTCAACCAGCTCTTGGTGGAGATGGACGGCTTCGAGTCCAACGAGGGCGTCATCCTCATCGCCGCGACCAACCGGCCCGATGTGCTCGACCCCGCGCTGCAGCGCCCCGGCCGCTTCGATCGGCGCATCGTGGTGCCCAGGCCGGATTTGAAGGGGCGCCTGGGCGTGCTCAAGGTGCACACCAAACGCACCCCGCTGGCCCCCGACGTCGACCTCGACGTGATTGCCCGTGGCACCCCTGGCATGACCGGCGCCGACATCGAGAACCTGGTCAACGAGGCCGCCCTCTTCGCCGCCCGCCAGAACAAGGAGCGGGTCGACCTCTCCGACTTCGAGGCCGCCAAGGACAAGGTGTTCATGGGCCCCGAGCGGAAGTCGATGATCATGACCGAGCAGGAGAAGAAGAACACCGCGGTCCACGAGGCCGGGCACGCGCTGGTGGGCAAGCTTCTGCCCGGCTGTGACCCGGTGCACAAAGTCACCATCATTCCGCGCGGCCGCGCCTTGGGCGTCACCTTCTCGTTGCCGGTGGAGGACAAGCTCAACCACTACAAGAAGAAGGTGCTCGACCAGATCTGCATGATGCTCGGGGGGCGGCTCGCCGAGGAGATTACGTTTGGCGAGATGTCCAGCGGGGCGGCGAGCGACATCGAGAACGCTACTGCCTATGCGCGCGCGATGGTGTGCGACTGGGGCATGAGCGAGAAGCTCGGGCCGCTCGCGTACTCCAGTGGCCAGCAGGAGGTCTTCCTCGGCCGCGACTTCAGCGCGGGGAAGAACTACTCGGAGGACACCGCGCGGCTGATCGACGCCGAGGTGCGGCAGATCATCAGCGACTGCTACCAGAAGGCGAAGAGCCTCCTCGTCGAGAACAAGCAGACGCTGCAGCGCATCGCCGACGCGCTGGTGGAGTACGAGACCCTCGAGGCCGAAGACATCAACGTCTTGGTACAGGGCGGCAGCATCACCCGCGAGAAGCCGCCCCCGCGCGTCACCGCTCCGCCCAAGCCGGAGAAGAAGAACAAGCGGCAGATTCTCGACGCGCTCGAGGGGTTGCCCAAGCTGCCCGAGCCGGAGAAGGCGTAAGGGGCAGAGGGCCACCGCCGGTCATTTGTAGTAGCCCCTCCGGAGCAATGCCTGGATCTCGTCGTGGTTTCCAAGGAACGACACGAATAGGTCGCTACCTCGGTCCAGAAAGAGGAACCGGAGCGCCAGGCCGAAACGGCACTCGAAGAGCTTGTCCCCGAGCTTACGTATTCCGAGGCCGCTGTGAGTGTGGGGACGGCCGAACGCTTCGAGCAGATCGCAGAGAGCGAGCAGCGTGCTTGCGCGCTCACCAGCGGGCAGGGCTTTCAGGCGCTTGATGACGGCCGGGTCGATGGAAAGTAGCTTACTCAAGGAGCTTCTTCAGCTGCGAGGCGGAGACCGTTACAAGCTTTCCCGCTTTCTTGAGCTGGCTGTATCTGCGCTCCGTGGCTCGGGCAAGCGTGTCCACTTCCTCCCGCGTCGCCCCATACTCGCGCTGTGCGTAGTCGGTCGATTCGACCTCGATCTTTCGCAGCGCGATGATGTGAGCACCGCTGATGATTCCAATGTCCTCACCCCGCGCCGCCGCCTCCAGCCAGCGGCCAAGATTCCTCTTTGCGTCGGTGATCGTCAGGGTCTTCATAGAGTCTATTTAGAGTCTCTAATGGCGTCTCGTCAACCAGGTGGTCCACTGGGTGGAGGGTGCTCGGTGGCGCGGTCTGTGCCGGAAAGCGGGCGGGGTTGCCACCTGCGGCCCTGCGAGGTACTGTAGTTTAACACATGTTAAACGAGGGACCCATGCTTGGAATTCGTTTGGAGGCGGAACTGGAGGAGAAATTGGAGCGCCTCGCCAAGCAGACCGGGCAGACCAAGAGTGCCTGCGCGCGGGAGGCGATCCGGCAGTACCTCGAGGCCCACCTCGACCCGGAGGAAGCGCGTCGCCAGTCGCTCGCTGCGAGCAGGACCGACCGGGAAGGCGATTGGGCGCTGGGCAGCGACGAGAGTGGGTGGACAAGTTGAAACGTGGTGACGTGGTGTTGATCGCCGCGCAGGGTGACTTCGGCAAACCTCGCCCGGCGGTCGTGGTGCAGTCAGACCTGTTCAACGACACCCATGCCAGCGTTTCGGTCTGCCCAATTACCTCGACCCTCGTCGATGCGCCGATGTTCCGCATCCCGCTTCGCCCGGCGTCCAGCAATGGACTGAAGAAGTCGTCTCAGGTGATGGTCGACAAGACCCAGGCTTTGAAACGGGAGCGCATCAAGAGGCGAATCGGGGAGTTGGGCGAAAGCGAAATGCAAACGGTGGGGGCCGCGCTGAGGCTGTGGCTCGCTCTTTGAAACCTGCTGCCACGGGTTTTGGCTATACAACCGGCATGATTTTCGCCCGCGCTGTGTGTGCCGATAGCTCCGGAGAGCTGGATCTGGCCTTCGAGCGCATGGGCTTGCCCACGCCAGCGCGCGAGTACCTCGCCGAGCGGATTCCCCAGTTCCAGGTGCTGCTCACCGGGCTGTCGCGCGCCGAAGGGGTGCTGCTCAAGTCTCTCGTTGATCGCTCGAATGCGCCCGGGCGTGAGGAATACCCGGCCTTTGCTCCGGGCGATCAGCGCACTCGGCCGGGCACCGCACTCGTCTCGGGGCGAAAGGACCAGCTCGAACGCCTCGTCGCGCTGGCCCGAAAGGAAGGGCTCGAGGAGCTCGCCGTCGCTCTTTCTCTCGTGGTCGAGCCCTCCTCGCCCCCGCCGCTCACCCTGGGGAAGCGGACATTTCGTTGGGGCGAACGCACCTATGTGATGGGCGTGGTGAACGTGACGCCTGACTCGTTCTCCGACGGTGGCCGCTTTCTCGACGCCGACGCCGCCATCGCGCACGGCCAAGAGCTGGCCCAGGCGGGCGCCGACATTCTCGATGTCGGCGGAGAGTCGACCCGTCCGGGTGCGGCGAAGGTGTCGGCCGACGAGGAGCTGGCTCGTGTGCTCCCCGTCATTCGCGGCCTGCGTTCGCGTGTCGGCGAGGTGCCCATCTCCATCGACACCACCAAGGCGAAGGTCGCCCAGGCCGCCCTCGAGGCAGGCGCCAGTCTGGTCAACGACATCAGCGGTTTTCAGTTCGATCCCGAGCTGCCCCGGGTGGTGGCCCAGGCCAAGGCCGCCTGCTGCCTGATGCACATTCGCGGCACGCCCGAGACGATGCAAAAAGAGCCCCGCTACGACGACGTGGTGGAGGAGGTGCTCGTCTTCCTCTCCGACGCGGTGGCTCGTGCTGAGGGACAGGGAATCCCGCGTGAGCGCATTCTCGTCGACCCAGGCATCGGCTTCGGCAAGACCCTCGGTCACAACCTCTTTCTTTTGCGGCGGCTCCAAGACCTTCGGCTCTTGGGTTTGCCCGTGCTCGTCGGAACCAGCCGCAAGTCTTTCTTGGGGCAGCTGACCGGAGGCAAGCCGCCGACGGAGCGCCTTGCCGCGAGCATCGGCTCGGTGGCCGCGGTGGCGGCGCTGGGAGGCGCCGACGTGGTGCGGGTGCACGATGTCTCCGAGGTGCGCGACGCGCTGGCGGTGGCCGATGCGATTGGCCATGCCAAGGACGGCGGAGCGCTCTTTGGGCGCCTTGCCGAGCGCGGCGCCGGTTCCTAGCTTTCCGGCTTCGATTCGGTTTCGGGGTATAAGGCCGCCTTCATCGAGAAACACATGGCGTTCAAGCTCAAGACGAGCCCCACCGAAGCGCGCACACCCCCGAAGCTGTTCGGCACCGACGGGGTGCGGGGCGTGGCCAACGTTTTTCCCATGACCGCCGAGGTGGCGATGGGGCTGGGGCGGGCGCTCGCCTACCTCATCCGCAACGGCAAGCACCGCCACCGGGTCATCATCGGCAAGGACACCCGGCTCTCAGGCTACATGCTCGAGCAGGCGCTCGCCGCCGGCATCACCTCGATGGGCGTGGACGTGGCGTTGGTCGGCCCTCTGCCCACGCCGGGCATCGCGCAGATCACCACCTCGATGCGCGCCGACGCAGGAGCGGTCATCTCGGCCTCGCACAACCCCTACCAGGACAACGGCATCAAGTTCTTCTGGCGCGACGGCTTCAAGCTGCCGGACGAGACCGAAGGGAAGATCGAAGACCTGCTCGCCTCCCACGCCATCGATCGCATTCGGCCCACGGCCACCAAGATCGGCAGCGCGGTACGTCTGGAGGACGCGCGCGGCCGCTACATCGTCTTTCTCAAGAACACCTTCCCCCGCGAGCTGACCCTCGAAGGTCTGACCATCGCCGTCGACTGCGCGAACGGTGCCGCCTACCGGGTGGCTCCGGCGGTGCTGGAGGAGCTGGGCGCGAAGGTCATCAAGGTGGGGGTGGAGCCGGACGGCAAGAACATCAACGCCAAGTGCGGCGCGCTGCACCCGGAAAGTGTGGCGCGCGCGGTGCTCAAGCACGGCGCCCAGGTGGGAATCGCCCTCGACGGCGACGCCGACCGGCTGATCGTGGTCGATGAGCGGGGCCAAGTGGTCGACGGAGACGCGATCATGGCCATCTGCACCGGAGAGCTGGCGGCGAGGAAGGCGCTCAAGAAAAAGACGCTGGTGGCCACGGTGATGAGCAACCTCGGTCTCGACCGGGCGGTGGGGCGGTGGGGGGTGAAGGTGGTGCGCACCCGCGTGGGTGACCGCTACGTGGTCGAACAGATGCGCAAGCACGGCTACAACCTGGGGGGTGAGCAGTCGGGCCACTTGGTCTTTCTCGACCACGCCACCACCGGAGACGGGACGCTGGCGGCGTTGCAGCTGCTCGCGGTGGTGTGCCGAAAGGAAAAGCCGCTCTCCGAGCTGACCCGCATCTTCGAGCCCGTACCGCAGACGCTGCTCAACGTGGTGGTGAAAGAGCGCCGCGAGCTGGGCGAGCTCCCCGAGGTGCTCAAGTCGATTCGCGGCATCGAGGGCAAGCTCGGCGCTTCGGGCCGAGTGCTGGTGCGCTTCTCGGGCACTGAGCCCAAAGTCCGTATCCTCATCGAGGGGCCGGACGGGGCGAAAAACCAGCAGTACGCCCAAGAGATCGCACGGACATTGACCCGCGCGCTCTCGAGGTAGGGCTGATAAGACAGCGCGCCTTGGGCGTTCGACGGCCGTTGCAAACCCTTTAGGGAGGAAAGCGATCGATGACCCAGCGTCTGGGAGTGAACGTCGACCACGTGGCCACGCTGCGCCAGTCGCGCAAGACGAGCTATCCAGACCCGGTGACGGCGGCGGCGATGGCCGAGCTTGCGGGCGCGGGGCAAATCACCATCCACCTGAGGGAAGACCGCCGCCACATTCAGGACCGGGATCTGCGCGTTTTGCGCGAGACGGTGCAGACGCTGCTCAACCTCGAGATGGCCGCCACCCCGGAGATGGTCAAGGTCGCCTACGAGCACAAGCCCGACGTGGTGACCCTGGTGCCCGAGCGGCGCGAGGAGCTGACCACCGAGGGCGGCCTCGACGTCGCCGGCCAGCGCGATGCGTTGACCCGGTTGGTGAAGAACCTCAAGGACGGTGAGATCGTCGTCTCGCTCTTCATCGACCCCGATCTCGACCAGGTGCGCGCCGCGCACAAGGTGAACGCCGATCGGGTCGAGCTGCACACCGGGCGTTTTTGCGAAGCGCGCAACGAACGAGAGCGGTCACGCGAGCTGTCGCGAATCGTCGATGCCGCCAAGAGCGCCGCCAAGCTGGGCATGGGGGTCGCCGCCGGCCACGGGCTGAATTACGACAACGTGCGTCCAATCGCTCGCATCGCCGAGATTGACGAGCTCAACATCGGTCACGCCATCGTCGGCCGCGCGGTGCTGGTCGGCTTCGAGCGCGCGGTGCGCGAGATGGTCGACCTGATGAGGAACCCGGGGTAAGGCATGGCGGTGGTCGGCCTGGGAATCGACGTGTGCGGGGTCGATCGAATTCGCCGGCTCCTTGCCTCGGGGAGGGGTGCCCGTTTCCTCGAGCGGGTGTACACGCCGGCCGAACGCGCGGAGTGCTCCCGCCGCGCTGATGCCGCCGCCGCTTTCGCCGCGCGTTTCGCCGCCAAAGAGGCCCTGATCAAAGCCCTGGGAGCGCCGAGCGGTCTTCGCTGGAAGGACATGGAGGTCATGCGCGAGGGGTCGGCGCCGTTCTTTCGCTTGCACGGGGTGGCACAGGCCGAGGTGACGCGGCGAAGGCTGCGGCCCTTGCTGGCGATGACCCACGACGCGGGAGTCGCCGCGGCGACCGTCATCCTGGAGGAAAGTCGATGAAGCGAACACTGACGGCGCAGCAGATGCGCACGCTCGACCGCGCGTCCGAAACGCACGGCATGCCCGCCAGCTTGTTGATGGAGAACGCCGGCTCCGCTCTGGCCGAAGTGGCGATGCGCCTTTGTGGGCCGCAAGGCCGCTTCGTGGTGATGTGCGGCCGAGGCAATAACGGTGGCGACGGTTTGGTCGCCGCTCGTCACCTCGCCGCCGCCGGCCGTACGGTGCACGTAGAGCTTTTGGCGCAACCCGAGCAGCTCGAGGGAGAGCCGGCGCGCAACCATCGGGCGCTCTCCGCGGCCGGCGTGAGCACCGCGCCCATCCCCGAGGAGCTGCCCATCGGCCCCGGTGACGTGGTGATCGACGCGCTGTTGGGAACGGGGCTGTCGCGGGCCCCCGACGCGAAGTACGGAGAGGCGATTGGCCGCATCTCGTCGTGGCGTGCGGCCGGGGCCAAGATCCTCGCCGCGGACATTCCCTCCGGGTTGCAGAGCGACAACGGGCAGCCCTTTGCCCCGTGCGTGCGCGCCGATGCCACCGTGGCCTTCGGGGCGCTCAAGCTGGGGCAGGCGCTCGAGCCCGGGGCCTCCGTGTGTGGTGCGCTGGAGGTCGCGGACATCGGCATCCCCAAAGCGGCGCAAAGCGGGCTCGAAGGGCCGCCGGTGTACCTTCTGGAAGAGGCCGACGTTCGCGGGCGGCTCCCGGTGCGCCGGCCGGATACCCACAAGGGCTCATACGGGCATCTGCTGGTGGTGGCCGGCTCATGGGGAAAGACAGGAGCGGCCGCGCTCACCGGGTTGGCCGCGCTGAGAGCGGGAGCCGGGCTGGTCACGGTGGCCGCTCGACCCGAGGCACTGGTGCCGGTGATGAGCCACGCGCCCGAGCTGATGGGCATCGAGCTCGTCGCCGACGGCGCATTGGGGGTGGCCGACCTCAATTCGTTGCTCGAGGCGGCAGAGGGCAAGCAGGCGATGGTGATTGGCCCCGGCATTCCCCGAGGCGAGGAGACGCCGAGGCTTTTGGGGGCGTTGCTCGAGGAGCTGTCGCTACCCTGCGTGCTCGATGCCGATGCGCTCAACGCCTTGGCGGGCCACCTCGACGTCCTCCAGCACGCGAAGGCGCCGCTCTTGCTCACCCCGCACCCAGGGGAGATGGCGCGTCTTTTGGGCAAATCGACGGCGGAGATTCAACAAGACCGCATCGGGGCGGTGCGCGCTCTGGCCACCGCGCACCACGTGGTGGTGGTGCTCAAGGGCGCGCGTACCCTCATCGCTCGAGAGGACGGGACGGTGTTCATCAGCCCCACCGGCAACCCGGGGCTGGCCACCGCCGGGACGGGCGACGTGCTGGCCGGGTTGTGCGGGTCTTTGTTGGGGCAGGGGCTGTCCCCCGAAGATGCCGCGGTGACCGGGGTCTACGCTCACGGCTTGGCAGGCGATGTGATGGTCGAGCGCACCGGGATGATGGGGCTCATCGCCAGTGATTTGCTCGAGGGGCTCGGCCAGGTGTGGGTGCGGTGGCAGCGGTAGGCTCGCGCACTCCGTCGCTTCAGCGCGCGCTCGAGTCGAGCTCCGCGGAAGAGACGGCCGAGCTCGGCCGCGCGCTCGGACGGTTGCTCGCGCCCGGTGACTTCATCGGGCTCGTCGGCGAGCTGGGAGCGGGCAAGACGCAGTTCGTGCGCGGGGTGGCCGATGGCGCGGGGGTGGCCAAATCGGAGGTCGCCAGCCCCAGCTTCGCCATCGTCTATCCCTACCGCGGGCGGTTGCCGCTCTACCACGCCGACCTCTACCGGGTAGCCGACGAGGACGAGCTCTATGCCACCGGCTTTTTCGACCTGCTCGGTGTGGAGGCAGCACTCTTGGTCGAGTGGCTCGACAGGGTGCCGGCGGCGGCGCCACCGGAGCTGTTGCTCGTGCGCATCGAGGTCGAGGGCGAGAACAAGCGCCGGCTGGTGGCGCAAGCTTTCGGAGACCGGCCGCGCGCGCTGCTCGAATCATGGGCCCCCGCTCCCTCTGGGAGAGGGCAGGGGTGAGGGGCGAAACCCTCGTTCAATTCGTCACCTGTACCCAGCCGTTGACGTAGTCGTTGTCGTCGATGGGGTTGGTTCCACCATTGCGTACGCAGAACCCGACGCTGTAGGTGCCCGCAGGCGGAGCCACGGTGGCTGATGCGGCGTACGAGTGGCGGGGCCCGTTGTCCACTTCAGCGGTCAAGTAGTTGGAGAGGCCGGCGAAGTTGGTCAGTGTTCCGCCGCTGCTGTAGCAAATGCCGTAGTCGAAGAATTGGCTGCCCGCGGTGAATTTGCGCAAGAGCGCCGAGGCGACCGCCGTCAACCGTTGTCCTGAAGCAACGGTGACTGTGGCGGTCGGGCCCGCGAAGGTCCAGGTGACGGAGTTGCCCGCAATCGTGTTGATGATGCCGGCGAACGACGCGGTGGCGACCACTCCGCTGGGCCCTTGCGGCCCCGCCGGCCCCTGGGCTCCGGCAGGCCCCTGTGGTCCGGGAGGGCCGGGTACGCCTGCGTCTCCTGGTGGGCCCTGAGGACCAGCCGGTCCTTGCGCACCCAGAGGGCCTGCGGGACCTTGCGGGCCTTGTGCACCGGGGAGCCCGGCAGGGCCCTGCGGCCCTTGAGGGCCTTGAGGACCGGGAAGCCCCTGCGCGCCCTGTGGACCCGCTGGGCCAACAGGGCCCTGGGGTCCGATTTCTCCCTGGGGCCCGGGCTGCCCCTCCGGCCCCAGTGGACCGACCGGCCCCGGAGGGCCTTGGGGGCCGGGAGTCCCCGTGTTTTGGGTGCAGCCTGCGGCGAAGAGGACGAACGAAAGGTAGAGCCAACGCATGGCTTGATGATGGCAGGACGCTGCCCGAGATGAAAATTACTCGCGGGTTCTTACCGGCCGTAAGCGGGCGATCAGCTTGGACACCAGGGGAGTCAGCGCCGCGGTCGCTGCCCAGCGCAAGGGCTTGGTGAGCTGGGTCGCCGCGTAAGCCGCGAACACCGTCCCCGTTCCCGCCGCCGCGCCCTCGGGTTGGAAGCCCAAGAGGATGGCGACGATCATCGCTCCCCAGACGAGAAAGAAGAGGGAGAAGTGGATGATGAGCAGAAGCTTGCCGTACTCGGCGAGCAACGCCTTCATCTTCTCGCTAAAGCTCGCCTTGGCCATCGTGGGTTCCGGGGACATAGCGTGAACACACCCTAGCATCCGGGAAAGCCGCCTCCGAGCGGTGGCTCGCCCGAAGGCCTTGCGTCGACCGGCTCAGTCCCTATGGTTTCAAAATATGGCCGTTCCCCCGCTGGGCGCATGGTTCGAAGCGAACGGCGTCACCATTCGCACCTGGGCACCGGGCCACCGCACCGTGCAGCTCGTCGTTCACGACGCGAACGGGACTCCTTCTCGCGTCGTGCCGATGCACCCCGAAGCAGGGGAGTACTTCCTCGCCCGCCTGGAGGGGGAACGCCCAGGGCTGCTCTACAAGCTTTCCGTCGACGGCGAGGGTCCTTTTCCCGATCCCTGGTCGCGCGCGCAGCCGCTGGGCGTGCACGGCCCCTCGCAAGTCACCCCTCCCGATTTCGCCTGGACCGATGCCGGGTGGCGCGGCGTGAAGATGGAAGACCTGGTCATCTACGAGCTGCACGTGGGGACCGCGACCCGCGAGGGTACCTTCGAGGCGCTCATTCCTTGGCTCGAGGAGCTGCGCGCGCTGGGCATGACTGCGATCGAGCTGATGCCGGTGGCGAGCTTCCCCGGACGGCGCAACTGGGGCTACGACGGGGTGGCGCTCTTCGCCCCCGCCGAGGTGTACGGAGGTCCGCGTGGGCTGCGCGCGCTCGTCGACGCCGCGCATCGCGTCGGGCTGGGAGTGCTCCTGGACGTCGTCTACAACCACTTCGGTCCCGACGGGAATTATCTGTGCTGCTACTCGCCGTATTACTTCACCCCGCGCCACCAGACGCCATGGGGCGATGGAGTGAACTTCGACGGACAGCACAGCGAAGTGGCGCGCGAGTTGGTGCTGCGCAACGCCGAGATGTGGGTGCGCGACTTTCACTTCGATGGTCTTCGTCTCGATGCCGTGCACGCGATTCGGGACGACAGCCGCCCGCACATCGTCGAGGAGATCGCCCGCCGTGCCCGCGCTGCAGCGCCAGGCCGACGAGTGCTGGTGATCGCCGAGGATGAGAACAACGACGCGAACAAGCTGCGTCCGGTAGAACGAGGCGGCATGGGGCTCGACGGCCTGTGGGCCGACGACTTCCACCACCAGATGCGTCGCGCCTTCGCTGGCGATCGCGACGGCTACTTCGAAGACTTCACCTCTTCGGCGGTCGAGCTGGCGGCGCTCCTTCAGCACGGCTGGCTCTACCAGGGGCAACGCTCACGCCACTTCGGACGAGCGCGCGGCAGCCCGGTGGGCGACGTCGAGCCGTGGCGACTCATCTACTGCCTGCAGAACCACGATCAGATCGGCAACCGCGCCCATGGTGAGCGCCTGGGGACCGACGTCACCCCGGCGGCGTTTCGCGCGATGAGTGTGCTGCTCCTTTCCTCGCCCTACACGCCACTGTTGTTCATCGGCCAGGAGTGGAACGCGTCGTCGCCCTTTCTCTACTTCACCGATCATCACCCGGAGTTGGGCCGAGAAGTCACCGAGGGACGGCGCAAGGAGTTCGCCAGCTTCACCCGCTTCGCCCGCGAGGACGTGCCCGATCCGCAAGCCCACGAAACCTTCGAGCGTTCGCGCATCGATTGGTCCGAGCGAGAGCGTCCACCGCACGCGCCCATCCACGAGTTGTACAGGGAGCTGTTCGCGCTCCGACGCGCGCATCCCAGCCTAAAAGAACGTTCGCGAGGCTCGTACATCGCTCGCGCGCTGGGAGACGACGCACTGCTGCTTCAGCGAACCGGAGGCGGCCGCCGGCTCCTCGTGGTGCTCAACCTCCGCGGCCGTCTCGAGTATGCGGTGGGACCAGGCAAGCCACTGCTGTGGAGCGAGGCTCCCCGCTTCGGCGGTCCCGGCGGCGAACCCTTGCGCGAAGGTGTCGTGCACATCGAGGGGCCCGGGGCAGTGCTGGTCGATGTCTCATAGTCCACCTCCGCGGGTTTTCCAGGCGTGCTCTGCGTGAATCTTGGAAGTCAGAACCCCTGGGTAGAGAGAAACGTCCGCGCCATCGATTCGAAGGTGCGCGCCTGCCTCACCGCCGCCTCCGCATCCTCCCTCGTCACTGAGACGAACCGACGGTAATCGCTGGCGAGACGACCCTTCTCCAAGTCCGTGAAAATCTGCGCTGCCTCAGGCGGCAAAAGCCCTCGGCGAACGAGCTCCGAACCAAGGAGCGCTTTGGCGCCCGCGTGCGAACGTGGCTCGTGTCCGAGCACGAGCAGCATGGCCACGCCGAGGTGAAACACCGCGTAGTATGCGCGATTCACCGCGTCAGGAAATCCGTCAGCCGTGAGGAGGACCTCGGCAACACGCAACAGGCGCTCTGCGTTTGTGAGCTCGTAGGCGACGTTTTCCCGAAGATTGACAGGGCTCACACCGAAATTCCTTCTTGCTGGACGTCGAGCGCAAAGCCGACCTCTCGACTTTCCAGGAAGCGGAGCTCCTCTGTGGACATGACTTGGACGGAGAAGGTGGCCCCCAAGTCAAGCATCAGCTCTACTTCGATGCGCGACACCTCGCGTACGTCCTCTCGCGTGCAGCCGTGGATCAGCACCAAGACGTCAACATCCGAGCCGACTCGAGGCTCCCCACGCGCCCAAGAGCCGTACAATCTGACGTCCGCCAACCGAGGTCCAAACCGTTTGGCCAACCTGCGCTTCAGCTCGCGCAGCGGATCGAGGACGAAGGGGGGAATTACAGATGTACCGGGCTCCACGGCCGGAACGATAGGCGTGCCTACCCTCTGCTGCAATGTTGGCCCTTCATAGGTCGGACGTCTTCCACTGGCGGAACACCAGCCGTTCGTCGACGCCGACGATTCCGTCTTCCGGCACCTCGTACCAATGGTCCTCCGCCGAGACCTTCTCGCTGGCGATGACCAACTGGGCGACACGAGAGCCGAACACGGGGTGCGCATGCGGAGAGTCGGCCTTCTTCTTCCACTCGGAGAAGAACAGGCTGCGCCGGCGGCGGGTGGCGACCATCCACAGGCCGTTGGTGACCGCGAAATTCATGGACGACGGCTCTTCGCCAGCGACATCGGCGATCGCCGAGAGCGCGCGCATCGTGTGGGCGAGCGCGGCGGCTACCTGCGTAACGTTGGGAATTTGTCCGGAAACGAGGGAGCGCAAGCGGGAGAGAAAGACGTAGAAGCAGCGCTCCGAGTCGGTCTCTCCCTTCACTTCGTCGCGCAAGTCGAGGTCGATCAGCGCCTCCACCTCGGGCTGATGCTTCGAGAACTCTCGCAAGGTGCCGTTGTGCGCAAAAGCGTAACCTCCGTGAAGAAAAGGGTGCGCGTTGCGCAAATGCACCGCCCCCACCGAGGCGCGCCTGACGTGGGCGAGGACCGTGGGCGACTGAAATTGGCCGCTCACCCGCTCGAACTCTGGGTCGCTGTGCGCGGGAGAGAGGCCCTTGGCCACACAGGCCCTTTCGTTCGCCCAGTAGGCGATGCCCCAACCGTCCTGGTGCTCGTTCGACTGGAAACGCAGCGAGTTGGGCGCGACGACGAGCGAGTGGTGAACCTTGGCGGCCACATCGGAGCGGAAGCAGAACAGCCGGCACACGAGTTGGGTTATACCGAGAAGTAGTCATCTGCGCGCGCGACGACCTTGCCTGCCTTGATCACCACGCGCGCCTCGTTCATCCCCAGCCGGTATGGCAGGTGCTGGTAGCTGGGAACGCCGTAGACGACGAGGTCGGCGTCTCCTCCAGGCTGCAGCTTACCGACGTCGGCAAGGCCCAAGGCCAGCGCGGCGCCGCGGGTGAAGCCCCAGTAGGCCTCGGCGGCGGTGAGCCCGTTCTCCAGGCAGGCCAGGCCCATCGCCAGGGACACGTTTTCGGTCATCGCCGAGCCGGGGTTGACGTTGGTCGCCAGCGCCACGTTGACGCCTGCGTCGCGCAGCGCACGGCCGGGCGCGTACGGTTTGGCGCGAAGGAAGAGGGTGGAAGTCGGCACCAGCACCGCGCTCACCTTGGCCCGCGCCAGCGCGGCGATACCCTGAGGAGAAACCTGCTCGAGGTGATCGGCAGTGGCCGCACCGAGCTCCGCGGCGAGCTCCGCTCCTTGGCCAGAGGAGAGCTGATCGACGTGCAGCCGGGGAACGAGGCCCATGCGCTTCGCCGCCGTCAGAATGCGCCAGGCCTCGTCGGCGGTGAAGGCGCCCTCCTCGACGAAGGCGTCGCAATAGCGCGCGAGCTTCGCCTCGGTGACCGCGGGGATGATCTCATCGACGCATAGGGCGACGTAGCGGGCGCGATCGGCCTGGTGCTCCTCGGGAACGGCGTGGGCGCACAAGAGCGTGGGCCATAGCTCGATCGGCTGTGCCGTATTCAGCCGGCGCACCACCCGGAGCATCTTCAGCTCGTCGTCGAGGTTGAGCCCGTAGCCGCTCTTCACCTCCGCGGTGGTCACCCCTTGCGACAAGAGGCGGCGCAGGCGTGGAAGCGCCAGGGCGACCAACTCCTCCTCCGAGGCTGCGCGGGTGGCGCGGACGGTGCTCATGATTCCGCCCCCCGCTTGAGCGATCTCCAGGTAGCTCGCTCCCCGGCATCGCAAGGCGAGCTCCGAGGCGCGCTCGCCGGCGAACACCAGATGGGTGTGCGGGTCGACCAGCCCGGGGCCGACGAAGCCACCGCGGGCGTCGATCACTTGGGTCTTCGGCCCCACTGCATCAGCGGGGAGTGCCTCCTCCACACCGACGTAGGCGAGGCGCCCCTCCACCACGCCCACCGCTCCGCGGGCAATGGGAGCGAGCCCCCGCTCAGCGGCATCGGTGAAGCTTCCGCTCGCGGTGACGACCTCGGAGGTGTTTTTGATCAGCAAGTCGAAAGTCATATGTCACGGTCCCCTCACCCTTGCCCTCTCCCAGAGGGAGAGGGTTTAGGTGGTCACGCCCGGAATCTTCACGCCCCGCTCACGGGCGACCGACAGCGCCTCTTCGTAGCCGGCGTCGGCATGCCGCAAGACGCCCATGGCCGGGTCGGAGGTGAGCACCCGCGAGAGGCGCCGGGCG
>JBMORE010000054.1:49362-104220 GCA_049322255.1 Myxococcota bacterium | reverse complement strand
GGTCACGCCCGGAATCTTCACGCCCCGCTCACGGGCGACCGACAGCGCCTCTTCGTAGCCGGCGTCGGCATGCCGCAAGACGCCCATGGCCGGGTCGGAGGTGAGCACCCGCGAGAGGCGCCGGGCGGCCGCTTCCGTCCCGTCGGCGACAATCACCTGCCCGGCGTGCAGCGAGTAACCGATGCCCACCCCGCCGCCGTGGTGGAACGACACCCACGAGGCGCCATTCACCGCGTTCACCAGCGCGTTGAGGATCGGCCAGTCGGCCACGGCGTCACTGCCGTCCTTCATCCCTTCCGTCTCGCGGTTGGGCGAGGCGACCGAGCCGCAATCCAGGTGGTCTCGCCCGATGACGATCGGCGCCTGCACTTCGCCCCGGCGCACCAGCTCGTTGAACGCCAGAGCGGCCTTCTCCCGCTCGCCGTACCCCAGCCAGCAGATGCGCGCCGGCAGGCCTTGAAAGGCGACCCTTTCGCCGGCCAGGGTGAGCCAGCGCCGCAGCGATTCTTTGTGAGGGAACAGCTCCAGCACCGCGCGGTCGGTGCGGCGAATGTCCTCCGGGTCTCCCGAGAGGGCCACCCAGCGGAACGGCCCCTGGCCCTCGCAGAACAGCGGGCGGATGTACGCCGGCACGAAGCCAGGAAAGTCGAAGGCGTTCTCCACCCCGCCTTGGCGAGCGTACGCGCGGAGGTTGTTCCCGTAGTCGAACACGTGGCTTCCCGCGCGCAAAAAACCGAGCATCGCCCGCACGTGCTCGGCCATCGAGGCGATGGCGCGCGCCACGTAGGCCTTCGGGTCGGCCTGGCGCAGGGTCGCCGCCTCGGCGAGGGAGAGGCCCTTGGGGATGTAGCCGTTGAGCGGGTCGTGCGCCGAGGTCTGGTCGGTGACGAGGTCGGGCGCGAAACCACGGCGCAATAGCTCGGGCAGGACTTCGGCGGCGTTCCCCACCACCGCCACCGAGAGCGGCCGCCGTTTTTGCTTGGCTTCGCTCACCTTGGCCAGCGCTTCGTCCAGGTCTCGCGCCAGCACGTCGAGGTAGCGGGTGGTAAGCCGCCGCTGGATGCGCGCGGGGTCGACTTCGACGCCCAAGAAAATGCCGTTGCACATCGTTGTCGCCAACGGCTGCGCGCCGCCCATGCCGCCCAGCCCCGCCGAGAGCACCACCCGGCCCGAGAGATCAGCGCTGCCAAAGTGCGTCCGCCCCGCTTGGGCGAAGGTCTCGTAAGTGCCTTGGAGGATTCCTTGCGTGCCGATGTAGATCCACGAGCCGGCGGTCATCTGGCCGTACATCATCAGGCCTTTGCGCTCGAGCTCGTGGAAGTGCTCCCAGGTCGCCCAGTGGCCGACCAGGTTCGAGTTGGCGATCAGCACCCGCGGCGCGTCGGGGTGGGTGCGCAAGACGCCCACCGGCTTACCCGACTGCACGAGCAGCGTCTCCTCGTCCGACAAGGCCTTCAGCGTGGCCACGATGCGATCGAAGCTCTGCCAGTCGCGTGCCGCCTTGCCCGTGCCCCCATACACCACCAGGTCACCCGGCCGTTCGGCGACGTCGGGGTCGAGGTTGTTCATCAGCATGCGCAAGGCGGCCTCCTGCACCCACCCCTTGCACTGGAGCGTCGCTCCACGCGGCGCACGAACTTCACGGTTCATCGGCTCACCTTTCTTACCCTTCGGAGCGAGGGGCGATGCTACACCTTGCGTCGGCCACGCGGAGGACGGAGAGAATCGCCCGATGATGCGGAATGTCGTGCTGGGAGCACTGATTGGTTTTGGCGCGGCGGTGCTGCTCCTCGCCACATTCGGCAAGGAGCCGCCGGCTTCTGCGTCACCTTCTCCACCCGCGACGGCTCCTCTCAAGCGGCTTTCGCCCGAAGGAGCACGTCCGGTAGGAATGCGGGAGCTCACCCGCGAGCTGCCCCGGCTCGAGGTTCCGCGCGTGGAGGTGGACGCAGGGCAAAAGCCCTAAGGGACCGCCAGCTCGACCTTCTCCAAATAGGCGGGCACGTAGGCGGGCCACTTTCTTTCGTCCAGCCGCTCTTTCAGCGCAATGAGCGCGCTCGGCTCGCCATGCACGAGCAAGGTCTGCCGCGGTGGTGAACGGAAGCCGTCCATCCACCGGAGCATCTCCTTCCAGTCGGCGTGGGCGGAAAATCCGCTCACCTGGGAGAGCTTGGCGCGCACCGGCACCATCTCGCCGTGGATTTTGATCTCCTTCTCCCCGTCGAGCATGCGGCGCCCCCGGGTGCCCACCGATTGATAGCCGACGAAGAGCACCGTGTTCTCCGGCTTGGGCAGGCGGTGCTTGAGGTGGTGGAGAATGCGGCCGCCGGTCGCCATGCCGCTCGCAGAGATGATGATCCCCGGCCCCTTGTGGGCGTTGAGCCGCTTGCTCTTTTCCGCCGAGCGTACGAACTGCGTGCGCTCGGTGCGCAGGCCGCCGCCCTGATTGGTGATTTCCTGCATGTCGATGTCGTGCTCGGTGACGTGCGCCATGTAGATGGGCGTGGCGTCGCAGGCCATGGGCGAGTCGACGAAGACGTCGAGCACGGGGATGCGCTGCTCCGCTTCGAGGTGGCGCAGGTAGTAGAGAATTTCCTGGGTGCGGCCGATGGCGAACGCGGGGATGACCACCATTCCCCGGCGCTGCACCGCCTCGTTCACCGCGGAGGCGAGTGTGTCGACCGGCCGGGTCTCGCCGTGGGTACGGTCGCCGTAGGTGCTCTCGGCGACCAGGGTGGTGGCCCATTCGACCCGCTCCGGGTCGCGCAGGATCGGAGCGCCGTAGCGCCCCAGGTCTCCGGTGAAGACCAGGCGCTGCTTGGTCGCGCTCAGCTCGAAGATGCACACCGCCGAGCCGAGGATGTGCCCTGCGCGTGCGAAGCGCAAAGAGATGCCGGGGAGAATCTCCTTGGTGCGCTCGTAGCTGAAGGTCTCGAAGAGGGTGAGCGCACGCTCGGCATCCTCGCTGCCGTAGAGGGGGAGGGCGGGGGTGTGCTTGGAGTACTTGCGCTGGTTGGCGTAGCGCGCCTCTTCTTCTTGCAGCCGTGCCGAATCGGGTAACAAAAGCGAGGAGAGGTCGCGCGTACCCGGGGTGCTGTACACCGGGCCGCGAAAGCCCTCGCGCACGAAGCGGGGCAGGCCGCCGGTGTGGTCGATGTGCGCGTGGGTGAGCACCACCGCATCGATGCTCTTGGCGTCGATCGGCAGCGGATCCCAGTTGCGCAGCCGCAGCTCCTTGAGGCCCTGGAAGAGCCCGCAGTCCACCAGCACCCGCCGGTCGTCGTGTTCGAGGAGGAAGCGCGAGCCGGTGACGGTGCCTGCGGCGCCGAGGAAGTGGAGGGAAGCCATGGGCCCAAGACTCTACACTCCCTCTCCCTTTGGGAGAGGGCGGGGGTGAGGGGAGTCGAGCTCACGAGCTTAAAGTTCCCTCACCCTTTCCCTCTCCCACGGGGAGAGGGGAGAAGTGTTAACGGGAGGCGACAGGGCCCACGAGTGAACGGGCCCGCTCGAGCAGAGCGATGAATTCGGAGCGCTCGGCGTTGCCCGGCGGCGTGGCGCCCTTGGCCAACCGCAAGACTTGGTCGTAGCTCCAGGTCTTGGCGTGCGGGCTTTGGCGGAAAATCTCCGCCGCGCCCATCACCGCGGCGGCAAAGCGCAAGTCCGCACTCGCCCCGTCGAGACTCGGCGCCAGCGCCGAGGCGCGGAAAGGGAAAATGGCTTCGCTCGCCTTGCTTTGCCGCGGAGGCTTGGCGCGCACGCGGACGGTGGCGAGGCCCTCTCCCGCATCCGGTCGAAGCGTGAGCTCGTAGAGCGCGGTCACGCTGTGCCCGGCGCCGATCTCTCCCGCGTCCACCTTGTCGTTACGAAAGTCCTGGTCGGCGATGTCCCGGTTCTCGTAGCCAATCAACCGGTAGCGCTCGACCTGCTCAGGGTCGAAGTCGACTTGAATCTTCACGTCCTGAGCGATGACCTCGAGCGTGCCACCCAGCTGCTCCTGAAACACCCGCCGCGCCTGCATCAAGGAGTCGACGTAGAAGTGGTTGCCGTTGCCCTTGTTGGCGAACTGCTCCATCAAGGTGTCCTGGTAGTTGCCCATGCCGAAGCCGACCGTGGTGACGGTGATGCCTTCTTTCACGTACCCCCGGATGAGCCGGAGGATGTCCTCGTGCGAAGTCGGCCCCACGTTGGCGTCGCCGTCGGAGAGGATGATGACCCGCGAGAGCGATTGCCCATCGAGCGTCTTCATCGCCTGCTGGTAGGCGAGCTCGATGCCCGAGGCCATGGCGGTCGAGCCGCCGGCGGAGAGCTCTTCGATCGCCTGGTGAATGACCGCCTTCTTCTCGAGCCCCGTGGGCGGGAGCGCCAGCTTCACGTGCCCGGCGTAGGTGACCAGCGCTACCGTGTCGCCATCGCGCAGGTTGTCCACCAGCATCCGCAGGGCACGCTTGGCCAGCGGGAGCTTGTCAGGAGATTGCATCGAGCCGGAGACGTCGACCAGGAAGGTGAGGTGCGCCGTCTTTCGCTGGTTTACCTCCAGGCGCTTGCCCTGCACGCCGACGCGGAGCAGGTGCCGGCCGGGGGTGTACGGAGAGGGCGCGGCATCGAGGTGAACGGCGAGCGCTCCGGACGTTGGCTCCGGGTAGCGGTAGCGGAAGTAGTTCAAGAACTCCTCCACCCGCACCGAGCTGGGTGGCGGGAGCGTGCCCTCG
This sequence comes from Myxococcota bacterium, assembly GCA_049322255.1. Lineage (GTDB taxonomy): Bacteria > Myxococcota > Myxococcia > Myxococcales > Myxococcaceae > JBMORE01. The sequence continues at coordinate 99,511 of JBMORE010000054.1, read as the reverse complement.
AGAAGCTTGCGCCGGGCGATGGCGTACGAGGCGGTGTCCACGTCCACCGCGAAGGTGGAGAGTCGATCCTCGGCCGTGGTGACGAACGCGTTGACTCCGTAGTGGGTGTAGCCCTCGCCGCCTCCCGACTCCCGCCCACCACCGAACACCCCCACCAGCGCGCCGGCCGCACCGCCCGTACCGCCGTAGGATTGTCCGTACGCGCCGCTGCCTCCCCCGCTGCCTCTCGTACCGATTCCACCGATGCCCAGCAGGGCGTCCGTTCTCTTCTCGCCCACGATGTTTCGCAGCCGCGGTGCTTCGCTTTCCGCCTTCGATCGATGGGAAAGAGCAGGTTCGGGGCGGCTCGTCGCTCTGAGCACCACCGGTGCCTTCGTCAATTTCGGTTGGCCTTTGTTCGCCGTCGGAGTGAGCGGTTCAGCGGGCGGCGTTGCCGGCGCTGGTTCTTTCTCCACTTCGCTGATGACCGCGAGCACGCCGACGGCGGCGAGGCTCAAACCAGCAACTGTCAGGACGATGCGAACGCGGCGCATGGCGGCTCCTTTGGGCTGAAGGACAATCGCCTTCGACAGCGCCCAACGAAGCCGGTTCCCTGGTCTGTACCCAGCCAGTCAGGCGTGCTAGCTCGAAGGCCCTTCGGAGGACGCATGACTCGCCGTCAGATCCGCGTGGTGGGCGCGATGCTCGAAAAAGACGGAGGCCGCTACCTCATCACCCAGCGCCCGGCCAAGGCCTCGCTGCCGCTTTTGTGGGAGTTCCCTGGCGGCCGGGTGCAGGAGGGCGAGAGCGACGAGGAGGCGCTCGCCCGCGAGCTCAAGGAGGAGATGGGCATCGACGTCGAGGTCGGCGAGCAGGCGATGCACACCCACCACGAGTACCCGCATTACGACATCGATTTTCGCGTCTTCCGCTGCCGGCTCGTCTCTGACGAAAGCGCCATCACGCATCTCCGGGTGCACGACCACCGCTGGGTCACCCTGGAAGAGATGAGCCAGTACAAATTCCCCGACGCCGACGCCCGCACCCTGGAAAAGCTTTTGGACCTCGACCACTGACGAGGGTTCATCACCCGACGTTGGCTCTGCTTGAAATCGACGCTCGGGTGCACATCTTCCCCAAGCCACGAGGAGGGGGAGTGTGCGCTAGATGAGTCAAGTTCCCAGCATCAACCCGAGGGGCAAAAAGCACGACAAGCCGCCGGCCGGGCCCAAGCTGCCTCGCTTCGGGTCCCCGCTGGGCTACGTGCTCCTTTTGGTGCTGGGGTTTCTCCTCTTCCGCAACTTCTTCCAGGACGCCGGCGTGCGGAAGGTGTCGTACAGCCAGTTCAAGCAGGCGGTCGCCGAGGACAAGTTCGAGCGGGTGCAGCTCTCGAACGATTGGGTGAAGGGTTACTTGCCCCCGGGCACCGTCTCCGCCCCTCCCGACGGGCAGGTCTTGCGCTCCGAGCCGGGTGCGCTCCCGTGGATGGCCAACCGCGTCCAAGGCGATGACGAGCTGGTGCCGCTCCTCGAAGAGAAAGGCGTTCAATACGAGGCGGTGCCCGACTCGGGGCTCGCCCAGGCGCTGTGGATTTGGGTGCTCCCGCTCGGGCTGGTCTTCCTCTTCTGGAGCTTCATGATGCGGCGCATGGCCGGCGGCATCGGTCAGGGCCCGCAGAGCGTGATGAGCTTCGGCAAGTCGCGGGCGAAGATCCGCTCCGAGTCGGACACCGGCGTGGGCTTCAAGGACGTGGCGGGCATCGACGAGGCGGTGGAAGAGCTGAAAGAAATCGTCGAGTTCCTCAAAACCCCGGAAAAATTCCGCCGGCTGGGCGGGCGAATTCCCAAGGGCGTCTTGCTGGTGGGGCCTCCCGGGACGGGCAAGACGCTGCTCGCGCGCGCGGTGGCGGGTGAGGCGGGGGTGCCCTTCTTCTCTCTCTCCGGCTCGGAGTTCGTGGAGATGTTCGTCGGGGTGGGCGCGGCGCGGGTGCGCGACCTCTTCTCGCAGGCGGCGGCGAAGGCTCCTTGCATCGTCTTCATCGATGAGCTCGACGCGATCGGCAAGAGCCGCAACGGTGGCTTCGCGGGCGGGCACGACGAGCGCGAGCAGACGCTCAATCAGCTTTTGGCCGAGATGGACGGGTTCGACGCGCGGGTGGGCCTCATCGTGCTCGCCGCCACCAACCGGCCCGAGATTCTCGACAGCGCTCTCTTGCGCCCGGGGCGCTTCGACCGCCAGGTGCTGGTCGACCGGCCGGACATGCGCGGGCGCGAGCGGATACTCGAGATTCACGCGCGGGAGGTGAAGGTCGGCCCCGACGTGGACTTGAAAGGCATCGCCGCGCGCACGCCGGGCTTCGCCGGCGCCGACTTGGCCAACGTGGTGAACGAGGCGGCCCTACTCGCGGCGCGCAAGAACCACGTCGCGGTGCTGCGGGTCGACTTCGAGGAGGCGATCGAGCGGGTCGTCGCCGGCCTGGAGAAGAAGAACCGCCGCATGAACGAGCGCGAGAAGGAAATCGTCGCCCACCATGAAGCAGGCCACGCAGTGGTGAGTTGGATGCTCCCCCACGCCGAGCGGGTGCACAAAGTATCGATCATTCCGCGCGGGCTGGCGGCGCTGGGGTACACCCTTTCGCTCCCGCTCGAAGATCGCTACCTCATGTCCTTGGAAGAGCTGCGCGACAAGATGACCGGCATGATGGGCGGGCGCGCCGCCGAGGAGCTGTTCATCGGCGCCATCTCCACCGGGGCGGCCAACGATTTCAAGCAAGCCACCGAGATCGCCAAGCTGATGGTGCGCGACTACGGCATGAGCTCGCTGGGCCCGGTGTCCTTGGGAGAGGAGCGGCATGCCTTCTTGCGCTCGGCGATTCCGCCCGAAGTGCGCGGCTACTCCGAGCGCACCGCCCAGCTCATCGACGAGGAGATTCGCAAGCTGGTGACCGAGGCGATGGAGCGCGCCCGGGCGATTCTTCGGGAGTATCGCGGCAAGGTGGAGTCGCTCGCCGCCCGGCTTCTTTCCGCCGAGGTGCTCGAGGAAGAGGAGTTGGTGGTCATTCTCGGCCCCAAAGTGACCGCCGAAGTGCCCCTCCTGTCGCACCACCACGAGGAAGAGGGCTGGGGCACGCACGCTTGAACCCCGTCGTGCGGCGGGAGACCTCGGGGATTAGGTTGTGCGCATGGACGAGGCAAAGATCAGCGCCAGCTATCTGGCCCGCAAAGCGCTCTTCGCCAAGGGCATCAAGGAGGGGAGGCTGACGGTGCGGGAGATTTTGGCGGCATTGCCACCGGGCACGCTGACGGCGGCGGAGCGTTGGCTGCTCTATTACTCGCTGCGCGCGGCCGAGGTGGAGATCGTCGACGAACAGACCGGCCAGGTGGACCACGGGTGGCACGAGGCGGCGGCCCCCTCCGAGTAGGCGTCACGTGGAAGCGGCTTTGGCCTGAAATAGGTAACCTCGGGGCGTGTTGAACCACCGAGCCTCCATGCGTCTTGCCGCCGTCGCTCTCGTCCTCTTGCCTGGTCTTGCCGCGGCGGAGGGCGTGTCAGCGCACGTGACCCAGTGGCTGGAGGCGAGGGCGAAGGAGCAGCGCGACCATCTGCAGGCGGTTTTGCCGCAAAAGCCCGAGGCGGCGCTCTACCGCGAGCGGCCGGAGCCGGACACGACGATTCCCGGGTTCGTTCCGCCGACCTCGATGGGGCCACTCATTCGCGCGGTGCGGGACGGGGTGGTGAACATCAGCACCACCAACTCGCAAAGCGTTCGGGGGCTCCCGCTCGCCAGCCGCTCGCTGGGGTCGGGGTTCATCATCAGCCCCGACGGGTACGTGGTGACCAACAACCACGTGGTGGAGAAGGCCCGGCAGATTCGGGTGATGCTCGCCGACGGCCGCGAGCTGCCCGCAGAGGTGGTGGGGAAAGACCCCTCGACCGATCTGGCGCTGCTCAAAGTGCGCGGCGGGGCGGGCACGCTGCCCACCACCTTCCTGGGCGACAGCGACGCGCTCGAAGTGGGCGACTGGGTGCTGGCGATCGGCAACCCTTTCGGTCTCGACCATTCGGTGGTGCACGGAATGATTTCCGCCAAAGAACGTGTCATCGGCGTGGGGCTGTTCGACGATTTCATTCAGACCGACGCGTTGATCAACCCAGGCAACTCCGGGGGGCCGCTCTTCAACATGCGCGGAGAGGTGGTGGGGGTGACCACCGCCATCGTCAGCCAGGGCCAGGGCATCGGCTTCGCGGTGCCGATCAACATGGTGAAGGACTTACTGCCCAACTTGCGGGTCAACGGGCGGCTCGCCCGCGGGTGGTTGGGCGTGAACATTCACGAGCAGGCGTCGCAGACGGGGCAAAAGGGCGCGGTGGTGATGGACGTGTTCAAGGGCAGCCCCGCCGCCCTCGGGGGAGTTCAACCGGGCGATCGGGTCACCGCGGTGAACGGCAAGACGATTGACTCATATTTGGAGTTGCTTCGGCGCGTCGCCATCCTCGCGCCGGGGAGCGAGGCCCGCCTGTCGATTCTCCGCGCAGGTGCGCCGGTGGAGGTGTCGGTGAGATTGACCGAGCGCCCTTCGCCCGAAGCGCTCCAGTCGTTGCTCAGCGCGGGGAGGGTGGACGAGCTGGGAGTGGTGGTGCGCGACTTGACGCCGGACATCTCGGCGAGGTTGGGGTTGAAGGCGACGACGGGAGTGCTGATCGCCGGAGTCCTCCCGCACAGCCCCGCGGAGCAAGCCGGGCTTTTGGCGGGAGACATCATCTCCGAGGTCAACCGCCGCAAAGTCGCAGACACCCGGCAATTCCGCGCCGCGCTGGAGCACGGCGGTGCGGAGCAGACCGCTCTGGTCCGTTTCCAGCGTGGGGAGATGGTGCGCTACGTGGCGATTCGCCCAGGCGGGTGATGCTGTCAGCGCGCCGGCCAGTGGCCGATGGTTTGGCCTGTCCTGCCGATCGTCACCCACATCGCCTCGATCTTCCCCTTCACCCCGGTGACTTTGCCCCCGCCTTTCTTCTGCAGGGTCCACAGCCCTTGAGGGGTGAACACCACCTCGAGCCGTAAGGTGCGCATCGAGGCCATGCGCGCGATCGAATCGGCGCTCAACCCATCGGGCGCCGTACCTTTGACCCGGAGGAAGGGCAGCACCGGGTTTCCGCTCGCGTCCGTTCGTGAGGGCGCGCCGTGGGTGAGGGCAGTGCCGGCGGCGCCGAAGAACGGGGTGACGTTGAGGGTGAACCCTCCGTCGGAGGTGATGCCTCCCATCGAAATGACCGCCGAGTCCTCGGCGACGACCATGTAGAACTTTTTCCCGTTCGCCTTCGCGCGGAAGCTCGCCGCGTTTTGGCTGCACTCCGCTCCCCCGAGCGCCTTGGGAGGACAGTCGCCCACGTACTTCTCGAGAAAGGACCCCAACCCGCTCAAGGGCTCGGCCCCCTCACGCAGCTTGGCCAAGCGCTCCTCCCCTTGGGCGAAAACGATGCACGGCAGCAGGGAGAGGGAGAGTGTAAGTGCCTGTCTCAAGGGGCTTTCTCCGGGCGTGAGAGCGGGCGCATCTTGCCACGGGCGGAGCGCCCTGTCCGTGTGGCATGAGGTGGATATTTTGACTACATTATCGCACCATGTACGCTTTGGCTTCCACGAAGGAGGCCAAAAGCGTGAGCGATCGCCGTCAGCATCTTCGGTTCGACAAAGTTTTCACCGTCTATCTCACCAGCCAAGAGGGGATGACCCGCGGCATCGGGCGCAACATCAGTGCCCGCGGGCTTTTCGTGGAGACGCGCGAGCCGATGCCCTTGGGCGGACGCCTCAAAGTCACTTTCGCGGGCGAGGACGGCACCGAAATGACCTGTCTGTGTGAGGTGCGCTACCAAGTGGCGCTCAGCTACGGAGGCAGGGACGGGCAGGAAGGCTACAGCCGCGGCATGGGTTTGCGCATCGTCGCCTACGAGACCAAGGAAGACCACCCGCTCCTGTTGGTCGATCGCGAGCGGGTGATGCACTAGTTGCGGTTACTGGCTGAACCCCTCCAGCTGGTAGTGGGCTTCGATGCGGCGCAGGGCGAGAATCATCGCCGCGCAGCGCGGGTCGACCGGACGATCGATGCAGAACTTCCGGCTGTCGTGCATGTCGGTGCGCCGAGGAGAGCAACGGGCGATGTCGCGGATGATGCGGTAGTTGCGCTTCATCGCGTACTCGAGCTTCTTGTTGACCTCGGCTTCGGTCCACGACTCCATGCGGTTGTTCTGAATCCACTCGTAGTAGCTCACCGTCACGCCGCCGGCGTTGGCGATGATGTCGGGGATGAGGTCGATGCCCCTTTTCGACAAGATTCGATCGGCCTCGGGGGTGGTGGGGCCGTTGGCTCCCTCGGCGATCAGCTTCACCTTGAGCCGCTCGGCGACCTCGCCGGTGATTTCGCCACCCAGCGCCGCGGGGACGAGCATGTCGGCGGGAATCTCCCAGAGGTCTTTCTTCGAAATCCCCTGCCCGCCGGGGAAGCCCAGCACCGAGCGCTTGAGGTTCTTCGGGTTCTCGTAGACGTAGGCGGTGAGCGCCGCCACGTCGATGCCGTCGGGGTTGTAGACGGTGCCGTCGGCGTCGTTGACCGCGAGCAGACGGGCGCCCATGGAGCAGAGAATTTCTGCCGCCGCCGAGCCCACGTTGCCAAACCCCTGCAAAAGAAAGGTCTTGCCCCGGCAAGACTCGCCCTTCTCCGCGTAGTAGTCCTCCACGCAGTAGGCGAGGCCTTGGCCCGTGGCTTTGGTGCGGCCCTCGGAGCCGCCGATGCGCATGTCTTTGCCGGTGACCACGCCGCGCAGCCGGTGGCGCTCGCGCTCGCCGTCGCTGTACTGGCGCATCATCAGCGCCATGATTTCGCTGTTGGTCCCCACGTCCGGCGCGGGAATGTCGAAGTTGGGGCCGATCAGGTTCTTGAGCTTGTACATGAAACGCAAGGTGATCGCCTGCAGCTCCTCGCGGCCGTGCTCGCGCGGGTCGATCTGCAAGCCGCCTTTGGCGCCCCCGAACGGCACTTCGACGATCGCCGTCTTCCACGTCATCTCCGCCGCCAGCGCTTTGAACAGGTCGAGCGACACCTCACGGTGGTAGCGCAGGCCGCCCTTGTACGGCCCCCGCGCCTGGTTGTGCTGCACCCGGTACCCCTTCATGCTCACGTTTTCGCCCGGCACCAGCTGATAGACGCCCCCGCTGGGCAGGCGCAGGTGCCCGCCGCGGATGGTGACATCGGAGCCGAGCAACGCCCGCCCGTTGAGAATGATTTTTCCGCTGGCGAGAAGCTCCAGCCCGCCCGGGTCCCGCACCTGGCTCACCGGCAGGTCGGAAAACGTTTTGGCCTGCTCGGGAGGCAAAGGCACCAGCCGATCCTTGAGCTTGATCGTCACGTAAAAAATGTGCTCGTAGTCCGGCTCCTGCAGCTCCAGGCGCACCCGCTTGTCCAGGCCGATGAGGTCGGCGGCGCGGTGGAAAATCTCCATCGCATCGGTGTAGAGGGTGCGCTTGGGAGAGGGCGGCAGGGCCCTCATGAAGATTTCTTCGGATGAAGGCATGGGTTCTCCGGTGCGGGCGCACAGTACGTGGCACGCGCGCGGGGGTCAACGCCGAGAAATTCAATTTCTCGTTCAATATCAAGCGCTTACGCGACGCGACGTGTCATCGACGCACGTTGCGGTGGCCGCGCTTGAATTGGTGCCCAGGTGTGGTACCACGCGCGCAATCACGCCGACGTAGCTCAGTTGGCAGAGCAACTGATTCGTAATCAGTAGGTCGCCGGTTCAATTCCGGCCGTCGGCTTTCGCTTCAACCGTTCATCCGCCCACGAGGAGCAAGGGGAGCTCGAGGTCCGTCTCCTCGCCAAGTGGCGAAAAGCGCATGCGGGCGGCCCGGCTCTTGAGGCAGCGGCCGAGCTCCGCGGCGTCGAGCTCTGGGCGGTCGAGGCGTGAGGTGCGTACCCGCCCATCGGCCGACAGGCTCAACACGAGATGAATGCGAGTCCCCGAGAGGGTGGGGTTGGCGCGCAGCTCTTTTTCGATGCAGTGTCGAATGCCGTTGCGGTGAAGCGCGAGGGCTTTCTCCAGCCCGGCGGGTGCGGGTGCGGAGTGACGCGCCTGTTCGTCGAAGAGGGCGCGTGGCGGGTCGCTGGGAGCGGGGGAGGGTCTTTCTTCGCGGTACAGCTCGCGCAGGGCATTCATCGCGGCGGGCTGCCTTGCGCGTCGCTTCGGCCGCTTCGCCGACGTCGACGTGTCTCCGCTGAGCGTCCGGGCCAGCTCGTCGAGCGCTTCGGGGGTGGGCTCGCTGACCGGCTCGATCGACGGGGTCGGGGGCGGAGGCGGCGCGCTCGTGACCGGGTCTGCCCGAGAGCAGCCCACCGCTGCCCAAAGGAGGACCCACCCCCATTCACCGCACCCCTTGGCCACGCGGACCTCACCTCCGCTCTCGAGGGTTTGCACGCACCTTCCATTCGGCAACCTCGACGAAGAAAGAGGAGGTATGTTCCTTTCAGCCCACAATGGCTCGTCCGTTCGAGACAACCGGTGCTTTCCGCTTGGGCGAGGTGCTCGACTTCATGCGCCTGCTGTGGGCGATGGACCACGGCCTCCACTCGGTCTCCAAGCGGATGAGGAGCGCGCTGGGAGTCACCGGGCCTCAGCGGTTGGCCATTCGCATCATCGGGCGCTTTCCCGGGGTTTCGGCGGGCCAGATCGCCAGCGTTCTTCACATGCACCCCAGCACCTTGACCGGTATCCTCAAACGGTTGGAGCGAGGCGGGGTGGTACGGCGCAGGCTCGACCCGGCGGATGGTCGGCGCGCGCTCTTTACGCTCACCGCTCGCGGCAAATCACTCGACGAGCTGCGTGCCGGCACGGTGGAGCAGGCGGTGCGCCGGGTGTTGCAGCGCACGCCCAGGGCGCGGCTCTTGGCCGCCCAGGAGGTGCTCGCCGCGATCGCCCAGGAGCTCGACTCTCAAAAGCGTGGCCCTGGGACATTGACGCGGCCCTTCGCGCCTGTGCTACGACGCGCATCGCCATGAGCGAAGCCTCTCGTCGTCTTCACGTCGATTCTTCGGCGCTCGCCGGCATCACCCAAGGTCCGTTGCCGGGGTCGCGCAAGGTCTATGTGCCGGGGGTGCTGTACCCGGAGCTTCGGGTGCCGATGCGCGAGATTGAGCAGACCCCCACTCGCCACGGGGGGGGGCCTCCGACTCCCAACCCGGCCATCGCCGTCTACGACACCTCCGGTCCCTACACCGACGCCGAGGCGCGCATCGATTTGCGCCGCGGCCTTCAGCCATCGCGGGAAAGGTGGGTGCGCGAGCGCGGCGACGTGGAAGAGCTGCCGCAGATGAGCTCGGAGCACGGGCGCTCCCGGCTTTCCGACCGGCGCCTCGACGGCCTGCGTTTCCCCCTGGCGAAGAGACCTTTGCGGGCCAAGGCGGGCAAGAACGTCAGCCAGATGCACTACGCCAAGAAGGGGGTCATCACCCCCGAGATGGAGTTCGTCGCTCTTCGCGAGAATCAGCGCGTCGAGGCGGCCTACGCGATGCAGCACGCGGGGGCCTCCCATGGCGCGAGCATTCCTTCGCGCCTCACGCCCGAATTCGTGCGCGACGAAGTCGCCCGCGGCAGGGCGATCATCCCCGCCAACGTCAACCACCCAGAGCTCGAGCCGGTGATCATCGGGCGAAACTTCCTGGTGAAGATCAACGCCAACCTGGGCAACTCGGCGGTGACCTCGTCGATCGAGGAAGAAGTGGAAAAGATGGTGTGGGCGATTCGTTGGGGCGCCGACACGGTGATGGACCTCTCCTCCGGCCGCAACATCCACGAGACCCGGGAGTGGATCATCCGCAACAGCCCGGTGCCCATCGGCACGGTGCCCATCTACCAGGCGTTGGAGAAGGTGGGAGGAGTGGCCGAAGAGCTCACCTGGGACGTTTTTCGCGACACCCTCATCGAGCAGGCCGAGCAGGGAGTCGACTACTTCACCATCCACGCCGGGGTGCGGCTGTCCTACGTGCCCCTCACCGCCCGGCGGGTCACCGGCATCGTTTCGCGCGGCGGCTCGATTCTCGCCAAGTGGTGCCTGGCCCACCACCAGGAGAGCTTCCTCTACACGCACTTCGAAGAGATCTGCGAAATCATGAAGGCCTACGACGTGAGCTTCAGCCTGGGCGATGGGCTTCGCCCCGGGTCGATCGCCGACGCCAACGACGAAGCGCAGTTCGCCGAGCTGTCGACCTTGGGCGAGCTCACCCAGGTGGCCTGGAAGCACGACGTGCAGGTGATGATCGAAGGCCCCGGCCACGTGCCGATGCACCTCATCCACGAGAACATGACCCGGCAGCTCGCCGTCTGCCACGAGGCGCCCTTCTACACCTTGGGGCCGCTCACCACCGACATCGCTCCCGGTTACGACCACTTCACCAGCGGCATCGGCGCCGCGCTCATCGGCTGGTACGGCTGCGCCATGCTCTGCTACGTCACCCCCAAAGAGCATCTGGGCCTGCCCAACCGCGACGACGTCAAGGAAGGGGTCATCACCTACAAGATTGCCGCCCACGCCGCCGACCTCGCCAAGGGGCACCCGGGCGCGCAGGCGCGCGACAACGCCCTTTCCAAAGCCCGCTTCGAGTTTCGCTGGGAGGACCAGTTCAACCTGGGGCTCGACCCCGAGCGGGCGCGGGCCTTCCACGACGAGACGCTCCCCCAAGAGAACGCCAAGGTGGCGCACTTCTGCTCGATGTGCGGCCCGCACTTCTGCTCGATGAAAATCACCGAGGACGTGCGCGCCTACGCCCAAAAGCAAGGGCTTACGCCCGCCGCCGCCCTCGAGCGCGGTCTGTCGGAGAAGTCGAACGAATTCCGAAAGAGCGGGGCCGAGCTCTACCGCTGATCGACGCGCTCTGCGCGACCCTCATTCGCCGGGGGGCCAGAGAAGGGGCCGGAGCGCCCACCGCGGCTGAAGATGCCCGGCTCGCCGTCGAGCCCGAGGGCCGCCAGGAGGGTGTGGTAGAGGCCGACGCCGGCCATGTAGCAGGCGCACGCCGCCAGGGTGATCAAAGTCCACTTGAGGCCGGTGGCCCAGTAGAGAAAGGAGTCGCTCCCACTGGTGCGCGCCCACCAAAAGCCGATCATGCAGACGATGGCGGCGAAGAAGAGGAAGGTGCCGGCATAGCGCGAAAGCTTTCCCTGTCCCATGGCGCCACGCCCTTAACACGGGCGGAACGCCGGTGTCGAACGGACCACCGGCCCAGCTGCGCAGCGCTCGTCACCTCGGCGCTCACCTTGTCGAACACCGCATGCAGTCGCCCGCCCCGCCTCTCCCCTTGGAGCCTGAAAACCCCTTTAGGTGCCAGGCAGGTGCTCGCGCACCCGCTCGACGCTCTTGGCCCGCCCGCTCTCCTCGTCGATGTCGACGATCGCGCCTTGGAGGTAGACCAGGTTCTTGGCCACCTCGAAGCTCGTGGGCCGTTGAGAGAGGAAGCGCTCGATGGACAGCTCCTTCTTGACGCCGATGACCGAGTCGAGCGGCCCGCACATGCCGGCGTCGGTGAGGAAGGCGGTGCCGGCGGGGAGAATGCGCTCGTCGGCGGTCTGCACGTGGGTGTGGGAGCCGATCACCGCCGACACCTTGCCGTCGAGGAAAGCGCCCATCGCGTTCTTCTCGCTGGTCGCCTCGCAGTGCATGTCGACGAGGATACAGGGCGTCTGTTGCCGGAGCTCCGCCACCGCCTGGAGGGCGACGGTGAAGGGGTCGTCGAGCGCCTTCATGAAGACACGCCCCTCGAGGTTGAGCACCCCCAGCTTGCGGCCCCCGGGCGTCTCCACCACCGTGTGCCCTTTGCCGGGAGCCCCCTTTGGGTAGTTGGCCGGGCGCAAGAGCCGATCGGGGTTCCGCTCCAGCCAGGGGAGGATTTGTTTCTTGGTCCAGATGTGGTTTCCCGAGGTGAGCAGGTCGACCTCCGCCGCCAAGAGCGCTTCGGCGCTCTCCGGAGAGACCCCCGCGCCGCCCTCGGAGTTCTCGGCGTTGGCCACTACCAGATCGATCCCGTGGCGGCCGATCAGCTTGGGTAAGAGCGCCTTGACGGCGTTGATACCGGGCTTGCCCACCACGTCGCCGAGGAAGAGAACCTTCACGGCCGAGGGTTATGCCACGGCGCTCAGGTGTCGACGAACTCCCAATCGCGGTACAAACCACGAAAGGACTCCGCCTCGGTCACCACCAAGTCCATCTGCACGTCGTCGGGGCTCACCGGCAGCTCGTCGACGATCTGGTCGGCAAACCCCAAGCCCACGCGCCGGCTGCGGGCCACCGCCGAGCGCAACGTGGCATCGTAGTAGCCGCCCCCGCGGCCCAACCGGTGCCCGTCCCGGGTGAAGCCGAGCCCCGGCACCACGAAGAGGTCGATCTGCTCCACCGGCACCAGCTCGGCGGCGCTGGAGGGTTCGCGTACCCCCAGCCGGCCTGGCTCCAGCTCCGACTCCGAGCTGATCGCCCTAAACGACAAGATGCGGCCGTGCACGTGCGAGAGCGGGTAACACACCAGCTTGCCGTCGGCGATCGCCGCAGTGAGGATGTCGCGCGTGGGAACCTCGCCCCGAATCGGCGCGTAGAGGGCCACCGTGCGAGCGCGCGCGTAGTAGGGGGTGGCCAAAAACCTCGCCTGCACCTTCAACCCGCGGGCGTCGATCACTTCCGGCGGCATCGCCTTGCGGCGCAGCGTCAGCTCCTCCCGGAGCGACGTTTTGCGAGCTACCCCTTCGTCCACCACTGTCTCGTTCACCGGCCCGCCCCCCCGAAAAAAGTCCCCCGCCATTGGCCGTGTGGGCAACGTCCATTGAACCCTGGAGAATCAGGTGGGGGCCGAAGTAGGACGGCTCCCGGAATGAACGTATCGGTTCGAATTTCTGCTGCCCATCACGCACCCCGCAGGGGACAGCTCTTCTCAAATCCGCTAAGTCTCCTAAGGCATTGAGTTCGTTGGAGAAACTGAAGAAGTCGTCGCTGAATGATAGGGACGTGATCCGGAAGGGTCAAGGAGCGCTATGATTTCACGCCCTCGCCGATCCGCCAGACCTTCGATGGTCCACGCATGCACCAATTCGAGGCTTTGGGTGCTCGCCGCGTGGCTGCCGGCGGCCTCGTGGGCGGCCACCCCCACGCTCAGCGGGCTGTACAGGGCGCAAGAGGCGGGCGTCTTGTTGTTTACCACCGAAGACGATCGGGTGTCGGGCAAGTACGTGAGCGGGGGCGCGTGCGCCTTCGAGGCGGATCAGCGAATCATCGAGGGACGGTTCGAAGGCAACGTCCTGGTGGGCTCGGTGCTGTTGTGTCAAACCGGAGCGGCCTGCCCACCCAAGGTTTACCCTTGGCTCGCCGTGTACCACCCGGTGTCGGGGACGTTGTTTGGCGAGGTGAAGCTCGACGCGGCGTGCACCTCTCCCGCGCTCGCCGGCACGCGACTTCTGGTATCGGCGCTGGCGGCGGGTGAGCGCCCAAGCGCGGGGAAGCTCTCCGGAAGCTCGGCGGCGCTCATCGCCAAGAAGAAGAGCAACGGAAAGAAGAACCTCGAGCTGCACAAGGACGCGCTGCTCAAGGGGAAAAGGTTGCTCGAGGCGGGTGATTTCGCGGGTGCGGCGCAGCAGTTCGCGGTGGGCATCAGCTACAACGAGAGCAACTGGACCGCGTACTTCGGCTTGGGGGTGGCCGAGTTCAAGCGGGGCAACGTGCTCAAGGCCATCGCCAGCTACGAACGCGCGCGCGAGCTGGCCAGGAACGTCCGCCAGAACGAGGCCGACATCTCTTACAACCTGGCCTGCGCCCACAGCCGCCTGGGAGACAAGAAGGCTGCGCTGGCTCACCTCAAGTCGGCGGTCAAGCAGGGCTTTTCCTTGCCCGAAGCGATGAGCAGCGACGCCGATCTGATACGCCTGTTCCAGGACGACCCCGAGTTCAAGAAGCTGGTGGCCCAAGCGTGGTCGCTCAAGGCACGCAAGGGCGGAGGGAGTTTCTAAGTCTTGTGAGCGCCCCCGCCACGCGCCGGTTCGGCAACTACGACATCCTCTCGCTCATGGGGAAAGGCGGGATGGCCGAGGTGTACCGCGCGCGCGTGGTGGAAGGCCCGCGTGCCGGGCTTTTGGTGGCGCTCAAGCGGCTTTCGCCCGCGCTCGCCAAGGACGCGGCCGCGGTCGAAGCCTTCGCCACCGAGGCCGATCTCACCAAGCTTCTCGATCATCCCAACGTGGTGAAGGTCTACGAGGTGGGAGTGATCGACGACGTGTATTTCATGGTGATGGAGCTCATCGAAGGACGCGACGTGGGCCAGGTGCTGCGGCGCTGTCAGCAGCGGGGCATCGCCTGGCCGATCGACTTCGCCGTCTACCTGGCCAAGGTGCTGCTCGACGCGCTGGGGTACGCCCACCAGGCGAAAAGCCCCTCGGGAGCACCCTTGGGCATCGTGCACTGCGACGTCTCACCCTCGAACCTGTTCGTTTCGCGCACCGGGGACATCAAGCTGGGGGACTTCGGGGTGGCGCGGGCGCGCTCAGGCATGGCGTCGGATCGCGGCGTGGTGGGCAAGCCCTACTACTTGTCTCCCGAGGTGCTCGACGGTCAGGTGACGCCTGCCGCCGACCTCTGGGCGGCCACGGTGTCGCTCTACGAGCTGCTCACCCTCGAGCGGCCGTTCACCGGTGCCACCCCCGCGGAGGTCTTCACCGCCATTCGCGGCCGGCTACACACCTCGGTGCGCATGCTTCGGCCCGAGGTGTCGGAGGCGTTGGAGGAGATCGTCAACAAGGGCTTGGCGATCGATCCGGCCGACCGCTTCCAGACGGCGGCACAGATGAGCGAGGCGCTGACTCCCCACTTCGACGAGCGGGTGGGCACGCCGCTGGCCATCTCGGCGATGGTGCGCGGGCTGTTCGGTTGAACCGTGGTTTAGGGAGGGTCGGGAAGCAGGTCGCGCACCGCGACATCGAGAGCAAGGGAGCTGGCCCCACGTTGAAGGTCGAGGCGAACGGTGGCGCCGGGGGCTGCGAAGGGGCTGGGCGCTTGGGCGGCGGCGACGCCGTCGACCGCGAGAATGACATCGCCCGCTTCGACTCCGGCCTCGCGCGCGGGAGAGACGGAGAGAAAGCCGTTCACACGCAGCCCCGGAGGCTGAAGCGATGGCTCGGTGAAGATGCCCACGCCGATGAGCTCTCGCTTCCAGTGCGTTTGGGAGTCGAAGCGGGTCAATGAGAGCCTGCGGTCATCGAGCGCCGAGCTGCCTGGAGCGAGCGAGACTTCGAGCTCGCGCAGGAAGTTCCACCCCAGAAAGCCGCTCAACGTCAGGCCGGCGATGGAGGAGAGCCTGGCCAACTCGGCATCGATTTCATGGCTGCTGAGCACCACGACGCCCGTGGAGGCAGCTTCGCCCACGTCGATGTGCCGCGCGCGGGTGGCCGAGGCTTCGAAGATGCCGGCGAAGGCGCTCGCCACCCGAACGTTCTGCAGCGTGGGCCGCGCGTCGAGCGCGGCGTAGATCTCGGAGGAGACGAAGGTCGCCTCGGCTCCGGTGTCCAAAAGCAAGGTCACCGTGCGGCCCTCCACCTCGCCGTCGACGAGGAAGAGGGGAGAGCGGCGCGCGTCGGCCTCGGTACAGCGTCCCGATTCGGCGAGTCGCAGGGGTGCTCCGGTGTGAGCGGAGACGAAAGTCGGCAACACCGAGGTGGTGCGGGCACGGGCGTCGAAGACCACCGGGAGCTGGTGGAGCACGTCGGAGCCGAGCACCGCCCCCGTTTCCACAGGGCCGGTGATGAGGCCCGCCGGCAGAGGTCCGGCCGTCATCCCGGCGACCGACACCGTGAGGGCGGTCAGCTCGAGGCCGCGCGCGGACTGGGCGCCGAGCGAGGTGCGGGGAAAGCCGGTATCGAACAAAAGCAGACCCGGCACACCGCCGAGCTCAGCTGCCACCGTGGCGTAGCCGTCTTCCGCCCAGTGGGCCACCATCGGCTCCTGCGGAAGCTCCACCGGCACCGGTGGGCAGGGGTCGGCGCACGCCAAGAGCAGACCAGCAAGGATCGAGAAACTCGAGCGCACCTAAACGCAGAAAATAAGTCATCCCTCTCCCTCTGGGAGAGGGCAAGGGTGAGGGGTGTCAGCTTTGACGAATTGACGCCCCTCACCCCACCCCTCTCCCAGGGGGAGAGGGAGTCGTCGCCTCGCGCGCCTTGGGCACGTGGGTGACCAGCGCATCGATGACCCGGTCGATCTCCGCCTCCGTGGTGTCGGTGCCGAGCGAAATCCGCAAGGAGGCGTGGGCCTGGGCCGAGGAAAGCCCCATCGCGGTGAGAACATGCGAGGGCGACAACGAGCCCGAGGCGCAGGCGGCGCCGGTGGAGACGCAAATTCCCTCCAAGTCGAGCGCGATGAGCAGCGCCTCGCCGTCGGCACCCTCGAACCGCACGTTCGTCGTGTTGGGCACCCGCGGCGCTCCGCTGCCGTTCACCTGCGTGTCCGGAATCCGTGCCAGCAGCTCTCGTTCGAGCCGGTCGCGAAGCGCCCCGCCTTGGGCGCGGTCCTGCGACACGTCGACGGCGGCGAGCTCCAAGGCCAAGGCGAGCGCTTCGATGTAGGCGACGTTGTGGGTGCCTCCGCGGCGGCCGTCTTCCTGGTGGCCGGGGACCAGGGGAAAAAGCTCCACTCCTTTGCGAACGACGAGCGCTCCCACCCCGGCGGGGCCCCCGAGCTTGTGAGCGGAAATGGTCAACAGGTCGGCATCGACTTCGCGCAGGGAGACCGGCACTTTGCCCGTCGCCTGCACCGCGTCAGTGTGGAAGAGAATGCCCCGGCGGCGGCACTCCCGTGCCACCTCGGCCACCGGCTGCAAAACGCCCGTCTCGTTGTTCGCCCACATCAGCGAGCACAGCGCGACCTCCTCGCTGAGCGCGGCCAGAGCTTTTTCGACATCGACACGGCCGTCGGCGCGTGGGGACAGACGCGTCACCTTGGCTCCATCTGCCTCCAGTTGATCGAGCGCCGTCAAGACCGCGGGGTGCTCGATGCGCGAGCTGACGATGCCGCGCCTTGCCTTGTCCTTGCGCCCGCGGAAGGCGCCCTGGAGGGCCAGCGCGTCTCCCTCCGAGCCCGAAGCGGTGAAGCACACCTCGCGCATCTCGCACCCCAAGGTCTTGGCCACCGAAATCCGCGCAGCGTCGATGCGCGCACGCGCGGCACGCCCTCCCTGGTGCACGCTGGAGGAGTTTCCCGGTCGGGTCGTGCCCAGCTCCACCGCGCGCACGAGCAGCTCGGCCACCTGCGGGCGCAAAGGCGTGCTCGCGTTGTGGTCGAGGTAGATCACGTCTCGGCCAACAGCGAGACGCCCCGTTCCTTCTCCACCCCGAACGCCTCGCGGAACCGCGCCACCAAGTCGCGCTTGAGCGACGCACGCTGCGACCGCGTTCCCCACAACGGCAGTCGCGCGCCCGCCATGCTCCCGTGGCCGCCGGCCGAGCCACCCCGGTCTTCGCAGATCTCCCGAATGAGCCTCCCGGCGTTCATGCGCCGGTCCTTCACCCGCAAGGAGAAGTACAGCTGGCTGCGGTAGCTGCCGAAGGCGAGCGACCACTTCATCCCCTCGAGGAACATCATCCGCTCGGCGACCTCGGCCACCATGTCGGGAGAGTAGACCTCGCCCAAGTCGGTGATGATCGCCGTGCCGTACACCTTCGCTCGCTCGATCGCCGTGTGGTACAGCCGGAAGTACTGCGCCGGGAGGTCGGGGTGCTCGATCTGCGCGAGCGCCGTTTTGTCGATGCGGGGAAACAGCCACAGGTAGCTGTCGACGTCCTTGTCGGTGGTCTCCCTCCCCAAGTCGCGGGTATCGGCCTTGATGCCGTAGAAGAGGGCAGTGGCCACCTCGACCGACGGCTCGAGCTTCGCCGCCCGCAGGTACTCGACGAGCAGGGTGGAGGTGGCGCCGTAGTCCCCTCCGACGTCGGCGAAAGGCGCGGTGAGCCCCTCGATGCGCAACGGGTGGTGGTCGATCACCACGTCCGCCGCGTACTGAGGCGGCAAGGAGTGGTTGCCGACCCCCTGCTGGGTGTCGACCAGCCCGAGCAGGTCGTAGTCCTCGAAGATCACCTGGCTCACCGGCACCACCGGCAGGCGCAAGACTTTGACGAAGGCGATGTTCTCCGCCCGCCCGATGATGCCGCCGTACCCCACGCGGCACTCCACTCCCGCGCGCCGCTCGAGCAAAAAGCCCAACGCCACCGCCGAGGCGATCGAGTCAGGGTCGGGGTTGTCGTGCGTGAGGATGAGCCCTTGCTTGTTTCCCTTGGCCACCCTGATCAGGCGCTCGAGCTTGGTTTTCACCGGCAGCCCGGAGACCGCGCTGCGCCCCAGGGGTGCGCCGTTCGGTCGAGCTTTGTTACGGCTGTTGAGCGAGAGCAGGGGCATGAATCGTTGGTGCTCCTACGTTTTTCACCGTAACGCCCGCGGCCGACCGAAACCAGCGCCGGCCCTTGGTGCCTGGCCGGCCGAACGTACCCTCAGTTGATCGCCTTGTACTTCCGAGCGGCATCGCGAAAAAACTTGATGCCGTTGTCCAGCGAGTTCTCCATCGCGTCCATCAGCAGGGAGCGGAACGCAGGCAGCGGCCCGCGAAACGCCTCGTAGTACTTCTGCCGATCGATGGAGTGAATGACGCAAGGCAGATAGCCGTGGCGCAAAAGCACGAGGTTGGTGCACATGCGGCCAATCTTCCCGGAGTGCTCCGCGAACGGGAAAATTCCGATGAGCTGGTGCTGCACCGCCGCCGCCTGGTGAATGGGGTGCTGCTCGCGAAACTCGGCGCTGGCGGTGAAGTCGACCAGCTTCTCCAAAAGCGCGGGGATCTTCGGCGGCTGGGCGATGTCGTGGAAGTACGTGCGGTGCAAGGGCATGTCCTTGCGATAGCCGGCCTTTTCCTTTTCCTTCGCCAGCTCCTTTTCGCTCTTCTCCCGCCGCTCGGTGGCGGCGCGCGCGGCCTGCGCCTCGGGGGTGTTGCCGGAGAGCAGGTCGTGCATGCGTTTGAGCATCGTCAAGGTGATGGCCGCTTGCTTCTTGCTCGCCGCCTTTGCCTCCTCGCGAATGTAGTCGACCACCGCCTTGTGGTTGCGAATCTCGAGGATGATCGGCATCAGCGAGGCTTCGGCCGCCATCACCCCGGGGTGCAGCGCCGCCGCCAGCTCCTGGGGAGTGTAGATGACGCCCTCCAGCGCGCTGTCGTGGTAAATCCACGACATCTGGAAGCGCTCGAGGAACTCTTGAGCGCTCGTGCGCGTGCGTGACCCGGTGAGGTACCCGCGCAATACCTCGTTCTTGTCGTCGATCTCCTGGTAGCGTTCCTTCACGAGATGCGGGCTCCTTGGGGGGCGGCAGAACGTTCGCCGGACGAAAACGGGCGACGCAGTGTAGAGATTTCGCGCAGTTAGGACAAGGAGCTTTCGCCTGGTTCACAAGTCGACCAAGAAGACCTGACAGGCCTGGTCGAGCAGCTCCTTGGACAGCGCCGGAGGGATTTGCCGATAGCGCGCCGCGTCTTTGATGAGCTGCACCAGATCGCGCGGGTGGCAGGCCCGCAAGTCCATGGAGCGCGGCTTGTAGTACTGCTCGATGAGGTAGGTCACCGCTTGGTCGACGTAAGGGATGCCCGCCGCTTCGCACACCCGGCGGAAGATGGTGCGGTAGCTCTTCTCGTCGGGGTTACCCACCTCGATTTTGTATTTGATGCGGCGCAAGAAGGCCTCGTCCACCAGCTCCTTGGGGTCCAAGTTGGTGGAGAAGACGATGAGCTGGTCGAAGGGGATTTCGAACTTCTTGCCGGTGTGCAGGGTGAGGAAGTCGACCCGCTTCTCCAGAGGGACGATCCACCGGTTGAGCAAGTCGGTGGCGTGGACCTTCTGCCGGCCGAAGTCGTCGATGAGCAACATGCCGCCGTTGGCTTTCACTTGGAAGGGGGCCTCGTAGAAGCGCGCGCTCTCCGAGTAGATGAGGTCGAGCGTCTCTAAGGTGAGCTCGCCACCGACGATCACCGCGGGGCGGCGGCAGAGCAGCCAGCGGTTGTCCATCTCGAAGGTTTGGCGGCGGCCGTTGGCGTCGCGACCGATCTCCAGAGAGATGGGGTTGTGGTTGAGCAAGTCGAAGACTTTGATGACCTGGTTGTCGATCTCCAGGCAGTGAGGCACGTAGGCCTCACCCCCGTACATGCCCGAGATCGCCTCGGCGATCGAGGTCTTGCCGTTGCCCGAGGGCCCGTAGAGAAAGAGTGAGCGGCTGGAGTTCACCGCCGGCCCCAACTTGTCGGTGAGCGAGGAGGGCACGGTGAGGTGCGCGATGGCCATCATCACGTCTTCGCGGCTGACGACAGGGTTCTCCTGGCTCTGGGCGGTGATGAGCGCGTTGTACTGCTCGATGGGTACCGGAGCCGGGCCCACGTAGGTGTTGCGGCCGAGCGCGTCGCGGGCGTACTCGCGCCCCTTCTCGGTGAGCATGAACTCGATCGAGGCGCGCCCGAAGCCCTTGCCGCCACGCAGGTCGGTGAGCTTCTCCTCCGCCAAAAAGTCGATCACCTTCTCCACCACCCCCGTCCACGGCAGACGCATCTCCTGGGCGATCTCCAGGCCGGTGCAGCTGCCCGAGTAGTAGAGGAACTTGAGCGCGATGTCCGAGAGCAGGCCGATCTTCAGCCCCGCTTCTTCGAGGGACTTGGGCTCGGCGGGAGCGATGTCGAGAATCGAGGGGTTCTCGAGGTTGAACGGGTTGGGCACCGACCGTGCCACCCGGGTGCCCGGGTGCTTGCCCCGGGGTGGTGGCGGAAGCTGCCCGGTTTCCAGGTTGTCGTCGTCGTCCAAGGTCGGGGCTTTGCGCGAGGGAGCCACGAAGAAGGACTCTAGCAGGGTGCGAACCCTCCTAAAGCCCTCGACGTCGTCGGCGGGTTCATGAACAAGTTGACGATTGGTTCATGAATGAATACCGTGGGCGCATGAATCACGCCCTTCAAGTCTATCTTGGCGATGCGGACTTTCAGGCGCTCCAGGCTTGGGCCAAGGAACGCGGTTGGACCTTGTCTCAAACCGTTCGGGTGGCCTTGAAGGCGCTGACCCGACCCGCGACGAGTGAAGACCCGCTTCTTTCCGCGAGTGGGATGATCGAGGGCCTTCCCGCGGATCTGTGCGAGCGGTTTGACGAGAATTTGAGGGCCACCTACGTCGCAGAACCTCCACCGACTTACGGCCATGGCAAGCCTAAGCGACGTACCCGCAAGACTGTTCGTCGATAGCGGCGTTTGGCTCGCGTTCTTCAGCGCGAGAGACAATGTGCACTCTGAGGCCGACCGGCTTTTGCGTGCGGCCATTCTTCGAAAAATCCCTCTCCTCACCACCAACCTCGTCCTCGCCGAGGTCCACCGGCTCCTTCTCTTTCGGGCAGGGATCAAGCCCGCCGCCGCCGCGCTGGAGCGCATCGATGCGAGCCCCAGCGTCTTGGTGAAGTACGCGGACCCTCAGATTCACCGGGAGGCCCAGGAATGGCTCTCCACGCTCGGAGATCAAGTCATCAGCTATGCGGATGCGACCAGCTTCGCGGTGATGAAGGCGCACCGATGCGGCGTGGCGCTGAGCTTCGACCACGATTTTTTCCTCGCCGGATTTTCACTCTGGCGGGGGGAATGACCGGGGGCACGAGCGATGCGGCACGGTGCCGCTCATCTACCAATGCGTCAGGTTGAACTCCTGCTTTTTTTTTCTAGCCTGCGTGGAACTCGCTTCTGGAGGGGACATGCAGCGAATCCTCATATTGTGCGTTGCGTTCACGGCTCTGGGATGCGCCAGTGCAACGGTTATTCGTACGGATCCGCCTGGGGTAAGGCTTTACATCGATGGAACTCCGGTGGGTGTGACACCAACGCGCTATTCGGACCGTCGAACTGTGTTTTCACCAATGAAGGTGCGCCTAGAAAAAGAAGGCCTCACTCCAATAGAAACTGAGCTGAGGCGTAGAAAGTTCACCGCTTCGACAATTCCGCGCGCGATTCTCCTCATCGGCATTCCGTGGCTGCTCGACTATGACGACGAGTATGTCTTCTTCCTCGACAAACCCGAATCGGGAACACCTGGAAATCAAGCCAGTCCACCAGAATCACCTTGACGGACTGATGACACAACCTACCGTCGCCGCGCCGATGTACGGCTCGACGCTCCGGCTTTCGGTCCTGGCTGGCCATTGCATGGCCCGGCGAATAGATTTGATTGCGTGAGCAGCGATCGCATTGCCGTAAATCCGGGCGTCATGGGCGGCAAGCCCGTGGTTCAGGGCACACGTGTGACGGTAGAGCGAGTTCTCACGCTCTTGTCGCAGGGCATGACCGTCAAGGATCTCCTGGTGGAGTATCCCCACCTAACGGAGGAAGATGTCCGGGCGTGTCTCGAGTATGCGGCACGCACACGCCGGTTCGCGCATCCTGATAACTGAGGACAAGGACTTCGGAGCCTTGGTCCATGCGCGGCGCTTGCCGCATTCCGGAGTGATTTTTCTGCGCCTCAAGCGCAGCCTTCCCAGCAATGTATCTGCCGCCGTCGAGAACGCGATCGCCGCTGCAGGCGAACGCTTGGTGGGACGGTTCTCCGTCGTGCGTGAAGGCGGGCTTAAACTTCGAAAAAGCGGTGACCTCGCGGGCCTACACGTAGGTGAGCCACTCGGCGTACTTCTCTTCGTGGCCTCGTGTCACGCGGTGGAAGGCCTCCTGCACCAACTGGGTGATCGCCCCGACTTTTCCCGTGCCCACCTGGCGGTTGTCCACCTCGCGCACCGGGGTGATTTCGGCGGCGGTGCCGGTGAGGAAGATCTCGGTGGCAATGTAGAGCGCGTCGCGGGTGAAGGTGAGCTCCTCCACGCTTTTGCCCATGTCGCGCAAGATGCGAATCACCGAGTCGCGGGTGATGCCGGCGAGGATCGGCGAGGAGAGGGGTGGGGTGCGAATCACCCCCCAGCGGTTGACCATGAAGATGTTCTCCCCCGAGGCCTCGGCCACGAAGCCCGAGATGTCGAGCATGATCGCCTCGTCGTAGCCCGCCACCACCACCTCGCGCTTGGCGAGAATCGAGTTGACGTACTGGCCGGTGATCTTCCCCCTCACCATGTTCACGTTCACGTGCATGCGGGTGAAGGAGCTCACCTTGGCGCGAATGCCCTCGCGTAGCCCCTGCTCGCCCAGGTAGGCCCCCCAGTCCCATGCGGTGATCGCCACCCGGGTGGGGTTGACCGCGCCCAAGCCCATCGCTCCGTCGCCCATGAAGGCGATGGGACGTAGGTAAGCCCCGTGGGCGAAGCGGTCTTTTTGCGCGCGCAACAGCTCGAGGCACGCCTCGCACAGCTGCTCCTCGGTGTAGGGCAGCTTCAGCATCACGATGTGCGCCGAGTCGAGCAGCCGGCGAACGTGCTCGCGCAGGCGGTAGACGGCCAGCCGCCCGTCCTTCGTCTTGTAAGCCCGAATGCCCTCGAACACTCCCAGCCCATAGTGGAGAGCGTGGGTCATGATCGGCACCTGGCCCTCCTCCCACTTGACGAGCTTCCCGTCGAGCCAGACCTTGTCGGCGACCAGGACTTTATTGGACGTCGAGCTCACGCGCGCTCCTTGGGTTGGGAGGAAGGCCTTGGCCCTATGCCATAAAAGAACCGGGGCTCAAAGCGAGAGCGGCCGTGCTCCCGGTCGATTTACAGCCGCGGCAGCGGGGCGAGCATGCGCGAAAGAAAGGGCACGTCCTCGGAAAGCTGCGACCGGCCCAGCTCCACCGCGCGGGTGATCTCCTCCACCGAGGGCACCAGCTCGAGCGGGGAGAGGGTCTTCTTGAAGTCCTTGATCAGGTGCGCGTAGGGGCGGTTGGGCGCCACCGTGACCTCCGCCAGCCGCTGTAGGGGCAACCACAGGGGGGTGGCGAGCTTGGGGGCAAAGCCGTTGAGACCGAGGATGAACGCGTTGCGGGTGCCGATGTGGCCCTTGTGCACCGCCCGCCACGCGGCCTTCGCCGGCAGGTTGTCGACCAAGCCGCCGTCGATGAGCCGGAAGATGCCGCGCGCGGCGAACAGCGAAAGGAGCAGCTCGTGCATGCGGGCGTCCTCCCGCAAGACGTCGTAGTGGATCACCCCCGGCAACGCCGAGGAGAACCCGGCGGCGTCGAGCGCGTCGAACTCGCGGGTCATCGGGTCGGCGCCCAGGTGCAGCTTCACCATGATCTCCGGGCGGGTGATGAACTCCCCCATGGCGGACATCGCCTCTTGCAGGTGCGAGGCGACCGCGATGGGCGACAAGAGCGCCCTGGGTGAGAGGGAGAGCACCCGCTCGTAGAACTCCATCGGCCGCGGCAGCATGCCGGCGCGAATGCCGCTCACGCTGATGATGGTCGGCACCGGCAGGTCGGACAGCC
Source organism: Myxococcota bacterium (assembly GCA_049322255.1). Taxonomy (GTDB): domain Bacteria; phylum Myxococcota; class Myxococcia; order Myxococcales; family Myxococcaceae; genus JBMORE01. The sequence goes on along the minus strand of JBMORE010000054.1, from coordinate 75,067 downwards.
TCAGCCCCGCATCGGTCGACTCGGGCGCGGCGTCGAAATAGCGGCCGATGCCCGCGCGCAGGAACAGCCGCAGGGCAGCCGGCAGCCCATAGCGGCTCTCCGCGGAGATGGCGCGAAAGAGCTTCTTCCACGACAGCCCGCGCACGATGTTGACCATCTCGGCCTGGTCGAAGCGGCGCATGCGCGAGCGGAACAGCGAGAGAACGGCGCCGATCGACGTGCCCACCAAGAGCGAGGGGCGCAGGCCGAGCTCCTCGAGCAGCGCCATCACCCCCACGTAGACGTAGCCGGTGCCCCCGCCGCCGCCGGAGACGAGCACCAGCGCCTTGTGGCGCAGCTCGCGGTCGATGGCCTCGGCGGGCAGGCGGTTGGCGAAGCGGCGAAAGAGCTCGTCCCGGGTGTGGACCGTGCGGTCCTCCAGATCGCTCAGCAAGGGGAGCAGCTCTTCTCGCGAAATCTTTCGCTTGCCCAAGAGCACCGGGGCGAGTCTCTTGGTCACATCCTCACGAAACGGGGTGAGGAACGCGCCCACGCCCACGTCCCGCCCCGCGTGACGCACCTTGTACAGACGGGCGAGCGAGAGGGCGGTGCGTAAGACGGCCTCCTCCTTGGAGTCGACCAGGGAAGGCGAGCGCTCGGCGGCGCGCACCAGGGCCACCTCCATCTCCTCGAGGGGGCGGGTGATTTGAAAGCGTTCCTTGAGGCGCACGTGGGGAGTTCTAACGCCGCCCCTGCCCCAAGATGCGCAGCTCGCGCAGGGCCTCGGTGCAGTCGGGGTTGCACTGAATGGCCTTCTCGAACTGGCGCTCGGCTTTGTCGGGCCGGCCGGTGGCCTTGTAGATGTACCCGGCGAACAGGTAGCTCTTGTCCAGCTTGGGGTTTAAGGAAATCGCCTTCTCCAGCGAAGAGAGCGCGGTGGTCGTGCTCGCCTCGCTTTGCGGATCGAGCTGGAAGAGGCTCCAGCCCAAGTAGGCGTGGAACTCTCCCTCCTCTGGGTAGAGCTCGATGGCTTCCTGGAAGTATTGGTGCGCCGCCTTGTAGCCGCGCTGGCGCAAGAGCTCTTCGCCTTTTTGGAACTTCCCTTCAGCGGCGAGAATGCGGCTCACCTCGTCGTTCACGTCGCGCTTGACCCCGGCGGCGAGCTCTTTGACGTAGCGCTCGCGTTCTTCCGGCATGCACAGCGTGTCGTGCGCGGAGGAAACCAAGTCGTAGATCTGCCCTGCGAGCTGGCGAATCTCGGCCGAGGCCGAGCCGAAGTGCTTGTCCGGGTGGTACTCCTTGGCCAAGGCGAAGTAGGCGCGTTTGATCTCCTCCCGGGAAGCGTTGGTGGAGACCCCGAGAATCTCGAAGTAGTCCATCTTGCGCAGCTGGGCCACCTTGTTCACCAGCCGCTCGCGGATGAGGCTCTCTTCCCCCACCAGGTCGAGGCCGGAAAGCCCAGAAGGCACCTCGGGCAGGAGCGCACCCGCGGCACGGGCGATGACTGGCTCACGCGCGGGCGGGGGATCGGGAGGGTGGGGCGGCAGGCCCGCCTTCTTTTTGGGCCTCGCCGACGTCGGCATGCTCGGTGGCATCGCCGGGTGGGTCTCAGTTGGCCCCGCGTCTCCCCAAGGCATCGGCAGCGGTGGTTCACCCGTTGAGGGCGCACCCTTCCCCTCGCTTGGCATCGAAGGTGCCGAAGGGAGCGGAGGTGGGCGCGCCATGCCCTCGGCGAGCTTGGCGATGGACGGCTTGGGCTTGCCTTCCGCCGGCTTGTCCTTGAGCTCGATCATCTGCGCGCACTTCATCGCGTAGAGGAAGCGGTTGGTTTCCAGCGGTGGGAGGACGGCGAGGGCGCGTAAGGTCGCCACCGTCTTGTGCCCGTCGGCGGCTTGGAGGAGCTGCTGCTCCTCCTCACCCAGCCCCGCGTCTTGCAGGGCGTAGAGCGGGGATTCACTCGGGTGGGCGAACAGGCCGTCGACCTCGCCGAGCGCGCGTGCCAGCCTCGCCTGGTCGAAGCTGCGCCGCACGCCGTCGTAGATGATCGCCGCGGTGGTCATCTCGAGGTTCACCGTCTCGGGAGGCGGAGAGACTTTGGGGTTGAACTGGTACTCGCCCGTTTCCCAGCTGAAGACGTCGAAGAGCTTGGTCTGCAGCTGCAAGGTGAGGGCGTAGACGAGGTTGTTCGGGCTGATGCAGCCCATCTCGATCAGCACCGTGCCCTGTTGGCGGTTGGAGGCCTTCATCCGCTTGAGCGATTCTTCGCACTCGGCCTCGGAGATCATTTTCTCGCGCACCATCACCCGGCCCAGGCATTCCGAGAGCAGGTTGCTCTTGATCGACTGCGGCCGGCCCTCGCGGAAGTAGACGATCTTCTTCACCTTGGCGCGGTGCATGAGCAGGGCGCCCGTCCCCCTCCAGCGGTAGACCTCGGCGAGCACCTCGGGGAAGGGTTTTTGGTCGAGGTCCCCCCGGATGGACTGAAAGGTCGTGGCGTTGCTCTGGCGCGTCTGGGTCTCGACGTGGGTGACCTCTTCGTGGGCCACCGGGTCGGCCAGGTGCTCGCTGGCGGCGTCCTCCTCCGCGGCCGGGGGCGGGGCGGCAGTGCCGAGGACGGGGTATTTGTCACCCAGCGCCTTCTTGAGCGTCTGGTACAGCGTCGAAAGCCGCATCGGCTTTTCGATGAAGGCGAAGGCGCCGTGCTTGCTCATCGCCTCTTTTTGATGAAGCGCCGTCTTGTAGACGCCGGAGATCATGATGATCGGCGTGCGTTTCCCTTTGAGGGTGCCGCGCATCTTGCGCGCGACCTCGTAGCCGTTGAGGGCGGGCAACAGAAGGTCGAGCAAGACGACGTCGAAGTGCTTCTTCTCGAAGGTCTTGAGCGCCCAGTCGCCGTCGCGCTCGACGGTGACGGTGAAGCCCTGCTTGGTCAAGGCATCGGCGAGCAGCCGCTGCACGGCGCGATCGTCATCGACGATGAGGACGTTGACGGAGTCTTTGGAACCCAAGGTGATGCCGGAGCATACACTTCGGCTGCGCGGGGTGGAGCGAGGAAAACTTCGTTGGTAAAACTGCCATGTCCATGAACGCTCACGTCCTTTTGTCCGCAGGTCTTTTGATTCCCGCCCTCGTCTTCGCGCAAGGCGACGTCGGCGAAGCGGGCTCCCCGGCGCCCGAGGTGAAGGCTGCCCAAGAGCTCGTCGGCAAATACCTCGCCGCGGTGAAGGCCAAGAAATGGGCCGAGGCGAAAAAGTTTCTCCACCCCGACACGGTGAAAGCCATCGCCGAGCGCAAGAAGCGGCTGGGGAAGGAGGACCACCCGATGGCTCCCTGGTACCACGAGAAGGCCAGCTACTACCTGAAGGAGCTCAAGGTGACCGGCGCCCGCCCTGCTGCGGTGGGGACGGTGGTGGTGGAGACCAGCGAGGACAACTTCCAAGTGGAGGAGAAGGGGCTGGCCGAAGGCGAGATGGCCAGCTACTTGGTGGGGAAGAAGGGCGGCAAGTGGTACCTGGTCGACAAGAAGCGGGGCGAGTCCTTCACCGACGACTCGATCAAGCTCGGCTACAAGGGCTACTTCGACAAGCCCGGGGAGTCGACCAAGGGGGAGGAGGAGTAAGCGCTTACAGCGGGTTATTGACGTTCAGCTCGGCGAAGCGACTGAAGTCGCGGTCGGCCGTGTAGAGCGTTCCCACCCGGTGGAAGATCGCCAGCGCGGCGATGCGCGCGTCGTGGAGCTTGGCTCCTTGAATGCGCGCGGCCGCGGCGATGCGCTCGTAGCATTCCCAGTAACCGTGCTCCTCGCCGAGCACGACGGCGGTGGGCGATGTCAGCCAGGCGCGAACTTGGCGCAGGGCCTGCGCGAGCGGAGTGGGGGTCTTGTAGATGCGCGGGTGGGTGACGATGGCGACGAACTCGTGGAGACAAGGCCAAAGAAGCCCCCACGGGGTAGAACCTTCGGCGGAGGCGCGAACGACGTCGCGCGCGCGTGAATGAAACGCGTTGTCCGCGCGGTGGGCGTAGACCAAGATGTTCGTGTCGAACGCGATCAACTCCCGCGCCCCTCGTATGCGAGGTCACGGATCCGGTCCCAGTCGGTTTCGTCCAGCCCCTCCACCAGACCATCCCCACGGAACGAAGCGTCCTCGAGCCGAAACCGGGCCGGTCGCTCCTCGACCACACGCCGCAGGCCCTCCTCGACGAGCTCACGCAGCGGCACACCGCGCTCGCGCGCGAGCTTCTTGGCTTTGGCGAAGAGGCTGTCGGGCAACTCGATCGTCGTTCGCATGTGCTAAAGCATACTCATCGATATGCGCACGCACAACCGGGCTTCATCGCGTTCTACGGTACGGCTGGCGTCGGCTGCGGCGACCTTGAAGGAGGTGATGGCCTTGATAAGACACGTCCTGACCATTCTTGCGGTCGAGAGTCTGCGGCGAGCGGTGGCTTTCTACGCCAGCGCCTTCGGCTGGAAGCAGCTGGTCGATGTGCCGGTGTACGCGGAATTCGAGCTTCCCGGAGGCATGCGCCTCGGCCTCTGCGAGCGTCAGGGGTTTGGCCGGAACACAGGCCAGGTGCCCACGCGCACTCCTGCGGGAGAGCTTGCTCCGACCGAGCTGTACTTCCACAGCGACGAGCTCGAGGCAGCCATCGAGCGGGTGAAGCGCGCCGGTGCGCGGGAGTTGAGCGTGCTTGCTCCCCGGGACTGGGGTGATGAGGCGGCGTACTTCGCCGACCCGGACGGCAACGTGGTGGTGTTGGCACGTCCGCTGGCGATCCAGCAGACTTGATCCCGTTGCAGGGCCGGTTTGTCGCTTCCGGAGGAAACATGACGCGTTGGATGGCAGGGCTTGCCGCGGCGAGCGCGCTTGCGTGCGGTCAACAGGTCGCGTGTGTGGCGCAGGGCACCCGGGTGCGTACGCCGGGTGGATGGAGACGAGTCGAAGAATTAGCGATGGGTGACGAGGTTATCTGCGTGGATCCGAAAACCGGAGCCCACGCCCTCACCCGCATCACTCACATCCGTTCGGCGGAGCGCGAGTGCGGCGCGCTGACTTTCGGAAACACCACGCTCACCGTCACCTCCGACCACCCTCTCTTCGACCCTGGCGATTGCTCCTTCCACCCTGCGGGTGACTGGATGATCGGTCAGCGAACGCAGTTATGGGTGTTCGACGGTGAGCGCGTGAGCGAGCAGAGGGTGACTGCCTGCGAAAAGTTCGTGGGAGTGAACCGGGTGTTCGACATCACCGTCGCGTCTGCCTGGCACACCTTCGTGGCCGAGGGAGTGGTCGTTCACAACAAGCAGCCCGCGGACTGTGCCATTCCCGATGGTGGCAGCACCAACCTCGCTTCTCCCGCAACGGAACGGCCAGTCTGCCAGTGCGACAACAGCACTCAGGGGCGCTGGACCTGCACCCAGTCAGGCGGGGTCGCGATCTGCAGCGAATGTGGCTCGCCCGACGCTGGTCCGTAGCAGTCCGGCTGTTCGGCGAACACCATTGCACCCCTCACCCTGGGCGGGTGAGCTCGGCGGCAAGAAAGCGCCCCACCTCGGCCAGCCCTGCTGCCGCCTTCTGCTGGCCCTCCACAGATTCCATGACCCGCCTTGCCGCTTCGCTCGCAGTCCCCGTCTCGAGATCGGCGACGACCAAAAAGGCGCTCCATGATGGGTTGAGCTCGGCGGTGCGGCCGGGGCGCATGGGGCGTTCCCGCAAGCTCTCCGCGACCTTCTCGAGAAGCCCGGCGTCATCGAGGCGCTTCTTCTTCGCGAGCATCGCCTCCCATGCCGCCGCGAGCAGCCTCTCGTACAGCTGGCCGGCGAGCGCCGCGGAAAGCCGCTGGGCCGCCTCGTCGTCGTCGATCCCGTGCGCCTTGGCGTACGTGGGCAAGAGCTTGGCGCCGATGACCGCTCGCGTCGCCAGGTGTCCTAAGCGGGGAGGGTAGTTCATGGCGCCATGGTGACCACTGTGGGCACGCGTCGCAAGAACCTGTTAGGAAAGGCGCTCCAAAGAGGAAGACCTCATGCGAATGGAGCTCTCGGTCGACTTTCACTTCTCCGCGGCGCACCGGCTGCCGTACTACGACGGCCCCTGCAACCGGATGCACGGCCACAACTACAAGCTGACCGTGCTCCTGGTGGGCAAGCCCAACCCCAAGGACGGGATGATTCGCGACTTCGAGGAGATTCGCCGCAAGGTGTGGGAGGCGGTGTTGGTGCAGTGCGACCACCACAACTTGAACGACTTCATGGACAACCCCACCGCCGAAAACCTCATCGTGTGGATGTGGGAACGGCTCGCGCCGCAAATCGAAGGCCTCTCGGAGCTCCGCCTGTGGGAAACCCCCGAGTACTGCGTCAGCTACCGCGCGGAGTGAAGAAGCCCCGCGCCCAGCCAAGCCGCGTCGCGCTCGAGCGCGCCGTCGCCGACTTCCTCCATGCCGCCGGCTTGGACCTCGCCGATCGCCACCTGCGCGACACCCCCAAGCGGGTGGCCGAGGCCTGGGCCGAGGAGCTCATCGACGGCTACGGGAAGGACCCGGCCAGCGTCTTGGGCGAGCTCTATCCGGCGCCTCAGCGGGGCGGAGACGAGTTGGTGGTGCTCACCGACCTGCACTTCCACGCGATCTGCCCGCATCACCTTTTGCCGTACTCCGGGCGCGCGCACCTGGCGTACGCGCCGGGGAAGTGGGTGGCGGGCTTCGGCCGGCTCTCGGCGCTGCTCGACTGCCTGGCTCATCGGCTGGTGCTGCAAGAAGATCTCGCCCGGGACGTGGCCCGCGCGCTCGCCGAGCACCTCGAAAGCCCCGCCACCGCCTGCATCATCGAAGCGGAGCAAGCCTGCCTTAGGCTTCGAGGCGACAAGCAACGCGACGCGGTCACCCACAGCGAGGCGTACGAGGGCGCGCTGCGAAAGGACCGGCAGCTGCGCCGAGAGCTGTGGGCGCGCATCGGAGCCCACAGGTGAGCGCGCTGCCGCTCGAGGGCAAGGTGGCGCTGGTCACCGGCGCCTCGCGTGGCATCGGTCGGGCGATCGCCATCGAGCTGGCCGAGGCAGGCGCCGACCTGGTGCTCACCTCTTTGCGCGAAGAAGGAGCGGAGGGCACGCGCACAGAAATCGTCTCCCGCGGGAAAAAAGCGATCGCGCTCAAGTTCGATGGCGGGCGCTTCGCCGACGTCGACGTGCTGGTCGCCGCCGCGCGCGACGCTTTCGGCCGGGTCGACGTGCTGGTCAACAACGCCGGCACGGTGGTGCGCGCTCCGCTCGAGGAGATGACCGATGAGGCCTTCGATCGCGTGCTGGCGGTGAACCTCTCGGCGCCCTTCTACTTGGCGCGGCGGCTGGTGCCCCAGATGTGCCGCCGGGGGTGGGGGAGGGTGGTCAACGTCTCTTCGATCAGCGGCACTTTGGGCACTCCTCGGCTTTCCGCCTACTGCGCTTCGAAATGGGGGCTCAACGGGCTCACCCAGGCGCTCGCCGAAGAGGTGAAGACGCGCGGAGTCTTGGTCGCGGCGGTGCTCCCGGGCAGCGTCGACACCGACATGCTCAAAGGCTCGGGCTTTGCGCCAAAGATGTCCCCCGCCGAGGTGGCGCGGGTGGTGCGCTTCTTGTGCGCCGAGGCACCGCTGGCGATGAGCGGCAGCCTGGTCGAGGTGTTCGGGTGAAGCGCGCCGAGGCGGCGTTGGTTCAAAAGGCCAAGGAGGCGCTCGAGCGCTCGCTCGGCCCTTCACTGGTCAAGCAAGATGCCGACACGCTGGCGGCGTACGGCCGCGACGAGTCGGACACCGGCGAGTTTCCCGCCGACCTGGTGGTCTTCTGCGAGCGCACCGAGCACGTGCAGGAGGTATTTCGCGCTTGCCAAACGCTCGGCGTCCCGGTGACTCCAGTGGCGGCACGCAGCGGCAAGAGCGGCGGGTCGCTCCCGCTCTACGGTGGGGTGTCGATGTCCCTGGAGCGCATGAGGCGCATCAAGCGCCTTGCGGTGGAGGACTTGATCATCGTCGTCGAGCCCGGGGTCATCACCGGAGACATCCACAAGGCGGTGGAGGCCCAAGGGCTCTTCTACCCGCCCGATCCGAACTCGTGGGAGTTTTGCTCCATCGGCGGCAATGTCGCCGAGAACGCCGGAGGCCCGCGCGCGCTCAAGTACGGCGTCACCCGCGACTACGTCCTCGGCCTGGAATGGGTGCTCCCCAGCGGCGAGGTGGTGCGGGTCGGCCGGCAGACCATCAAGGGCGTGGCGGGGTACGACCTGGTTGGCCTCTTCGTCGGCTCAGAGGGCACGCTGGGCGTCGCCACCGAAATCACCCTCCAGCTCATCCCTTTGCCCAAGCGGGTGCGCACCGCGCTCATCGTCTTCCCCTCCGTGCTGCATGCCGCGCGCGCGGTGTCGGCGGTGCTGGCCGCGGGCATTCTCCCCCGCACCCTCGAGCTGCTCGACGACGTCTCCTTGCGCGCGGTCGACGGGCGCGGCGGGGTGAGCTTCCCCAAAGGCGCGAGCGCGGCGGTGCTCGCCGAGGTCGACGGCAACGTGGACGAGGCCTTGCTCGGAGAGCTTTCGAGCGTGGGGGAGATCTGCGAGCGCGAGGGCGCTCTGGAGACGCTGGTCGCCCAGACCGAGGAGCAACGCGACAAGCTGTGGGCGGCCCGGCGGACGCTCTCCACTGCCTTACGCGCACTCAAGCCGTTCAAAATCTCCGAGGACATCGCCGTTCCGCGCTCGCGCATCGCCGAGGTCATCGAGAGGCTCAAGGCGCTCGGGCAGGAGCTGGGCCTCACGGTCGCTACCTATGGGCATGCGGGAGATGGCAACCTGCACGCCAACATCCTCTTCGACGGGCCGGGCGATCGGGCCAAGGTGGACGAGGCGGTCGCGCGCATGCTCCGCCTGACGGTGGAGGTGGGAGGGACCATCACCGGTGAGCACGGGGTGGGCTACGCCAAGCGCGACTTCCTCGGCCTGGAGCAGGGCCCTTCGCTCATCGAGCTGCAACGAAGCGTGAAACGTCTTCTCGACCCCAAGGGGTTGCTCAACCCGGGGAAAATCTTCCCCGAGCGTTGATTGGGCGAGCCCGCAATTTCCCCGCGGGTTTCGCTGTTTTCCATCGAGTCGAAGGTTCCGCCGCCTGGAATGCGAAACGCTCTTGGGGGTTGTGCGTCTAAGCGTGCAAGCAAAAGGCGTCGGAGACGTAAGGACGAGAGGAAACGGAGGCACGGCGATGGCAATGGTCACACGAGAGGAGCGAAGCGGGCTGACGCACTACCTGCGCCACCTCGGTGGCCGCGAGCAGCTCACCCGCGAGCAGGAGTACGAGCTGGCGCGCCGGGTGAAGAAGGGCGACGAGTCGGCGCGGCGCATCTTGGCCGAGAGCAACCTGGCGTTCGTGGTGGCGGTGGCCAAGAAGTTCGCCCGCCGAGGAGCGCGCCTGGACGACCTGATTCAGGAAGGCAACGTCGGGCTGATGAAGGCCATCGAACACTTCGACCCGAAGAAGAACGTGCGCTTCGCCACCTACGCGGTGTGGTGGATTCGCGCCTACATCACCCGCTACTTGAAGGACAACCGCAGCCAGGTGCGCGGCGGCGAGGCCGAGCGGGTGTCGATGAGCGACTTCTCGCTCGACGCCCCGGTGGATGACGAAGGCGACTCGACCTTCCTCGATCGACTGGAGGACAGGGGCCCGGGCGCGGACGAAATCTTCTCCTCCCAGCAGCGCAGCGAGGACGTGCAAGAGGCGCTGCAAAGGGTGCGCAAGCGGATCGGGGATTTGGGTTGGGACATCCTCCAGGAGCGGCTCACCCAGGACAAGCCGCGCACCCTCGAGGAATTGGGGCAGCGCTGGGGCGTCTCCCGCGAGCGGGTGCGCCAGGTGGAGCTGAAAACCAAGAGCTTCCTCGCGCGCTACCTGGCAGCGTTCAACCAGGACGAAGAGCCTCTGGCCGACGCCGCAGCCTAGATCGGCCACCCCTCTCCCCCTGGGAGAGGGCAAGGGTGAGGGGCTCAACTGAAAGCCGCGCGTTCGGGTTGTTGTCGCCTGAAGGCACGTGCTAACTACGCGCGCCCTCATGCGAACGACTCTTGCGTTGCTCCTCGTCTTTCCGGCCGTGGCGCTCGCCGACGTCGGCGAAGCCACCGCGCGGATCGACGCGCTCTGGGCCCGCCGGGACGAGCCGGTATCGGCCAAGGAGATGGACGCTGCCGTTTCGGAGGCGCTCAAGGCGCACGGGGGCGAGTACGAGGTGCTCTGGCGCGCCTCTCGTCACAAGTTCTGGCTGGCCGACGGCGCCAAGGACGACCGCCTCAAAAAGCAGCTCGGCAAGGAAGGCTGGGACTATGGCGAGCGCGCGGTGAAGGCCCGGCCCGACGGCGTGCACGGGCACTACTACTCCGCCATCAGCCTGGGCGCCTACTCGCAGGCGGTGGGCATTCTCAAAGCGCTCAGCGAGGGGCACGAGTCGAAGTTCAACGAGCGGCTGGACAAGGCGATTTCTCTCGACCCCTCGTTCGACCTGGGCGGGCCGCTCTTGGCCAAGGGGCGCTACTTCTTCGAGCTGCCTTGGCCCAAACGTGACTTGGAAAAGGCCGACCAGCTCTTCCGGAAGGTGCTGGAGAAATACCCTCACAACTTACGGGCGCACTTCTACTCCGCCGAGCTGTTCCTCAAAGACGGAGAGCCGAAGAAGGCCGAAGCGGCGAACACGAAAGTGCTGGGAGCCGATGTGTCCTACGACCCGCCGGAGGGCCGGCGGATTCAGGGGTGGGCGACGTCGTTGAAAACCAAAATCGAGGAGGAGCTTTAAATGAGAGCCGCGACCCATGTCGAAGCCGCCTTGTCCGGGGCACAGAACCTCGTCGAGCTGCTCGCCTACCACGCCCAGAGCACGCCCACGCCGGCGGCGATGCACAAGATCGGCGGCAAGTGGGAGACCGTTCCTTGGGCCGAGGTGCTCGAGCAGGTCAAGAAGCTCTCCGCGGGCCTTTTGGCCGAAGGGGTCAAGCCGGGCGACCGTGTGGCCATCTTCGCCGGCACCAGCTTGCAGTGGTGCGTGGCCGACCTGGCGATCAGCGCCGCCCGCGCCATCACCGTGCCCATCTATTCCTCCAACACCCCCGACGAGGTTCGCTACATTCTCAACAACTCCGAGTCGGTGATGCTCTTCGTCGACCACGATGTTGCCGAAGGCAAGCAGCCCGGCAGGCTTTCCCGCGTGCGCGCGCGGCTGGCCGAGTGCTCCACGGTGAGGAAGGTGGTGGTGTTCGAAGGTCCCGCCGCCGGAGAAAAGGAGCGCCCGCTGGCGGAGCTGGTGCAGAAAGGCGAGGCCGCGCACCAAGCCAACCCTGCGGCGTTCGAGGAGCGGGTGAAGGCGATCAAGACGGACGACCCCTCCCACTTCATCTACACCTCGGGTACCACCGGCGACCCCAAGGGCGTCATTCTCACCCAGGGCAACTGGGCGTACGAAGCGGGTGCCATTCAGCAGATTAGCCTGATGCGGAAGGAAGACGCGGTGATGCTCTTCTTGCCGCTGGCGCACTCCTTCGCCCAGGTGGTCAAGGCGGCGTGGCTGGGTCTGGGCTTCAAGCTCATCTTCGCCGAGAGCGTGGACAAGCTCCTGCCCAACCTCGCCGAGACCAACCCCACCATCCTTCCCTCGGTGCCGCGCGTCTTCGAGAAGGTCTACAACAACGTGCTCACCAACGCCGGTGCGGCCCCGGGGGTGAAGGGCAAGCTCGCGCGCTGGGCTTTCAAGCTCTTCGAGGAGTACGTCGAGGCCAGAAACCACGGCCGGGAGTACAACTCGCTCGGCTTTGGCCTGGCCAAGAAGCTGGTGTTCGCCAAGGTATACGCCACCCTGAACGAGAAGCTGGGCGGTCGCATGCGGTTGTTCATCTCGGGAGGCGCGCCCTTGTCGCGGAAGATCGCCTACTTCTTCGACATGCTCGGCTTCAAGGTGCTCGAGGGTTACGGGCTGACCGAGACCTCCGCGGCCACCACCGTCAACCGCCCCGAGCGCATCAAGATCGGCACCGTGGGTAAGGCGATGCCCAACACCGAGATCAAGATCGCCTCCGACGGAGAGATTCTCATCAAGGGCCCGGGGGTGATGAAGGGCTACTACAAGAACCCCGAGGCCACCGCCGAGGTGCTGGAGGCCGACGGCTGGTTCCACTCGGGCGACATCGGCGAAATCGACCCCGACGGGTACGTGCGGATCACCGACCGCAAGAAAGACATCATCGTCACCGCCGGCGGCAAGAACGTGGCGCCGCAAAACTTGGAGAACTTGCTCAAGACTTTTCCGCTCATCAGTCAGGCGATGGTCTACGGCGACAAGCGCAAGTACCTCAGCGTGCTCATCTGCGTGAACGAGGAGAACGCGAAGAAGCTCCTGTCAGAGAAGGGCGTCACCCCCAAGGACTATGCCGAGATCTCCCAGCGGCCCGAGGTGCGCGAGGCGGTGCAGCAGGTCCTCGACCAGGTCAATGCCGACCAGCCGCCCTACAACAGCCTGAAGAAGTTCCACCTGATGGACCACGACTTCACCCAGGAGTCGGGCGAGCTCACCCCCACCCTCAAGGTGAAGCGCAAGTTCTGCACACAAAAGTACAAGAGCATCCTCGACAAGTTCTACGAGGGTGACCTTGCCGATTAGCTTTAAGCGTTCTTGCTCTTGGCCTCTTCGGCCTTCTCCACCGTGCTGGTGCCGGCGAGCTTCTTGTCGGCACCTGCCTTGGCCTGCTCCTCCGGGGTTTCCTCGCCGGCAAAGCCCTTCTTGAAGTTGCGAATGGCCGAGCCCAAAGAAGCGCCCAGCTGCGGCAACCGAGTGGCGCCGAAGAGCAGCAGCAGCGCCGCCAAGATGAGGAGCAATTCGGGTCCGCGGGGCATGTTCGACTCCTTCGCTCGTCGAAGCGTTCGAAGCATAGCGGGACCGCAGCGGTGTCGCCAGCCGGCGATGGAAGCCATCACTCGGCCGCGAGGCGAGGGAGCGTAAAGAAGAAAGTCGTCCGGTCGGGTCCCGGCTCCACACCCGCCTTGCCGCCCTGGGCCTCGATCTCATCGCGGGCCAGGCACAGCTCGAAGCCCTCGGCAAGCCGGCTCTCTTGGCTGACGCGCAGGTCGCGCTGCAGCGCCTTCCAAGCCCCCTGGGCGTCGAGTGGAGGGCCGACATCAGTGACGGCGACGTAGATTTCGCTGGGAAGGACGCGGGCTGCCAGCGAGAGGGCGGTGGCCGGGGGCGAGCGCGATAACCCGTGGCGCAGGAAAGCGACGGTGGCATGCACCACCCGCTCAGGGTCGGCTTCCACCAGGGGCAGGTGTTGGGGAATGGCCAGCTCGAGCCCAACCGACCGCTCGGCTGCCGGCCCGCGTACCTGCTCGGCGGCACGGTATAGCAAGGGCGGCAAGGCCAGGCGCTCCAGCGCGATGGGGAGCTCCCCCACCTCGTGACGCATCGAGTCGAATACCTCGCGTGCCAGCGCCAGCGCCCGGTCGGCATTGCGGGCAATCACCTCGACGCGTCGGCGTGCCTTCTCGTCGAGCGCCGAGCGCGGCCCAAGCAATAGGGCGGCGTACGAACGCACGTTGCTCAACGCGCCGCGCAAGTCGTGGGCGGCGATGGAGAGAAAACGGCCACGTGCAGCGCGCGCGCTTTTCTCCGTGGGGAATGAAACGGTGCCCGGCTCGGGTTGGATGCGACACATCGGAAATGTTTTGACGAAAACAATCTGCGCATGGAGTGTAGGCCAGGCAACGGTGCGGTCGGCTCATCGGCCAGCGTGAGGCGTGAGAAGCAACGGTTTCATAGGGTTATTTTTCATCAGTGACCAGCTCAGCCCCCAAGCCCCCGGTCGTTTTGGTGGTGGACGACGACCCCGACATTCTCGAGGCGCTGGCGGAAATTCTCGAGGTCGAGGGTTTCGAGGTGCGGCGGGCGCGCAACGGGCAAGAGGCGCTGGAGCAGCTGGGGCCCCCCGCGCCGAAGCTCATCCTGCTCGATCTGATGATGCCGGTGATGGACGGGTGGGAGTTCGTTCAGAGACTTCCGCACCGCCACAGCGGGCAGGCGATACCCATCGTCATCCTCTCCGCCGACCGCAACGTCGCCGCCAAGGCCAAGGAGCTGGGGGCGGTGGGTTATTTGGCCAAGCCCTTCGAGCTCAACGATTTGCTCGAGCTGGTGCGACGTTCGCTTCAGCGCGCACTCGGCTTGACGCACCCAAAGGGTGGTGGCTAGGGTCCGCCCGCATGACCGCCAAAGACATTTTAGAGACTGAAATCCCCAACCTTTTGTCCAACAAGCCCGACCTGGCCAAAGAGATCAACGCGGTCATTCACTTCAACATCACCGGCGACCAGGGCGGCACCTGGACGCTCGATCTGACCAAAGCCTCCGACTGGGTGGCCAGTGGGACGCAGGGGACGGCGAAGATGACCATCACCGTGAGCGGCGACGACTTCGTGAAGATTCGCCAGAAGCAGCTCAACGCACAGATGGCGGCGATGCAGGGCAAGCTCAAGTTCAAGCCGATGGACATGGGCTTGGCGATGAAGCTGGGCAAGCTGATCAGCTAGGCAGGTCGAGAGCGGAAAAGACGATGGCCGACGGCGCACTGCCCCTGGCCGGGCTGAAGGTGCTCGACCTGTCGCGGCTTTTGCCCGGTCCGTACGCCACCTTGGTGCTCGCCGACTTGGGCGCCACCGTGGACAAGTTGGAGGACCCCGACGGGGGCGACTACCTCCGCCACATGCCGCCGATGGTGGGGGAGGAGAGCGCGCTCTTCCATGCGCTCAACCGCAACAAGCGCTCCATCGCGCTCGATCTCAAGTCGCCCTCGGGAAAAGCGACCCTTCGCCGGCTGGTGAGAAGTTACGACGTCCTGGTGGAGAGCTTCCGCCCCGGGGTGATGGACAGGCTGGGAGTGGGCTACGCGGTGCTCGCATCGGAGAACCCGCGGTTGGTGTACTGCGCGCTCTCTGGTTACGGGCAGACCGGCCCCGACCGGCTGAAGGCGGGCCACGACTTGAACTACGTCGCCCGCGCGGGCGTGCTCGGCTATGGCGGAACGCTCGAGACGGCCGCGATGCCAGGGGCCCAGCTGGGTGACATCGGGGGAGGGAGCCTGTTCGCCTTGGTGGGCATCTTCGCGGCGCTGTACGAGCGCGCGCGCACCGGCAAAGGGCGCCTGGTCGACGTGGCGATGACCGAAGGAGCGATGGCCTTTTGGCACATGCACCTGGGGGCGTACCTGGCGGCGGGGAAGGAAGCCAAGGCGCCACGGCGCGGTCGCGACTCTCTCAACGGCGGGTACGCCTGCTACAACCTCTACCGCTGCCAAGACGGCAAAGAGCTGGCGGTCGGTGCGCTCGAGCCCAAGTTCTTCTCCCATGTGTGCGCTGTGCTGGGCTGTCCTGAGCTGGTCGAGAAAGCCTACGACCTCGAAGGAGGCGGCGCCGAAGAAGCCAAGGCCGAGCTGACGCGACGGTTCGCCACCCAGCCCCGAGCACATTGGCTGAAATGCTTCGCCGACGTCGACGCCTGCGTGGAGCCGGTCAACGACGCCGATGAAGTGCTCGAAGACAGGCAGCTGCACGCGCGGGAGATGTTCGTCCCGGCGAAAGACGAGCAACGCGGGCGCGAGGTCACCCACCTGCGGACGCCGTTCCACTTCGGTCCGCTGCCTACCCGACCGCCGCCGGCCTTGGGGCAGCACACCGAACAGATTCTTTTCGAGGCGGGGATTCCACAGCCCCCCTCTCCCTCTGGGGGAGGGTCAGGGTGAGGGGGAGATGAAATTGCGCCCCTCACCCCAACCCTCCCCCAAAGGGAGAGGCGGGCTGTGCGCGGGAGCGCTGGTGATCGCCGCCGCCTGCGGGGCCGACCAGCTGCAAGCTCCTCGCCCACCGGAACAGGAAACGCTCGCGCAGTGCAGCTCCATCGAGACCTTGATGCCGCTGTTTTTGAAAGCGATCAGCTCGGGACAGACCGAAGGGCTGCGGCGGGTGGTGAAAGAACATCTGCTCGTCGCCGATCGCCCGGGTGAGCCGCCGCCGATCAACTTCGCGCTTCGGGGCATCTTCGGCACCCTGGCCACCTTCGCCCGCCTTCCTCCCGAGGGCGGGGCGGGTGCCGGAGAGGTTTGCGCCAGCGAAGCGCCCGACCCGCGCTTTGCCCACCCCTTGTGCGAGATGCGCCGCGCGATGGACTTGATGGTGCACGAAGGCAAGAGCGTGGAGGCGCTCACCCTCGCCGATCCGCAAATCTCCGGGGTGATGAGCTACATCCTCGGGCGGCCGCCGGCGAGCTCGACACCGCACTTCGAGGTGGCCACCGTGGTGGCCAACATGTGCCAGCAGAACGCGGTGTGCCAGCTCTCCGACGGGCTCGAGCTTCTGGAGGCGCTGGCGGCCTTCGCCATCACTCCCGAAGGGGCGACGGCGGTCGATCACCTCCAGACCCTCATCGACAACCCCGCGCTCCAGCCCTTTCTCACCAACGACGGAGCCCAGTACGGCGGCGAGAACGGGATGGTGGCGCTGGTGCGGGTGGTGATCAGCACCACCTTGGGTATGGAGAACCCTTCCGAGCTCGACGATTTGCCGGTGAACGCGCTCCCGCCCGAGGTGCAGCCGGACGCGTGGGCGGCGATTGCCGACCTGAAAATTCTCCTCGACCCCAACCGGCACCCCAACGTGCTGCGGCCGCTGAAGAAGGTATTGCACTGCTACGAGGTGCAAGACCCCAACGGCGACCTGGTGCGCATGGGCTACCGGCTCGGCCTGGAGGCGAAGCTGCCCGAGTTCGGCCTCACCCGAATCGTCTCCACCGTGCAAGGGCTGCGGCAGACCGATCCGCGAGGGACGGTGCTCCACCTGGTGCGCACCTTCGCCGAGGCGCTGCGCCGAGACGAAGAGGCGGTCGACGCCACCGCCGCGGTGTGCCGTACCCTCTTTTCCACCAGGGTGCCCGCGGGTCAGACCCGCTCCAACGCCCAGCTGGCGTTGCCGGTGGTGGCCGACCTGTTCAGTCAGGGCGTCGCTGCCGAGGCAGTGTGCGCGCTGGACACGCTGGTGTACGGCTGCGCCGGCGGCGCCCAGCCCGCCTGCACCCGCTGAGGTTATTGAGGGGTGGCCGGGTTGCAGTCGCTGACGAGCATGGGGATGGTCGCGTGACACCGGACCATCGGAGAGGAGACCTCGACCGAGGTGCGCTGTATCATCACCAGCTTGCCTGCGGACGACGCGGCGAAGTTCGCGGAGGTGGTGCGCAAGCACTGGACGGTAGGGAACGACCTGCATTGGGTGCTGGACGTCGCTTTCGACGAGAACCACAGCCGGGTGCGCGAGGACAATGCACCGGAGAACATGGCGATGCTGCGCCACATGGCGCTGAACCTCCTCAAGGCCGACACAGTGGTGAAGCGTGGCGTACAGACCCGAAAAAGGATGGCTGATTGGGACGCGCGGTACCTTGCGCAGCCTCGTCTACCCCGAAGGGTCGGGCCATCGAAGGCGTGCTCGCCTCAGCTCCCGCCGGTGAGCAATGGCACAGCGAGCCCGGGCGGGGCAAGCGGCGGGGGCTTTTTGAGGGGTCTTGCTGAAGAGGCGTGATGATAGGGTTCTTTTTGCATATGATGACGAGTCTAGAACAAAACACCTCAAAAGAGACGCCGGGTAGTGCCGGCTGGCGGGAGCGCGCGACGAGAAAGCGCTGAGTTGGGATTGAGCCGCCGCTTGGGTCAGGCCCGCGTGGCAAGTGGCACCGCCAGCTCGAGCGCGCGCCGCCGAGGAGCCAACCGCCGGTGTCGAGGACGAGCCCTCGCTCAACCATCGATGTCGCCGAACTGCTCGTTGATGATCTCCGGTGCTCCTTGGCAGAGAGCGTCAGCCACCCAACCGCGGGCACGGCGGCGATAGGGCGCCGTGACAGCCCGAACGCCCTTGCGGATGAGCTCAGACTGCGAGAGGCCCTCTCGTTTGCTCGCCTCTCTCAACGCTCGCTCGTCCTCAGGGCACAGCACGACGGTGGTGCGGCGACTTGCGATACTTTCCATATTGCAGCGCTCGCGGCCTCCGGCCAGGGCATTACAGGGTAATGCGCACGCGGACTTCGCCCAGGTGCTGCCCCATACTCTACAGGCGATACAACAACCGCACCCCGCCGACGGCGTTGTGGTCTCCAAACGCAGGTGCCGGTTCTACTTCAGCTTCGCCTCTCTTGGACGTACCGCCATCAGGTCCGGAGGAAAAATGCCGCTCGCTCCGGCCGAAGCTCCAGTGATGAGCACATAGTCATTTGGGAGCTGTGTGCCAGTCCACTCGGCACCTGTGGTGCTGCTCCCATCTAACGTCACCATCGTCGTCTTCGGTGAAACGCTCAGCCGGTCGTATTTCGTTCCAAATCGCTTCATCCAATCGGTCGCCGGGGAAACCGAAGCGCGTTTGCTCGTCACCAACGCCGGAAGGTCAAAGCAAGGGGTGAAATTCATGTCGCCAATGCAGTAGCTGATGAGTTCGC
Organism: Myxococcota bacterium; assembly: GCA_049322255.1. Classification (GTDB taxonomy): domain Bacteria; phylum Myxococcota; class Myxococcia; order Myxococcales; family Myxococcaceae; genus JBMORE01. The sequence goes on along the minus strand of JBMORE010000054.1, from coordinate 56,570 downwards.
CGGGGAGACTGGGCAACGTAGGCGACGATCTGATCAAATCCATCGGCGCGCGAATCGAGGCCCGCTAACGCGAGAAGCGCGCAACAATGAATCTCGTTTTGGTTCCCTCCATCCTGGCGAAAGCGTCGCTCTGACGCGATAGTCCAGCGGACATTCAACGCCGGTTTGAAAGCTACAGACGATAAGCCAAGCGGATTCCGCCGACCGCGTCGTGGCGGTCGTTGCCCAGAAGCGGAAGCGTGGCGCCCAGCTCGGCACCGAAGCTTCTCGTGCCCACTCGAAGCGCCAGGGCCGGAGCCAGGTAGTCCGTCGCCCCTCCTATGTGCGTGTTGACGTCAAGCACCAGGCCGAGCCAGGGCAGCGGCGAATACTGCACGCCGACGTTGGCGAGTCCCCCCAGCCGTGGCAGCGCGGGGCCGGCAGAGAGGGCGGCGGAGAAATCGAGCCCCAAATATCCGTGCACCTCGAGTTTCGACAGCCCGCGCCAGCTCAGCGCGTGCCCCAGCTCTGCGCCCACGATGCGCGCGTTGCCCAGTGTGGAAGTTGGCAGCATCAGCCGTGCGCTGGTCGAGCCCCGGAAGGCGCCCGACTGGTAGCCGTAGAACGACATGCCCGCAGTGAGCTGCCCCAGGCCGAGGCTGGTGCCCTTGAGGGTGGCGTTCTGCACGAACTGGTAGTGGAGAAGCTCGAGGGTGGCGAACAGCTCGCGGGTGTCATCGAGGGCGTAGCTGCCGAAGAGGAGTGCGTCGGCGGCGATGCCTCCGTAAAAGTCGGGGGTGTCGATGACCGCGCCTGCCTTCGCACCCAGGCCGATTTCGGTACGCGGGCACGCCCGGCGCCCGGTGGCGACATCGGCTTCGTAGTAGCCGAAGGCCACCGGCCCCTCGAAGAGACCGCGCAAGCGCTCCGCCGCGCAGTGTCCGACGCTCAGCCGAAGGGCCGGGGCGAGGAGGTTCGAGCTAGGGGGCTCAGCGAGCTTGGGCGCAGCGGTGCCATCGACAGGTGCAACAGCCTGGGTCGGTGGTACCTCGGCAGCGAACGCGGGGAGCGACAGGAGCAAGAGCAGCGCAGCGGGCCTCATCACTTGCCTCCTTGGCTCTTCGGGGCGTCGAAGCGGCCGTTGCCGTCGAGGTCGAGCACGAAGGGGTTGGTGAACGCCAGCGGGTAGCCGCCGGTGAGCTGGGCGAAGTGGTACACGGGGTTCGTCTCGTCGGTGGGGACGGGAGGATTGGCCAACGGCCCGGTGGAGCGGCCTTCGCCGACGTCGGCCTGGTCCACCACCCGGTCGCCGTTGTTGTCGGTGGTGTCGGGAACGCCGTCGGGCCGGTCGTCAGGGCCGCCTAAATCGCCGTACAGCGGCAAGCGGCTTCCGGCTTCGATCGATATCCACGCGTCGCCGCTGGTGGGAAGAAGCTCGCTCAGCGGCACCTCAGCGTCCAAGCGCGAAAGCCCGGTGACCCCAAACGGATCGGCCGGATGGCTGAGCGCGGAGGCGTCGAGGGTCTTCGCCACTTTGCCGTTCACCACGAAGCGAATCTCCTCGATCGGCACCCAGGGCGCCGCGCTGACCCGCACCCGCACCGCGCCGCCTGGTTTGGGTCGAAAGACCGCCAGCGAGGGGCGGCGGGCGTTGCTCTCCTCGTCGGTGAGGGTGGCTTCGATGATCGGCCCGTTGGTGCCCAAGACTTCGCCTCCACGCACTGCGGTGTTGAAGCGGTCGACGTCGAAGCTGGGGCCGGACTGAGTGTCGGCCCAGACGACGTTGCGCGGCATGCCCACGGTGTTGTCGGTGAGCCCGTGCGAGTCGCTGTTCGCGGTGCCGGTGCGCAGCTGGCCTTGGTTGAGCGTGTACCACCAGAAGGCGCGGTAGGGCAGGAAGAGGTCGTTCTGCGAGCCGTTCATCACTTCCTGGGCGTGGTGGTCGTTGTTCTTCATGCCGCCCTTGGGCGAACGCACGTACATGCCGCCGCGGGTGCCGTCGTCGCCGCTGGGGAGATCTTCCAGGAGGTTGAGGCCCAGCGCGCGGGGAAAGCCCAGGTCGCGCCCGAACTCGGCATCGGCCCACGGGTGGTTGAGCTCGATGAGCGACACCCCGGTGAAGAGAGGAGCGACGCGGTCGAACAGCTCGCCCGGCTCGATGAGCTCGTCGAGGGGGCCTCCGTTGCGCGGCTTGGCGGGGTCGTAGACCAGCGGCCAGAAGTTGTAGTGGCCGATCACCAGCGGGAAGGAGTTGCCCGGCACCCGCATCCACGGGATGTGGCCGGTGCTCTCCAGGCCGACCACGGTGCTCATGCGGTCTTGGAGGCCGAGCTGGCGGACGATCTGGGCATAGTCGTAGACCACGTCGTGATCGGTGGCGACGATGACCTCCAAATCGGCGGCGGAGAAGGAGAGCACCCGGTCATAGTCGGGGATCTGGCTGTCGAAGCTCGCCGAGCCGTGCACGTGCAAGTCGGCGGAGACCGTACCCAAAGGGCGCAGCGGCAGCCGGCGCAAGGAAAAGAGCACTGTGTGCGCGGTCGGCGTGAGATCGATCGTCTCCCGCGCCAAAGTCCAGAACGGCCCGTGGAAGGCGTAGAGGTGGTACCGGCCTGCGGGGATTTCGGCGGTCGTTCGGCCGTTGCGCACCAGCACGCGGTTGCAGGCCGGGGACGCGCCGGGCGGAGGCCCCAGCCAGGGGGAGCAGCTGCCCAGCTCTCCGTGGAAGGAGCCGCTGGTGTTCTCTTTCGTCGCCTCGTCGGCGGGGACGACGAAGATTTCGGCGTCGATGCCCTGCGCCGTCTGCACGTCGAGGACGATCAGACTCACCTCAGCGGTGGAGGGGAGGGTGAGCACGCCGACGTCGACGCTCTCCGAACCCACCTCGAGGTCCTTTTCCACCGCCTTCTTCCCGAAGGAGTGCGCCTCGAGGACGTAGCGCTTCCCGGCCGGCACCCGCGCGGTGAAGGAGCCGTCGGCGGCGGGAGCCACTTGAGTCCAGGGGATGCGGGCCTCCCGGGGGTCTGCGAGCGTTCCTTCGCTGAAGAGGATGCTCACGTCGCGCTCGCCCAAGGTGGCAGCGCCGGGGCGCTCGACCTTGCCTTGGAGGGAAACGTACGTTTCCCCCAGCACCTGCCGGCGCACCTCGTGGGCGATCTGTGCTCCCGCTTCGGCGTCGCCCTTGTCCGCCACGCCGATGAAGCGCTCATAGACCAGATAGTCGCGCGGCCGAACCACCTGCTTGGGCAGCCCCACCGCGGAGACGACGTCGCTGTTGAACCCGGAGATGCTCTTTTCGGTGCAGCTCACCTCCGAATAGCTGGAGTAGGGCGGGGAGTGGATGGTGGCCGCCAGGAACGGGAAGGTGTGGAACACCCCGTCGATGGTGAGGAGGTTGAAGGAGGGGTGTGTGTAGCCCTCGCCCGCGTGGGGAGTGAAGGGAATCGGCTCGCGCTTGCTCCAGTACCAGCCGTCCATCAGCGCCCAGGCTTGCGGGTCGGTGGAGGCGTTGACCAGCTCGGTGCGGATGCGCACGCCGGGATCGCACGGGCGCATCTCGTAGAGGGTGTACACCGGGTGATTCGGGTTGCCATCGAGGGTGCCTTTCACCTGCACCGCCACCCGCTGGGGCCGCTCGTCGATGATCTCCAGCTCGGTGAAGTGCGCCGCATCGCGCGGGAGGATGCCCACCACCTGCAACACCTGGTTGATTCCATCGTTGCCGTTTCCGGCGACGGAGAGGTCGAGCAGCGACCCGCCGTTGGGATCGAGGTAATTCTGATTACCTAGCGCCGAGATGACGGCCACCGCGGTGCCGTTGGAAAGCAACACGTCGCCTTTGGCGCCCAGGGCGTTGGAGCCGCCAGGACGTTCAGAGGCATTATCGATGACCTTCACCGAGAGGGCACCGGGGCTGGCGCACTGGAAGGAAACCTTCTGGCAGGGAGGGCTGACGTGGCACCCGGGCTCGCCGGCAAGACAGCCTTCCTTCGCGCAAGCAGTACCGAGCACGACGACGGCGGCGAAGGCGCCAACCCACACAACGATTCGAGCGGTTCGCATGGGGGCCGACTCTACTGAATAGGCGAGCCCGTGTGCGCTCGTTCAACGCGCGATTTGAAGTGGATGGCGCGACGAGAATTCTTTCGCCCGCCGTTCTGCCTCAGCGCGATGCTCGGGTGTCAGCGCTTTCTCGATCGCCCTGTCATCACCCTCTTTGAACCACCAGGCGGGTTTTGCCACGAGGCACCACTTGTAAGCTTCGACAAGATTCTTTGGAACTCCGCGGCCATCTCGATAGAGGAAGACAAGGCTTACCGCGCCGCGGACGAGCCCCCGCTCGGCGGCCTGGTGAAACAGTCGCGCCGCCGCTTGCTCGTCTTTGGGCGCGCCGCTGCCTCCTTTGACATCGGGGCCGAAATCCCGAGTCGGTAGATCGTAGCCAGGTCGTAGTAGCTCTGTGGCCGGCCGAGGTCGCCGGATTTTTCGAACCATCGCACCGCGGCCACCACGTCTTTGACTCCGAAGGTGCCATTGAGGAGCCAGCTGCCGAGCTCGTAGGCGGCTTCGGCGTTACCGGCCTCGGCGGCGGACGTCATCCAGCGAAGTCCTTCGGAACGATCGCCACGGTCGAGATAAACCCGCGCCGGCTCCAGCTGCCCGGCCGGAAGTGTCAGGGTTTTCTTCGCCCACGACTCGGCGGTAGCCAGATTTTTGTCGACTCCGTCGCCCTGCCGGTAGCGGCGCGCCAGCACAATCGCTTTCTGCGGGTCGTGCTCTGCCGCGGCCTTCAGAGCAGCGAGAGCTGACTCAGACAAAGACTCACGCAGACGGTTTGGCATCTTCGCCGTCGCGGAAACGGACAAGGCACACGCGATGAAGTGCGTCCAGGAGTGGCGCTTCAGGGGAACGAAGCTCCTCATCAGTAGGGTTGGCTTCTGGAGGCGTCGATCAACTCACCCAGAGGATCGATGGTGAAGACCTGGTAGTCGCCTCGACGTTCCGGCAGCGCATACTCGAAATAGAGGAAGAGGCAGCGCTGGCGGACGACTCTGGTCTTGGACTTCGGGAAGGGGGCATGGAGACCGGGGCGTTTGGCACGCTCGCTCTTCACGACTTGCGCAAGCTGGAGCTCGGTGAGCACTTTGTCGGGGCACCGAAGCGGGCTTTCTGGGGAGTTGCCGATGATCACATCGACGATTGCTCCGTGTTGGTTCAGCGTGAAGATGTGGCTCGCCTCGGGTGTCGGAGGGAGCATGGACTCGATGGCGGTGTAGTGACAGCCACGTCGTGTCACCGTCCAGCTGGCCTTCTTGAACGCCGACGGGAGGTCAGTCCGGGTCCGGCGTTCCTTCTCGATGATGTCTTGCACAGCTTTTTCAGGCAGCGGGGGTGCGGCACAAGGTGGATCCGCAAACGCGATGCCGGCGGCGACCGTGGTGACGACCGCCGCGACTGCTCGATGACTCATACGACTTCCTTCTTGGGTGTCATGATACAGAGGCGCTCCATTCACTTCCAATAGGCAAGGCCGTGTGCGGCATGACAGGCGTCGCCGATGAGATCGAGGTAGATCTGCGGTTGGGAGGCCTTGAGCTGTTCCATCGAGGCGAACGCCTTCTGCGCCTCCAGTTCGCGCACCGCCCAATCGAGGAGCGCCTTGGCCTTGGCGATCTGTTGGCGCTGAGCCTTGCTCGGAACGAAGCGGTTCTCCACCTTGAGCCGCCCGGTGGTCTCGAGGAAGTGGCCGTAGAACTTCACCATCTGGGTGAGCAGCTGCAGCTTGTATTGCGGCGCCTTCTGCAGCGCCTCTTCGTACTGCTTGGCCTCGGAGTCGAGCCGGTAGAACAGCACGTCGATTTGCCGGTCGAGGCGCTTGCCCCACTTCTTCTTCACTTCGGCAAAGCGCGCCCAGCTCGCCACCGCCTGGAACAAGTGCAACCCGCCGCAGGTGTGGGCGTAGATGCCTTGCTTTCGCTTGTCCACGCGCGCCAGGCCCTTGTCCATGCCCTCGGCGATCTCCTGTTGCGCCGACTCCAAATAGGTCAGCGCATCGTCCATCACCCTTTGGAAGTCGACCGCTTCGCCGCCGCCGTGTTGGAAGGAGGCCTTCGCCGGCGTCCGCGTGGCCGAGAGCAGGTCCAACGTCCACGCCACCTCCCGCCAGTAGGCCTCGTTCTGTGGCACGTGGCGAAAGCCGCGCTCCACTCCGCGCAGAAGCTCTTGCAGCGTCACCTTGCCGAACGGCGCCGGGAACGACGTGGTGAGCGGCACTCCCGCGAGCACCAGCGTCTTCACCTGCAGGTTGGAGTGGGGCTCGATGGGAGTGCGGTCGGGTGCGTAGCGATCGAAGGAGTAGGGGTTGCCCTCGGGGGGGCCGCCCTTTTTCAAGAAGTCGCCCACGATGACCTGGGAGGCGACTCGACCATCGGCGGCGGCGAACTTCGGCCCCAGCGCGGTGATGCCGTGCGCGAGCGCCCAGGGGTTCTTGGGATCGGCGGCGTAGAGGAGGCACTGCTGGTGCAGCGTGTCGTGCGCCTTCCCACGGGCAGGAGCGGCGAAAAGGACTGCAGCGGCGAGCCACGCGGTCATGTCTATCGGTGGAGTTTGGCATATAAGCTTTCGTGGCGCCGGCCTTCGAAAGGAACGGTTTCGATGTCCTTGCAGCGAATCGCTCTGGCGACCGTGCTCTTGAGCGCAGGGTGGGGGTCTGCCCAGACGTACCTCGCCACCACCACCAACAACGTGACCTATCCAGCGTTGAGCGCGCCGACGACGCTCGCACTCCAGCCCGTCTTCACAGGGAGCAACCCCGTCGATCAGGGGCGCGTCACCCTTCCGCTGGGATTCACTTTCCCGTACTTCAACCGGGCATACACCCAGGTGACCGTCTCCTCCGACGGGCTGATTCACTTCGAGCCGTACACCAGTGTGCTGTCGCTCAATCGCCCCATTCCCTACGCGGGCACTCCTCAGGCGGTGATCGCCCCGCTGTGGGACGACCTCGCCGGCACCAACCCTTTGAGCCGCCTGCGCTCCGAGGCGCTCACCGGGCCCGACGGCGCGGGCATCGCCATCGAGTGGAGCGAGTGGAACCACTTCCACGCGACCTCGTTCTACTCCCTCACTTTTCAGGTGCGGCTGTGGGAGAACGGCTTGATCGAGCTCTACTACGGTCCGCTCACCGGCGCCGGCCAGCTGCTCTCCGCCAGCGCGGGCATCGAGGACCC
>JBMORE010000054.1:0-49262 GCA_049322255.1 Myxococcota bacterium | reverse complement strand
GTGGACTACAAGGTTTGGCTCTCGAGCGACGTGCTCTGGAGCGCCACGGACTATCTGGTGCACCAGGGATCGATGACCCTCACCGGTGGGCAGACGGTCGACACCGACGTCTCCTACAACCTGCCCGGCTCCGTCCCCACCGGGAACTACTACTTCCTTTTGCAGCTCGATGACGGGCCGTCGGCGGGCGCCATTTTCGAGGCGGCCGAGGGGAACAACGTCGTCGCCAGTCCGACCACCTTCAACGCCCGTCAGGCCGATCTCTCGGTCGATCCGGTGCTGGTGCTCGACCCCACCCCGCCCCACGGCCCCGCCGAGGCTGCGTTCTTCGGCGAGAACGTTCGCCTCGACGTCACCGTCGCCAACGTGGGCGGCGCCACCGCCACCAACTTCGAGGTGGCCTTCTACCTCTCGGAAAACGAGACGCTGAACGCGTTCAACGATCCGTTCATCGGTGACGTACGAAACCTCACCCTCGGGCCAGGGGCGACGATGGTGGTCAGCCTCACCGCGCCGGTGCCCAGCACGACCGCGGGCGGGGCCAGCCTGGTACCGGGCGACTTCTCCTTCTTCGCCGCGGCCACCGCGGTGGGGCTCTCGGAGACGTCGACCTTCAACAACATCAACCGCTCGAGCCCCACCAAGGTTCGTGGACCGGCGCCCGACCTCATCGCCACCGCGCTCGCCGGCCCCTCCAGGGTGGGCGCGGGGGAGCTGATGGTGGTCAGCCGCACGGTGCGCAACTCCGGCAACCGCGACGCGGGCCCGGCAGCGTACCGGTACTTTCTTTCGGCCAATTCGATCATCACCCTCGACGACGTGCCGCTCCACGTCGTCACCGCCGCTGGCGAATCGACCGGGGGCACGGTGACGCTCGGGGTGGGGGAGCAGGATTCGGCCACCGATGTCGTCCGAGTCCCTTCGGGGACGCCGTTTGCCACCTACTACCTCGGTGTCTTGGTCGACCCCGCTGAGCCGGGGGGCAGCGGGGCCGTGCTGGAAATCTCCGAGGCCAACAACGCTCTGGCCTCGCAGACGGTGGAGGTCGTCGCGCAAGCGCTTCGGGTGACCAACCCCTCGCTGCCGGACGCGGTGCTGGGGTTGCCCTACGACTATCGGCTCGCGGCAGCGGGCGGTGACGGCACCTATTCGTTCGCCCTCAAGCCCAACGCCGGAGACCTCCCCGCGGGGTTGACCCTCGACGCGAGCGGCCTCCTGCACGGCACCCCCTCCGCCTCCACCACCGCCGTCTTTTCGGTGGTGGTCACCTCGGGGCAAAAGTCGGTCGAGGCGCGTCTGGTCTTGCGGGTGGTTCCGCTCACCGCCTCGCTCACCATCACCACTCGCCAGCTCCCGCCGGCGGTGCGCCTGGTCGCGTACGAGCACTTCCTCTCAGCGCAGGGAGGGATCGGCCCCTACACCTGGTCGCTGGAGTCGGGGCGGCTGCCCACCGGGCTCGTTCTTTCCGAATCGGGGGCTCTCTCCGGGGTGCCCAGCGATGTCATTGGCACCACCGCTGATTTTTCCCTCAGGGTCCGCGACCGGGCGGGAAACAGCGAGGTGCGCGCCTACACCCTGGCCGTCGTCGACGCGAGCTCGTTCCTCATCAAAACCCTGGTGCTGCCGCCGGGCAACGTCGGCTCGGAGTACCTCATCGACGTCGCCGCCCAGAACGCCGATTCCAGTCCGGTGAGTCAGCCCATCGAATGGGCGGTGGTGGGCGGGGGGCTCCCGCAAGGTCTTTTGCTCGAGCCCACCGACGAAGTGCTCTTGATTCGCGGTGTGCCTACCCGGGCCGGGAACTTCCCCTTCACCCTACAAGTCAGCGACGGCAAGGGCCGCAGCGACGTGGCCGACTTCGTGCTGGTCGTCTACTCCAACTCCGCCCAGGTGACGGGGACGGTGCCGGAACAGCTTTACCGTGGTCAGGAGGTCTCGGCGGCACTTTCCTTGGCCGGTGCCCAGGCCAGCTTTGGCCTGTACTCGGGCCGCCTGCCGTTGGGGCTCTCCTTGAGCAGCGAAGGCGTCGTCGGGGGCACGGTGGCCGAGGAGGCGCAGCTGGGCGTCTACAACTTCACCGTGCTCGCCACATCGGTGGACGGCTCCCGCGCGCTCGCGCCGTTCACGACCGAGGTTGTCGGTGGAGCGCCACCCAAGGGCGGTTGTGGTTGTACGGGAGGGCCACCGGAGCTTGCCTCCCTGTGGGCTCTGGCCGCACTGGCGCTCGCCCTTCGCCGCCGTCGCTAGGTCCTTTAGCCAACCCACTGAAACTGCTGGATGTGCGCCAGGGTAGGCAACTGGACGCGCTCGCCCTACGACAATCTGCCTAGGTATAGAACTGGCGGGCGGGGTAGGGCGAGGTGGGCCCCTTGACCTCCAAGTGCGAAATCGGCACCATCCACGGCCTTTTACCCAGCCTCCCCGCTGGCCGAGGGGAGCGGAGACGAACATGAGCTTCACGCGAATCGCTGGCGTTGCTGTGGCTTTTGCCCTGGTGGTTTCCGGTTGCCGTTGCCGGCCCGATTCGGACATCCAAACGCGAAACGGCGACTTGGGGGTCATCTACGAGGTCGACGGGGTGGCCAAGACCGATCGCGACGCCATCTACGACTTCGGCTCGGTGTTCATGGGCCAGGAGCAAAAGCTCAAGCTGCGCGTGACCAACGGCGGGTTGGGCGCTCTCGACCTCGAGCGGCTGGAGAAAGAGGCGGGCGACGCGGTGGCCATCAGCGGCGGCGTCGTCGAGCCGGCGCCGGTTTTCGACATTCAATTCTCTCCCTCGCCGGTCGGCCCTGCCGAGGTGGTCGAGTTCGAGATGACCTTCCGCGCGCCGCAGAACGACGTCGAGAAGATCGTCGACCACTCGGTGACCCTCGTGCTGCGCGCGGCCAACGCCGAAGCGGGCAAGGACACTGCCATCATCACCCTGAAGGGCAAGGCGGTCAGCGGCGTGTGCGAGTTGCCCAAGGTCATCGACTTCGGCAGCGTGGCCAAGGGCGACACCTTGAAGCAGGAGTTTCCTCTCAAGAACCCCACCCAGCTGCCCGCGACCGCCTCCGTGGGGGAGATTTACGGCGGCGATGCGCTCTCGTTCGCCTTCGAGCCCGAGTCGGCCAAGGGCACCGTGAGCATCGCCCCCAACACGGAGAAGAAGGTGGTGATCGGCTTTTCTCCCACCGAGTCCCGCTCGTACCTGGCCTTCTTCAAGGCCCGTGCTGCGGAGCAGTGCCCCGAGCTCGCCATCACCGTGAAGGGTGTGGGCGTCGACAGCGTGCTCACCTGGGCTCCCAACCCGGTGGACTTCGGCTACGTCACTCCGGGCATCGAAATCACCCAGGAGCTGACCTTCACCAACGCCGGGCTTTTGGATGTGCAGCTGAGCCAGATCAAGACTCTCGCCCCCGCGGAGTTCAAGGTGGTCGTGGCCACCGGAGCGGATCCGACCACCCTCACCGTGGCAGGCCGAGGCGGCACGGCCAAGCTGGTGCTCTCGTTCAAGCCCACCGTGCTCGGCCCCCGGACCTCGCAGCTCACCTTCAGCACCACCTTGGCCCGGCAGGCGACCGGGGCGGTGGGGCTCAAAGGCTTCGGCGGCGGTCCGGACATCAACGTCGTTCCTTCGCCGACGTTGAACTTCGGCAAGGTGGCCTACTTCAGCGGTGCGAGCTCCTTCCAGACGCGCAAGCTGACGGTGATGAACGTGGGCACCCGGCCGGCCATCCCCGACCCCAACGCGAATTTGAAGCTCTTGCCCAACGGAGCGGGCGGCAACTACTGGGACATCGTCCCCCTCAACAGCGACTCAGCGCCGAGCGAGATTGAAATCCTCCCCCTGCCGGTCAGCGGCGCCAACTCCTACAACCCCAGCCTGGGGCTGGAGGCCTCGGCGGGTAAGAACCTGGTCGACCTGGTGGTGAAAGTGACTCCGAGCAACGCCACCCAGGCGGGCATCTCCAAGCAGTGGGAGGTGACCATCTACTCCAATGACCCCGACGAGGCCGCAGTGAAGATCACCGTCACCGCCGACGCGGTGCTCCTGCCGCCCTGCAACTACTCGGTCTCTCCCACCGCGCTCAACTTCGGGTTGGTGACCCCGCCCAGCTACCGCGACCTCACCTTCACCATCAAGAACCTGGGGCAGAACGCGGGCGAAACCTGCCTGCTCTCGAACCTGGACGTCGCTGCGGGGACCGACCCCGTCTACTCGTTGCCCGCGGGCACCGTGGCCTCGCGTGAGCTGCAGCCGCAGGAGTCGATGGTGGTGACCGTGCGCGCCTGGCCGCAAGGGCAGGTGCCTGCGGCCATCACCAACGCCACCGGGCAGGTGGAGTTCTTCATGTCCTCGCCGACCCAGCCGCAGAAGCTGGTGTCGCTCACCTCGGCGATCGCCAACGGGTGCCTCACCATCGCCCCCAATGACCTCGACTTCGGCACCGTTCAGCGCGGCTGCAACTCGCTCACCAAGACCTTCAGCATCTACAACACCTGCACCAGCCCGGTGACCATCAACAGCTTTGCCATGCAGGCGGCGGCGGGGCAGCCGGCGGGCGGGCCCAACTGCGCCAGCGCGCTGCCTTGCCCCGAGTTCATGCTCGTCTCCACCCCGGCCATTCCCACCGGCGGGCTGACGGTGAACCCGGGCGCCACGCCCACCACCTTCACCGCCAAGTACGCCCCCATCGATTTGGGCTCCGACTCGGGAGCAATCGCGATCAACGCCGTGCAGGCGGGGCAGAACGTCACCTACATCGTGACCTTGCAGGGCAAGGGCGACACCATCGGCCTCAACACCGACGTCTTCACCCAGGACGCCAAGCCGAAGGCGGACATCCTCTTGACCATCGACAACTCGTGCTCGATGAGCGACGAGCAGCAGGCGCTGGCGAACAACTTCGCCTCCTTCATTCAGTTCGCCGTGTCGGCCAACGTCGACTACCACATCGGGGTCATCGCCACCGACAACTACACCAACGCCGGCAAGCTGATGACCGGGGCGTCGCATCCAGAGAAGATTCTCTCTCCCACCACCCCGGACGTGCAGAACAAGTTCAAGGCCAAGGTGAACTTGGGCATCAACGGGAGCGCCAGCGAGATGTGCTTCGAGCCGGCGCTCAAGGCGCTCAGCGCGCCGCTCATCACCGCGGACAATGCCGGGTTTTTGCGCAACGACGCCGCCCTCGCCATCGTCTGCATCACCGACGAGCTCGAGCAGTCGCCGCAGCCGGTGACCTACTACTTGAACCAGTTCTTGAACATCAAGGGCATCAAGCGGGCGAACATGTTCACCGTCAATGCGATCGCCGGCTTCTTCACTTCGGCACCCTCGGGCTGCAACGCCTACGCCGACGACGGCCGCTACGCCTCGATGGTCACCCAGACCAACGGAGTGAAGGAGAGCATCTGCACCCCTGACTGGTCGAAGTCGCTCGAGCAGCTGGGCAAGACCGCCTTTGGCTTCCGCACCAACTTCTTCTTGAACGCGGTGCCCGACCTGACCGGCGGCAAGGTGATCGTGGTGAAGATCAACGGTGTCGACATGCCGCAGGTCGACTCGCGCGGACAGGCGGTGTGGACGTACGACTCCGTAGCGAACTCGGTGAACTTCGAGCCGATGTTCGTCCCCGAGCCGGGCGACACGTTGACCATCACGTATTACGTGAGCTGCTACTGACGCTCACCTCATGGACCTCGTGGTGCTTGGGGGTAGGACGGTGCCCCCTAAGTGCCAGTTCTTGAAAAAGCAGAAGAGAGAAGACAGATGAACGGCACGAAGCTCCTCGGAGCGACCCTCCTGGCGGCGGCGGTATGGGGCGGGCTCGCGCAAGCGCAGGTGTATACGGTTTCCTCGCCCACGGCACAGGCCTACGTGCCTCTGACGGGCGGCACCAACGTCACCCTTTCCGACCCGGACGAGGGGAGCGCCACCATCGCCCTGCCGTTCAATTTTCCGTTCTACGGCCAGACGTACAACTCGGTGACCATTCATGCGAACGGCTTCATCACCCTTCCGCCCTCGGCTTGCACGAGCTTCTGTTTCTCCAATCGTTCTCTCCCCAGCACGTCGGGTGTGTTCCACTCGGTGGTGGCTCCCTGGTGGGAAGATCTGGAAGGCTTGAAAACCACAGCCCAGGTACGTTGGGCCGCGCCTACGGCGGGGGAGCTGGTGATCGAGTGGTTCGACTGGAGCTACTTCGTCACGTCCAGCTCATCGATGAGCTTCCAGGTCAAGCTCACCAGCTCCGGCCTCATCCAATTCCACTACGGCACGCACACCGGTGGTACTCCGGCGGCGGCAGTGGGGTTCGAGAATCAGACCGGCTCTCAGGGCGCGGCGGTGTTGAGCTGTTCGCCCACGTGCGGTCAGGGCTCCTGGCCGACCAACCAGATCATCACCATCGGTCAGCCGGTGCAGCCCGACCTCGCTCTCGACTCGGTGGGGCTGTCGAACATGGTGAGCGGAAGTTCGCTCACCTTCACCGTCTCGCCGGTGTTCCGTAACTTCGGGCAGAACCCGGCGAACAACTTCCTCTGGCGCGCCTATCTGTCGACCGACCGGGTGCTCGACGGCGCAGACGTGCTGGCGTTCACCGCCACCACTCCGGTCAGCGTGGCGGCGACATCGACTGCGAGCGCTTCGGGCAACGCCTCCACGCCGCTGCCTCCGCCCGGCCAGTACTACGTGTTGGTGCAGGCCGACCACACCAACGTGGTCACCGAGGCCTCGGAGTCGAACAACGTGGGCAGCACCGCCAACTATTTCACCCAGGGCGTCGACCTGGTGGCGACCAGCGTCTCCGGTCCGGCGCTCTCCGGGCCGGGGAGCAACATCACCGTCAACGTCAAATGGTTCAACCAGGGCACCAGCGCACCCAGCGGCCCGGTGGAATTCAAGATTTGGTTGTCGAGCAACAACACCCTCGAGACCTCTGACTACGTCCTCTACGGCGCCACCCGTGCAGTCACCGGCGGGCAAACCTTCGATGAGAACGTCACCTTCACCGTGCCGCAGAACGTGCTCGGGGGGACGCTTTACTACCTGCTCCAGGTGGATTCCGCCGGGTCGGTCACCGAGGCGAGCGAGACCAACAACGTGGCCGTCTCGGCGGCGCAGGTGACGATGCAGCAGGCCGATCTGGAGATCGAGCTGGTGGACGTGCTCGATCCGGTGACCGGGGCACCGACGCGGGTCGGCCACTTCGGCCAAGTGGGCCGCCTGAGTGTCACCTTCCGCAACATCGGCGGCGCCACCGCCAACAACTTCCGCATCGGGGTGGCGATTTCGGCCGACAACAACCTCTCGCTGCTCTCCGACACCATCGCTCACGACGAGCCGGTGGCGCAGGTGGCGGCGGGCGGTGCCACCACCGTGACCTTCAGCTACACCGTCCCGCTCAAGGACCGGACGAACAAGGACTTCGTTACTGGCAACTACTACCTCTTCGCCATCCTCGACAGCTTTGGCGAGGTGGCCGAGCTTTCGGAGAGCAACAACAGCCTCTCGTTGGGGCCGGTCCTCCTGCGCGCTCCTGCGCAGGACTACACGGTGACGCGCGTGGAGGCTCCTTCCAGCGGCGCGGTGGGTGAGGCGATGCCGGTGTTCCGTACGTTCAAGAACATCGGCAACGTCGACGGCGAGGCGGTGGCGTACCGCTTTTACGCTTCGGCAAACGACATCATCACCCCCGATGACGTTCCGCTGGCGATCGTCGGCGCCAACGGCTCCACTTCCGAGTCCGGCACGGTGACGTTGGCGGTCGGCGCCGAGAGCACCACCACCGAGCTGGTGAAGCTGCCGCCCACCATGCCTCCGGGCACCTACTACATCGGAGCCATCGTCGACTCGGGCAACGCCGCTGCCGAGTTGGACGAGACGAACAACGGAGGGGCGTCGATCTCCACGGTGCAGGTGGCGCCGTCGTCGCTGCGCATCACCACTCAGCAGCTCCCCGACGGGGTCATCGACCGGCCCTACAGCTTCCGGCTGGTGGCTGCAGGCGCGCAGGGCCCCCTCGCTTGGTCGGTGGACACGGCAACCGGCTCGTTGCCCGCGGGGCTGACCATGAGCAACGACGGGCTGGTGTCGGGCACACCGACGGCGGCATCGGTCAGCGCCTTCACCGCGGTGGTCACCGCTGGTGCCACCTCGGCGGCGGCGCGGTTGGTCATTCGGGTTCTGCCCACCACCACCCAGCTGGAAATCACCACCGCTTCGCTGCCCCCGGTCATCAACAGCCCCACGGTTCCCTACCAGGCCTCGCTGGGCGCAGCAGGCGGAGTGAAACCCTACGTCTGGAGCGTGGTTTCCGGCGCGCTCCCCAACGGAATCACCATGGACGCCGAGGGAGTCTTCGTTGGCGCGGTGCGCGCGGGCGTGGCCGTGGGTGAGACCCGGGTCGTCTTCCAGGTGCAAGACGGTGTGGGCAGCGTCGGCCAAAAAGAGCTCAAGGTTCGCGTGGTGGAGCCGAGCGCGCTCGTCATCCGCACCCTCGCGGTGCCCGATTCCCTGGTGAATTCCGACTACCTCTCCGACCTGCAGGCGCAGAACGCCGACGGCAGCCCCCTGGCCAAACCGCTCGTGTGGACGGTGGCGGCGGGGACGCTCCCCGACGGGCTGGAATTGGTCACCCAAGACGACGAGCGCGGCATCCTCCAAGGCAAGCCGTTGGTGGCGGGGACCTACTCGTTCAGCTTGCAGGTGGAGGACAGCAAGGGCCGTATCGACGTGGCCGACTTCCTCTTGCGCGTGTTCCCCGTGCGCTTCCGTCTCGCCGCCGTCAACCCGCCCGCCGCCCTGCACCCAGGCGACGAGGTGAGCTTCGCCATCGCCGCCGTGGGCGCCGCCTCGCCTCGCTTCAAGCTGTACGCAGGGCCTCTCCCCAAGGGCCTGACGCTGGATGAGCAAGGCAACGTCTCCGGTGCGGTGGCCGACGAAGACGGAGTGGTTGGAGTGTACAACTTCGTGGTCGAGGCCAGCGATGGTGCAGGCGCGACCGGGCTGGGCGCTTTCACCCTCGAGGTGGTGGAAAGCCCGCCCAGGGGAGGCTGCGCTACGGCTCCCGGCAAGGGAGGCTGGCTGTGGTGGCTCTTGCTGATGCCGATGCTCTGGCTCTTGCGCCGGCGGAAGGTGCCGGCCCAGGCGATCGCCGCCGTCGTGCTGGGGCTGTTGCCCTTCACCGCATCGGCCCAACTGACCTACCAGGTTCAAGGGCCGGTCGCCTCCGCGTGGCAGCCGATCTCCGGGGGCACCAACCTGAGCGCCGTCAACCCCTTCTCCGGCCAGGCCGTGACGTTGCCCTTCCCGGTGAAATTCTACGACCAAATGCACACCTCGGTCACCGTGTCGGCGCTGGGCTTTCTGGTGTTCGCCGGCGACCCGACTGAATGGATCAACGCGGGCATTCCCAGCTCGTCGACCACCGGGCCCACCTCGTTCATCGCCGCCTGGTGGGATGATCTCGATGACACCGCCGGCACACGTTGCGCCGCGGGGCAGACCTGCATCTCCTACAAAGTCACCGGAGCCGCCCCCAATCGCGCGGTGACCTTCGAGTGGCGGGACGTCGTCTACTATGGGTCGACCACCAAGTTCAGCTTTCAAATCACCCTCTTCGAGGCCGACGGGAAGATCCGCTTCAACTACGGGCCTACCGCTCCGAGCTCGGCGTCGGCCTCGGTTGGGGTACAGAAAGTGGCGGGCACCGGGGTCGCGGCGCTCACTTGCACCACCCCCAGCTCGGGCGCCTGCGCGATCTCCAGCTTCCCGGTGAATCAGGCGATCGATCTCGTGCTCCCGGCAGATTTGACGGTCTCGTCGCTCTCGGGCGACTCCATCGGCTATGCGGGCGCTACCTATCGCGCCAGCGCCACCCTCAAGAACGTGGGCGGGCGCACCGCCACTGGCGCCACCGTGCGTTTCTACCTCTCGGTCAACAACACCTGGGAGGCGGGCGACCCGGTGCTGGGAGACTCAACGCCGATCGACGTGGGGCCGGGAGGCGAGCAGTTGGTCAGCGCCAGCGGTCCGATTCCGCCCTCCACCGCTCCGGGCAGCTATTTCCTCCTCGCCCGCGCCGACCCCGACGGGCTTTGGGCTGAGCTCGACGAGAACAACAACTCGTTCGCCCCCAGACAGTTCACCGTGGCGCCGCCCACGCCCGATTTGGCGGTGAGCTCCATCTCCGGGCCCACCCAGGCGGTGCCTGGGCAGACCATCGCCGTGCCGCGGGTGCTCACCAACGCCGGGAGCGCCGCGGTGAGCGCGCCGTTCAAGTACACGGTGTTCCTCTCGGACAACTCGGTGGTGACGGTCTCCGATCGGGCGCTCTTCACCGGAACGGTGGCGGGGCTGGCGGCCAACGCCTCCGATACCCAGACAGACTCGGTCGCCCTTCCCAACGACCTCACCGCCGGCCGGTTCTGGTTGGGCGTGTGTGTCGATCACGATCCGGCGGGTAACCCGGTGTCTACCGTGCAGGAGATCAGCGAGGTCAACAACTGTGTCACCGCCACCGGAGGAGTGGTGGTGAGCACCGGGGCGTTGGCGATCATCACTCAGTCGATTCCCGGGGCCACTCAGTTCGCCCCCTACGGGCTGACGCTGCAGGCTGCCGGAGGCAACGGCACCTACGCCTGGGCGCTCAACGCGGGTGCGCTGCCGCCGGGGCTCCTTCTCGGGGCCAACGGCACGCTCACCGGCACCCCCAGTGAGGCGGGTAGCTACGGCTTCGAAGTGAAGGTGACGAGCGCCGCCGACACCGCCACTGCCCAGTTCTCGCTCACGGTGACGCCGGCGAAGCTGCCGTTGGCGATCGTCGACCAGGAGCTCCCCACCGCCGAGTTCTCGCGCAGCTACACCGCGACGCTGGTGGCCGTGGGAGGAAAGCCGCCCTACGTGTGGCGCCTGGCCGCCGATTCGCGGCTGCCGGTGGGCTTGGCGCTCTCCAGTGACGGCACCGTCGAAGGCCGGCCGGGCGAGTCGGGGGAGATCCCCTTCCGGGTCGAGCTGACCGATGAGGCCGGTACCCAGGCGGCGAAGGACCTGCGCATTCGCGTGGTGACTCCCGGCCGCATGCAGATCGCCACCACCCGCTTGGCCACCGCCTACCTGAACAAAGACTACAGCCAGGCCCTGCAGGCGCTGAGCGGAAGGCCGCCCTACGACTGGTCGGTGGTGAAGTTCCAACGGCTGGCCGAAAACCCCACCGAGGCGCCCGGGCCTGCCGAGACGGGCTTGCCTCCTTCGTTCGGGTTGGCCATCGAGGAGGATGCCTCCGGGCAGGACCTCTTGCGGGGCGTGCCCACCCGCGCCGGGCTGTACGCGGTCACCTTGCGCGTGCAAGATGCCACCGGCACCGAGGACATCACCACGCTGCCGCTCCACGTCTCCTACGAGGAGGCGCTGGCCATCACCACCACTGCGCTGCCCGATGCGTTCGTCGGCCAGCCCTATGCTGCGCGGCTGTCGCACAACGGCGGCGCCGCCGTCACCGACGCGGTGTTCACCGTGCCTTGCGTCAAGCAGGCCGACCCCAACCTGACGGACTTTGGCTGCGCCGCGGTCGACCTCACCCAGTCTCTGCCCGGTGGGCTCACTCTCGACCCTCAGGGGCAGCTCTCCGGCGTGCCCACCGCTCCACCCGCAGCCGTGGGCAAAGACGGCAAGGCGGGCCCGGTCGTCTTCAGTTTCCTGGTGCGGGTGACCGACGGGGCAGGGCGGCAGGATGTGCGCGGGCTGTCGATCAAAGTTCGCCCCGACTTCGTGCCGGCCGGAGGCTGCTCGGGCACCGCGCTCGGCCCTTCGCTCTTGGGACTTTTGGCGGGGGCACTGGCGACGTGGCGCGGGCGGCGGCGGCGATGAGGCCTTAAGGGCCCAGGGGAAGCTCCTTTACAGGTGCGCCCCGATGGGCGAATAGTCACCGCTTTCGCAAACGCCATGACTCTGCCAGGCCGCCAAGAAGGAACCGAGGCTCCATGAATACGCTTCATTCGCGCCGTGCCTTCGGGCGCGTCGCTCCGTGGCTTTTCGCTGCCGTGGGGGCCGCCGTCGTCCTCGCCCTCTCGGGTGCTTGCGGCGGGGGTGGCCGAAACGTCTGCGCCGAGAAGAACGTCCGCTGCGAGTCGCCGCTGGTGTGCGACCCGGGCGACGGGGTGTGCAAGTGCGGCGGGAGGGGCGGCGTGGTGTGCCCCGAAGCCTATGTCTGCGATGCGGTTTCCAACACCTGCCTTTCCACCCGCTGCGCCAACGTCACCTGCGCGGGCGGCACCAGCTGCGACGGCAACGATGGGGTGTGCAAGTGCGGTGGGACGGGTGGAACCGAATGCGCGACTGGAGACGTCTGCAACCCGGCCACCAAGAAGTGCGAGCCCGCCCTCGACTGCAGCCAGGTCGCCTGCCCGAAGAACCAGACCTGCGACACCGCCACTTCCCGCTGCAAGTGTGGCGCCGAGGAGTGCGCTCCTGGCAGGTTCTGCTCGCCCTCCAGCGCCGGGGGGCAGAAGACCTGTGTCGACAGCCTGTGCTCCGGGGTGACGTGCGCCGGGGCCAACGTCTGCGACCCGACCGACGGCTTTTGCAAGTGCAACGGCCTCATCTGTCAAAGTGGTGAGGCGTGTGCCTGCCCCGCAGGTAATGACGGGGGCGTGTGCGCTCCCGAGCAGCGTACCTGCCGGCCGGGAAGCAGCTGCTCGGGTGTCACCTGCGCGGGGGGAGCGACCTGCGACCCGGTGGACGGCCAGTGCAAGTGCGGCGGTCCCGGCGGCCCGGTGTGTACGTCGGTGCAGATCTGCTCGCTCGGTCCTCCGGCGCAGTGTCAGGGCGGCCAGCAGTGCACCCTGCCCGACGGCGGCACCAAGTCGTGCGAAGGGGGCACCTCATGCGACCCCGAAGACGGCAAGTGCAAGTGTGGCGGCCGTGGCGGCACCGAGTGCAAGCCCGCCACCGCCACCGAAGACGCCGAGGTGTGTGTCTCCAGTCCCTTACAGCAATCCTGCCGGCGCCCGTGCGACGTGCGCAGCCCCGCCTGCCCTTCGGGGACTTTTTGCTACTTCGACAGTACCGCAGCCACCCCCGTGGCTTACTGCGCCGTCCCCACCGACACCCGCGCCGAAGGGCAGTCGTGCACCGCACCGGCGGCCTGCTTCCGGGCGAACCCTCCCGCGTCGCTGCATTGCAACGGCTTGGCTGCAGGCACCTCAGGCATCTGCCGCGCCTATTGTGACGTCAGCGTGGGCAATCAGAGCTGTGTGCAGGTGCCGCAGGCGCATACCTGCGTGCAGTTGCAGGGCGCTCCCACCGGCTACGGCTTCTGCCAGCCGACATAAAAAGAGATGCCCAACTTCTTCACCGAGGAGCACGAGGCGTTTCGTAAGACGGTGCGGGCGTTCGTGGAGAAGGAGCTGACGCCCCATGCCTTGGAGTGGGACCGCGCGGGCAGCTTTCCCCGCGAGGTGTTCAAGAAGTGTGGGGAGCTGGGCTTTCTGGGCATCAACCACGATCCCCGGTATGGCGGCAGTGGGCTCGACTACTGGTACGTGACCGTTTTCTGCGAGGAGTTGGTGCGCAGCCGCAACGCCGGGGTCAATTTGGCGCTGCTCGTGCAGAGCCAAATGGCGACGCCGATCATCAACGAGATCGGCACCGACGAGCAGAAGCGGGAGTTTCTCGCACCGGCGCTGGCGGGCGAAAAAATCGCCGCCCTGGGGGTGAGCGAGCCAGACGCAGGGTCGGACGTGGCCAACCTCAAGACCACCGCGCGCCGGGAGGGCGACGACTACGTCATCAACGGCTCGAAGATGTGGATCACCAACGGCACCCGCTGCGACTTCATCACCCTGGCGGTGCGCACCGGCGGGGAGGGGTACGGCGGCATTTCCCTGGTGACTTTCCCCACCGACGTGAAGGGCTTCGGGGTGTCGAAGAAGCTGGACAAGGTGGGCCACCTCTCCTCGGATACGGCGATCCTCTACTTCGAAGATTGCCGCATTCCCGCCCGCTACGTGCTGGGCAAGGAGAACGAAGGCTTCTACCACGTGATGACCAACTTCCAGGGCGAGCGGCTGGTGGCGGCGATACTCGCCACCCAAGGCATGCAGCAGATGGTGGATGACGCCATCGCCTACGGGCACGAGCGGGAGGCCTTCGGACGGCCGATCATCAAGTTCCAGGTGTGGCGCCATCAATTCGTCGAGCACCTCGCGGCGATCGAGGCGGCGCGTCGGCTCACCTACTTCGCTGTCGAGCGCTTCGACAAGAAGGAGAACCCGGTGAAGGAGATCTCGATGGCCAAGCTCTTCGCGGGCGATCTCGCCCAGAAGGTCGCCTACGACTGCCAGCAGTTCTACGGTGGCATGGGTTACATCGAAGAGACGGACGTCGCCCGCGCCTGGCGGGACATTCGCCTCCTCACCATCGGGGGCGGAACCTCGGAGATCATGAAGGAGATCATCGCCAAGCTGTCGGGGTTTTGATGGCTCACGAGGAGCGCTCCGAGGCGTACGTCATGGCTGGGTTGACCGGGAGGGCGATGGTGAAGGTGCTTCCCTCCCCCGAGGCGCTTTCGACCGAAATGGCGCCTCCCATTCCCGAGATGATTCCGTGGCAGATCGACAGCCCCAGCCCGGTTCCGGTGCCGACCGGCTTGGTGGTGAAGAAGGGGTTGAAGAGCTGCTTTTGGACTTCGGGCGACATGCCGCAACCGGTGTCCTGCACCTGCACCACCACCTGTCCCATGGGGCTGAGACGTGTCGTCACCCGAATCTGGTGGCTTTTCTCCTTGGCCTCAGCGATCGCCTGAGTGGCATTGATGAGGAGGTTCAGGAAGACCTGGGTCAGCTTCGCCTCGTTGCCCTCGATGCGGGGCACCTCGTGGTAGTCGCGAATGAGCTGGGCCCGGTGCCGAATCTCGTGGTTGGCGAACTGAATCGCCTGGTCGAGCGCCTGGCGGACGTCCACCGCCTCGTGGTGCCCCTCGTCGATCCGCGCGAAGGCCTTGAGCCCCCGCACGATGTTGGCCACGCGCAGCGCGCCGGTTCGGGCGTCTTTCAAGGCGTCGAGTAGCTCCTGCGCCGCGCTCTCGGGAGCCGCGCTGCGTGGATCGACGGCGATGTGCTCGGTCAGCTCCCCCAAGGCGAAGTCGATGTTGGAGATGACGAAGCCCAAGGGGTTGTTGACCTCATGGGCCACTCCGGCGGCCAGCTGGCCCATCGCCGCCATGCGGTCGGCGAAAATGAGCTTCTCCTGCGTCTGTTTGAGCTCCTCCATGCGCATTTTGAGCTCGCCGTTGGTTTGCTCGAGCTGGCCGGTGCGCTCCGCTACCTTCTCTTCGAGCCGGTCGTTGAGAAGCTGCAGGTTCGCCAACGTTCGTTTGAGCGTCAGCCCACGGTGCCGAAGCTGAAAGAGGGTGAGGACCAGCCAGCACAGGAGCAGGAGCGCCACGCCATAGAGCACCCGTCGCGCCAGGTGGGCCCGTTCGGCTTCACGGGTGAATTGGTTTTCCAAAAGCTTGCTCAGCTCGTCGAGCCGGCGGGTGGCCTCGCCGTTGGTCAACTGCGCGACGTGGTTTCTGTTCGCCTCCGTGAAGGCGATGACGTGACGGGCATGTTGGGCCAGCCTCTTGAACTGACCGCCTCGGGTCTCGATCTGCAACAGCCGCTCTTCGATCCTATCCGCGTTCTCCGCTTGCGGAGTCGTGACGAATTCGAACGTGCCAAGCACCACGTCATCGAGAACGTCGCGAACCCCTCTTCCCTCTTCGGTCGTCAGGCCTTGGAGAAGCCCGTGGGCCAAGCGGGGCAGGTATTGCAATGAGTTTCGGAGCACCGAGCTCTTGCTCTTGAACAGCTCCTGCTCGAATTCGAGCGCGCGAAGAGCTCTTTGAAGCCGGGCGAAGTGCTCCCTTTCCTCGGCGGTCCTCATTTTTGGTCCGAGCCTTTGCTCCAGACGCCGAGCGAGCCGCAGGTCCTTCACCAGCTCGTCGTAGTGGAGCGTCGAACCGTTCCAGGCCTCGAACACGTGACGGTCGTGCTCGGAGAGGACGAGCTTGAAGGTGCGGATGAGCTCCTGCAGCTCCGAATGAAGCTTGGTGTCGCCGCTCTGGGTCGACGCCATCAGCGCCGTCAGGCCGGCCAGCAGGGTTCCCAACCCCAAGACGGAGGTGAGGTGGCCCCTCATGGCATCGTTCCCTGCGCGGGGCTGGACAGCGCCTCGAGGAAGCGAATGAGGAGCGCTTTGTCCGCTTGGGGAATCACTACCCCCAGTTGGTACTCGCCCATGTCGTCGATGGCGTCTGCGAGCGTCTCGGCCGAACCGTCGTGAAAGTAGGGGGCCGTTTGGGCCGCCAGACGGAGGCTCGGTACGCGGAAGACGTGCAGGTCACGGGGGTCGCCTGTCACGTTGAATCGGCCGCGATCCGCTCTGGAGGCTTCTTCTTTCCGGGCGAACGGGTTGGCCATCACCCCAAAGCGCTGGAACATGTTGCCGCCGACGTTGGCGCCTTGGTGGCAAGAGGAGCAACCGTAGTCTCGAAACAGCTCGTAGCCGGCTTTCTCTTCTTGGGTGATGGCCGTCGGGTCGCCGCGTAGGTATCGGTCGAACCTCGATTCGGGAATGACCAGCGATCGCTCGAAGGCGGCGAGCGCGTCTTTGACGTTGGTGGCAGAGACTCCGTTCGGGTACAGCGCTGCGAAGCGCTGAGCGTAAGCAGGCGTTGCGCGAAGCTTGGGGAGAATTTTTTCCCAGCTCGAAGCCAGCTCGGCTCGACCGACGATCGGCTCCTCGATCTGCGCTTCCAACGAATCGGCTCGACCGTCCCAAAATTGGCGTGGGTTGAAGGCGACGTTGAAGACCGTCGGTGTGTTGAGCTCACCCACGACGCCCCCGCTGCCTGTCGGAAATCGCTGGCCGTTCGACCCCGCCTGCTCGAGGACGTGGCAGCTTGCGCACGAGGTCTTTCCGTCGGCGGACAACAGCGGGTCAAGAAACAGCATTCGCCCCAGCTCGACCTTCGCCGGCGCCTGCGGAGGTGGCTTGGGCAGAGGGAGGATGGAGCCTGCATCTCGACCTGCCGCAGCGGCCGACAGGAACAGAAAACCGCCGAAGGCCAGCGGCAAGACACGAGGACGTCCCACACCCGTCAGGCGCTGCATCGGCTAGGCCGGGGAGGACAAGAGAAAGGGTATGGGCCTATGCCGCGTACTTAGGACATGGCCAGGGTGGGTCAAACCTGACCTCGGAGTCAGCCGTGACCCAGGCCTCTCCCCGTGGCCCGAGGCTCAAGGGGGCGAATGCCCATTGCTTCAGTGGTGGCCCAAGGCTTGTATCTCTCCGACAGAAGCCCAGCCCGGAGCACATCGGTGATCCACTTCCCCCGGCGAATTTTGATCGTCGACGACGAAGAAAACGTGTGCAACGCGCTGTGTCGTAGTCTTCGGAAGGAGGGGTACGAGCTCTTCGTGGCCCACGAGCCGTTGACGGGGCTCGAGATTCTCGGGCGCATCCCTGTCGATCTCATCATCTCCGACCACCTGATGCCGAAGATGACGGGGCTCGAGTTTCTCAAACTGGTGCGCGAGCGATACCCCGACTGCATTCGCATCATGCTCACCGGTCACGTCGACAATCAGACTGCAATCGACGCCATCAACCAGGGGCAAGTATCGCGCTTCCTCACCAAACCGTGGGATGTCGCCGAGCTTCGCACCATCATCCGCCGCGCCTTCGAACAGCTCGACTTCCAGCGCGAGCATGTCCTGCACTAACGCTTTTTGAAGAGCGCCTCCGCCGCCAAACGCAAGCCCTCTGGTGAGGTCGAGCCCAGGGAGCCGCCCTCGCCCACCTGAAAGAATTCGCAGAAGTTCGCCGCCTCCTGGTCGCTCGGCACTTCGGCGAAGGGCTCCTTGCAGTGTTTGGCGACAGAGACGTCGTAGTGGCGGCAGTGGACGCAAGCGTGCAGCTCGCTGCCACATTCTGGGCAGGTGTCACGCCGGCCCACTTGGTTACCGACGATGTCCAGCTTCCTCCCGCACTTGCCGCATCCCGCCATGGCTTGGGTATAACGCGAATCACCATGATGCGTATTCTCCCGCTCGCCAGCCTCCTCGTTTCATCGCTCGCCCTCGCCCAGGGGGTCGAGCTCACGCTGGAGGAGTTCAAGATGTACCAGCAGTACAAGAACGCGATGGAGGACCCCCGGGTGCAGCAGATGAAGCCCGAGGCGCGCGTCCCCGCCATTGCCAAGGACGCCGGCTTCAAGCTCAAAGAGCTGAAACGGGTGATCGAGAAGGGCGACGGCGCGGGCGACCTCAAGGCCCGGTGCGAGGCCGCCATCAAGGTGGCCTTGGAGAAGGGAGAGCTCTCCGGCCGGGTGGGGACGGTGGACGTCGATACCCGCGACCCGCACGCGGTGGGCTACCTCCAATGGTTCAATGAGAACCCGGAGCGCCTCGAAGTCGAAGCCAGCTTCGCCGCCGCCACTTTGCAGCACAGCTGCCCCATCGTTTCCACCGTGCAGGTGTGGGCGCAGGACAAGGCCAACCCCAAGGCGCGGGTATTCCAGGCGCTCATCTCCGGCAGCGCGGCGGCGAGAATCGACCCCACGCGCGCCAAGGACTTCGCCTCCACCCGGTACATTCGTCTCTTCGAGAAGGTGAAGAACGTGGCCGCTGGTGACGACCTGTCACAGGAGACCGGCACTCCGGCCGGCCAGCCTGCCTCACCCTGAGAGTCCCTCGCCCTTGCTCGCCTCGTTTTCTACGTCGGCGAGCTCTTGGCGAAGCCGGGAGAAGAGGAACAAGAGGTAGGTGGAGAAGGCCGCCACTACCGCGGCGATGATGAGGAGCAGCTCGAAGCCTTGCCAGCGACGTGCCTGATCGAGCAGATCACGCCGCACCTCCAGGGTGGCGAGCTGCCGCTCGGCGAGCTCGTTGTCGAGGGTCTGGGCGTAGGCCGCGCCCTGAGCGTCTCCGCGCGCGAGGTACCACTCCCCCTCGGCGCGCAGCTTTCGGGCCTGAAAGTGAGTGGCCACCGCCCCGCCCCCGAAGAGGACGAAGGAGGCTGCGGCCACGGCCACGCTACGAGAACGCATCACCCAAGCTCGATCGTCTCGCGCTGAAGGCTTCTGCGAGGCGGAAAGGGATGGTAGTGACGCACGCCCACATGGGCAAGCCCTACCGGCCGAAGGATCATTACTTCCAGAAGGCAAAAGCGAAGGGCTTGCGCGCCCGCTCGGCGTTCAAGATCGAAGAGATCGCCCATCGCTTCCACGTCGTGAAGAAAGGCCAGCGGGTGCTCGACTTGGGGGCGGCTCCCGGAGGCTTCCTCCAGCTGCTCGCGGATGCGGTGGGGCCCACCGGCGAGGTGGTCGGGGTCGACGTGGTGCCGATTCAACCCCTGGCTCGGCCGCAGGTGCGCACCGCCGTCCTCGACGTTTTGGCAGATGACTTCGACGAAAAGTTGGGTCAGCTCGCGAAGGGGCCATTCGACGTGGTGGTCTCCGACTTGGCTCCCAAGACCACCGGCATCAAAGCCACCGACGAGGCGAGGTCCTTACGTCTTGCGGGCAAGGCGCTCGAGGTGGCACGCGCGCACGGAGCGCCGGGGTCCTCCTTCCTCGCCAAGCTGTTCATGGGAGGGGACTTCGAGGCTTTTCGCGAAGAGGTGCGCGCCGCCTACGACGAGGTGAAGGTGGTTCGCCCGCAGGCCACCCGCGGCCGCAGCATGGAGATTTATCTGTTGGGGCTTGGCAAGAAGGCCATCGCTACTTGACCCGCACGCGCGCGGCTTTCAGCTTGCCCACCTGAACCAGGTACTCCCCCGGACCTACCTCTGCTTTGGGGTCGGCGACTTTCTGTTGGTTGAGCCGTACTCCGCCTTGGGTGATGAGCCTTCGGGCCTCGGTGCTCGAGTGGGCCAGCTTCGCCTCGGCGATCGCCTTGGCGAGCAGCACCGTGGGGGCGCCGGCCAAGCCGACGTCGGCGACGGGGAGCTCCTCGAGGTTGAGCTCCTTCTTGGCGAATTGACGCTCGAAGTCCACCGCCGCTTTCTGCGCCGCCTCCGACCCATGGAAGCGGGCCACCATCTCCTGGGCGAAGGCCACCTTGGGGTTTTTGGGGTGCTCCTTGCCGTTTTGCACCGCCTGCCGCAGGGTGGCGATCTCACCCAAGGTACGCGCGGAGAGCAACTCGTAGTAGCGCCACATCAAGTCGTCGGTGATGGACATCAGCTTGCCGTACATCTCCTTGGGCGGCTCGTCGATGCCCACATAGTTGTCCAGGCTCTTCGACATCTTCTCGCCGACGATCTGGCCGTCGACCCACTTGGCGTCGATGCCCTCGAGAATCGGGCCGGTCATGATTACCTGGGGCTCGAGGCCGTACTCCTTCATCAGCGTTCGCCCGACGAGGAGGTTGAACAGTTGGTCGGTAGCACCCAGCTCGACGTCGGCCTTGAGCGCCACCGAGTCGTAACCCTGCAAGAGGGGGTAGAGAAATTCGTGAATGGCGATCGACCGCCCCTCGCGAAAGCGCTTCTTGAAGTCTTCGCGCTCGAGCATGCGGGCCACCGTGTAGCGCGAGGCGAGGCGAATCAGCCCTTCGGCGCCCAACGGGTCGAGCCACTCGGAGTTGAAGCGGACCTGCGTCTCTTTGGGGTCGAGGACTTTGAAGACCTGCCGCTTGTAGGTCTCGGCGTTGGCCAGCACCTCTTCGCGGGTGAGGGGAGGGCGGGTGGCGCTCTTGCCCGAGGGGTCGCCGATCATCGCGGTGAAGTCGCCGATGAGGAAGGTTACCTGATGTCCCAGCTCCTGGAAGCGGCGCATGCGGGTGAGCAGGAGCGTGTGGCCCAGGTGGAGGTCGGGCCGGTTGGGGTCGAAGCCCGCCTTGACGAGGAGCGGCTGTTGGGTGTCGTAGGAGCGCTGGAGCTTCTTCTTCAGCTCCTCGGCGATCTGCACGTCGACGGTGCCGCGGGTGACCTCGGCGAACTGTTCGTCGGGCGTGGCCCGGCGCAAGGGGGAAGACATGGGAGGCTTGTTACCATAGGCCTTCAGCCCCCGCGCGTGTGCATCTCGAGGTGAGGGTCGGCGCGCAACACGGCGGGCGCCACCAGTGCGCCGCGATCGCGTAAGCCCAGCCGCTCCTCGGCGCCGCGGTCGGTGCGTTGGCGCCAGCTGTCGACAATCAGCCGCGCCAGCTCCTGCGCCGAAGCCCCCGAGCGCAAGGGGTGCTTCAAGTCCAAGCCTGCGCGCGCGTAGAGGCAGCGGTACCAGTGGCCGTCGGCGGTGAGGCGGCTGCGATCGCAAGCCCGGCAGAAGGGAGCGGTGGTGGAGGCGATGATTCCGAACCGGGTTCCGTCGGCCAGCTGGTAGAGCGCGGCGGGAGCGGTGCCCCCGTTGGTCACCGGGGTGACACGCCCAAACCTGAGAGCGAGCGCCTCGAGCATCTGCGCCTGGGACATCACCTGGTCCATCGACCAACGGGTGGCTCCGCCCACGTCCATGTACTCGATGAAGCGCACTTGGGCGCCGTGCTCTTTCCCAAACTCGATGAGGTCGAAAAGCTCGTCGTCGTTCACCCCGCGGAGGATGACCGCGTCGAGCTTGAGCCGCTGCCCCCTCTCCCACTGGGAGAGGGCGGGGGTGAGGGGCCTACGCGCAGAAAAATGCTTCGCCGCCGTCGCGATGCCCTCGAGCACTTGGGCGTGCCCGTCGCGACGGGTGAGGGCGCGGAAACGCTCGGGCTTGAGCGTGTCGAGGCTGACGGTGACCCGGTGCAAGCCGGCGTCGGCGAGTGGTTTTGCCCATTCGGAGAGCAACAGGCCGTTGGTGGTGAGCGCCAAATCGGTGAGCGCCGGCTTGGCGGCAAGCAGGCGCACGAGGACGGGGAGGTCTTTGCGCAAGAGCGGCTCGCCCCCCGTCAGCCGCACCCTGCTCACCCCCAGCGCGCAGAAGACGTCGACCAGGGCGCTCACCTCTTCGAAGCGCAAGATGTCGGCGTTGGGCAGCCAGCGGTAGTCCTCTTCCGGCATGCAATAGGCGCAGCGCAGGTTGCAGCGGTCGGTCACGCTGATGCGCAGGTTGGAAAGGCCGCGCCCCAGTGTGTCGACGAGCGCGCCCATCAGATCGAAAAGCTCGCCCCGCACTCGCAACGGCGCTTGGCGCTCGGGTGAGTGAAGATAAATCCGGTGCCGTGGGGTGTCTTGGCGTGATCGATGGTCAGCCCACCCACCACCCGGAGCGCCTTGGGGTCGACGAAGAGTCTCACGCCGTGCGACTCGAACACCTGGTCCTCGGGGTCGGGAAAGTCGCTGTAGAGCAGGTCATAGAGAAAGCCCTCGCAGCCGCCCCCCACGACCTGGACACGCAAGCCATAACCGTCAATGCCTTTGGAGGCGAGCGCGCCGCGAATCTGCGCGGCGGCCGCGGCGGTGAGCTGAATCACGGCTCGGACGGGCCCTCCAGGGAGGTGCCGTTCGAAGGCGGCCCGTTGCCTTCTCCGAGCCCCTTCTTCACCCCCATCATCTCGTCGCGAATTTTCCGCAGCCCCTCCTCGCCGATGTCGTTGAAGGCCTTCACCACCTCCGGGTCGAACTGCGAGCCGGCGCAGCGCTGGATCTCCGAGATGGCGTTGGCGAAGGAGGTGCCCCGGCGGTAGGGCCGGTCGGTGGTCATCGCGTCGAGCGTGTCGGCGATCGCGAAGATGCGCGCTCCGATGTGAATCTCGCCGCGCACCAGGTTGCGGGGGTAACCCTGGCCGTCCCAGCGCTCTTGGTGCGAGAGGACGATTTGGGCGGGCGTGGAGAGAAAGGGGATGGGCTGAATCATCTGATGTCCGATGTCCGGGTGCTTGCGCATCTCCAGCCACTCCTCGGGGGTGAGCTTGCCCGGCTTGAGCAATACCGCGTCGGGCACGCCGATCTTCCCGATGTCGTGGAGCAGAGCGCCGCGGCCGATCTCCTCCAGCTCCTGGCCCTTGATTCCCATGCGCTGCGCGATGGCGGTGGTGTACTGCACCACCCGCTGGGAGTGGTCGCTCGTCTCGTGCTCGCGCGCGTCGAGAGCGGCCACCAGCGCGAGCAAGGTGTTGTGGTAGGTGGTGGCGATGTTCTTGAGTGCGTTGCGCAGCTCGGTGGTTCGGTCGCGCACCTTGCGTTCCAGCTTCTTCTGGTAGCGCTTGCGTGCCAGCTCGATGCGCCGCTTGGCAAGCGCCCGCTCGATCGCCCGGACGAGGTCGGTCAGCTTGGGCGGCTTGAGCAGATAGTCCACCGCGCCGCGGCGCAGGCAGTCGACGGCGGCCTCGGTGTCGCCATAACCGGTGAGCATGATGACCGCGGTGTCGGGGTAGCGTTCGCGGAAGGCCTCCAAGAGCCACAAGCCGTCGTGGCCGGGCATCTTCATGTCGCTGATCACCAGCGGCGTTTCGTTCGCTGCCGCCAGGTCGATCGCCATCTCGGCGCCGGCGGCGCACACGCAATCGTACCCCTCCTCTTTGAGGAGTACCGAGATGACGTCACGCACCGACTCGTCGTCGTCGACGAGCAGGATTCGTGGAGGGGTGGGAGGGAAAGCTTCCACGGTCGGCGATTGTACGGTCAGCCCAGCGCTGGGCGCCAATAGGTAGGAGAGGGGAGCACATCAGCCCGTTCGGCGAATGTCGAGCCCTACAGGAGGCAAGTCTCGTCAGGCAGTGAAGCGGTCGTGCCGGAACGGGCGCAGGTCGACCGAAGGGGGGCGGCCGAGGAGGAGCTCCGACACCAGCTGGGCGCTCACAGGGGCGAGCAGAATGCCGTTGCGGTAGTGGCCGGTGGACAAAAAGAGCTGCCGAACGGGCCCCTCCCCAAGGATGGGCAGGTGATCTTCGGTGTCGGGGCGCAGGCCAGCCCACACCTCCTGCACCGGTGCCGAAGAGAGGGAGGGGCACAGCTCGAGCGCATTGGCGAGGATGCGGGAGAGCCCTTCGACGGTGACGTGCTTTTGGTAACCCACGAGCTCCACGGTGCTCCCGGCGAGGAGGCGGCCGTCTGCCCGGGGGACGAGGTAGCCCTGGGGGCCGCAGACGATGCGCCCAGGCCACGGAGGGCGCGGCTGAAGCTGCACCATCTGCCCGCGCGATGGGCGTACGACCCGCGGGTCGAGGCGCGCGCCCAACACCAGGCCCGACCACGCGCCGGCGGTGAGCACCACCGCGTCGGCCGGTAGCACCTCGCCGTCCAAGTCGACTCCCACGGCGCGCTCACCTTCGACGACGAGCGCGCGCACGTTGCCGTAGCGGAAACTTGCTCCAGCGCGGGTCGCGGCCACCCAGAGCGCGCGCAACAGGAGGCGGTTGTCCACCTGGTGGTCATCGGGGAAGTGCGCGGCGCACAGGACGTGGGGCGAAAGCGTGGGCTCGAACGTTCGTGCGTCGGTACCGTCGATCAGCTCGGCGCGCAGGCCGATGCTTTTTTGCCAGCCCACCACCGCATGGAGCCTTTGCGCGTCGGCCTCGGTGAAGGCGACCTTGAGCACCCCGCACCGGAGGTAGCCGACGTCGAGGCCGGAGAGCTCCTTCACCTCGTCGACGAAGGCCTCGTACAGGGCGCGGCTTTGAAGGCACAAGTCGAGAAAGGGTCCTGGCGTGTGTGCCTCCAGTTGTGGCGCGAGCATGCCCGCCGCCGCGCTCGACGCCTCGGCGCCGGGGGTGGAGCGCTCGAGCACCGTCACCGAGGCGCCTTCCTTCGCCAGGCGCAGGGCGATGCTTTGGCCCATCACCCCCCCGCCGATGACCAGGACGTTCACGAGCGGCACCGTACAGCAATTGCCTTGATCCGCGGAGGGGGGGTGCTATCAGCGCGCCGGGGAGTCGACAGCGCTGGGAGGACTCGTGGCAGAGACGTTCGACGTGGTGATCATCGGTTCGGGCCCGGGCGGCTACGTGGCGGCGATCAAGAGCGCGCAGCTGGGCCTCAAGACAGCGCTGGTGGAGAAGGACAAGCGTCTGGGGGGCACCTGCACTTTGCGCGGTTGTATCCCCGCCAAGACCTTCCTCTGGACCGCCGAGCTCTACTCGCACGTGGTGCACGCGGCCGAGTTCGGCGTCGATCTCAAGGACCCCGCGGTCAACTGGGCGCAGGCGCTCAAGCACAAGGAGAAGATCGTCACCCGCGCCTCCAACGGCGTCGAATACCTGATGAAGAAGAACAAGGTGACGGTGGTGAAGGGGCACGGGCGCCTTCTGGGGAAGGGCAAAGTCGAGGTCACCGGCGAGGACGGCAAGAAGCAGACCCTGGAGGGAAAGAACCTCATCATCGCCACCGGCTCGGTGCCCAAGTCGCTCCCCGGGGTGAAGATCGATCACCAACGGGTGCTCAACTCCGACTCGATTCTCGAGATCCCCAAAGTGCCCAAGAGCCTCATCGTGCTCGGCGCCGGCGCGGTGGGGGTGGAATTCGCCTCGGTGTTCAATCACGTGGGCAGCGAGACGACCCTCGTCGAGTACCTGCCGCACTTGTTGCCGATCGAGGACGAGGCGGCCTCCACCGAGTTGGAGCGCCTCTTCAAGCGGCGGAAGATCAATTTTCTTTTGGGCGCCAAAGTGGAGAAGGTCGACGCCAACGCCAAGGGAGTGAAGGTCATCGTCCAAGTGGGGAGCGAGGCCAAGACCCTCGAGGCGGAGACGGTGCTGGTGGCCGTGGGCCGCGCGCCGGTGACCGAGGACATCGGGCTGGAGAAGACCCACATCAAGACCGAGAAGGGCTTCATCAAGACCGACGCCTTCATGCGCACCAGCGAGCCCAACGTGTACGCGATTGGCGACGTGGTGCCCACGCCAATGCTCGCCCACGTGGCGGCGTCGGAGGGGATTCTTGCCGCCGAGCACATCGCCCAGAAAGACCCGCAGCCCATCAACTACGACCGCGTACCCAGCGCCACCTACTGCTATCCAGAAGTCGCCTCGGTGGGGCTCACCGAGAAGAAGGCCAAGGAGCGCGGCTACGAAGTGAAGACCGGCGTCTTCCCCTTCAGCGCGATCACCAAGGCCGCCATCTCCGACGAGGCGCTGGGGATGGTGAAGATCGTCTCCGACAAGAAGTACGACGAAGTCCTAGGAGTGCACCTGGTCGGCCCCCACGCCACCGAGCTGCTCGCCGAGGCGTGCGTGGGCTTACGGCTGGAGACGACCACCGAGGAGCTCGCCCGTACCATGCACGCGCACCCGACCCTCTCCGAGGTGATGAAGGAGGCCGCGGAGGCGACGCTGGGGCACCCGCTGCATATCTAAGGGCTGTTGGCACCCAACTCCTCTGCGCGCATGGACGGGTGCTCGCCCAGAAGCTTGAGCAAATCGAGGGCGTCGCGCACCGCGTGGCCGTAGAGGTCGTTATTGAAATAGACGAACGCCTCACACCGGCTGGTGTGCAGGTTCTCGGCGACCCGGCGAAGCGCGCGACGCCGGTAGCGACCTGCGTATTTGGCGGTGGCGCCGTGGAAGCGCAAGTAGCGAAAGCCTCCGGTGACGAACGGGGGGCTCGCTTGCACCAGGTCGTGCTCGCAGAAAGCCGCTCCGTAACAGTCGAGGAGCTCGCCGACGTCGGCGAGGTACCAGACGGGGTGACGAAACTCGAAGACGTGCCGCACGTCGCGCGGAAGGTGAGAAAGGAAGTTCTCCAGCCGCGGCAGGTCGGGCTGGTTCATCTGCGGAGGCAGCTGCCACAGCACCGGTCCGAGCTTCTTGCCCAGCCTCCGCACCAACGAAAAGAAGCGGTCAAGCCCGGTGCCGGTCTCGGTCAGACGCTTCATGTGGGTGAGGAAGCGGCTGCCTTTCACGGCGAAAAGAAAGCGCGGCGGCGTTACCGCGCGCCAGTGGTCGACCGTCTCGGCCGTGGGCAGGCGGTAGAAGGTGGTGTTGAGCTCGAGGGTGGAGAAGACCTGCGCATAGCGCGCAAGCCATAGCCGCGTGGGAAGCCGTTCGGGGTAGAGAATTCGCCGCCAATGCGGGTAGGCGTAGCCGCTGGTGCCGACATGGATGGTCGCCATGCTCCACAAGATGGGAACGAGCCGGACTTGACCCAAGTGTTGTCAGCATTTACATCGCCCAAGGCCCATGGCGACGCCCGACCGCTTTCCGCTGCCGCAAGGAAAGACCACCCGAAAGCCCGAGTGGCTGAAGGTTCGGTTGCCCCACGGCGAAGGCTACGAGCGGGTGAAGGCGATCGTCGCCCCCACCACGCTGGCGACCATCGGCACATTGGCTGCCATTGCGACATTCCACTTCATGTTCGGTGTACCGCACCTGGCATGGGATGAGCCCGGAAAACGGTTTGCACAAGAGGGAGCACCCGATGTCGCGCTTGGCTGGTTCTGCGAGACCGGCTCGTGCGACATGCTCGTGCGAGGGCACGACCTGTTATCTCAACCATGGTCGCTTGGGTTGATTGCCTTCCTGCTGGTGGGAATCCACTTGTGGCGTCGAGGGCCATGTTGGTGGAAGGCGGTGCGGGCCTCTCTGTTGCCTGCGCTGATTCTGACTTGGCTGACGCTTTTTACCGGAAGCACCCTGAACGATTCCGAAGACGGCTGCGTTTGGGGGGCGCACCGCGCGGGCCTGCCGGCATTTGCGCTTTTTCGATGCGTACCATGGACCCCCAACCCGCTCGACGGGACCGTGACGCTCCTCCCCTTACTTGTCGACGGCGTCTTCTGGCTGACGACCATCGCTCTCGCAAGCCAGCTGGCGGGAGTCGCCCGGTCCCGGCTTAGGACCTGATTGCGGCGCCCAGCTCCTAATCTGCCTCACGACCGATTGGCAGCCGCCTTATGCGTACTCTGCGCTCCTCGACCACCACAACGGCGCCACGCGTCAGCGCTTCTGCGGCGAGAGTGAGCGTTGCTCGCAAAGCAGCATTGATCCTCTCGATTCTTGGAAACGGGATGCGGAGGTTGATGACCGAGGGCCTCGCTGCCCCGCTTGCGGCCAGGAGAGCTCCGAAGTCCTGGTCCTGCGAGACCAGTATCCGTTCCTCTGCACGTGCAAGAGCCAACAGAGCCTCGTCCGGGGCCGTTGGTGCTAGGCGGTCAGTCGCCCGCAGCACGTCATGGCCCGCTCGGCGCAACTCCTCTACGGTGATGGGGGAGATGTGCAGGTCGCACAGAAGCTTCACGGGCCGTCCGAAGGCAGCGGCAACGTCTGCTCGGTGGCAAGCCACGCACCATAAGCGGCCGCCTGCCTCACGTCCTCGAGCTCGAGCTCAGGATAGAGCGAGACGATTTCTGCCGGAGTGTAGCCGGCAGCGATCAGCTTGAGGATGAACGCCACCGTGTACCGCATGCCCCGAAGTGTGGGTTGGCCCTGGCAGACGTTTGGGTCGACGGTGATGCGTTCGTGTCCCATTGCTCCAAAGATAGCCGGATGGGGCCGCTGCATCTACAGGTGCATCGGCCAAACTGGCGCGCGTCGTCATGGTCCAAAGGTGGGGACGAGCCGGACTTGACCCAAGGGTTGTCAGCATTTACATCGCCCAAGGCCCATGGCGACGCCCGACCGCTTTCCGCTGCCGCAAGGAAAGACCACCCGAAAGCCCGAGTGGCTGAAGGTTCGGTTGCCCCACGGCGAAGGCTACGAGCGGGTGAAGGCGATCGTCGCCCGCACTCGGCTCGCCACTGTCTGCGAAGAGGCGCGCTGCCCCAACATCGCCGAGTGCTGGGGGGGCGGCACCGCCACGGTGATGTTGATGGGAGAGGTGTGTACCCGCGCCTGCCGCTTCTGCCACGTGAAAGTGGGCGCGCCACCGCCGCTCGATCCGATGGAGCCGGAGAACCTCGCCTTGGCAGTGAAGGAGCTGGCGCTGGAGTACATCGTGGTCACCTCGGTCAACCGCGACGAGCTACCCGACGGCGGCGCAAGCCACTTCGCCGCCGCTATCCGCGCGCTCCAGCGGGAAAGCCCGGGGACGATCGTCGAGGTGCTCATTCCCGATTTTCAGGGCGTGGAGAAGGACCTCGCCACCGTCGCCCTCGCCCGTCCCCATGTGGTGGCGCACAACGTGGAAACGGTGGAGCGCCTCACCCGTACGGTGCGTGATCGCCGCGCGGGTTATCGGCAGAGCCTACGGGTGCTCGAGTACCTCAAGGGCCGGCCGGAGGGCCTGTACACCAAAAGCTCGATCATGCTCGGGCTGGGCGAGACCGACGAGGAGCTGGCCCAGACCCTGCGCGATTTGCGCGCCGTGGGAGTGGACGTTTTGACACTCGGCCAGTACCTGCAGCCCTCTGCGTACCACCTCCCGGTCGAGCGCTTCGTCACCCCCGCCCAATTCGAGCAGTACAAACAGCTGGCGGAGAGCCTGGGGTTTCTCTACGTCGCCTCGGGGCCGCTGGTGCGCTCAAGCTACCGCGCGGCCGAATTCTTCATCAAGGGGCTCATGCTGAAAACCCCTCTCCCTCTGGGAGAGGGCCAGGGTGAGGGGCGCTAGCATAAAATGCCCACCCTCAATCTCCTCCAGGCGGTCAACGACGCCTTGCGCATCGAGATGCGCCGCGACGCCAACGTGGTGGTCTTAGGCGAAGACGTGGGGAAGTTCGGCGGCGTCTTTCGCGCCACCGCCGGGCTCTACGAAGAGTTCGGCCCCGATCGGGTCATCGACACCCCGCTGGCCGAGGGCGGCATCATCGGCGCGGCGATCGGCATGGCGATGTACGGCCTGCGCCCGGTGCCGGAGATTCAGTTCTCCGACTTCATCTTCCC
Organism: Myxococcota bacterium; assembly: GCA_049322255.1. GTDB lineage: Bacteria > Myxococcota > Myxococcia > Myxococcales > Myxococcaceae > JBMORE01. The sequence continues at coordinate 19,553 of JBMORE010000054.1, read as the reverse complement.
GGCGTTCGATCAGATCGTGAACGAGCTGGCCAAGCTGCGCTATCGCTCGGGAGGCCAGTACGCCGCGCCGATGGTCATCCGCACCCCTTTCGGCGGGGGCATCAAGGGCGGCCACTACCACTCGCAGAGCCCCGAGTCCCTCTTCATTCACACCGCCGGCCTGACGGTGGTGGCGCCCTCGAACCCGTACGACGCCAAGGGGCTGCTCTTGTCGGCGCTGCGCCACCCTGACCCGGTGCTCTTCTTCGAGCCCAAGCGCATCTACCGCGCGGCGAAAGGAGAGGTCCCCGAGGGCGACTACGAGGTTCCTTTGGGGAAGGCGGCGGTGGTGCGCGAGGGCGAGGCGGTGACGGTCATCTCCTATGGCGCGATGGTGCACGAGGCGGCCGAGGCGGTGGAGCGGGCGGCGCGCCAGGGAGTCTTTTGCGAGCTCATCGACCTACGCACGCTGTGGCCGCTCGACCTCGAGTGCATCGTCACCAGCGCGCGCAAGACGGGGAGGGTGGTGGTCGTTCACGAAGCAGCGCGCACCTGCGGCCTGGGAGCGGAAATCTCCTCGCTCATCCACGAGCGCTGCTTCGTTCACCTCGAAGCACCGGTGAAGCGTGTCACCGGCTGGGACACGCCCTTTCCTTACACGCTCGAGAGCGAGTATCTGCCGCTGGCCGGCCGCATCCTCGCTGGTATCGAACAGACCGCGCAGTTCGTGGCATAGGAGCTTTCGATGGCAACCTACGAGTTCAAGCTGCCGGACATCGGCGAGGGCGTGGTGGAGGGCGAAATCGTCAAGTGGCTGGTGAAGGAAGGCGACGCCATCGCCGAAGACCAGCCGTTGGTCGAGGTGATGACCGACAAGGCGACGGTGACCATCCCCAGCCCGAAGAAGGGCATCGTCCTCAAGACCCACGGCGGGGAAGGGGAGATAGCCAAAGTGCATGGCACGCTGGTGACGCTGGAGGTCGATGGCGCCGGGGTGCCGCGCACTGCCCCCACGCCGCGCGCCGCTTCGAACGGCAGCGCGACCGCCAAAATCTTGGCTACCCCCGTCACCCGCCGCATGGCGCGCGAGCACGGGCTCAGCTTGGAATCGATTTCCGGCTCCGGGCCGCAGGGCCGGGTGACCAAGGCCGACGTCGAGGCGGCGATCGGCGGCGGAGCTTTGGCCGCAGCCAAGCCGGCGATGGCCAAGCCGCAGCCACCCAAGCTCGTCACCACGACGGCCGACCAGCGCATTCCGCTCAAGGGCCTGCGGCGAAAAATCGCCGAGAACATGGTGCGCTCGAAGTTCACCGCGCCTCATTTCACCTTCGTCGAGGAGATGGACGCGACGGCGCTGGCGAACATGCGAGCGCGGCTGAACGAGGCGCTGGCCCAGCGGGGCGATTCGCTCAGGCTCTCCTTCCTCCCTTTCGTCTGCAAAGCGCTGGTGGAGGCGCTGCGCCAGTTTCCCCACCTCAACGCCAACTTCGACGAGGCCGCGCAGGAGCTGATCGTCCGCGGCGAATATAACTTCGGCATTGCCGCTGCCACCCCCGAGGGGCTCGTGGTGCCGGTGCTCAAACACGCCGACCGGCTCTCTTTACGCGAGCTGGCCCACGAGATTTCCCGCTTGGGCAACGCGGCCCGCGACAAGCGCCTGAAGCTGGAGGAGCTGTCCGGTGGCACCTTCACCATCACCTCGCTCGGTCAGAAGGCGGGCCTGTTCGCCACGCCGATCATCAACCATCCGGAGGTGGCGGTGCTGGGGGTGCACAAGATGCGCAAGCGCCCGGTGGTCGACCAGAACGGTCAGATCATGGTGCGCGAGATGATGTACCTCTCGCTCTCCTTCGATCACCGCTCCATCGACGGGGCGGTGGGAGCCGACTTCACCTATGCGCTCATTCACTACCTGGAGAACCCGGAGTTGCTCTTTTTGGAGCATGTGTGATGGCGAGCCCCTCACCCCAACTCTCTCCCAAGGGGAGAGGGAGTACGGCGCTCCCGGCCGAGCGGCTGCTTCAGGGCTACCGGGAGATGCTGCGCATTCGCACGCTCGATGAGCGGATGATGACCTTGCAGCGCCAGGGCCGCATCGGCTTCTACGGTGCCTGCAGCGGCCAGGAGGCAGCGGTGGTAGGCAGTGCGCTCGCCCTGGAACCGCGCGATTGGATCTTCCCCGCCCTACGCGAAGGCGCAGCCATGCTCATGCGCGGCTTTCCTTTGGTGCCGTACATCGCGCAAGTCTTCGGTAACTTAGGCGACGTCACCAAGGGCCGGCAGATGCCCTCGCACCAAGCGGCGCGCTCGGTGAACCAGGTGAGCTGGGGCTCATGCATCGGCACGCAGCTGCCTCAGGCGGTGGGCGCGGCGTGGGCGGCGAAGTTGAAGAAGAACGACGTGGTGGCGATGGCCTTCTTGGGAGACGGCGCCACCTCGTCGGCCGACTTCCACGTGGCGATGAACTTCGCCGGGGTGTTTCAGGTGCCGGTGGTGTTTGTCTGTCAGAACAACCACTGGTCGATCTCCGTCCCCACCGGACGCCAGACAGCCTCCGAGTCGATTGCCATCAAGGCGAAGGCGTACGGCTTTCCCGGGGTCAAGATCGACGGCAATGATTTGGAGTCCGTCTACGCTGCGGCCGCCGAGGCGGTGGCGCGGGCGCGAGCGGGGAAGGGGCCGACGCTCATCGAAGCCGAGACCTACCGCATGGGCGCGCACTCCTCTTCCGACGACCCCACCCGGTACCGCGAACCGAAGGAGGTCGAGGCCTGGAGCAAGAAGGACCCGATCGTTCGCTTTTTCGCGCGCCTGGTGGAGCGCAAGCTGTGGGACGCCCGCAAGGACCAGGCCCTGCGAGCCGAGCTGCTCGAAGAGATCAACGCCGCCATCGCCGAGGCCGAGGCGCTCCCGCCCCCGGCGCGCGAGACTCTCTTCGACGACGTTTACGCGATCGAGCCGTGGAACCTCGCCGAGCAGCGAGCGCAGTTGAAGAGCTCCCCTCTCCCACTGGGAGAGGGTTAGGGTGAGGGGCGTACATTCCCGTGCCCGACGACGCCAAAGAGTACGTGCGCGCCGCCCAGGAGGCGGAAATCCAGGGCGACAAGGCCCGCGCCGTCGATCTTTTGAAGAAGGCGGCAGCGCTGTACCGCAATGCGGGTAACTCCAACCGCGCGCTCAAGATGTTGCGCCATGCCCGCACGCTCGATGGGACACGGCAAGATTTGACCGACGAGCTTCGTCGCCTGGAGTGGCTTCCCGAGAACCCCTTGGCGCGCGCGGTGAGCGGGGAGGACGAAGCGACCGAGGCACTCGAGCAGCTCGAAAAAATCAGCATCTCCGAGCCTAAGCTCATCGAGCGCGGGCCGACGCGCGCCGACCCGACGCTCCCCGCCTGGTGCAGCTTCTGCTGCCGTCCGCGGGGCGAGGTGGGTGACTTGGTGGCAGGTCCGGCGGGCGCCTTCATCTGTCGCGGCTGCGTCGAGGAGTCGCGCGCGCTGCTCGGTGAGGGAAGGCCGGTCGCTCCCCCGATGTCCGACGAAGCACCCGCGGTCGAGCCCTTGGGGCAAACCGAGGCGCAGAAGGTGCTCGACACCGCCTTTCGGATGGGCGCTCAGCTGGTCTTGGTGCTCGGGCCGGAGGGAACGGGCAAGACGACGCTCCTACGCGACCTCGCCCGCCGTGGGCTGGGCCGCTACCTGACCGACCTCGAGCGCTCTCTTCCCCTCCCCGACGAGGACGGACAGCGGCTGCTCCTCGACGTGCCCGCCGTCTCCGTGGAGCACGGCAACCGCCTGGCCGAGCTTTTGCGCGCACGGCCTGATCGTCAGCTGGTGATTGCCTTCCGCGGCGAGCCGAAGGCGCCGTCATTCGTGCTCCAGGGCGACGAGATCGACCTCCCGATGTATTCGGGGCGAGCGCTGCACGAGGCGACCGGGGGCAAGCTCCCGCTGGCGCTGGCCGATCGGGTGCAGGTGGTGGCGCAGCTTTCGCCGCTGTCGGTCGAGTCGCTCGCCGAGATTGCCCGTCGTCTCTTGGCACGGCGGGCCGCCGAGCTCGACGTCTCCGACGAGCTGGTGACGACCCTGGCGGAGGAAGCGGCGCGCGCTGCCCGCGGGGCGCGTGAGCTCGAGGCGCTGGTGGAGAGGCTTCCGCCAGGCTCGTGGAACCTCTCGGCGAAAGGGCCCCTCGACTCAGCCCGGGACAAGCCGAAGACGCGCCGCCGGCGGAAGAAGTCCGCGCCCCCCAAGGATTGAATGGTGGTGCCCCCGCTCGTCTGCCATCGCCTCGGCCGGGTCGAGTACGAAGACGGCCTGACGCTGATGCGCCGCTTCGTCGAGGCGCGTGCCACCGGGCAGGTGAATGACACGCTGTTCCTCCTCGAGCACCCGCCGGTGCTCACCCTGGGCCGGGGCGGAAAGCGGCAGAACGTGCTCGCCAGCGAGGAGGTGCTGGCGCGCGAAAGGGTCGAGCTGTTCGAGACCGACCGCGGGGGCGATGTCACCTACCACGGGCCCGGGCAGCTCGTCGGCTACCCCGTGCTCCATCTGCCTCCCCACCGCCAGGACGTGCGCCGCTACGTGAGGGACATCGAGGAGGCGCTCATCCGCGCGCTCGCCCGCTTTGGCGTCTTGGGCGTGCGCGCCCCCCAGTGGCCCGGGGTGTGGGTGGAAACCAGCGGTGGCCTGGCCAAGGTGGCGGCGATCGGCGTGCACCTGTCGCGCTGGTACACCCGCCACGGCTTTGCGCTCAACGTGAATACCCAGCTGTCGCACTTCGAGCTCATCGTCCCTTGCGGTATCCATGAAGCGGGAGTGACCTCGATGCAGCGCCTCCTGGGGCAGGAGGTGAGCCTCGCCGACGTCGAAAGGGCGGTGGCCGAAAGCTTTGCCCACCTCTTCGGCGCCCAGCTTTCCTTCGCTCCCAGGCCCACACCGACGGTGTCGGTCACCGTGGTGCGTCCGGGGCCCCAGGTGCTCCTGCTTCAGCGCACCCAGGCCCGCGGCGGGTTTTGGCAGACGGTGACCGGCCGTGTGAAGGAGGGCGAGGCGCCGATCGAGGCCGCCGCCCGAGAGCTCTTCGAGGAGACGGGAGCGCGCGCCAAGGTGCGAGACTTGGGCTACCGCCATGCCTTCGCCTGGGGAGATGAAAGTCCTCCGCACCTCCTCGAGGAGCACGCCTTCGCCACGCAGTGGCCGCAAGGCGCGCCGGTTCGCCTCGATGTGGGCGAGCATCAGACCTTCGAGTGGGTCGACGTCGGCGAAGCCACGCGCCGCCTTCCCTTCAAGGGCCTGCGGCGAGCGGTCTCCCTCTCCCTCTGGGAGAGGGACGGGGTGAGGGGAGTCAACTCGTGAGCTTACGCCCCTCACCCTTGCCCTCTCCCACGGGGAGAGGGATGGAGAGGGTCTGCTGCTCGCGCGCGGCGATGGCGTCGGGGCGCTGCTTCTTCACGTGGCGCAAGACTTTCTCCAAGTCGGCGTCGCCGCGGGTGGGGTCGTGGTGGAAAAGCACCAGCTTCTTCGCCTGGGCGCGGTGAGCGGCCTCCACCGCTCCCTGCCAGGTCGAGTGCCCCCAGCCGGTCTTGGGCGGCCCGCTGCGGCCCAGGTACTCGTCCTCGGTGTACATGGCGTCGTAGATGAGCACGTCGGTGCCCTGGGCGAAGCTCGCCAGCCGCTGGTCCATCTCCGAGCCGTGCTCGATGTCGGTGGCGTACACCATCGAGCGGCCGCGAAAGTCCACCCGGTAACCCAAGTTTCCGCCGGGGTGGTTGAGCTCGACCGCGGTCACCACTGCTTCACCCAAAACGACGCGCTCGCCTTCGTCGATCGGCCGGTACTCCACCTTGGCGCGGAAGACCATCTCGGCGGTCACCGGGAAGTAGGGCTGCTGCATCTGCCCGGAGAGAATCTGGTGCACCGTCTGGCCGTTGCGGGTGGGCCCGTAGATGACGAGCTCGTTCTGGGGGTTGAACATCGGGGTGAAGAAGGGCAGCCCCTGCAGATGGTCGTAGTGGTAGTGCGACAAGAAGATGCTCGCCTTGAGCGGAGCAGGGTGGCTCTCGCCCAACAGCCGCACCCCCGAGCCCAAGTCGAAGATGAGCAAGTGGTCGCCGCAGCGAACCTCGACGCAGGGGGTGTTCCCTCCGTAGCGCGAGGTGCGTGCGCCGGGGGCAGGAATGGAGCCCCGTACACCCCAGAAGCGAATCTGGAAGTCGTCTCTCCCGTTCGGGCGAACCCGGCCGGTGGAGCGCCCAGCCTTCTCAACCGGTCTTGGCTTCCGTCTCGTCCTCGGCGAAGAGCTCAATGAGGTGCCCCGAACGCTCACGCTTGGTTTTCAGATAGTCGACGTTATGCGGATTGTGGTTCGTGCGCGATGGGATTCTGCGGCGCACCGGAACGCCTTCCTCCACCAGCCCGGCGATTTTCAGTGGGTTGTTGGTGATGAGGTCGACCGAGCGTACCTGGAGGGCGCGCAAAATCTCGGCGGCCACGTCGTAGCTGCGCAAGTCGTCCGGAAACCCGAGCTGGCGGTTCGCCTCGTAAGTGTCGGCGCCCTGGTCTTGCAGCGCGTAAGCCTTGATTTTGTTTCCCAGGCCGATGCCGCGGCCCTCCTGACGCAGATAGATCAGCACCCCGGTGCCGTTCTGCGCGATGAGCTGGAGGGCGCACTCGAGCTGCTCTTTGCAATCGCACTTGAGGCTGCCGAACACCTCGCTGGTCAGGCACTCCGAGTGCACCCGCACCGGCACTCCCTCGAGCCCCTGCACCTCGCCTTTGACCAGCGCCACGTGCTCGCGAGCGTTGCGCCGGTCGCGAAAGACGACGACCCGAAACTCGCCTCGGACGGTCGGCAGCACGCTCTGCGCGTAGCGCTCCAAAAAATGGCCCGGCTTCTTGGTCGGCAAAACGTTCGGCGTGTCGCTCATCGGGCGGGCCATTGAAGCTGTGGCGACCCCGCCAAGTCAAGTCGGGTGTCGTCTAACTGCGCGGAAACACAGGGTGGACTTGGTTTACGGCGTCCAGCTGAGAGGTAACAGGGTGGCAGGCTCGCCCGCAAGCAACTCGGTGGTGTCGGGGCCCAACTCGAGCAGGTGGGTGGCCGCGGCGGCACTGCGCAGTGCACCCGAGGTCTGTGAGGGAAGCGGCCGTACCCATGTCTCTCCCTCGTGCCAGCGGGCGATGACGCGGATGAAGTGGGTCACCCCGGCCGGCTTCTGGAAGGCAACCTCCGTCCGCCCGCGTACGCGGGGTGGGCCGGCGTCGGCAAAGCCCAACAGGCGGCGCAGGCAGGGCCGGACGAACAGCTCGAAGGTGACCAACGCCGAGGTGGGGTTTCCGGGCAGGCCGAAGACCAACGTGCGGCCTTTGAGCCCCACCAGGAGAGGCTTGCCCGGCCTCATCGCCACCTTCCAAAAGGACAGCTCCACCCCCAGGCGGCTCAAAGCGTCGCGGGCGAAGTCTTTTTCTCCCACCGAGACGCCGGCGCAGGTGAGGAGCACATCGTGGGTCAGCCCGCCGGAAAAGACGCGCTCCACTTCGTCGAGCTCGTCGCGGGCGATGCCCAGGAGGGTGGGAAGGGCGCCCGCGCGCCGCGTCGCTGCCGCCAGCATGGGCGAGTTGGTGTCGGCGATGCGGCCCTCCTTGGGCGACTCGACCGGGCACAGCTCGTCCCCGGTGGAGGCGATCGCCACTTTGGGGCGCCGGTGCACGCCGACGTCGGCGAAGCCTTGCCCCCACAACAGCCCCGCCTCGGGAATTCCGATGGGCGTTCTTTGGGACAGGAGGACCTCGCCCCGCAGCGCGTCTTCACCTTCTTGGCGTACGTTTTGCCCCGGCGTCGCCGCCTCGAAAAGCTCGACCGTCTCGCCCTCGCGCCGGGTGCGCTCTTGCATCACCACTGCGTCGGCGCCGCTGGGCATGGGGGCGCCGGTCATGATGCGCGCGCACTCGCCCGGGCCAATCACCCGCGAGGGGGTGGCGCCGGCGTGAATCGTCTCCACCACCTGAAGCCGTCGCACCCCGTCGGCGCTGCGCACGGCATACCCATCCATCGCCGAGTTTTTCCACGGGGGCAGCGTGCGCACGGCGACGACGTCTTCGGCGAGCACTCTGCCCATCGCCTCCGCCACCCGTACACGTTCGACCGGCAACGGCGCGCTCGACGAAAGAACGCGCTTTTGTGCCTCGGTGACGCTCAGCATCGTCGCTGGCTCGCCCACGCCGTCTCCAGACCGTAAAGTCCCAAGAAAGTTGAAGACTTAGATTGACAGAACGCGCGGCTACCATTAGATGGGCGTCTTCGCAAGGAGACCTGGTCAAATGGCCAAGGCCAAGGCAGGCGCCAAGAAGGCGAAGCCGGCACCCAAGAAGAGCTCCGCCCGGCGGGTAGCGTCACGGCCCGCTCGAACCAAGAAGGCCGCTAAGTCTGCGCCAAAACTGGCGAAACCGGTCCCCAAGGGCAAAGCCAAGCCGGAGAGCAAGCCGGTCGACCTGCGGCCCAAGGCCAAAGACCCGTTGTTCTTCGGCCCGCTCCCTGACAAGCCCATGCCCCGCGCGACGAAGCCGCCCGCCCCGGGGGCTCCGCTCACCAAACGCGAGATGGAGCAGATTCTCACCGCGGGTGCCGGGCGCGGGGTATTCGGCGAAGGCTCGCTGAAGGGGCGGCTGGGGGTGCGCGAGGGGTTTCCCTACCTTTACGTAGTTGGGCGGGACAAGCGTGAGCTGGTGTTTCTCCTCCAGGGGCCGGACCAGGAGGTGCTGCCCGCCTACCTGGAGCACAAAGTCTCGGTGAGCGGGCTCATCAAGAAAACCTCGAACTACGGCGGCACGGTGGATGTGCGCAAGTACACCGCCAAGAAGCCGGACGAGGTGGTGCCCGAAGCGCCCCAAGAGGAGAAGCTCAAGTACCTCTCTCCCGGCGAGGTGGAGCAGCTGTGCTCGGCCGGCATGGGCGCGGGGATGAAGGGCTTCGCTGCGCTCCGCGGCAACCTCGAGATGACCGGCGACAAGTTCTTCTTGGTGGTCTCCAACGGAGGCACTCGGCAGCAGGTGTCCTTCCTGCTCGAGGGCAAGGGCGCCAAGGGCCTACGCAAGCACCTGGGGCAGATCGTCCAGGTGAGTGGGGTGACCGCGAAGAGCTCGGGGTGGGGCGGCAGCGTGGAGGTGGAAACGGTGGAGCCGCGCCCAGCCGAGCACAAGGCGGTTTCCCGCGACGCGATGGAGCTGGTGCACGTCGAGGGCTCGGGCCACCAAGGCGCGGCGGAAGTGAAGATGAACCAGGGCCTCACCGTGCGGCTGCAGGAGCGCGCCAACTACACCTGGGCGATCGAGCCGACCACCGCCAAGCGCATCGGTCTTCGGGAGGCGAACTTCGAGCCGGGCAACGGCGGGGCGGCCACCCGCGAGTTCTTCTTCACCCCGCGCAACCCCGGGCTGTTCGATGTGGAGTTCTTCTTGGCCAAGGCGCTCTCCCCGGCCCAGGTGGCCAAGACGTACAAGCTCGCCGTCAACGTGAAGGTTTGACGACCGAAAGGGACTTTCGTGAACCGCTTCTTCTTCGCCGCCGTGGGGCTTTGCGCGGCTGTTTCCTTCGCCCAGGAAATCGGCACGGAGCTCCCCGCCGACAGCGCCGCTTCGCCGCCGTCGACGAGCCCGCCGATCACCTTTGACAACCCTTACGCACCTCCTCCCTCTGCTCCGGAGGCTCCGGTTTCGGCGGCTGTTCCGGGTCCTTCCAAGGGGGCGTTCGGGCTTCGCGCCAGCTTCGGCGGAGGCGGCATTCCCGCGGTGAGCGGCACCTCCAGCTCGGGGGCGGGCCCAGCGGCCCCCACCTTCGGGTTCAAGTATTTGGCGACCGATTCGGTAGCGCTCACCTTCGATGCCGGCCTCGGCCTGGGGTTCATCAACGGCGACGTGCCCTTTGGTTTCGGCGCCGGCGTGGGGGGACAGGCGTACCTGGGAAGCAAAGAGAAGCCGATTCGTCCCTACGTGGCCGGAGGGATTGGCTTCGGCAAGGGGATTTCCGTCCGCGGCGACGACTTCGTGTTCGCGCTGGCAGCCGGTGGAGGCGCCGAGTACTGGTTCAGCGGCCACTTCTCGGTGAACGGTGAAGCGCTGGTCGGGGTGCCGATCGACTTTAGGTCGGGAGCGGTGACGGCGGCGACCTTCACCCCGGGCATCGGCGCGACGTTCTACTTCTAACCAGGTGGCGGTTCGAGCCGAGCAGCTGTTGCGTGCGGTGGAGGAGGCGCGGCACCCACTGGGGGTCAAGGAGCTCATGCGCGCCGCGGGTCTTCACCCCGGAGCGCAGACCGAGGTGAAGCGGGTGCTGCGGGAGCTCCTGCGCCGCGGACAAGTCGCCAAAGAGGGCAAGCGATTCTTCCTCCCCGGCGGGGGAAAGATGCCAAAGGCTCCGCCAAGCACGGCGCGCCTGCCCAGCGGCGGCAAGCGGGTGGACGGAGTGCTGCACGTGCACCCCGACGGCTTCGGTTTCGTGCACCCGATGGCTGGGGAGGAGGAGAACGTCTTCGTCCCCCGCGAGCAGGCGGCGCGTGCCCTCGACGGAGACCGGGTGCTGGTGGAGGTGGTCAAAGGCACGGGCGGACGTAGCGCCGGCCGGTTGGTGAAGGTGGTGGAGCGGCGCCGGCAGCTGGTGGTGGGCACCTACCGCGAGCGGCGCGCGCAAGCCTTCGTCGAGCCACACGACGAGAGCCTGGGGGTGGTGCGGGTGCCGGCGACGCAGCTTGCTCGCGATGGCGACGTGGTGAAGGTGCGCCTGGGCGTCGGCGGCGGGCTGCTCGGCCCCGGGCACGGGCTCATCGGGGAGGTGGCGGGCTCGCTGGGGAAAGAGAGCGACACCTCGGTGGAGGTGCTCTCCATCGCCTACGCGCGAGGGTTCCATGAGGAGTTTCCCCCGGAGGTGATGGACGAGGCGGATGACGTACCGATTTCCGTGAGCCCGGAGGAGTCGAAAGAGCACGGCCGGCGCGACCTGCGCTCGCTGCCGCTTTTGACCATCGACGGAGAAGACGCGCGCGACTTCGACGACGCCATCTACGTCGAGGACGTGCCCGAGGGCTGGCGGCTGGTGGTCGCCATCGCCGATGTCTCGCACTACGTGAAGGAGGGCAACGCCCTCAACGCCGAAGCACTGCGGCGAGCCACCTCGGTGTACTTGCCGGGCAGAGTGCTGCCCATGCTCCCCGAGCGGCTGTCCGCGGGCATCTGCTCGCTCAAACCCGAGGAAGACCGGCTGTGCATGGTGGCCGACTTGCGCATCGACCGGCAGGGGAAGCTGCGCCGCTACGAGCTCTACCCGGGAGTGATGCGCTCGGCGGCGCGCTGCACCTACACCGAGGTGCACCGGGTGCTCGCCGGAGAGGATGTGCCCCACCGCAACGCCTTTCGGCCGTACTTTACGCGCGCCTTGGCGCTGACGCGGGTCTTGCGGAAGATGCGCGAGGAGCGCGGGGCGATCGACTTCGACCTCCCCGAGACGCGCATCGAGCTCGACGAAGAGGGCAACCCCGCGCGCATGGTGCGGCGCGACCGCCTGGAGAGCCACCGGCTGGTGGAGGAGTGCATGCTCGCCGCCAACGAAGCGGTGGCGCGCTTCTTTCACGAGCACCACCTGCCGTCGGTGTACCGTTTTCACGGTGAGCCGGACGAAGACAAACTCGCCACCTTCGCCACGCTCGCCGCGGCGCATGGGTTTCATCTGCCCAAGGGGAAGATTGGTTCCAAGGACTTGAACCTGCTCCTGGAGAAGCTCGAGGGACACCCCGAGCGGAGGGCGCTGAACCAGCTGCTCTTACGCTCGATGATGCAGGCGGTGTATTCGGCCTACGAGAAGGGGCACTACGGCTTGGGGGCGGAGCACTACCTCCACTTCACCTCGCCCATTCGCCGCTACCCCGACCTTTTGGTGCACCGGATGCTCAAGGCGCACTGGGCGCGCAGGGGACACCGCCGGCCGGAGCACGAGGTCGATACGGAGACTGAGCGGTTGGAGGCGATGGCGGTGGAGAGCTCGGAGCGCGAGCGCGCGGCGATGCAGGTCGAGCGCGAGGTGGTCAGCTTCTACGCCGCGCTCTTGATGAAGGAACGGGTGGGGGAGGAGTTCTCTGCCACCATCTCCTCCCTGACCGACTTTGGATTCTTCGTGGAGCTCGACGGGTTGTTCATCGAAGGGTTGGTGAAAGGCGAGTCGGTGGAGCCACGCTTCCGCTTCGATGTGCCGCGACACGTGATGGTGTTCGGCTCGGGGCGGGTGGTGAAGGTCGGCCAGTCGCTCGAGGTGCGGCTTTCGTCGGTGAATTTGAAGCGCCGCCAGCTCGACTTCACCGTGGTGGCCTTCGCCGGGGAAGGGCCGCGCGCACCCGCGCGGCGCATCGAACACAAAGAGCACGAGCGAGAAGAGCGACGGACCTCACCACACCCCGGATTCGATCGCCTTCGTTCCGAGGCCGCCCAGCGCAAGGGAGGGAAGCCTTCCCACCGGCCGGGCAACAAATCCAGCGGCGGGTCGTTCAAAGGCGGGCGAAGGTCCAGCAAGGGTCGGCGCCGATGAGCCAGGGAACGGTGTGTTCTACGTTCCCTTCGGAAGAGTGGCTGCTCGTAACCGTCGAGGCCAATATCGTGCGGCTTCGGCGCGCCGCGGGTGCGCCGGCGAGAATCGGCAGCGTCATCGCCCTCCTCTCCACGGGCAATCTTGAGCGACCCTAAGTGTCCGGTCCGATTCTCTTCAGTCCCGGGAACTCGTCGAAGTCGCGATCGAAAGAGAAAACGCGATTGACTTTGTGGCGCTGCATCACTGCGACGTGGAGGGCGTCTCTGGCCGAAACGGGCTTTCCCAATAAGAGGTCCTTCGCGTGCAGGACGTCTTCTCGTTCGATTGAAAAGACCTCGTCCACGATGCCCAACAATGCGTCGAGAGCGGGCTGAATGGCGTCCAAGCGCCGCAGCGCCGAGTATCGATGCAGCATCTCTTGCATGACCTCGGAGTCACTCACCAGTCGTTCCTCGGCCTCGATCAGTTGTCGAAGTCGGCGATGCGTGACGTCCTTCAACGGGTGTGACGCGCCGACGAGGTACATCGGAATGTTCGAGTCCACGAAGATCATTCCGGCAAGTTCGCCGATTGGCCCCGGGCGATCTCCTCGAGCATCTGGTCTATGTCCGCGGTGGGGAGCTGGTGCTTCACCGCCGCCCGGAGCACCCCCAACTTCTTCTCATGATTCGTTCCAGCTTTCGCAAGAAGGCCCGCGCGAAGGTTCCTGCGCACCCACTCTGCGACAGTGGTGCCCTCCCGCCTCGCAGCTTGGCGTAGGCGCCGGTAGTCGTCCTCGTCCAGGAGCACTTGAAGCCGATGACTCATGCCGATGAGTATGTTCAGCTCATGGCAGGCAGTCAATCCCGCCCGTGGTTAGCTTCGCAGGGCGACCAGGGTGACGCCGTCACCGCCTTCGTGGCTTTCCCCGGGGCGGTAAGAGCGAACGTACGGTGAGCCGTCGAGGTACTGGCGGATCGACTGTTTGAGCGCTCCGGTGCCATGGCCGTGGATGATGAGCGCGCCTTCTTCGCCCTCTCGCAGCACGCGGTCGAGGAACTGTTCGACGCTGCGCAGCGCTTCGTCCGCTCGCAGGCCCCGCACGTCGCAGGTGGCCGCTGAGAGCGCGAGCTCCTTCGCTGCTGCCTCCTTGGCCTTCTCCAGCCGGTTCTCCGCCTTGTCCTGGGAGAAGCGCGTTGCCGGCTTGGCCTTTTTCGCCGGCGCAAGCTCGGAGACCGGCACTCGCGTGCGCAACGGCCCCACCGCCACCACCGCCTCGCCGTCGGCCAGCTCGAGGATTTCGACATCGCGGTCCAGCCCGATGTGGCGCACCCAGGCGCCCACCCGCAACTCGAACGGACCCGGCGGCGACTCGGCTTTCTCCGCTTCCGCACGGGCGGCGCGAATCGCTCGCTGCTCTTCTTCCAGTCGCGCGGCCAGATCCTTCGCTGCCCCCTCGGCTTCCTTCGCTGAAGCCTGCGCCCTCAGGCTTGCGAGCAGCTCTCGCACCTGCCCCTGCGCAGATTGAAGCTCGGCCGCGAGGCGCTCGCGGAGCTGAAGCTCTTCCCGCTTGCGGCGGGCCTCGAACGAGGCAAGCGACTCCTCGTGGTCACGGCGAGCCTTCTCGGCGGCATCAGTCTGGGTTTTCAACCGCTCCCGCTCCTCCTCCAGGGCGCGCCGCTCCGCTTCGGCCGCCGCCAGAGCCTTTGCAAGGGGCCCCCCGGCTCCCAAGACGAGCTCACGGGCGCGTGTGCAGACCTTCTCCGACAGCCCCACCCGCGCCGCGATGTCGATGGCTGAAGAAGCGCCGGCTGCCCCCAGTTGAAGGCGGTAGGTGGGCGCCATCTTGTGAGGGTCGAACCCCACGCGCGCGTTGACGAAGCGCTTGTCCAGATGGGCGAGCGCCTTGAGCTCCTCGAGGTGGGTGGTGACCAGCACCATGCCGCCCCGCTCGATGAGGTCCTCGAGCACCGCGATGGCGATCGCCGCGCCTTCCTTCGGGTCGGTGTCGGCGGCAATCTCGTCGATCAGCACCAGCGAGCCCTTGGTCACCGAGTGGCCGATCTCCTTGAGCTCGGTCACATGCGCGGAAAAGGTCGACAGCCCTTGCGCCAGGTCCTGCGCGTCGCCCACTGCCGTGTGGATCGACGCGAACAACGGCATGCGTGATCCAGCTTCAGCGGGAATGGGTAGCCCAGAGCGCAGCATCACCGCGCACAAGCCGACTCCCGTGAGGGTGACCGTCTTTCCTCCGGCATTGGGCCCAGAAACTACCAGCCCCCGCGCCTCGCCCGAAACGCTCACGTCGTTGGCGATCACCCCAGGTCCGCGCAGCACCAAGAGCGGATGCCGCAGGCCTTTCAGATGCAGCCCTCCCTCCGCGGGCTCGAGATGGGGAGAGGCCGCGTCCAGCTCGTTGGCCAGCCGTGCCGCCCCTTCTGCCTCGTCGAGCATCGCGCAAGCTTCGACACCCTCGGCGATCTCCTTCGCGTGGCGCCCCACAGCGTCGGAGAGCTCGATGAGCACGCGCCGCTCTTCTTCCAACACCATCGATTGAGCGATGGCGAGGTCGTTGCCCAGGCCGATCAGCTCCTGCGGCTCGACGAACAACGTCTGTCCCGACTGGCTGGCGTTGTGGACGATGCCAGGCACCTGTGCGCGGTGCTGCGCGAGCACCGGTAAGACGTACCGGTCGTGGCGCACGCTGAAGTACGGCTCGCGCAGGTTCGCCAGGAATTTCTCGTCGTGCAGAAGGCGATCGAGGCGAGCCTTGATGCTCTTGTGCAGGCCCCGGGTACGCTCGCGCGCCTCGCGCAGCTCGGGGCTGGCGCGATCGGAAATCTCTCCTCCCGACTCGAAGCATCGGTCCAGCCGGGTGGCGAGCTTGTCGAGGTCGGGAATGCGGCGAGAAATCGTTGCCATCGCTGGCAGGCCCTCGCGGCGCTCCTCCAACGCTTCTTTGGTGCGCTCGAAAGAGAAGAGAGCTCCGGTGACGGCGATCAACTCCTTGGGTTCGAGCATGCCGCCCTTGGCCGCGCGTTCGAGCGAGGTGCGCACGTCGGTCACCCCGGTGAGTGGTAAGGACAACGGCTCGGCCAACAGCTTTCGTGCCTCCTCGATGAGTGCGAGCGCGTCGTAGATTTCTGACGCTGAGTCGAGGAAGGTTCGAGCGAGGGCGCGCGACTTGCCCGGTTCGGTCCGGCTGCGCGCGGCGAGCGAACGGCGAATGTCCGCAAAGCCGAGGTCCTCGAGCGTGCGCGGCGGAAGATTCACGTTCCCTCACCCTAACTCTCTCCCATGGGGAGAGGGGACTCTGTTATCAGCGAGGATGATGGCGGTGTGGACCCTGGCGGCCTGGCTCTCTCTGTGTGCTGCGCCGGAGCGCCTGAGCGATGCGTTGGCCCTCGAACAGCGAGGAGGCGACACCGAGGCGCTCGAGCTGGTCGAGGCGGTGGTGAAGAGCCGCCCTGACTGGGAGATTCCCCGGCTCGAAGCGGCGCGGCTGCGCCTCAAGCTCGGCCGGGGGCTCGATCTGGCGCTCGCCCACCTGGAAGCAGCTCGCTCGCTCGCGCCCGAAAATCCGCGCGGGCACTTCCTCTACGGACTGTTGATGGAGGAACGGCGCGAGGTGCGCACCGCCATCGACGCGCACGAGCTGGCGCTGACGTACCGCACCGACTATCACGAGGCGCGTTTTCGTCTGGCGGGGCTCTACTTCGGGCTGGGTGAGTGGGCGCTTGCCGAGCGTCACTACCGCATCTGTGCGCAGGCTCACCCCGACGCCACGGGGGCGCGGCTTCAACTCGCCACCACGCTCGAGCGCCAAGGCAAGCTGGAGGACACCGAGCTCGAGCTGAGCAAACTCTTCGTAGCGCAGCCCAAGTCGCAAGTGGTGGGGCGCCGCCTCGTCGAGCTCTACGAGCGCACCGGTCGGCTTCATCTGGCGGACAAGGTGCGGCGCCAACTGGGGGAGAGGCCCCGGCGTCAGCTGCGCGAGCTCAAAAAATCGCGGCGTTGACACCTCACCCGTGGCCGAAGCGCTGGATGGTCCAGATGGTGGCGACGCCGCACCAGATGAGCAACATCTGAACGATGGCCAGCCCTCGGCCTCGGCGGTGATGCACCGCGGGCACCAAGTCGGCCAAGGCGATGTAGAGAAAGCTCCCGGCGGCGATCGGCAAGAGCCAACCCTTGATGGCACCGGTGTCTGCGGACCAGAAATAGGCGAGCGCCGCGGCGGGCACCGGGGTCAAGGCGACCAAGTAGTTGAGGACCAACGCGCGCATCTTGGGCATGCCCGACTGGAGAAGCACCGCGAAGTCGCCGATCTCCTGCGGAATCTCGTGGGCGAGGATCGCCAACGTCGAGGTCACGCCGACCTCCAGGTTCACCGAGAAGGAGACCCCGATCACCAGCCCATCGATGGCATTGTGCACCGCATCGCCAACGAGAATGGTCGCCGCCGTCGCTGGTTCCACGCCGTGCGCATCGCGGTGGTGCCCCTCGTGTGGGTGACGCCAGTGCAGCGCGCGTTCGAAGGCCAGGAACACGAGAATGGAAGCGAGCAGTAACCACAGGCTGCGCTCGGGTGGAGCGTGCTCCAAGGCCTCGGGGAAAAGACCCAGGAGCGCTGCCCCCAAGAGGGTGCCAATCGCGTACGACAAAAGCCACCCGGCCACCCGGTCAGCCCGCGCGCCGAAGGAGAGAATGACACCGCTGCCGATGAGCGTCCCCAGGCTCGCCATCAGCGCTGCGGCCACCGGCCAGATCCACGACACGTTCGAAGGCTAGTACTCTAGACTCGTCGCCGCTTGAAAACTGCCAACCTCGCCATCGTCTTCACCGACATCAAGGGTTTCACCGAGCGCACCAGCCAGCAGACGCTCGAGGAAAACGAGCGCCTGCTGGCGACGCACGCCGCGCTGCTGACGCCGCTCTTCCGCGCGTTCGGCGGAAAGATCGTGAAGTCGATTGGCGACGCGTTCATGGTGACCTTCGAGTCGCCTACCCAGGCGGTGTTGGCGGGGGCGGCGATTCAAGATCGTCTCTGGCAGCACAACCGCAACGCTCCCGCCAAGGAGCGCTTCGATGTGCGCATCGGAATCAACGTCGGCGAAGTACGCCTCGAGGGTGGCGACGCCTTCGGTGAGCCCGTGAACATCGCCTCACGCGTCGAGCACGTCGCCGAGCCGGGCGAAGTCTTCTTCACCGAGGCCGTCTACCTGGCGATGAACAAGGCCGAAGTGCCCTCCGAGGAGGTGGGTGCGGTCGAGCTCAAGGGCATTCCGGGGAAGATCAGCATCTTCAAAGTCCCGCGTGCGCCGTACCGGGTGGAGGCTTCCACCGCCACCCAACCACCGAGCGATGAAGCTCCACCGTTCGGAAATTTGGGCCTGGCGAAGGTGCCCGACGACTTGGCCGCGCGCGGCAGGGTGGTCACTGGAGAGATCGCGGTGAAGGCGGCGGAGCTGGTGGAGAAGACGACCACCGCGCTCGTCCAGAGAAAGCTGGCCATCCCGCGACGTGCTCTCGCCGCCGTCGGCGTGCTGGGAGCCATCGTGGTGGCGCTCGTGTTGTTGCGCGGGATGGGCATCGAGGGAGCCATCTCGGCGGTGGAGAAGGCTCCGGCCTCTCAACGCGGTGTGAAGGCCGAGGAGGCTCGGCGGCAGATCGACCAGCTCACCGATAGAGGCGAGCGCGCGTACTACCTGGGCAGACTGGCAGAGGCGCGGGGCGACTCGTGTGCATCGCACTACATCGACGCCGCTCACGCGGGCTTCGGCAAGGCGGAGGATCGGCTCATCGACCTGCTTGGGCACGAGAAGTGTCGATACCGCGAAGCGGCCGCGGAGGCGTTGGGGAGCCTCGAGCTGAAACGGGCCAAGGGTGCGCTCGAGGACCTCGCCGAGGAGGGCGGGCCAGGAGAGAGCGACGTGCCGCTCATCGGCTGCGACTCGAAGCAGGCCGCGCAGAGCGCGCTGAGACGGCTGAAGTAGCCTGGGCTACTTCGCATCGATTCGGTACACGCTGCCGGTGTAGAAGTCGGCCACGTACAGGGTGCCTTCTTCATCGCGGGCGAAGTGGGTGGGGAGAATCGGCCACTTGCCCAGCGCCAGCACACCCTCTCCGCTTGGGAGAGGGCCGGGGTGAGGGGCGTCGGCGTCAGCAGGAAGCTCGAGCGCCCACAATCTGCCGCTGACAAAATCTCCAAAAACATATTTCCCGGTGAGCATGGGGATGCGCGTGCCCGTGTAAACCTGCCCGCCGATCACCGACTGCCCGTCCTCATGCGGATATTCGTAGAACGGGTCGACCAGCCCTCCCTTCTTGCAGCCCGAGGAGGGCGAAAAACAGTGCCGCCCCTCGCGCACGTTCCAGCCGAGGTTGTCGCCGACGGCGGCGAAGCTCAGCTCCTCCCAGGCGTCCTGGCCGACGTCGGCGACCACCAGCCGCCCCTTGGGGTCGAAGGAATAACGCCACGGGTTGCGTAGCCCGTAGGCGAAAATCTCCGCACGAACGTCGGCGCGACCTACGAACGGGTTGTCGGCGGGGATGCCGTAGGGGCGCCCTCCCGTCGGCTGGTCGACATCGATGCGCAGCATCTTCCCCAAGAGCGTCTCCAGCCGCTGTCCGTTCCCCTGCGGATCACCCGCGAAGCCGCCATCTCCCAAGCCGATGTACAGGTAGCCATCGGGCCCGAAGAGCAAGTGTCCGCCGTTGTGGTTCTGGTAGGGCTGTTCCACCTCGAGCAACACCCGCGCGGGCTTGGGCGTGACCGCGCGCAGATCGCTTCCCGGTGCCACCGTCCACTCCTCGATTCGGCTGACGTCGGTGCCGTCTTTGACGGTCGTGTAGTTGAGGTACAGCTTGCCGTTCTCGAGGTAGCGCGGATGGAAGACGAGCCCGAGGAGCCCTTGCTCCGAGGCGGTGGTTACCTCGACCTCGAAGAGCTTTCCCGTCTTCCCGTCGGAGAGCGAGGCCCAGTGCGCGAAGCCACTCTTCAGGAGAACCACGAGCAGGTCGGGCTG
>JBMORE010000053.1:0-165641 GCA_049322255.1 Myxococcota bacterium | reverse complement strand
GCCACGCCTGCTCGGCGAACTTGCTCGCATCGCGCGCCGCGTTCGCGCCGCGACCCGAATCGACAACCTGGCTGCCTGGTTCCGGCACTGTCTTTCTTTCCCTCAGCTCAACTGATCTCTGGGTTAGCTGATGTGCCGCTTCCGTCGCCGGGCGCCCAGGCCTAGCACCACCACGAGCGGCCACAGCGCTGCCGCCCCTGCGCCCGCCAGGCACCCACACCCTTGGCTGCTCACCGAGCCGCCTCCGCCGCCTCCTCCACCGCCACCGAAGCCCCCGAAGCCGCCTCCTCCACCGCCGCCACCACCCGTGCCTGCGTCGAACCCCGGCGGGGGCAGGCAGTAAGGAATGCCGCCGAGCACCTGACAGGAGGTTCCGACCGGGCACATGAACGGGTTGTTGAGGTTGCACTCCATGCGACAGGTGCCGTTGACGCACAAAAGGCCGAACTGGCAGGTGTAGACGTCACCCGGGGGGACGAAGCCGCAGGCTTGGTTCACCCCCGCGCGCTGGTCTTCACAGGCACACACTCCGATGCCTGCCTGCACTTCGGTGCACGTGGTGCAGGTGGGGGCTGCGGGGTTGCAGGCCTGGTAGCAGCGGCCCTGGAAGCAGGTGAGACCGGGGTTGCAGGAGCCGTTCTGACAGGCGCTGCACATCGAGCCTGGCGCGGTGCTGATGACGCACACCGCCTGGCCGTCCACCGCTTGGCAGACCTCTCCTTGGTTGCAGGTGGAGTTGTTGCCCAGCGTGCACGGGCGGCGGCACACCGGCGAGGGCAGCCCGACGCACAAAAGGCCGGTGACGCACGCACGGAAGGCTCCGTTGCCCGCGGGGCCGCAGGGGTCGCCGGCCAAAGACACTTCGTCGGGGCAGGCACAGTACCCATTGCCCCCACCGGCGTTGTAGCAAGCGGTGCAGCCCCCGGGGTTCGACGGATTGCAGCTGTTGTGGCAGCGGCCGCCTACGCAGATGAGCCCCTGGGCGCAGGGGTTGTTGGCGATGTCGCACGGTTGGCAATCGTTGCCGCCCGAAGAGGGAATGCAGACGCGCGCGGTGTCTCCATTGAGCGCCTGGCAGCTGTGGCCGCTGGCGCAGGTGGTGGCGGTGCAGCTTTGGCAATAGCCCTGGTTGTTGCAACAGCTGCGGCAAAACGCCGCCGCGGAGGTGCCGATGCACACCCCGCACGGCTTGCAAAAGCCAGACAGCTCGCAGCGGTCGCCGACGTTGCCGGTGGCTTCGCACTCGCCTCCCACGCAGCCGTAGCCGCTCGCGCACTGGGCGGCGCTGGTGCATTGGTTGGCGCAGGATGTCTGCGGAACGCACACGTTGCCGCCTGCGCCGGAGGACACGCAGGCGTAGCCTGGCCCGCAGTTGGCCGCGCTGGCGCAGGCGATGGTGCACCAGTTGTGCTGCCCATCGGAGACGCAGTTGCCGCTCGAGCACTGGGAGCCATCCGTGCAGAACTTGCACAGGTCGGGGGAGCCCACCGGCACCAGGCAGGCGCGGCCGACGTCCGCGTCCTGACAGGTATACCCGCTGGGGCAGCTCTGGCCGCTGGTGCAGTCGACGGTGCAGATTTTCGACGTCGAACCCAGCGCAGCGCGGCAGACGAGGCCGTTGATGCAGTTGGAGCCCTGCGTGCAAGGAGTGCCTTGGCCTCCGGGAGTACCGGTGCCGGGGTAGACGGCGCAGACGTCGGTGACGTCGGGGGAGGTGAGGGTGCGCTTGATTTCCCCCGGGGCGATGGTGGGGTACATCACCGCCACCTGGTTGGAGTTGGTGTGGTCGAGCCCGAGGAAATGCCCCGCCTCGTGGAGCACCACGCTCTCCATGTCCTGTGCGTTGAAGGCGCCGCTGTTGGACCAGGGGATGTTGTTGTTCAGCTCCATGTCGGCGTCGAAGATTTCACCGCTGCCGGCGAAAAAGCCGGTGGTGGTCAGGCCGAGCGTGCTGCTCCCGTGCGTCCACTGGCTGCCGCCCAGCCAGATGACGTTGTTGATGCCGTCGCTCCCGTTCACCGCCGCCGTCCCGCTGGGGCTGGAGAAGGTGCCGCCGTAAGAGCTCGCCCAGTTGGTGCAGGCGACGCGGTTGCTCGTCCAATTGAGGAAGGCGTTCTGCACCCGGGGCAGGACGTCGGTGGAGAAGTTGGGGATGCCGTTGATGGAGGAGTGAGCGAACACCCGGTATGTCACCGGGCGGTTGAACCACTTGTGGCCGCTGGGGGTGGCGAGGGCGACCGCGGGCGCGAGCAGCAAGGGCCAAAGGCGCATGCTTCTCACTGGGCGCCTCCCTTTCGCAGCAGGTCGCGCACCCTTCGCAAAAAGACGTCGGGAGTGCCCAAGTCGTGACGCTCGCCCAGAGTGAAGATGCGGCGCTCTCCTCCCGGTGCCGCTCCGACGAAGGACAGCCCGGAGAGGTCGCGCACCGCCCGCACCTCGCCCACGGCCGTGCGCTCGAAAGTCACCTTGCCCGCGGCGAGGCTCCATACGCCAAAAACCGACGGCTCATCGGGAGCGGGCTCGAGGAAGAGCACCACCTCTTCGCCTTCGGTGAAGCGGGCCGTTCCCGAAACCATCTGGCCGATCTCCCCCACGATGCCGCCGGGTTGGCGCACCAAGAGGCTCTGGGGCGCCTTGCCCTTGAGCGCCTCTTTCACCACCACTTCGGCGTAGGTGTGGATGCGCCGGTGCTCCTCGTCCCAGCGCACCTGGATTTGGCCCACCGTGCCGCGGACGATGAGCGGGGTGGCTTGGGCCATCTCCTCGATCGACTGGGCGATGACAACCGTGGCGGAGGCGGTGGCGCCGGCGAAGAGCATCAGCGCCGCTGCCCCCCGGGACAGTCGTGAAAGCATGATTGGGTCACTCCCTTCCAAGCCGGCCGCTCGAAAGTGGACGGAGTGTACCTCAAGGCTGCATCTTGGTGAGCGTTTGCTGAGCCACCTCGCGCACGGCGGAGTCGTCTTCTATTTCCAGGTGCTCCTCGAGCTTCTTTTTCGCCTCGGGCGTGGAGAGCGTGCCGATCGCGCGCACCGCGGCCTCGCGGGTGGTGGCAGTCTTTGAAGAGAGCAGGGGGGAGAGCTTCTCCAGCGCCGCCGGCCCGACGCGTTGGGCGAGCGCCTGGGCAGCGATGGCGCGGTAGCTCTCCTCGGTGGCGGGCTCGAACAGGATTGCTTCCAGGTGAGCGATGGCGGCCGGGTCGTCGACCAGCGCCATCGAGGCCACTGCGCGCGTGCGGCGCGAGGGGAGGGCCGCAGGGTCGTTGTAGATCTGCTCGAGCACCCACAGCGCCTCGGGGCCGAGCTTCTTCCACTCTTCGGCGCTGGGGGCGCGCTCGCCGCCGAGGAGGGCTTCGACCTTCTCGCGCAAAGGAGCCTGCGTCATCGCCGCGGGGCTCTGGGTCGGCACCGGTGGCGCTTGGGCGGGTGTCTGGGCGGTGTGGGTGGCGCAAGCACTCGCCGCCGTCAGCGTGCCCAAGGCCCACGAGAAAAGGGGTAGGAGCCGTCGCCTCATTCAAAGGCGTCTTATATCCCGCCCGCATCGGTTACTCTCTTGATGCACATGGCCGGCCGCGTCTTCTTTTTCCTGCAGAACGCCACCTATGAGCCCGCGTACCAAGCGGCCTCGTTGGGCATCACCGCGGCGGCGATGGGCGACGAGGTGTACTTCGTGTTTGGGTTCGACGCCTTACGGTCATTGGCCCGTGACGCATTCGGTCATCCCCATTCCGAGCGCGAGATGGCCGAGAGCGCGCGGGCGGAAGGGCTGGGTGTGCCTCCCCCGACGAAGATGCTCGCCGAGGCGCGGTCGCTGGGCGCCCAGGCCGTCGCCTGCGACACCACCTTGCGCCTCTGTGGGCTCACCGAGGCCGACCTCGGCCGGCGGCTCGACGGGGTGATGGGGCTGGCCTCCCTGTGGCGCTTGACAGAAGGGGCAAGGGTGCTCGCTCTGTAAGGTTCCATCGGCTCTCGGGACCAAGCAGACACTGGCGGGGAGTGGGTAGCCGGCGGTAGTCTCCGTCAGGTTTTGGCAGGTGTTGAAAGGGGCCACCCGCCCGCGGAGCGAGAGAGAAATGACCAAGAACTGGAGACTTCTCATTGCCTTCGGGTTGGGCGCCGCCGGCGGCTTCGGCGCGGGCTGTCAGACCTACGACTTCGAGCCCGTCGAGCCGTTGGCCATCGCGCAGACCACCCAGTCGAAGACGGTGATCGCCAAGCAGAGCAAGCCCAATCTCATGCTCCTGGTGGACAAATCGGGCTCGATGGACCAGCCCACCAACCCCGCCGATTCGCGATGCCCGTCGGGATGCGGCAGCAGCAAGTCCAACCTCTGCCCGGCCAACTGTCCCACGCGCTGGAGCGAGCTGCAGAACGCGATGGGCACTTTCCTCAGCAACAACGGCACAGTGGCTCGCATGGGGATGACGGCCTACCCAGTTGATAACACCTGCGGTGCCCCCACGGCGGTACGCATCGAGCTGTCCAACTCCAATGACGTGGACGCTGAGCTGAAGGCGAAAGCCAGTGAAATCAACGCCGCCATTCAGGGTATCAGCAGCGCCGGGGCGGCGGGCACGCCCAACGGGACCGGCGGAGGCACACCCACCAGCGTCTCGTTGAACGCGCTGTCTGCCTACGCGCCGCTGTCAGACCCCAACCGCGAGGATTTCATCCTCGTTCTCACCGACGGTCTGCCCAACTGCAACCCGCAGAACGCCAACTCCTGCAGCAATGCGGCGGCCTGCAAGTGCACCCTCGCCAACGGCAACTGCGGCACCCCCGGCTCGCAGTTCTGCACGTTGGGCTGCTTGGACCTTGCCGGGTCGGTGAACGCGGTGACTGCTCTGCGAGCGAAGCAGATTCGTACCATCATGGTTGGCTTTGGTGCCGACACCGCCTCGGGCGATGGCCCCACGGTGCTCAATGCGATGGCCGAGGCTGGCGGTTTCGCCCGCGCTTGCCCCAATGCCACCGATGCCGAGTGCGGAGGCGCCGTGGGCTCGTGCGACCAGGGCTCCAAGCTGTGCACCACCAAGTTCTACCAGGCGAGCAACGGCGCCGAGCTCGCGAGCGCGCTGGCACAGATCGGCCAGTTGGTGGGTACGGGCGACCCGTGCGTCTACACCCTCGAGTCCGTGCCTTCCGACCCGAGGTTTCTCTCGGTGCTCATCGATGGACAACCCACCGCTTCCGGTCCCGACACCTGGAAGTACGAAGCAGGGAAGGTCACCTTCACCGGAGCGCTCTGCCTCAAGGTGAGCAACGCCACCCCAAACGCACCGGTGAAGGTCGAGTTCCGCATCGTCGAAGGGCTGTAACAGCGGCTGGGCAGCGGGTCAGTAGGCAAACCCTACCCGTAGCAAGCTCGGGTTGATGCCGACGCTGACGTGGTCATCTCGCTCAAGGCCTGGGCCGGTCAGCGGTGTGCCCACGTCGGGGGAACAATTGACGCAATACCCCGTGGTGACTCCGAGGACGAGCGCGATGCAGAGCCTGTCCCGGACCCACTGGTAGCCGATGTCGATTCCCAGCCCATCGTCGGCCACCGAATACAAAGCCAGTGTCCGCCGCAAACGAGGCAACTTCGATGGTCGCATCCCATTGCGCTCCTGACCTCTGCCTTATCCCCGTCCGCTGCGTGGGTTGCGAAAAGGAGCGCCAGCCGCAGGAGAACCACGGGAGATCAGTTGATGCCCGGGTCGGTCACAGGCTTGTCCACCGCCGTCGCGTCCCACTTGAAGTTGTCGATCAGCACCGCCGAGTCGAGAATCTCGTCGCCCTCGTCGAAGACGATGAAGCGCAGGGTGATTTCCTCGCCGGGCTTGACCGGGGCCTTGGTGGTGAGCCAGCCGGTGGCGCCGCCGACGATTCGGTTGGGCTGCGAAAAGGTGGGATCAGGCAGATCGTACCCGGTGCCGGCGAGCATCGCGGTCCCCTTGGTGCAGTTGTTCGACCAACCGACGCCGGAGGCGCTGACGCAGTAGTCGAAGAACCCGTTGTTGATGGTCACCGGCTGTCCATTGGAGTCATAGGAGATGTTGCAGGTCGGCCGGGGGGTGCCGCTCCTGCACTGACCAGCAGGCAGCTTGGTGGTGTCCAGCCCGTTCGACTCGAGCACGACGATGAAGCGGTCGTTGAACCGGGTACAGACGAACTCGGGGTACTCGGCGGAGAAGAAGTTGAACTGGAAGCTGAAGCTGTTGGCGTTCTGGGGCACCTTGAGCGACACGCGCAGCTCGCTCATGTCGTAGACCGGCGGAGCGCTCGCCGACGCTGCGCACCGGGGCGCGGTGTAGAGCGGGTGAGCCGCGCTGGTGAAGAACTCGTAGCCATCTTGTGGTGCGTAGTTGGGGTCTTCGACGGTGTCCTTGGCCAAGCCGGAGGAGAACATGACGAGCTTGGTGCCCTGCTTGGGAACCCAGCTCTGGCCGAACTTGGGGCGGATGCTGCGGGCTTGGGCGTCGCCGGCGCCGAACTGGGAACCGGTGACGTAGGAGCACATGCCGATCGCGCGGGCGAAGTCGCCGGCGGTGGTGCCGGTGGCTTGTGCGTCGCAGTCGGGCGCGGCCGCCTCGTCGACCTGCCCGTTGCAGTTGTTGTCCACCGTGTCTCCGGGGACCTCGATGGCCAGCGGCCCGACCAGTGGCTCCTCGTCGTTGCAGTCGGCGGGGTAGGGCGTGCCGTCTTGGTCGTAGTCGAGGCCGGCGATGCGGTTGTCGATCTTGCCGTCGCAGTCGTCGTCAGCGCCGTTCTGAACCTCGGTGGCGTTGGGGTGGATGTTGGGGTTGTTGTCGTTGCAGTCGCCGTTACACGAGGTGTACGTGTCGCCATCGACGTCGAAGCCTTCGTCGACCTGCCCGTCGCAGTCGTTGTCCTGGCCGTCGCAGACCTCGGTGATGGGGATGCAGCTCGTCCCGCCGCCGCCACCTCCTCCTCCGCCCCCGCCACCCCCTCCACCGCCTCCTCCACCTCCCACCGTCGAGGTTCCCGAGCCGCAACCGCTACCGATGAGCGCGAACATCCCAAGGAACACTGCCGAACGGAACGAGGCCATGCGACGACTCCTGGTGCGTTGAAGGCGGCGGATGATGCACAACTCCCTACCCTCCAAGCAAGCCCCATTTTGCGATTTTTCTCTTGGTTTTCAAAGACTTAAGAAGCATTTTTCGGTGGGAAAATGTCGCTGAATGTAGGACTTCGGCGGCTCCTTCCCATAAGGGTTTCGCAGGCTTCCTCACCGGGCGGGCAAGCCACCGTCAAACGGCTTCACACGGTTTGCGACATGGGCGCGCACCCTTTGAAAAAAGAACTGGGCGCCAAGAGGTGCCGCTGGGTAGCTTGCGGCGGTTTTTTTGAGCACCGGCGATGAAAATCACCCTCCTGTCGCGCTCCGGTTCGATTCCCTCCACTCGCCGGCTGGTCGAGGCGGCGCGTGCGCGCGGGCATCAGGTGCGGGTGCTCAACCCGGTGAAGGTCGAGATGCACCTCGACGGCAAGAGCGCCAACCTTTACT
This sequence comes from Myxococcota bacterium, assembly GCA_049322255.1. GTDB lineage: Bacteria > Myxococcota > Myxococcia > Myxococcales > Myxococcaceae > JBMORE01. Next base: position 158,129 of record JBMORE010000053.1, on the reverse strand, counting down.
ACCAGCGCAAGAAGCTGTCGCGCACCGACGTGGTGATACCGCGCATCGCGCAGTCCATTTCCAACTACGGGCTGGCGGTGGTGAACCAGTTCGGGCTCAAAGGCGTACCGCTGATGAACAACGCGCAGGCGATCGCCCAGGCGCGGAACAAAATGCGCTCGCTCCAGCTGCTCTCGGCCCACGGCATCGGCATTCCGGCCACGGTGATGGCGCGCGACGCCGCCGACTTGAAGGAGATGGTCTCGCTGGTGGGCGGGGTGCCGGTGCTGGTGAAGCTGCTCCAGGGGCAGGAGAAACACGGGGTGATGGTGTGCGAGAGCCTGCAATCTTTGGAGGCGGCGCTGGAGGCGATTTTGGGTCTGGGGCACAACCTGGTGGTGCAGCAGTACGTCAAGCGCTCCGGGCGCGACGTGCGCGTCTTCGTGGTGGGAGGCAAGGTGCTCGCCGGAGTGCGGCGCAGGGCGCGGGTGGGCCGCTTGGCGCGCACCCTGATTCGGGGCGCCCGGCTGGAGCCGATCGCCCTCACCACGGCACAGCGGGAGGCGGCGGTGCGTACCGCCCAACTGGTGGGTCTGGAGGTCGCCGCCGTCGACTTGTTCGACGTCAACGGGGCGCCCAAGGTCTTCGAGGTCAACGCCTCGCCTGCGCTGCCGGAGATGGAGGCGGTCACCGGAGTGGACCTCGCCGGGGCGATCATCGAGCGCGCCGAGGCGTTGGTCGAAGAGCACCACCACGCCGCGTCAAGCCGCGTGCGTGCACCCAAGCAGGTGTTTGAAGCAAAGTAAGCCCAAGCCGTCCTTTCGCCGTGACTTCGCCAAGGAGAAGCCTGATGAAGACGTTCCTCGTGCCGCTGTTGCTCCTGTCGGCCGTCCCCGTGCGCGCACAGGACGTCGACCCCTCGACGCTCTACGACATCTCCACCGCCGGCAGCTCGCAGAAGGTGAAGGCGGGCGAAAAGGGGAAGGTGGTGATCGAGATTCGCTCCAAGGCCGGCGCGCACGTGTCCGACGAGGCGCCGCTGAAGATCGAGCTTTTCGGGAAGGAGGTCACCCCCGAGAAGCAGAAGCTGACGATCAAAGACTCGGTGGCCAAGAAGCAAGAGGGCCAGGCCTACGCCGATCCGCGCTTCGAGGTGCCCTTCACCACGTCGACGGCGGCGAAGGGCAGCGTCGACGCCAAGATGACCTTCTTCATCTGCACCGACAAAGTCTGCGCCCGGCAGCAAAAATCGATCTCGGTACCGGTGGAGGTAGATTAGACTCCCGTCTCTCAAATGGAGGGTTCGCCATGAAGGTCCAAACCAATAGTCAAGTGAGCTCTGTCTCGCGGTCATCGGCGCAGGCCGACGTCCGTGAGATGCGGCAGCTGTTCGATCAGGTGATGAAGAGCGGCGCCAAGCTGCAAAAGCGCGGCAGCAGCTATTACCTACGGGCCAACGTGCAGACGTCGGCGAAGAATGGCGTCAAGGCCTACAAGGTCGACGCCAAGCTGGCGCAGGCGATTCTCCAGGCGGAAAGCTCGGGCGGCCGCACCTCGCTCTCCGAGGTGGCCAACACCATCCTTCCGCGCATCTTCGACGGCAACAAGTACACCGCGGGCGAGGCGGTGCTGGCGCGCATGCTCTTGGCGGCGACCGACGACCGCAAGGCGGTGAAGCTCAACGGCGTGCACATCGACTTGACCAACCCCGCCGAGGCCAAGGTGAAGCACGACCTCTTCTCCTGGTGGGGCTCGCTCGGAGCGTCGGCACGCTGGGGCGCTCAGGAAGTCGTTCCCTCGTAAGACGTCCGCGCTACGGCTTGGTGACGGAGCGGGTGAGCTCCACCGCTCCGTTTTCGTCGACGAACTGCGCGGTCAGTGTCTTCCCCTCGACGCGCACGTAGAGGAAGCCCACCGTGGCCTTCTGGAAGTGCGTGGGGTTGCTCCCCTCGAGGGTGGAGGCCTTCGCTCCCGCTCCTGAGACGATCAGCTCGGTGCCTTGGCAGGGGGTGGCGAGCCACTGGCGGCTGTGGTCGTGCCCGGAGAGATAGAAATCGGCGCGCCCGCACGTCACCGACTCCACGAAGGACTTCACCCCTTGTCCCGCAGCGATGGGGGTGAAGGGAGGCAGCCCGTTGTAGGTGCCCGCGTTGCCGTGGGGGCCGTTGGACTTGTAGGGGTGGTGGCCGAAGACGATTTTCCACGTCGCGGTCGAGCCGTTGAGCCAGCCTCTCACGTCGGAGCGTTGCTGGCTGTCCAGGCCGAACAGTTGGGCGTTGGAGTCGACGGCGAAGAATTCGACGTGCTTGTGGGTGAAGCGGTAGTGGTGCGCGGGCATCTTCCACTTGGTGGACACCGCGGTGTAGTCCACCTGGTGCTGAGCCTTGGCCGGCTCCCAGCCCGCGCCGTCGCCCCCGTAGTCGTGGTTTCCCAGCGAGGCCCAGAAGGGGAGGTTCACGTTGGCGTAGGGCTGCTCGAACTTGGTCTGCCACTGGGGGTCGGTCGTGCTCGACACACCGCTGCTGTAGATGTTGTCTCCCAGGAGGAGCACGAAGTCGCACCCGTGGGTGGCGCAGAAGGCGTCGATGGTGTTCCCCACCTTGGTTTGCAGGGCGCTGCCCTCCCCGGTGTCGCCCATCGCCACGAAGCGAACGAGAAGACCGGCGTCCGGTGCGCCCGCATCGGTGGCTTCGCCGCCGTCGGTGGGCGAAAAGCCCCCGTCGAAGCTGCCTCCGTCGAAGATGCTTCCACCTCCGTCGCCACCGCTGGTTCCGGCATCGGCGCTCGCAGCGGTCTCGGCGCCGGGAACGCTGGTTTGATCGACCACGCTGGAGCGGCCGGAGCAGGCGGCCAGTGCGAGGGCCGTCCAAAACGCAATCAGGCGGGACCAACGCATGAAAAGACCTCCGAGAAAGGCGGCCAGCCGTACGATGCATCGGTCAGTCGTGTCAAATCACCGCGGGCCGCAGTAGAAGGCGCGTGTGAAGAAACCAGCGCACGGCGGCCGCTACGTCTTTGGCGTCAACCCGGTGCTCGAGGCGTTGCGCGCGCGCCCCGAGGAGGTGGAGCACCTCTACCTCGCCGAAGGACAGCTCGCTCCCGGCCAGGCGGCCGAGGTTCTCTCGCGCGCCCGCGACGCCGGGGTGCGGGTGCACAGAGTCGCCCGCGAGCGGCTCCACGCCATGGCGGAAGGCGGGGTGCACCAGGGGCTCGTGGCCGAGGTACGCGAATACGCCTACGCCGACGTCGGCGAGTTGTTGACGTCGGCCCGAGCCTCGGGGCGGCCCGCGCTGATCGTCGTGCTCGACGGCATTCAGGACCCGCAGAACCTAGGGGCGATCATTCGCTCGGCGCACGCGTTCGGCGCCCACGGGGTGGTGGTGCCCAAAGACCGTGCGGCCGGTATGAGCGGGGCGGTGGCCAAGGCCTCGGCCGGAGCGGTGGAGCACTGCCGGGTGGCCCGGGTGGTCAACCTCTCCCGCGCGCTCGAGGAGCTCAAGGAAAAAGGCCTGTGGACCGTCGCCGCCGTGCCCGGCGCCTCCCAGCCCCTCTGGCAGGCGCCCTTGGACGGCCCTTTGGCGATCGTCGTGGGCGCGGAAGGAACGGGGGTGCGCCCGGGTGTGTTGGGCCATTGTGACCTTCAGGTCTCGATTCCCATGGAGGGCCAGGTGGGGTCGCTCAATGCCTCGGTGTCGGCAGGGGTGCTGCTCTATGAAGCTGCTAGGCAACGCTTGACTTGGCGTTCGCGACTCTCATAAAAGGCCCCGCTTTTTCGAAGCTTTGCCGGTGTAGCTCAGTTGGTAGAGCAACTGATTTGTAATCAGTAGGTCGCGGGTTCAAGTCCCGCCGCCGGCCACGCCCGGCGATTTTGAAGAAACGAGGAAGGAGACACGACACGGAGGGGTACCCAAGCGGCCAAAGGGAGCAGACTGTAAATCTGCCGGCTCTACGCCTTCGTTGGTTCGAATCCAACCCCCTCCAAGCAGCGGATACCCAAAATTCACGCGCGGGAATAGCTCAGTTGGTAGAGCGTCAGCCTTCCAAGCTGAATGTCGTGGGTTCGAGTCCCATTTCCCGCTCCAGATAGAAGCATTGGCCAAAAGGCCCTGATAGCTCAGATGGCAGAGCGCATCCTTGGTAAGGATGAGGTCTCCAGTTCAATCCTGGATCAGGGCTCCATTTCGAAGAGGGAGCACACACCAAAATGAGCAAGGAAAAATTCGAGAGGACCAAGCCCCACGTGAACATCGGCACCATCGGGCACGTGGACCACGGCAAGACCACCCTGACCGCGGCCATCACCAAGGTGCTGGCGAAGACCGGCGGCGCCACCTTCCTCGCCTACGATCAGATCGACAAGGCGCCGGAGGAGCGCGAGCGCGGTATCACCATCTCCACCGCGCACGTGGAGTACCAGACCAAGAACCGGCACTACGCCCACGTCGACTGCCCGGGTCACGCCGACTACGTGAAGAACATGATCACCGGCGCGGCGCAGATGGACGGTGCCATTCTGGTGGTGTCGGCGGCCGACGGCCCGATGCCGCAGACCCGTGAGCACATCTTGCTCGCCCGTCAGGTAGGCGTGCCCTACATCGTGGTGTTCTTGAACAAGGTCGACATGCTCGACGACCCCGAGCTGCGCGAGCTGGTGGAGATGGAGGTGCGCGACCTGCTCAAGAAGTACGAGTTCCCGGGCGACAAGATTCCCATCATCCCCGGCAGCGCGCTCAAGGCGCTGGAGGGTGACGCCTCGGACATCGGTGAGAAGGCGATTCTCAAGCTGATGGAGGCGGTGGACACCTACATCCCCACTCCGCAGCGGGCGACGGACAAGCCCTTCTTGATGCCGGTGGAGGACGTGTTCTCGATCGAAGGCCGCGGCACGGTGGCCACCGGGCGCGTGGAGCGCGGGAAGATCAAGGTGGGCGAGGAAGTGGAGGTCGTCGGCTTACGGGACACGCAGAAGACGGTGGTGACCGGAGTGGAGATGTTCCGCAAGCTCCTCGACGAGGGGATGGCGGGGGACAACATCGGGGCGCTCTTGCGCGGAGTGAAGCGCACGGACATCGAGCGCGGACAGGTGTTGGCCAAGCCGGGGAGCATCACGCCGCACACCAAGTTCAAGGCGCAGGTGTACGTGCTGACCAAGGAGGAGGGCGGGCGGCACACGCCGTTCTTCAAGGGCTACCGGCCGCAGTTCTACTTCCGGACGACGGACGTGACCGGGACGGTGAAGCTGCCGGACAACGTGGAAATGGTGATGCCGGGCGACAACATCGCCATCGAGGTGGAGCTCATCACTCCCATCGCGATGGAGAAGGAGCTGCGCTTCGCCATTCGCGAGGGCGGCCGCACGGTGGGCGCGGGGGTGGTGTCGGAAATCATCGCCTAAGGGCGGTGGTTGTCCGCCAGGTCGAACTCCGAGGGGAGAGCCTTCGACGGGCTTTCCCCTCTTGCTGTTTGTTGTTCTAGGAAGTGAGAAGGATATGCCGAAGGGAAATCGCAGCATCATTTCGCTCGAGTGCAGCGTGTGCCACGAGCGCAACTACTCCACGACGAAGAACCGTCGGAAGCAGCAGGACAAGCTGGAGCTTTCCAAGTTCTGCCCGCGGTGCCGCAAGCACACCGACCACAAGGAAGGCAAGGTTTAGGCGTCTTTTAGGCCAGTAGCTCCAACGGTAGAGCAGCGGTCTCCAAATCCGCGTGTTGGGGGTTCGAATCCCTCCTGGCCTGCCATTTTTGACGGATACGGATAGGGACGAATGGCAACAGCAGCCGAAGCCAGTCAGCAGGCCAACCGGTCGGGCATGGACCCGCGCCGGCTGGTGGTCATTTTTCTTCTGGTGGCCGGCGTCGTGCTGGCCCTGCTCCTCAACCACGTTCTCGGGTTGGTCTGGGCCCAGCTGGGCTGGCGCAACGCCGAGGTGATCGAGGGGCTGGGTTGGACGGTGACGACGCTCTTGGGGGTGGCGCTCACCGTGGGTGCCGCCGTCGGGACCTGGGTGCACCCCAGGAGCAAGCAGCTTTCGCTGGAGGTGGCCAGCGAGCTGATGAAGGTCACCTGGCCCTCGTGGGCCGAGACGCGCGTGTCGACGATCGCCGTCGTCGTCGCCTCGGTGGTGGCCGCCCTCATTCTCTACGGGATGGACGTTTTCTCTTACCAAGTGATGGTCGAATGGTTGCCCAAGCTGTGGGAGAAGCTGTGATGCCGGACATGAAGTGGTTCGTGGTTCACACGTACTCGGGCTTCGAGAACAAGGCGAAGAAGAGCCTGGAGGAGAAGATCAAGCTCGAGGGCCTGGCCGACAAGTTCGGCGAAATCCTCATCCCCATGGAGCAGGTGGTGGAGATGGTGAAAGGGGAGAAGAAGACTTCGAAGCGCAAGTTCTTCCCCGGCTACATCCTGGTGCAGATGGAGATGAACGACCGTACCTGGCACCTGGTGAAGAACACGCCCAAGGTGACCGGCTTCGTGGGCGCGGCGCACAACCAGCAGCCGCCGCCGATCTCCGACGCCGAAGTGCAGCGGCTCACCACGCAGATTTCCGAGGGCACGCTCAAGCCCAAGCCCAAGGTGCAGTTCGAGGACGGAGACACGGTGCGGGTGATCGACGGGCCCTTCTCGAACTTCAACGGCACGGTGGAAGAGGTGAACCCGGACAAGGGCCGGGTGAAGGTGTTGGTGTCGATCTTCGGCCGCGCCACGCCGGTCGAGCTCGACTTCATGCAGGTGGAGAAGACCAGCGGTTAGCACGTTCGTTCCGGCGAATGGTTCGCCGGACAAAGCCGTGGGAGAGCCACTTCGTCAGGTGGCTCGCTCGCACCACGGAAGAGTAGGGCAGTGTCGCAATGAAGAAGGTCACAGGGCAGGTCAAGCTGCAGATTCCGGCCGGTAAGGCCAACCCCGCTCCGCCGATTGGGCCCGCGCTCGGTCAGCAGGGCGTGAACATCATGGAGTTCTGCAAGCAGTTCAACGCCGCCACTCAGGCACAGGCGAAGGAGGGGCTCATCATCCCGGTGGTGATCACGGTCTATCAAGACCGCTCGTTCACCTTCGTGCTGAAGACCCCGCCGGCGTCGGTGCTGCTCAAGAAGGCGGCCGGGCTGCACACCGAGAAGAAGAAGGGGTCGGGTGCCCACAAGCCGGGCAAGGAGAAGGTCGGCAAGGTCACCCGCAAGCAGGTCGAAGACATCGCCAAGATGAAGATCGGCGACACCACCGCCGGCTCTCTGGAGGCGTGCGTCCGCACCATCATGGGCACCGCCCGCTCGATGGGCATCGACGTCGTCGGCTAGCGCTTTTTGGCTCCAACCCTTTTTCAAGCTCGAGGTTTTTCAAATGCCTAACTCTGGAAAGAAGTTCCGCGCGGCCGCCGAGAAGGTCGACCGCAACAAGCGTTACCCCATCGTCGATGGCTTCAAGCTGCTCAAGGAGACCATCGAGCTGCGCAAGACCAAGTTCGACGAGACGGTCGACGTGGCGATCAACCTAGGGGTCGACCCCAAGCACGCCGATCAGATGGTGCGCGGCGCGGTGGTGCTCCCGCATGGCACCGGTAAGAGCATGCGGGTAGCGGTGTTCGCCAAGGGCGAGAAGGCCAGCGAAGCCACCAACGCTGGCGCCGACGTGGTGGGAGAGGCCGACTTGGCCAAGAAGATCGAAGAAGGCTTCATGGACTTCGACACCGTGATCGCCACCCCCGACATGATGGGCGTGGTGGGGCGGCTGGGAAAGGTGCTGGGCCCCCGTGGGCTGATGCCCAACCCCAAGGTAGGCACGGTGACCATGGACGTGGCCAAGGCAATCAAAGATGCCAAGGGCGGCAAGATCGAGTTCCGGGTGGAGAAGGCGGGCATTCTCCACGCACCGGTGGGCAAGGCGTCGTTCACCGCCGAGAAACTCACCGAGAACTTCAACACCCTGGTCGACCTGGTGATGAAGCTCAAGCCGGCCACCGCCAAGGGCGTCTATCTCAAGGGGATCGCCGTCTCGACCACCATGGGGCCGGGCATCAAAATCGACACCACCGAGGTGATTGCCCGCCACCGTTAGGCCCCGAAAAGAAGGACTGGACTTTCCCCGGGCCTGCAGGTATAGGCCGCCGGCTTTGCAAACCAGACGCCAAACCGATGAGGCGAGGCGTCGATTTCCCTGGACGGAGACAGCAGGGGCTCGGGGTGACCCGGGCTTAAACGGCGCCAGTCGGTGGCCGCCCCGCCGAGACAGGAAGCGGTGGTTGTTTTCGACCTCTCGCTCTTGGCCTTTGTCCCAGGTAGTTGCTGGTGAGGAGGTGAGTACGAAGTGCAAAAGAGCGAGAAGGAAGTCCTGATCAAGGACATGAACGACAAGTTCGGTCGGGCCAAGGCGGTCATCCTCGCCGAGGTTTCCAAGGTCGACGTGGCGACGGTGACCCGCCTGCGCAAGAAGCTCCGCGACGGTGGGGTCGACTACAAGGTGCTGAAGAACACCTTGGCACGCCGCGCCGCCAAGGGGACCGCAGCCGAGGTGTTGGCCGACGAGTTCGTCGGTTCGGTTGCGGTGGCCATCGGTTACTCGGACGTGGTGACGCCGGCGAAGCTTTTGTCGGAGTTCATCAAGGACCTGGAGGAGAAGTTCAAGGTTCGTTCGGCGGTGGTCGACGGCAAGAAGATCGACGCCAAGGGCGTGCAGGCGCTGGCGAAGATGCCGGGGCTGAATGAGCTGAGGGCGAAGATCTTGGGCCTGCTCACCCAGCCAGCGACCAAGCTGGCGCGCACCCTCAAGGAGCCGGGGGCGAGCCTGGCGCGGGTCCTCGCGGCCAAGCAGGGCTAGGAACTTAAAGGAAGAAGAAGCAACCAACCTATTGTTGATCGGCTTCGCGCCGAATGAAGGAAGAAGAAAATGGCAGACCTGAATTCAATCGTAGACAGCCTCTCGGCCCTCACCGTCATGGAGGCCGCTGAGCTGGTGAAGAAGCTGGAGGAGAAGTGGGGCGTCTCCGCCGCCGCCGTGGCGGTGGCTGGCCCCGCGGCGGGTGGTGCTGCGGCCGCTCCGGCTGAAGAGAAGACCGAGTTCACCGTCGTTTTGGCCAAAGCCGGCGAGAAGAAGATCGACGTGATCAAGGTCATTCGTGAGATCACTGGCCTGGGCCTCAAGGAGGCGAAGGACCTGGTGGAGGGCGCGCCCAAGACCGTGAAGGAGAACGTGTCGAAGGACGACGCCGCCAAGATGAAGGAGAAGCTCGCCGCGGCCGGTGCCACGGTCGAAGTGAAGTAGTTCGTCGAGTAGGCGGGCGGGGGAGTCGTTCCCCCGTCCTCCCCCGAGCCGGCGGCCTTCGAGAAAGAGGGCGCCGGCTTTGCCGCTTCCGTTACTGGAGTTCGAATGCCGCCGACCGTTCAGAACAACTTCCGCGCCCGCAAGAGCTTCGCCAAGATCCAAAAGATCATCGACATCCCCAACCTCATCAACATCCAGAAGCAGAGCTACGAGAAGTTCCTGCAGGCGGATGTGCCCCCCGAGAAGCGGGAGGACTTGGGATTACAGGGGGTCTTCAAGTCGGTGTTCCCGATTCGCGACTTCAACGAGACCAGCTCGCTGGAGTTCGTGAGCTACCACCTGGAGAAGCCCAAGTACGACGTCGACGAGTGCCACCAGCGCGGCATGACCTACTCGGCGCCGATCAAGGTGGTGGTGCGCCTGGTCGTCTGGGACAAGGACGAGGAGACCGGCGCCCAGTCGATTCGCGACGTGAAGGAGCAGGAGGTCTACTTCGGCGAAATTCCGCTGATGACCCAGAACGGGACCTTCATCATCAACGGCACCGAGCGGGTGGTGGTGAGCCAGCTGCACCGCTCCCCAGGCGCGTTCTTCGACCACGACAAGGGCAAGAGCCACTCGTCGGGCAAGCTGCTCTACAACGCCCGCATCATTCCCTACCGCGGCTCGTGGATCGACTTCGAGTTTGACCACAAAGACTTGCTCTACGTGCGCATCGACCGGCGCCGCAAGCTGCCGGCCACCGTGCTCATTCGCGCGTTGGGAGCGGTACCCGACACCTCGAAGAAGGGACCCATCGAGTTCCGCGGCACCACCGAAGAGATTCTCAACTACTACTACGCTACCGAGACCATCTACCTCCTCTCGGGCAGCGAGTTCGAGAAGTCGGTGGAGCTCGAGCTGCTCCCCGGCCAGCGCGCCACCCGCGACATCAAGACCAAGTCGGGCGAGCTGATCGTCAAGAAGAACCGTAAGTTCACCCGCGCGGCGATCAAGAAGCTCGAGCAGGCGAAGATGAAGACGTTGCCCATCGATGCCGACGAGCTCTACACCAAGGTCTCGGCCTACGACGTCGTCGACGAGGCCACCGGCGAGGTCATTCTCGAGTGCAACGAGGAGGTCTCCCAGGAGAAGATCGACGAGCTCATCAAGCGCGGCATCAAGGAGTTCAAGGTCCTCTTCATCGACAACCTCAACGTCGGCCCCTACCTGCGGGAGACGTTGATGATGGACAAGATCGAGAACCCCGAGCAGGCGATCATGGAGATCTACCGGCGCCTGCGGCCGGGTGACCCTCCGACGCCCGAGACGGCGACCGCTCTGTTCACCAACCTCTTCTTCAACCCCGAGCGCTACGACCTCTCCAAGGTCGGTAGGCTCAAGCTCAACTTCAAGTTCGGGCTGGAGGAGCCGCTCGACGGGCAGATTCTCACCAAGCGCGACGTTCTCGAGGTCGTTCGGTACTTGATCGACTTGAAGAACGGCAAGGGGACGATCGACGACATCGACCACTTGGGTAACCGGCGCGTGCGAGCGGTGGGGGAGCTGCTCGAGAACCAGTACCGCATCGGCCTGGTGCGCATGGAGCGGGCGATCAAGGAGCGCATGAGCCTCCAAGAGATCGAGACCCTCATGCCCCACGACCTGATCAACGCCAAGCCGGTGACGGCGGTGATCAAGGAATTCTTCGGGTCGAGCCAGCTGTCGCAGTTCATGGACCAGACCAACCCTCTCTCCGAGGTCACCCACAAGCGGCGGCTTTCGGCGCTGGGGCCCGGCGGTCTGACCCGCGAGCGGGCCGGCTTCGAGGTGCGCGACGTGCACCCTACCCACTACGGCCGCATCTGCCCGATCGAGACGCCGGAAGGCCCGAACATCGGCCTCATCGCCAGCCTGTCGACCTACGCCCGGGTCAACGAGTTCGGCTTCGTCGAGACCCCGTACCGCAAGGTCGAGGCGGGGGCGCTCACCGGCGAGGTGGCCTTCTACTCCGCGCTGGAGGAAGAGAAGCACACCATCGGCCAAGCGAACGCCGAGGTGGACAAGAAGGGCAAGTTCGTCAACGAGATCATCAGCTCGCGCCGGGGCGGCGAGTTCGTGCAGGCCCGCGCCGAGGACGTCGACCTGATGGACGTGTCGCCCAACCAGCTGGTGTCGGTGGCGGCCTCGCTCATTCCCTTCCTGGAGAATGACGACGCCAACCGCGCCCTCATGGGCTCGAACATGCAGCGCCAAGCCGTGCCGCTGCTTCGTACCGCCGCGCCCCTGGTGGGCACCGGCATCGAGTCGATCGTCGCACGTGACTCCGGAGTCACCTGCGTGGCCCGCCGCGACGGCGTGGTCGAAGCGGTGGACGCCAGCCGCATCGTGGTGAAGGCCGAGGTGCCCGCCGCCTTCAGCGACGTGGCCAGCGAGGTCGACATCTACAACTTGGTCAAGTACCAGCGCTCGAACCAGAACACCTGCCTCAACCAGAAGCCCATCGTGAAGAAGGGCGACAAGGTGAAGAAGGGCGACGTCATCGCCGACGGTCCGGCCACCGAGACCGGCGAGCTCGCGCTCGGCCAAAACGTGGTGGTCGCGTTCATGCCTTGGCAGGGCTACAACTTCGAAGACTCGATTCTCCTCTCCGAGCGCATGGTGAAGGACGACGTCTTCACCTCGATTCACATCGAGGAGTTCGAGTGCATCGCCCGCGACACCAAGTTGGGCAAGGAGGAGATTACCCGCGACATTCCCAACGTCGGCGAGGAGGCCCTCAAGGATCTCGACGAGTCGGGCATCATTCGCATCGGCGCCGAGGTGAAGCCGGGTGACGTCCTGGTGGGGAAGATCACCCCCAAGGGCGAGACCCAGCTGTCGCCGGAGGAGAAACTGCTCCGGGCGATCTTCGGCGAGAAGGCGGGCGACGTGCGCGACAGCTCGTTGCGGGTGCCGCCGGGTGTGTCGGGCACGGTGATCGGCGCCAAGGTCTTCTCGCGCAAGGGCGTGGAGAAGGACGAGCGCGCCAAGCAGATCGAATCGATGGACGAGGCCAAGCTCCTCAAGGACCAGAACGACGAGATCAAGGTCATTCAGGACTCGGCGTTCGGCCGCTTGCGCAAGATGCTCTCCGGCAAGGAGGTGCAGGGCAAGCTGGTCGACGACAAGGGCAAGGTGCTGCTCAAGAAGGGCGACACGCTGAACGATGAGCTGCTCTCCACCGTGCCCTACAAGTACTGGTCGGAGATCAGCATCGGCGATCCGCTCGACCAGAAGCTGCGCGACATCTTGCGCAACCTCGAGGAGAACAAGGAAGCCGTCAAGCTCGCCTTCGGGGAGAAGATCGCCCGCATCAAGAAGGGCGACGAGTTGCCGCCGGGGGTGATCAAGATGGTCAAGGTGTACGTGGCCATCAAACGCAAGCTGGCGGTGGGCGACAAGATGGCGGGGCGCCACGGCAACAAGGGCGTGGTGAGCCGCATTCTTCCCGAGGAGGACATGCCCTACCTCGAGGACGGCCGCCCGGTCGACCTGGTGCTCAACCCGTTGGGAGTGCCCAGCCGCATGAACATCGGCCAGGTGTTGGAGATTCACCTCGGCTGGGCCGCGCGCGGCATCGGCGAGCGGTTGCAGAAGTTCATCGAGCAGAAGTACAGCCCGGACAAGCTGCGCGCGGCGCTCAAGCGCACCTACGACGACCCGAAGTTCGGCGAGTTCCTCGACAGCCTGGCGGACAAGGAAGTGGTCTCCTTGTGCCAGCGGCTCAAGAACGGGGTGCACGTCGCTACCCCGGTGTTCGACGGCGCCCGCGAGACCGAGCTGCACAGCCTGCTCGACGAGGCGGCGTTGCCGCGCTCGGGTCAGATGGTGCTCTTCGACGGGCGCACCGGCGAGCCGTTCGACAACGACGTCACCGTGGGCGTGATGTACATGCTCAAGCTCCACCACCTGGTGGACGAGAAGATTCACGCTCGCTCCATCGGGCCCTACTCGTTGGTCACCCAGCAACCACTGGGCGGCAAGGCCCAGTTTGGCGGCCAGCGCCTGGGCGAGATGGAGGTCTGGGCGATGGAGGCCTACGGCGCGGCCTACTCGCTCCAGGAGTTCCTCACCGTCAAGTCAGACGACGTGGTCGGCCGTACCCGCATGTACGAGGCAATCGTCAAAGGCGACAACGTGCTCGAGTCGGGTCTGCCCGAGTCGTTCAACGTGCTCCTCAAGGAGCTGCAGTCGCTCGGCCTCGACGTCGAGCTTTTGGAGACCGCGCCGCCCGAGCGGCAGCGTGCCTCCTTCGGCGGCGGCGACGGCGAGAGCAAGACCGGCACCGACGCGTAACGTTTTTTAGCCACCTTTCGAGTCACACGGAGCCATCGTGAAGGACATCTTCAATTTCTTCGAGAAGCCGAAGGACCCGCTCTCTTTCTCCGCGATCCGCATGGCGCTCGCCTCGCCAGACAAGATCCGCCAGTGGTCGCACGGCGAGGTGAAGAAGCCGGAGACGATCAACTACCGTACCTTCAAGCCGGAGCGCGATGGCCTGTTCTGCGCGCGCATCTTCGGCCCGGTGAAGGACTACGAGTGCAACTGCGGCAAGTACAAGCGCATGAAGCACCGCGGGGTGGTGTGCGAGAAGTGCGGCGTCGAGGTCATTCAGTCGAAGGTGCGCCGCGAGCGGCTGGGCCACATCACCTTGGCGACGCCGGTGGCGCACATCTGGTTCTTGAAGAGCCTCCCCTCACGCATCGGCAACCTGCTCGACATCACCTTGAAAGATCTAGAGAAGGTCCTCTACTGCGAGAGCTACATCGTCATCGACCCCAAGAGCACCCCCTTGGCCAAGGGCGAGCTGCTCTCCGAGGAGAAGATGCAGCGGCACTTCCAGGAGTTCGGAGACGACTCCTTCCTCGCGGCGATGGGCGGCGAGGCGGTGCGGGAAATGCTCAAGGCGATCGACGTGCACAAGCTCTCGGAGCAGCTGCGCCGCGAAATGCGCGACACCACCTCCGAGGCCAAGCGCAAGAAGATCGCCAAGCGGCTCAAGGTGGTCGAGGCCTTTCGCATCTCCGGGAACAAGCCCGAGTGGATGATGATGGACGTCATCCCGGTGATTCCTCCGGACTTGCGGCCCTTGGTGCCGCTGGACGGTGGCCGCTTCGCGACCTCCGATTTGAACGATCTCTACCGGCGCGTCATCAACCGCAACAACCGGCTGAAGCGGCTGCAGGAGCTCAACGCGCCGGACATCATCATTCGCAACGAGAAGCGAATGCTGCAGGAAGCGGTCGATGCCCTCTTCGACAACGGCCGCCGCGGCAAGACCATCACCGGCCCCAACAAGCGGCCCTTGAAGTCGCTCTCCGACATGCTCAAGGGCAAGCAGGGCCGCTTCCGCCAGAATCTGCTCGGCAAGCGCGTGGACTACTCGGGCCGCTCGGTGATTGTCGTCGGGCCGGAGCTCAAGCTGCACCAGTGCGGCCTGCCGAAGATCATGGCGCTCGAGCTGTTCAAGCCCTTCATTTACAACAAGCTCGAGGAGAAGGGGTACGTCACCACCATCAAGAGCGCCAAGAAGATGGTGGAGAAGGAGCGCCCCGAGGTGTGGGACATTCTCGAGGACGTGATTCGCGAGCACCCGGTGCTCCTGAACCGCGCGCCCACCCTGCACCGCCTGGGTATTCAGGCGTTCGAGCCGGTGCTCATCGAGGGCAAGGCGATTCAGCTCCACCCCTTGGTGTGCGCGGCGTTCAACGCCGACTTCGACGGCGATCAGATGGCGGTGCACGTGCCACTGTCCGTCGAGGCGCAGATGGAAGCCCGCGTGCTGATGATGTCCACCAACAACATCCTCAGCCCTGCGAACGGCAAGCCGATCATCGTCCCCACTCAGGACATGGTCTTGGGCATCTACTACATGACCCGGCCGCGCGAGTTCGCCAAGGGCGAGGGGCACGTCTTTTCCTCGCCCGACGAGGTGCGTGCCGCGTACGACCACGGCGAGGTGGCGTTGCAGGCGAAGATCACCTGCCGCATCGATGGGGCGCGCAAGGAGACCACCGTCGGCCGCGTGCTCTTGTGGGAAATCGTTCCCAAGTCCATGGGCTTCGACGCCGTCAACAAGGTGCTCGACAAGAAGCAGCTGGGGAACTTGATCGATCAGTGCTACCGGCTCACTGGCGAGAAGGAGACGGTGCTCCTGGCCGACCGCATTCGCACCTTCGGGTACACCCACGCCACCAAGGCGGGTATCTCCATCGCCCTCAAGGACATGATCATCCCGCCCAAGAAGCAGGAGTTCTTGGACTTCGCCCGCAAGGAAGTGGCGGAGATCGAGAACCAATACCTCGAGGGCCTGATCACCGACGGCGAGCGTTACAACAAGGTGATCGACATCTGGGCCGAGGTCACCGAGAAGGTGGCCGGTGAGATGATGCAGCAGATCTCTCAGGAAGAGGTGAGCGGCGAGAACAAGGAGGGCAAGAAGGAGAGCCGCAAGCAGCCGTCCTTCAACCCCATCTACATCATGGCCGACTCGGGCGCGCGCGGCTCGGCGCAGCAGATTCGTCAGCTGGCGGGTATGCGCGGCCTGATGGCCAAGCCCTCGGGCGAGATTATCGAGACGCCGATCACCGCGAACTTCCGCGAGGGTCTGTCGGTGTTGCAGTACTTCATCTCCACCCACGGCGCCCGCAAGGGGTTGGCGGACACGGCGCTCAAGACCGCCAACTCCGGGTACCTCACGCGCCGCCTCGTCGACGTCGCCCAAGACGCGATCATCAACGAGTACGACTGCGGCACCATGGACGGCCTGGTGATCGGCGCCCTGGTCGAGGGTGGGGAAATCATCGAGCCGCTGGGTGAGCGCATTCTCGGCCGCGTGGCGCTCGATGACATCCACGACCCGGTGACGGGCGAGGTGCTGGTGCGAGCCAACGAGGAGATCGACGAGGCCCGCGTGGCCAAGATCGAGAACTCCGGGTTGGACAAGGTGAAGATTCGCTCGGTGCTCACCTGCCAGGCGCGGCGGGGTATCTGCGTGGAGTGCTACGGCCGCGACCTGGCGCGCGGGCGCAAGGTCTCGATCGGCGAAGCGGTGGGCGTCATCGCCGCCCAGTCGATCGGTGAGCCGGGTACCCAGCTCACCATGCGCACCTTCCACATCGGTGGCGCGGCTACCCGGCGCGCCGAGCAGTCGAGCCTGGAGAACCGCTACGCCGGCCAGGTGAAGTTCTCCGGCCTGGCGACGGTGAAGAAGGCCGACGGCACGCTGGTGGTGATGAACCGCAACGGCGAATTGGTGATCGTCGACGAGTCGGGCCGTGAGCGCGAGCGCTACCAGGTCATCTACGGCGCCAAGCTTTTGGTGAAGGAAGGCCAAAAGATCGAGCCGGGCACCCTGGTCGCCGAGTGGGACCCGTTCGCCATGCCGTTGCTCACCGAGGTGGGCGGCGCGGTGAAGTTCGAGGACATCATCGAAGGCGTCACCATGTCCGAGACCCTCGACGAGGTGACGGGCCTGGCGCGCAAAACCATTACCGAGTCCAAGGACCCGGACGCGCGGCCGCGTATCACCCTGCGCGACGGCAAAGGCGAGGTGAAGCTGCTCCCCAGCGAGCAGCCCGCCAGCTACCACCTGCCCCAGGGGGCGATCATCACCATCAACGACGGTGACGAAATCGCCGCCGGCGAGGTGATTGCCAAGGTCCCGCGAGAGACCACCAAGACCAAGGACATCACCGGCGGTCTGCCCCGCGTCGCCGAGCTGTTCGAGGCCCGCAAGCCGAAGGACCACGCGGTGATCGCCGAGATCGACGGCGTGGTGTCGTTCGGCAAGGACACCAAGGGCAAGCGCAAGCTCATCATCACCCCCGAGGTGAACGGCGAGCTACGCACCGACCTGGCCAAGGAGTACCTCATCTCCAAGGGCAAGCACATCAGCGTGCACTCCGGAGATCGGGTGAAGGCCGGCGAGCCGATGATGGACGGCGCAGCCAATCCGCACGACATCCTCAAGGTGCTGGGCGAAAAGGAGCTGGCCCGCTACTTGGTGGACGAGGTGCAGGAGGTCTACCGGCTGCAGGGCGTGAAAATCAACGACAAGCACATCGAGACCATCGTGCGCCAGATGCTGCGCCGCGTCCGGGTCACCGACGTGGGCGACACCGAGTTCTTGGTGGACGAGCAGGTCGAGAAGTGGGTGTTCGAGGAGGAGAACGAGAAGGTGATGAACGCCGGCAGGCGCCCGGCGGTGGGCGAGCCGCTCTTGCTCGGCATCACCAAGGCCTCGCTCTCCACCGAGTCGTTCATCTCGGCGTCCTCCTTCCAGGAAACCACCAAGGTGCTCACCGAGGCCGCCATCAACGGCAAGGTCGACTACCTGCGCGGCCTCAAGGAGAACGTCATCATGGGGCGCCTCATCCCCGCCGGCACGGGCCTGCCGAACTACAAGCACCTCGACATCGAGGTGGAGAGCCCAGCCGAGGAAATCGAGGACATGGAGGCTGCCCTGGCTGCCACCCACGGAGAGGCCGCCGCGCTGCCTCCTGAAACGGCTCGTCCACGCCCCGAGACCGGCGCGGCCTAAAAAAACGACGCCGCAGCACCGTGAAAGGGGGAAACACGGTGCCGCGGCGGCTGCCCACCATGGGCAAGGATTGGCTGGCTTCTTTCACGCTCCGGGCCAGCCCTCGTCTTCGTAAAGTCGACCGCTTGGCGTGGCCGGTGGTTGCGTCAGTGCACGCCGTGGTGCACCCTTGCGTTCACACCCTTGGTTGACGCGTCGCGTAGCCATTCCGGAGGGCTGTTGGGCGCGGACGGAGGAAAAATAGAGGGGGGCCCTTCCTTCCCGGTGGTCGGATGTGGTTCTCTGGAGAGGTTTTTGGGGTGCTGAAAGTGGAAAAAAACGACGGCACTAAAGAGCGGCGGCAGGCGACCGACCTTTTTGAGAGGGTCTGGAGCCAGGCGTTGACGGCGGTTTCCACCGCCGAGGATGAGGCCTCGAAGGTCGTCGCCAGGCTGGGAGAGGTGGCCGGATGGAGCCAGGAAGAGGCCAAGCGCCATGTGCGCGAGCTGAGTGAGCGACTGGCCGCGCAGCGTAAGGACCTTGAGCGTAACCTGGAAGAGGGCGTCAAAAGAGCGCTCCAGGCCTTGCGGCTGCCCAGGCGCGAGGAGGTTTCCCAGCTCAACGCGCGGTTGGACCAGCTCGCTCGGCGCATCGACGCGCTCAGCGGGGCAAAGGACTAGGGCCTTCGGTGGGCGCGCGCGAATGAAGACCGTGGCCAAGCTTTTGTTCTCCTTCGCGTACGGCTGCGGCAAGTTACCGCTGGTGGCGGTGCTCGCGCTGGTCGGGACGGCGCGGGTCGCTCCGGTGCTCGTGCAGCAGCCCGCGCCGGTGGCCCACGCGGGTGGAGCCGAGCTTTCCACCCGCCCCGACGACTTCGACATCATCGACGGGGTGTTGGCCAAGCGTTCCCCCGATCTCGGTCTCACCTTGCGCCGCCAGCTGGCAGTGGCGATTGCCGAAGAGGCCAAGCGGGCGGGGTATGACCCTCTGCTCATCCTGGCGATCATTGACGTCGAGTCCGACTTCCTCGAGGAAGCGGTCTCTCCCAAGGGTGCACGGGGGTTGATGCAAATCAAGCCCAGTACGCTCTACTTCATCGCCCAAAAGGAAGGGCTCAAGCTCTCTCGCGAGGAGGTGGCGCAGGACCCGGCGCTGTGCGTACGGCTGGGGGTGCGTTACTTACGCGCGCTGCACGACCGGTTTGGCGATCTGGATGTCGCCTTGATGGCCTACAACGCGGGGCCTCGGCGCATTCGCCAAACGATGCGCCAAGGGCCATTGCCAGAGGTCTTCTTGCGCTACCCTCGGTTGGTGCGTCGCGACTTTCGTCGTTTCCGCGAGGGGGAAGGGCTGGGAGGCGACTGGACGTTGGCCCTGCGCTTGGGCGAGGGGCGGTAGCCTCAAGGTCGGGGCAGGACGCGCGCGAAGGGTTGGGCGCGGGACTCCATCTCCAGCCGCTCGCGCTCGGCTCGCTGGGTCCATCTGCCGAGGGCGTCCTTCTCGTGGCTTGGGCAGATGTCGTTGAGCGGGCAGCGGTCGCACGCAGGAGCGCGGGCGGTGCACACGTAACGCCCGTGGAGCACGAAGCGGTGGCCGAGCTGAATCCAAGCGTCCTGAGGAAAGAGGGCACAGAGGGCCCGCTCGATTTTCTCCGCTTGGGTTTCCCGGGTGAGACCCAGCCGCTGCGAGACGCGAGTAGCGTGCGTGTCGACCGTAATGCCGCTGGCGACGCCGTACGCCGCGCCCAGCACCACGTTGGCAGTCTTGCGCGCAACGCCGGGCAGCGTCAGTAGCTCATCCATCGAGCGGGGTATTTGGCCGCCGAAGCGCTCGACGACCGCCTGGCTCATTCCACGAATGGACTTGGCCTTGTTGCGGAAAAAGCCGGTGCGGTGAACGACCTTTTCCACATCCTCCTGAGTCGCCGCGGCGAGGGCGCGTGGGGTGGGCCAGCGTGCGAGCAGCTCGGGCATCACCACGTTGACCATCTTGTCGGTGCTCTGCGCGCTCAAGATGACGGCGACGAGCAGCTGCCAGGTGTCGCCGAACTTCAGCTCGACGTGCGGAGAAGGAATGGCGCGGGAAAGGCGTCGAAGGACGGTGGCGGCCAAAAGGCGCAGCTTGGCAGACGGCCGGCGTTTCGCCTGGGGCATGGAGCGTTCTTACACCGGTTGAAATTTTCGTGGGGCGCGGCCGTTGCAACCGGCTAGGCTTACTCACGAAAGGTACCTGGCATGCGTCGCTTCATCTACCTCCTCGCTTTGGCCCTGACCGTGCCCGCCGCCGCCGGTTCGGTGTACTTGAACGGCGTGAACATCGACGGGGTCACCAACCAGAAGTTCGACAAGGCCACCGTGCGCATCGATGAGAAGGGCAACGTGCACATCGACGCGCCTGGTTACGCGGTGAAGGCGGTGGAGGGCGGAAAAAGGCCCAATGACAGCGCGAGCGGCCCCGCGCAGCTCACCCGGCGCTACTGGCTCGTCACCGAGCAGACGGTGCCCGGGATGACCGAGTTCGACATCGACGTCTACGTGAACGCCAAGTGGATTCGAAAGCTGCACAACAACGACGAGCAGATCATCGCCGAGGTGACCAAGTACCTGGTGCCGGGCAAGAACACCGTCTTGCTCACCGCGACGAAGACGGCCACCGGCGCCCGCAA
The DNA here is from genome assembly GCA_049322255.1 of Myxococcota bacterium. GTDB lineage: Bacteria > Myxococcota > Myxococcia > Myxococcales > Myxococcaceae > JBMORE01. The sequence goes on along the minus strand of JBMORE010000053.1, from coordinate 137,684 downwards.
GAGCTTCTCCCGTGAGCACGTGTTTCGCGTCATCATCGGCGAGGGCAATGTGGGTGGCGACAACGTGATGATCGACAACCCGATCGTGAAGTTCGAGCGCACCGCCGCCGACGCCTCCGATCTTTCGCAAGAGTTCGTCCTCACGACGCGCTAAGGCCTTGTTCTCCATCGACGACAGATTGCGGGGTTTGCCGGCGACCAAGGAACAGGTGGTTTCGCTCTATCAGTCGATCAACACTCCCCACCTGGCGGTGCCGGGCAAGCCCGCCGGCCCGGCGCAGGCGTTCATTGTCGGGCTGCGCGGCTCGGGCGGTTTCGCCGTCTTCGTCTACCTCTACCTCAACGCGGGCGCCGACTGTGCGGTGTACATCCCCTCGCGCAAGAACGTCACCGCCGAGCAGTACAAAGAAGACGAGAACGAGGCGATGGGCTTCGTCGAGTCGATGGGGTTCATGATGGACAATATGAACTTCCGCGGGCTGTCGGCCGCCGACCAGGAGCAGCTGGTCAAGACACTGCCGGTCTTCCAGAAGGACCCGCGCCAGGCAGCAGGCGGGGCCAAGGGTGCCCCTGCACCCAAGGAGTCGAACGCGTCGGCGCTGGGGCGCCTGTTCGCGGCGTTCTAAGCTGACCTCGCTATGAATCCACTCTTCGCTCGAATCACCGCCGCGGCGCTCCTCGTCGCTTCTGCATGCAAGCACGTGCCCTCCGAGAAAGAGCTGCAAGGAGCGCAGATTCATTACGACTTGGGAGTGCAGGCTCAGCAGGACGACCCCCAGCAGGCCTTCAAAGAATTCGAGGCGGCGCTCGCGCTCGACCCCGACTTCGCCGAGGCGCACAACGCGATCGCGGTGGTGCTTCACCTGGCCTTCCGCCGGTTCGATGAGGCGGCTGGCCACTACCAGCGCGCGATCGCGATTCGCCCGACCTTCTCCGAGGCGAAAACCAACCTCGCCAACGTCTACTTGGATCAAAAGCGATACGACGAGGCGATCGCCCTCTACGAGGAGGCGCTCAACGACATGCTCTATCCCACCCCTTTCATCGCCCATGGCAACTTAGGGTGGGCGCTCTACAAGAAGGGGGAGGTGAAAAAGGGGCTCGACCACATCAAGGCCGCAGTCACCACCAACCCCAAGTTCTGCTTGGGCTACAAGAACCTCGGGCTGATTCACGACGAGCAAGGCGCCGCGGACGAGGCGTGCCGCCAGTTCGCCAAGTACCGCGAGAACTGCCCGGAAGTGGCCGAAGCGCATTACCGCGAGGGAGTGTGCCTGGCCAAGCTGGGGCAGGTGGAGACGGCGAAGGAGCGCCTGACCGAATGCGTGAGCAAGACGACCAGCGACCAGCTGCGCGACGACTGTGAATCGTTGAAGCAGAAGCTCGAATAGAAGGACGTTCGTGGACTTCGCAGACTTCGGCCGGTACCTGGCCCAACAGCGTGAGCTGCGCGGACTGTCGCCGAAAGACGTCGCCCGCGCGACGAAGATTCCTCCCACCATCATTACCGCGCTCGAGAGTGGGCAGGCCGAGCGCATGCCGGGGCGGGTCTTCGTGCTCAACTACATTCGCGCCTACGCGCAGGTGATTGGGCTGCAGCCTGAGGAGGCGGTGCTGCGCTTCGAGGAGATCGACAGCACCCTGCCGACCTCGCCCCCGCCCCCCGCCCTCGAGCGCGAGCGCCGGCGGCGCGCCTGGCTCACCTTGGTCGCGGTGCTGGTGGCGCTGGGGTTGGCTGGGTACGGCGCGCTCACGGCGCTACGGCGTCCACTGGCCGCTTCGCCGACGTCGGAGCGGCGTTGACCAAATGGAGCGCTTCGAAGAGCAGGCGGTGGTCCTCTCCACCCTGGACTATGGAGAGGCGGATCGGGTGGTCACCCTCTTCACCCGTGGGCGGGGGAAGCTCTCGGCCTTCGCCGCCGGAGCGCGTAAGAGTCGCCGACGTTTCGCCGGTGCCCTCGAGCCGTTCACCCTCTTGCGCGCGCGCCTGGTCGAACGGCGCGGCGACACCCACCGCCTCGACGCGGTGGACATCGAGAAAAGCTTTCATCCGGTGCGCTCCGAGCTGTCGCTCATCGCTCGCGCGATGTACGCCGTCGAATTGTGCCGCGAGCTGGTGCGCGACCGCGAGCCGCACCCACAATTGTTCTGTCTGCTCGTCGAGTACCTCGAGCTTTTGGAGGAAAAGCGCGCCGGGCCGACCTCGTTGCTTGCCTTCGAGCTCGACGCGCTGGCGCATGCGGGGTTGATGCCCCGCTTCGCCCCGTGCGCCATCTGCGGCGGCGCCACCGGAGCGCGGCCCCGTTTCGACCCCGAGCACGGCGGCGTCTTGTGCAGCGGCTGCTTTTCGAGGGCCCCGTTCGCGGTGGCGGTTCATCCGCAAGTGGTGGAGGCGCTGGTGGAGTTGCAGGGTGGGGCGCGGGTGCCGCTGGCGCCTCCAGTGCGAGCGAAGGCACGCGAGCTGCTCAACCTGTTCATCGCGCACCACTTGGGGCGGCGACTCAACAGCGTGGAGTTCATGAGCCAGGTGGGGCTGGACTAAAGCGGAGTCGACTACGGGGCCGGTGTCGCCGGGCAGAACCCCGAGGAGGGAGCGCAGGCCTTGAAGTACTCGTGCGGCTGGCCCGACGAATCGGCGCAGTAGAACTGCGTCCCCACCTCGTTCTCCACCAGAAAGCCCCGGCAGACGATGGCTTCGCCGGGCGCGTTGGGGTCGCCCACGCAGGCAGAGCCCTCGCCGAAGCAGGTGAAGATGACGCCGCCGCAGTCGAAGCCCGAGGGGCAGTCTTGCTGGTTTTGGCAGTGCTGGCCGCAGAAGCGCCCGGTCTGCTGGCCCTCGCCCACGAAGCCCAGGCAGGAGGCCTCGGCGCCTGCGGGCGGGTTGCACGCCTGGGTGGCCGAGCAGACCTGGCAGTCCACCCGTCCCGAACGCGCCGCGCAGGTGCCGGTCGTCTGGTTGCAGAACTGGTTCACCGGGCAGGAGGCGTTGACCCGACAGAAGTTGGTGCACAGCCCGTTGACGCAAGCGCCCTTGGGCACGCAGTCGGCGTCTTTGCGGCACCCGGCGCGGCAGCTGGCGAGCGCGCTGCTGCAGATTTGGTCGAAGGCGCAGTGCTCGTCGAGGGTGCAGGGGCCCTGCGCCATGCAGCGGTTGGTGGAGACGTCGCAGAACATCCCGACGGGACAGTCGGGGTTGGCCGTGCAGCCGGCGATCGATTGGCAGAAGCCCAAGGGGTTACAGAAGGTGCCCGGTTTGCACCCGGCGTTGTTCAGGCACCGGCAGGCGCCCGGGCTTTGACCCCCGCACTTTTCGCCGTTGGGGCCACAGCAGACGTTGTTGGCACCGCAGGAAGCGTCGTCGATGCACTCACACCGCTCGCGCACCGGGTCCTTGCGGTAACCGGGCGGGCAGCAGCTGTCACCCACGCAGACGCAGGCGCGCACCGCGGCGTTGTATTTGTGGTTGGGCGGGCAGCACTCGTCGGCCGCGCACACGCAGTCCTTCTTGAGCTCGTCGTAGCGGTAGGGCACCACGCCGCCGTCGGCGCCATGCGAGACGGGGCAGCATTCGTCGGAGACGCAGGTGCACGCCTCCTTCTCTACGTCGAAGGCGTAGCCTCGCGGACAGCACGAGTCGCCCGCACACGCGCAGGCGCCGGCGTCGGGCGAAAACTGGTAACCGTCGGGGCAGCAGTCTTGCGCGCCGCACAGACACTTTTGCTCGGCCTCTACCCAGCGGTGGTCGAGCGGGCAGCACTCCTCCGCCTTGCACACGCAGCGCTCGGCGTCGGGCGAGTACTGGTAGCCGGTTGGGCAGCAGGTCGTGTCGCGGCAAACGCAGGTGCCCTGCTCGCAGCTCATCCCGGTGGGGCAGCCCTCGTCGGTCGCGCAAATGCACTTCTGACCGTCGTGCGTGTAGCCCACCGGGCATTCGGGGTTGAGCGCGGTGCGAGCGCACGAGGTGACGGCCCCCGTGAGGAGCCCGACGAAAAACAAGCTGGCGCGCTGGGGGCTCATTGGGAGTACGCGTACTCGATGCGGACGATCGCCGCCGGCGGCGGCACGTAGTTGCCCAGGAAGGCGACGCTGTTGGTCTCCGGCCGGTACTGCCAGCCATTGACCACGTCGCGTGGCACCACCGCGCCGTTCACCGTCACGGCGATCGCCTCATTGGAAGGGGTCAAGGTCAGCGGGAACACCCGGCGGAGCGTGTTGAGGGCCTGGGCAATCTGAATGAGGGTGTTCTCGAAAGACGCGTCGCAGATCGACCCCACCACGCCTCCGGTCTTCTGCGAGACCGCCGCGTAGCGGAAGGCGGGCTCGGCGAGCCCTCCGAAATAGATTTGCTCTCCCGGCGGGAAGCAGCCCGACGGGGTGATGCCGCCGATGGTGGAGAAGGAGACCAGGTTTTCGTTGCCCTTGCTCTTGGCCGAGCGGAAGGCGCGCGCATAGTACGCGGGATCTCCGTAGCTCGAGTCGTCTTCGTCGCTCACCACGATGATCGCCAGCGCGGCGTTGGGCCGCAAGAAGCCCTCGTTGGGACCGCCGGGATCGATGTTGGGCGAGCTCACCGCGAACTGGGCCATGCGCAGGCCCTGCTCCCAGCGGGTGCGCGAGTCAGGGAAGGTGGTGTTGGCCTGGAACACCGCGCGGGGGTCGGGGGTGGTGGTCTTGATGATTTTGGTGGTGCCGCGCAGCCGCCCGCCGTCGTTGGCGTTGGTCGAGGTGACACCGATTTGGAAGTCGACTTGGAGAGACAAGAGCTCCTGGAGGAACCGGTCGAAATTGCCCACCAGCGTCGCCCGTTGGTTCTTCATCGAACCGGAGTCGTCGATCACCCAGAGAATGTCGACGACCCCGTCGGCCTGCTTGTGGACGTCGACCTGGGTGGCGTCGATGCGGGGCGGGTCGCGAATCTCCACCCGCTGGGCGATGTTGCGGTCGATCTTCGGCGGGAGGATCTCCACCGGAGACAGCTTGGGCGGCGCCACTTGAGGCACCGCGGCGCCTCGGCCGTTCTCCTTCCCGACGTCGTCGCACCCTGCCGCGAGGGCGCAGAAGAACAAACCGACGGTGGCGAAGCTTCCTCTCATGAGCGCGCCGCAGATTGGCGTAAACGGGGCGCAGGTAGCAAGCTCCACGCCGGCCCGATGACGGCCAGCGCGCCGACGAAATTCAGCTGCTTGGCCGCCCGGCGGGCTATCGCTGCGTCAGGAAACTGCGGCACCGGCGCCAGTTGCGTACGAATTCGCGCCGGCCTAGACAGGAGCCATCGGCAAGGGCCGCGCCGGTGCCACCCGTATGAACCAAAACCTCCGCCGCGGGACTTTCGCCCTCCTCGCGCTCTCGTTGTCGGCTTGTCGCTGTGGCCCCGAGGAGGCGACCCCCGTCACCTTGCGCCTCAAGAACACCTCGCGGGGAGTGCTCTTCGTCGATGACTCCGACGGGCGGCTGGGTATGCAGGTGCAGCGGCGGGTCAACTTCACCTGGCAAAGCTTCGTGGAGTCGCCGGCCTGCGAGTGCCTCTCCTGCGATGTCGTCTGCAAGGGCTGCGAATGTTCCCAACCCAACCCTCCAGCCGTCTTACGCAAGGTGGCGCCGGGAGAGAGCGTCGAGCGTGTGTGGAGCGGGCGGGTGCAGGTGGGCGGCATTGCCTCATGCGGGTCTTTGGTGGGTGGCCGGCCCTGCCTTTCCGCCGAGGTTCCTCCACGCGACGAAACTTTCAGCTTGAAGCTGTGCTACTCGCCCTCGGCGCCGAGCTTTCAGTCGCTCGATGGGGGAAGCGAGGGGCTGGGCTCGCTGCCGGAGCAGTCGGTTCTGTGCGTGGGGCGTGAGTTTCAGCCCGTCGATGGAGTGGTCGAGGTATCGCCCGAGCGGGGCGCTGACTGCTCTTCCGCGGCCCAATGCAAGGGTGAGGAGCTCTGCCTCGGTGGTATCTGCACCTTGGCGTGCCCGGCCAATGACTTTCCCCAAGTCGGCGGCCCCTGGCAGCTGCGCGTCGGTGAGCCCGATGACCAGGGCTTCTTCACTGTCACCTACCAGGGCGACCAGCGAATCTACGAGGGCACGGGGACGATCAGCTCGGTGCTCTACCAGAACGGGACGATGACCTTGCGGCTGATGCGTGCAGGCGCCGCGGGAGAGCCGCTCAACGGGGCCGTCTTCCTGACGCTTCCCCCCGGTTACTCGGTGCCTCTGGTGCCCGGGCCCACGGTGAGGGTGAAGCTCGTCGACGGCTCGACCGAGGACAACTACGACCAGCGGGCGTTGGTGGTTCGCGACTCGGCAGGCGCGCTTCTCTTGGCCGCCGACACCGCGCAGCTGGTGAACCTCCTTCCCGCCGCCGATACCGCGCCCTTCACCGTCTCCAACGGGCTTCAGACCATCGGCTGCTCGCACGACGAATGTGGCAAGCGGCTGTTCGTGCACACCGTCTTCTCGGCGGGCGGGGAGAATGTCGAGGTGGAGCCGGGAAAGAGCGCGCAAAAGCTTTTGGGCGGCCGCGGCTACCAGCTCTTGTCGGTGGGTAACCAGACCTACGCCAACACCCACTGCTGGCTGAAGTCGCTGCGCCCCTACGCCATTCTCAAAGAGTAGGGTGGGCGAATTCGTTCTAGGATGCAAAAGGACGATGGCCCCGCCCTCCACCAGGGGCGCCGGTGCGGGCGTAACGAACGCAGACCGCGGACGGCGTCTTGGAAAATATGTCATCCTCACCCGCCTCTCGGTGGGGGGGATGGCCGAGCTCTTCCTCGCCTACACCGCGGGGCCGGGAGGCTTTCGCAAGTTCGTCGCCCTCAAGCAGATTCTCCCCGACGTCAAGGCGGACGAGCAGTTCGTCAAGATGTTTCTGGACGAGGCGCGCCTCACCGCCACCTTGACCCACTCGAACATCGGCCAGGTGTTCGACTTGGGGGAGGAGGACGGGGAGCTCTACTTGGCGATGGAATTCATCGCCGGGCAGAACCTCGAGCAGGTCCTCCGGCGCTCTGCGAAGCAGCAGCGGGAGGTTCCCGTCGGGTTTGCCTGCCGGGTGGTGCGCGACGCCTGCTTGGGGCTGCACTATGCGCACACCTTCGTTTCCCCCTCGGGTAAGCCGCAGCCGGTGGTGCACCGCGACGTCTCCCCGAAGAACGTGATGGTCACCTACAGCGGCGAGGTGAAGGTGATCGACTTCGGCATCGCCAAGGCGCGTGGCCGGCTCAACCGCACCCAGGTGGGCGTGGTGAAGGGCACCAGCGGGTACATGTCGCCCGAGCAGGTGCGCAACGAGCAGCTCGATGGGCGTAGCGACCTCTTCTCGGCGGGGGCCTTGTTGTACGAGCTTCTCACTGGGCAGCGGGCGTTTGCAGCGGTCAGCGAGGCCCAGATGATGCTCAAGATTGCCGAGGCGGAGGTCGGCCCCCCGCGCAACTTGAACCCCAGGATTCCCCCAGCCCTCGACCAGGTGGTGATGAGGGCCTTGTCGCGCAAGCGCGAGCAACGCTTCGCCCACGGCAAGGAGATGGCCCGCGCCATCGAGGAGGCCGCGGGGGCCCACTTGCTCGATGAGGACGGTCTGTCCGGCTTCATGAGGGAGCTGTTCGAAGACAAAATTTCCACCACCCGCTCGCTGCTCGACCTGGCCTCGAAGGACGACGACCGCGGCATGTCGGCGGCGGTGAGGCAGCTGCGCGAGTCCGACGCCGGCGAGTCGAAGAGCGCCACCCCCAAACGCCCCAGCGGGCGCAGGCCAGCTCCGGTTTCGCCCACCGACGAAACCGAGCCCAGCCTCAAGGCCGTGCCCAACTTGGGGCTGTCTCCTCCCCAGGCCCGCAAGGGTACCCAGCGCCCTTCTGCCCGGATGCCGGCCAGAGAGCAGGCCTACAGCGAAAGCGACGGACACTCCGAGGAGTCGACGGACCGGCAGCGCCGGGCGATCACCCAGGAGGTGCCAGTGGGCAAGCGTCGCCACGGCCACACCGATGCGAAGAAAGGTAAGGGTGGCCTCGCCGCCGTCGTCGTGGCGGTGCTCCTGATGGGAGTGCTCGCCGCGGCGTTCAAGCTCAGGCCGGGCCTTGCCGACACGCTCCTCGTCGCGGCAAAGAACGGCCTCGAGGAGCCGCCGCCGCCTCCTCCTCCCTCCTTGGAAGAGGCGATGAAGAAGGCTGGCCCCAAGCCGCAGTGGCTCGTCGAGAAGGAAAAGCACGAGGCGGAGGAACGCCGCTTGCGCGAGGAGCAAGCCGCGATCGAGGCGGCGGTGAATTCGCCCGAGATGCAAGAAGAGCTGAAGAAGCTCGACGAGCAGATCGCCCAGCTCGACCGCTTGGAAGAAGAGCAACGAACCCTCAAGATGTTGGCCAAGGCCGGTCAGGCCACCGGTGCCGCCAACAGCGCGCGCATTTCCCAGCTGGAGCGACAAATCGCCGAGCTGCGCGGGTTGGTGGACAAGGGCCGGGGTCGAATGGCAGCCAAAACAGGGGGGCGCCCCGACGTCATCAGTACCAAGAGCGCGACCGGTTTGGCCAAAGCCGACGCCGGAAGGTTGGTGCTCACCACTGTGAAGTGCATGGAGGTCTTCGAGGGCGGCTCCAAGCTGGGTGCCACCTGTGACATGTCCTCCGGGCAAAAGATTCAGCGCCAGCTCGAGCTCACCCTCCCGGCCGGTCGCTACGCGTTCACCTTGCGCGACCCGTGGGGTGGTGAGCACCCGCTCAACGTGGACATCGAAGCGGGCAAGACGCGCGAGGTGAAGGGCTTCGTGGGCAGCGAAACGCGGTAAGCGGTCTCGCTCAACCAACGCTTGCCCGCCGAAGGCCGCCTCCCTAAGTTCCGCGGCCCTATGTATTTTCAGGATTTGATCCTTTCCCTGCAGAGCCATTGGGCGAAGCAGGGCTGCATCCTCACTCAGCCCTACGATCTGGAGGTGGGAGCGGGCACGATGGCGCCGGCGACCTTCCTGCGTGCGCTGGGCCCCGAGCCGTGGAACGTGGCCTACGTGCAGCCTTCGCGGCGCCCCGCCGACGGCCGCTTCGGCGAGAACCCCAACCGACTCTTCCAGCACCATCAGTACCAGGTCGTCTTGAAGCCGGCGCCGAAGAACGTGCAGGCGCTCTACCTCGACTCGGTCCGCGCGTTCGGCATCGACCCTTTGGAGCACGACATTCGCTTCGTGGAGGACGACTGGGAGTCTCCCACCCTGGGCGCCTGGGGCCTGGGCTGGGAGGTGTGGTGCGACGGAATGGAAATCACCCAGTTCACCTACTTCCAGCAGTGTGGTGGCTTCGAGTGCAGGCCGGTGTCGGCCGAGCTCACCTACGGGCTGGAGCGCATCTGCATGTACCTGCAGAACGTGGAGAACGTCTTCGACATCGAGTGGGCCCGGGGCATCAAGTACCGCGAGGTGTTCCACGCCAACGAAGTGGAGATGAGCAAGTACGCGCTCCACGAGTCAGATCCCGCGATGCTCTTTGCGCTCTTCGACAGCTACGAGAAGGAGTGCAAGCGGCTCCTGGAGCAAGAGCTGCCGCTGCCGGCCTACGACTACGCCCTCAAGTGCTCGCACACGTTCAACCTGCTCGACGCCCGCGGGGCGATTTCGGTCACCGAGCGCGCCGCTTTCATCAAGCGGGTGCGTGACAACGCCCGGCGGTGTGCGGAAGAGTATTTGCGCATGCGCGAGAGGCTGGGCTACCCGCTCTCGAAGACGAAGTGGACGGTGGGTGAGCAGCCCACGGTGCTAGAAGGCAAGCCGGCGTCGGAGCACTGGAAGACGGTCTCCTTCCAGGACAAGAAGGAGGAGCCCCGTGCCTGAGGACTTGCTGCTCGAGATCGGCGCCGAGGAGATTCCCGCGTCGTTCATCGGGCCGGCGCTGGAGGACCTGCGCCGGGTCTTCACCGAGCGCGTTGCGGCGGCGGGCTTGAAACATGGCGAGGTGCGCACCTTCGGCACCCCACGGCGGCTGGCGCTCTTCGTCCAGGGGGTCGTTGACCAAAGCCCCGACGCTGTCCGGGAGGTGACCGGTCCCTCGACGCGGGCCGCCTTCGACAAAGACGGCAAGCCCACCAAGGCTGCCGAGAAGTTCGCCGAAGGCCACGGGCTGCCCGTGGAGAAGCTCTTGCGCGTCGTAACCCCCAAGGGCGAGTACCTGGCCGCCAAGGTGGAAGAGAAGGGCAGAACCGCGGCGGAGATTTTGAAAGAGGTGCTCCACACCGCGGTGCACTCGATCAACTTCAAGAAGTCGATGCGCTGGGGCGAGGTGGAGCTCTCCTTCGCCCGGCCGGTGCACTGGATCGTGGCGCTGTTGGGTAAGGAGGTGCTCCCGGTGGTGTTCGGCGACGTCCGCAGCGGGCGGGTGACGTACGGCCACCGCTTCCTCGCGCCGGGGGCAATCGAGCTCCAACGGCCTGCCGACTACGAGGGCGCGCTGGAGAAGGCCAAGGTGATCGCCGACGTCGGCAAGCGCCGCTCCCTCGTGCTCGAGCGGGTGCGGGAGGCGGCGAAGGCGGCGGGCGGCAAGCTGCTCGAGGACGATGCGCTGGTCGATCAGGTGACCAACTTGGTCGAGCTGCCCTCGCCGGTGGTGGGCGCGTTCGAGGAGCGCCACCTCGATCTGCCGCCCGAGGTGCTGGTGCAGGAGATGAAGAGCCATCAGCGCTACTTCTCTTTGACTGACGAGCGCGGCCGGCTTTTGCCCAAGTTCATCGCCGTCTCCAACACCCCGGTGAAGGACCCCAAGCTCTCGTTGCGGGGCTACGAGCGCGTCTTGAAGGCGCGGCTGTCCGACGGGCGCTTCTTCTTCGACGAAGACCGGCGCACCCCGCTCATCGACCGGGTGGAGAAGCTGCACCGGGTGGTGTGGCAGGGTCAGCTGGGCAGCTGGGCCGAGAAGGTCGACCGCTTCCGCGCGCTGGCGGTGTTCCTCGCCGAGAAGAGCGGCCGCTCCCCTCAGCGCGCGACGATCGAGCGGGCCTCGACGCTGGCGAAGGCCGACCTCGTCACCGGCATGGTGGGCGAGTTCCCCGAGCTGCAGGGGGTGATGGGCCGCGAATACGCCAAGGCGAGCGGCGAGCCTCCCGAGGTCGCGCTGGCCATCTTCGAGCACTACCTGCCGCGCTACGCCCAAGATGCCTTGCCCACCCAAGACGCGGGTGCGCTCATCGGCCTGGCCGACCGCTTCGACACCTTGAGCGGCATCTTCGGCATCGGCAAGGGCCCCACCGGCGCCGCTGACCCTTTTGGCCTGCGCCGCGCGTGCCTGGCGATCATCCACATCACCGTGGCACGCGGGTACCGGTACCTCCTCTCCGAGGCGGTGGACGAGGCGCTCGAGCTGCTCGCCCCCAAGTTGGAGAAGGTGAAGAAGAAGGGCGAGGCGCCGGTGCGTGAGCAGGTGCTCGACTTCTTCCGCGGCCGGCTGCGGTCGATGTGGACCGAGGAGTTTCGCACCGACGTGGTCGAGGCGGTGCTCGCCGCAGGCTTCGACGATCTGGTCGCGGCGCGGAAGAGACTCGAGGCGCTGTCGGCCATCGTCGGGCAGGCCGATTTTCAGCCGCTGGCGGTGGCGTTCAAACGGGTGGTGAACATCGTCGAGAAGCAAGGCAAGGACGTCGCCGCCGGTCACGCGGACCCCGGCAAGTTCACCGACGAGCCGGAGAAGAAGCTGCACGCCGAGTACACCCGCGCCAAAGGCAAGGTGGATCGCCTGCTCGAAAAAGACGAGTACGCCGCCGCGCTCAAGGAGATCACCTCGCTCAAGCCCGCGGTCGACACCTTTTTCGACAAGGTGATGGTGATGGCGGAGGACAAGTCGCTCCGGGAGAACCGGGTGCGCTTCCTCACCGAGATCGGTGGGCTGTTCAACCGCATCGCCGACTTCTCCAAGATTCAGGCGGAGGCCGCATGAAGGACTTCCTCCTCACGCTCGCGTTTCTTTTCGTCTCGTGCGGACCTCCCCCGGCGCAGGTCGCCGGCACCTCCAACGCGAAGAACCTCTCGGTGCAGCTCACCGGCACCGGGAAGAGCGGGTTGGTGGAAAGCCCGCTCAGCTGGAGCTTCGACGGGACGCGGCCGTAGCGCTCGACTTCTTCTTCAAGTGTCGCACGACGTCGTCGAGGTGCCGGTTGACCTGAAACTCGTGGTGGAACACCGCCTCCACGACGCCGCCGGGGTCGATGACGAAAGTGACTCGCTTGTCGACGTGGAACAGCGGCCACAAGACGCCGAAGGCACGGCTGATGGTGCGCTGGGGGTCAGCGATCATCGGGAAAGGGACGGTTTCTTTTTGAGCGAACCGGCACTGTGTGTCCGGCGTATCGATGGAGACGCCCATCACTTCGGCGCCCAGCGCTGCCAGCTCGGGGTAGTTGTCGCGAAAGCGCCGGGTCTGTGCGGTGCATCCGGGAGTGAACGCCTTGGGGAAGAAGTAGAGAACGACGTGACGCCCGCGCAGCGCCGACAGGCGCACCGTCGTTCCGTTCGACGCCACCGCTTCGAAGTCGGGGGCCGGCTCGCCGACCTTCACCATGGCCCTTCGTTAACAAAGGGGCGCCGTACCCCGCAACCGCTCGAATTGCCGGTTGCTCCTGAAGGAACAGGTTCCTACAGTACGCGCCCTTCGAATGCGCCCATACGCCCTCCTGTCTCTCGTCACCCTCTTGGCCGGGTGCCCCGCCGAGTCGCCCTTCTCGCCCCCGCCTTTGGGCGCGTTCTATTTCCCGACCGGACTTACCCACGTCGACTCGCCGGAGTCACCCGAGGGGCTCTTGTACGTGGCGAGCTCGAACTTCGACAAACGCTTCGATGTCGGCTCGGTGACGGCGGTCAACCTCGCGCGGGTGAGGGGCGGCGGCGTGGGAATGCCTTCGTTCGGGGCCGCGGTGCCGATGACGGGGCCTTTGCAACTGACCGAGCTGAATGTCTCGGACGACGGGGTGGTTTTCACCGAGAGCTTCGCCGGCCAGATGGCGGGCTTTGCGCTGGAGGACGGAGGCGTGCGGCTCTTCGTTCCTTCGCGGGCGGAGGGGAGCCGGTTGCACGTGCTCGAGGCGCCCGGCGTTGCAGGCGAAGGGCTCACCTTGAGCTGTTTCACCCCGCCTCAAGGGGGTGGCAACAACTGCATTGCCGATTCTCCCTCGCTGGTGGAGCTCGAGGGGACGAAGACCGGCCTGCCCCGTGCTCCCGAGCCCTACTCGATGGCCATCGCGGCCGATGGCGAGCTCTTCGTCACCCACCTGCAGCGCGCCGACTCGCCGCCTGACAGCGCAAGCGACTTCCATTCCTACCTGGTTCGCACCTTCGCCCAAAACCCGGTGGTGAGCGCCGAAGACTTCATCGAGCTCGGCGAGGGCGCCGGCAGTGGCGTGGCCGTGGGCAGTCGCTACGCGTTCGTCTCCGGCCGCTCTTCGACGGCGCCGATGGTTCGCCTGGTCGACCGCTTCGATCGCCGGGTGCTCGACCCACGGCTGCAGAACGAATTTCGGGTCGCCGACGCGCGGGGCATCGCGCTCTCCGCCGATCAGCGCCGCCTCTACCTCGCTGGGCGTCTGCCCGACACGCTTTTGGTCATCGACGTGCAAGGGGCCACCACCTCCGAGCCGCGGCTGTTGGTGGTGCGCGGGGTGCCGCTGCCGGGAGGAGCCAACGAGCTGGCGATTCTTCCTCGGGCGGGCCGTGGCAACCTGGTGGCGGTCACCAGCTCGAGCGCCGACGTGCTGTCCATCTATGACGACGAGGCGGGGGCGGTGGTGGCGCAGATTTCGTCGCTGGGGGAGCAGCCCTTCGCCATCGCCGTCGACGAGCGCGCTCCCGGGGCGCGGCTGTACGTGTCGATGTTCGCCGACGGCCGGGTGGCGGTGGTCGACATACCTGATCTCTTGCGCCCTCAGGAGGCGAGGTTGGTGGCGCACTTGGGCACCTCGCAGACCTGTCTGGTCGACCCCACCAACGCGGAGTGCGTCGGGGAGGCCCGATGAAAAAGTGGCTTCCCGCGCTTCTGCTCGCCGCCGCGTGCTCCTCGCGCACCGAAGCGCCCTCGGCCGAGCTTTTCGGCACGCAGGACCTGGCGCTGGTGGGTCGCCTGCTGTTCGTCACCTCCACCGACCGCAACGAGCTGCGGGTGCTAGACGTGGAGGGCCAGCCGGTGGGGTTTTTGCGCGCGCCCAACCCGCTGCAGGCGCTCTCCGTCCCCGTGCTCGAGCGCCCGGTGAGCCTCGCCCGAGACGTACGCTACGACGGCGGTCAGCTCGTCGCCGGGCCGCTGGTCTACGTCGCCAGCCAAGGCACCTCGGCCATCTCGGTGGTGAAGGGGCTGCCGTCCACCAGTCTCGAGGAGGACCCGCAGGCGCTCGTCGAGCTCTTCCGCCTGTCGACCGCTCACCCGGTGACCGCCATGGCCGCGCAGGGGGGCGACCAGAGCACCCTTTACTTCGCGACTTTCGATGGCACCTCTTCGACGGTCTGGGAGCTTTCCGATGTTCCCCGGGCGGTGGTTTCACCAGAAGGCGTCGCCGCGCTCCAGGGGCGGATCCGCCAGCTCGCCTTTCTTCCCGACGAGGCGGTGGTGGGCCTGCTCGCGTTGCCCACGCCACGACTGGTGGTCGCATCGCGCAGCCAAGGGGGCAGGGCAGGCCACACGGTGGTGCTCGACACGCTGACGTTGGCGACGCTGCCGCTGGCGTTCCCTGCTCCGGTGCGAAATCTGGTGTCAGACCCTTCGGGCAGCCGGGTGTTTGGAACGCTCGATCCCGAAGCCTGCGGCGATCTCTCGTGCCGGGGAGTGATGGGTGTGGATGCGACGAGCGGGCAAGTTCTCGTGGACGGCGCGGGCCTGCCGATGCTGCCGGTACAGTTTGGAAGCGCCCTCCTTCGCGGGCTCGACGTGGCCAGCGGGCTCAATCTGCCCGGGGTGGGAGATGCGCTGGCGGGAGCCTTCACCGCCTCGAGCGGCGAGGTGGTGTTCTTCGACGCGCAGGCCTTGCGTCACATCGATACCGATGCACAGCCGGCCGCGCTCGTGTCCACCCAGTACGTCGCCGCCGACGGCAGCGCGCTCCCTTTCGTCGCCGGGCCGGTGCTGGCCGACCCCAACTCCTTCGTTGCCGATGGTGCGGCGCGCGACGAGACCCTTTCGCTGGTCTTCGAGGGCGCGCTCCCGGGGCTCGTCGACGTGCCGACCAGCGGCAATGACGATCGTTTCGTCGCCGACCCGGCGTTCCTGGCGCGAGCTCAGATGGGAGACTACGTCGAGGTCTTCGACGATGGAGGGCGCTGCGCCGAGGTGATGGTCGCCGCGATCGAGCCGGCTGCCTTGGTCGCCTCCGCCGTCCCAGCGTGCGCCAACCGTACCCGCTTCACCGTGCGCGCCGCGGGGAGCCAGCCTTACGTGGTGTCAGGCTCGGTCAGCGGCTTCATGGGGCGCGCGGGGAGCGATTCCACCTTCGTGTTCCAGGGCAGCTACTTCCAGCGGCCGGCGGACTTTAGTCCCTCCCGGCCCCAGCTTTCTTTGCGGCTCGGCCCAGGAGACCCCAACATCCGAAGGGACTTTCGCTACCTCGTTCAAAGCGAGGACTCGTTTGCTCCCTTGGCGGTGTCCATCGGGAACCCTCCATGCGGGGTGTGCACCCTTCCCAACAGCGTCGTGCTCGAACCTCAAGGAGATCAAGCATTTGTGACGTACCCCTCAGGCAACGTGGTGGCCGAGATCGAAACCCCCGGGGTGCAGCGGGGGGTGAACGCGGGAAATGTTCAGCCTCATCGGTAGCTTGGCCCACGGGATGGAGTGCTGATATCTTTACTTACCCTCCATTCCACCTAGGCTAGTCAGGGACATGATGGACCAAAGCTCCCGACCCGCACGTAAGGTCGCGATCGCAGATCACATCTGGGAGGCCTTCGAGGAGATGGCCTCTTCGATGGGCTCGGAGCGCGATGCGCTCATCAACCAAGCGATGTTCATGTTCGCCCGGCTCAACGGTTTTCTCGATCAGGCCGCCGGTCGCGCGAACGGGCATCGGGGCGCGGCCGCCGTGCCTCCCCAGCTCAACCCGGCGCCGCCCCGCGTGGTCCCGCGAGCCCCTGAGCCCTCCGCCAGGCTCGACGACGACCCCGATCGCCGCAAGGTAGCCGAGAGCGTGCTGGAGACCGCTGCCGAGCTCGAGCGGCTGATGAAGAGAAAGAACCAGCCCGCTCCGGAAGAAGACTTGCCCGCACCGGGAGAGGAGGGGATGGAGGCCGACGAAGGCGAAGGCTCGGCCCCCGGCGGCCAGCTCTTCCTCATGATGGAGGGCGGAGAGCTGGACAAGATTACCAAAGACCGCTTCGTCATCGGCAGGGGCAAGCACTGCGACTTCGTGATCAACTCGGGAAAGGTTTCCCGCGAGCACGCGGTCATCGTGCGCGAGGGCGCTGACTACTACATCGAAGACCTCGGCTCGTCGAACGGCACTTGGTTCAACAAGCAGCGCATCAAGCGCCGCAAGGTCGAAGACGGCGACGAGTACTTCATCTGCAGCGAGAAGGTGAAGTTGGTGATGCGCTAGCGCATCGGTCGCGTCACGATCGCCACGCTTGCCGTCCGCCGCTCCCTCTGGTCTAGTTCGTTCACTTGCTGACAGGGCAGGCGCTCTAAGATGGGCGAAAGGCGTTGACGACGTTCCCCCTTCAAGTCGCCTTGTGGACGCTCTTGGGAGTCGCGCTTTTGATTTCTGTGGTGACCGATCTCGCGCGCCGCCGGATTCTCGACATCGTCACTTACCCGACGATGGCCTTGGCCCTGGGGGTGCGCGCCGGGCTGGAAGGGCTGGGCGATCTGGAGCGCGGGCTCTTGTCGGGGCTTGTGGGGACAGCAGTGGGGGCCGTGCTGTTCGCTCTTTTGGCTTGGCGCGGTAAGGGTTTTGGTTGGGGAGACGTGAAGCTGATGGGCGCGGTGGGGGCGGTGTTCGGGTACCCCCTCATTCTCGCGGCGCTGGTGTTCATCTCCTTGGTGGGTGCGCTCCAGGCGATGGTGTCGCTTCTGTGGCAGGGCGCGGTGTGGGAGACGATCTTTGCTGCGGCACAACGCTTCGCCGCCGTCGCCAAGCTCGGCCCCGCTCTTGCGCCCAAGACGCGCCGGCACATCCCGTACGGCCTGGCGATCGCCTTGGGAAGTTTCTGGGCCATGTGGTGGGAGCGCACCCAGACTTAACCTGTTTCAACCGAACGAGGGTGGATTCATGCCGATGAAAGCCCAGCTGTCCTTCGTGGTGGTTTTCGCCGCTGCGATCGTCGCCGGGAGCGCCTCGGCCCAGGAAGGCAACACCATCAGCCTGGGCGTGGGTACGCAGAAAGTCATCACCGTTCGCGGGCTCAACCGCATCGCCGTGGGAGACCCGTCGATCGCCGACGTGAAGACCATCGGCAACGACCAGGTGCTGATCATCGGCGCCGGCGAGGGGAAGACCACGCTGCTCATCTGGAAGGGTTCGGGCCAGCGCATGAGCTACCTGGTCTCGGTGCGCAAGCAGGACCCCAATGAGATCATCGGGGAGATCAAGAAGCTGCTCGGGGACATCGAAGGGGTCACCGTGCGCATGGTGGGTGACCGCATCTACCTCGATGGTCAGGCCTACACCACGCAAGACGCCGAACGCATCGAGCAGGTGGTGGGCCTGTACCCGAACGTGAAGTCCTTCGTGAAGGTCGCCCCCAACGCCAAGAAGCTGGTGGCCCAGAACCTCAACGCCGCCTTCCAGAAGGCGGGCCTCAAGAACGTGCAGGCCACCGTGGTGGGGGCGACGATCTTTCTCGAGGGCTCGGTGGAGAGCCAGCAGGACCTCCAGAAGGCCGAGCTCATCACCAAGGCGATCGGCGAGAAGGTGGAGAACCTCCTGGTGGTAGGCATCAAGCGAATGATTCTCTCCGAGGTGCAGTTCGTGGAGATTCGCCGCAATTCGAAGGACCGCTACGGCATCAAATACCCTACCGACATCACCGGCAGCGCTTCGGCGATCATCAACGTCACCAAGGACCTCTTCCCTGGCAACTTCGCCGAAGGGACCATGCTGGGCCTGGCCAACGCGAACGCCGACTTCTCGGTCGGCTTTCAAAACAACGACGGCTATGGGCGGCTGCTCGCCCAGCCCAAGCTGGTGTGCGCCAGCGGCGAGAAGGCCGAGTTCCTCGCGGGAGGGGAAATACCCATACCGCTCATCACCGAGAACCATTTCACCGTGGAGTTCAAGCCCTTCGGCATCATCTTGAACCTGCGCCCCACCGCCGACCGCAACGGCAACATCCAGACCGAGGTGGAGGCCGAGGTGAGCGAGGTGGACACCTCGGTGTCCGTCTCGGTGGGCTCGACATCGGTGCCAGGCTTTCGCACCCGCAAAGTAAAGACCAACGTCACCGTGCGCCACGGAGAGACCATCGTGCTCTCGGGCGTGTTCAGCCACGATGAGCAGAAGGCGGTTTCCAAGCTCCCCGGCCTGGGCCACCTGCCGATCGTCGGCGAGCTGTTCAAGAACCGGGCGTTCGACACCACCAAGCGTGAGCTGGTCATCTTCGTCACCCCGCGCATCGTCAACCCCGACTCGGACAAAATCCGCACGATCATCGAGGACGTGAAGGCCCGCTACAAACAAGCGCGCGGCGAGGTCACCTTCGGAATCTTTGACTAGGCGTGTGCTCCTCGCCCTCGTGGCGCCGAGGGGTTTTGCTACTATCCCCCTATGGTTCTCATCACCCTGGCCGAAAAGGGCGGCGGCTCGCAGCAGCTCACCTTCGATAAGAACGAGGTGACCATCGGGCGTTTGAGCGGCAACGACATCGTGCTCGCCAAGGGCAACGTGTCGAAGTACCACTCCCGCATCGTCGTCAAGGACGGGAAGTTCATCATCGTCGACATGAAGTCGACCAACGGCACCTATGTGAACGGCAAGAAGATTGCCGCGCCGCAGGTGATTCGCCCGCAAGACAAGATCTACATCGGCGACTACATCATCAACGTCGAGGCCAACGCCGGCGGGGGCGCCTCCACGCGCATGCAGCCCGCGGTGGAAGACGAGGAGTACGAAGCCGAGGGCGAGGAGGGGTACGAAGACGCCGAGCCTTCTTCGGCTGGGCCACAAGGGGAGGAGGAAGAGCAGGAGGGAGACGACGAGGCTTATTCCGAGGAAGAGGTGGCTCCCCGAGGGTCTCCCACGCGCATGCCGGCCTCGATGGCCTCGGCGCTGGCGAAGCGGCAGCGCAAGGTCGACCCGAAGGTCGACCGCTACGCACGCTTACAGAAGGACATTCACGATCGCTTGATCGAATACATGGACCTGCGCCGGCTGGACATGGACCGGCTGGGCGATGACGAGCTGTGGCGCCGCACCGAGAAAGCGATCAAGGACATCCTCAATCAAATGGAGGCGGACGGCGAGCTTCCCGAGGGCGTCGACCGCGACGGTGTGCTCACCGACGTTCTCAACGAGGCGCTGGGCCTAGGGCCGTTGGAGGCCTTTTTGGCCTCCGACGAGATCAGCGAGATCATGGTGAACCACGCCAACCAGATCTACATCGAGCGCAAGGGGAAGATCATTCTGTCGGACAAGATCTTCTCCTCCAACCAGGCGGTGCTCGGGGTCATCGAGCGCATCGTCGCTCCCATCGGCCGTCGCATCGACGAGTCGAGCCCCCTGGTCGACGCTCGCCTCAAGGACGGTAGCCGCGTCAACGCCATCATTCCGCCGCTGGCGCTCAAGGGACCTTGCATCACCATTCGTAAGTTCAAGCGCGACGCGCTCAAGATCGAAGACCTCATTCGCTACAAGACCGTCACCCCGATGATGGCCGAGTTCCTCGAGATGTGCGTCAAGGCGCGCAAGAACATCGTCATCTCGGGCGGCACCGGCTCGGGCAAGACGACCACGCTGAACATCATCAGCTCATTCATTCCAGACGACGAGCGCATCATCACCGTGGAGGACGCGGCCGAGCTTCAGCTGCCGCAGGACCATTGGGTGCAGCTGGAGTCGCGGCCGCCCAACCTCGAAGGCAAGGGCTCGATCACCATTCGCGACTTGGTGAAGAACTGCCTGCGCATGCGCCCCGACCGCATCGTCGTCGGCGAGTGCCGCAGCGGCGAAACCCTGGACATGCTCCAAGCGATGAACACCGGCCACGACGGCTCGCTCACCACGCTGCACGCCAACACTCCCCGTGACGCCCTGGCGCGCATGGAGACGATGGTGCTGATGGCGGGCATGGACTTGCCGGTGAAGGCCATTCGCGAACAAATTGCTTCGGCGGTGAACATCATCGTCCAACAGACGCGCTTCTCCGACGGGACCCGGAAGATCTGCTTCATCACCGAGATCTCCGGCATGGAGGTCGACATCGTCACCCTCCAGGATATTTTCTACTTCAAGCAAGAGGGCTTCACCGAGGATGGCAAGGTGAAGGGGCGCTACGTGGCCTCGGGCTTCGTGCCCAAGTTCTACGACGAGCTCCAGCGCCGCGGCATCCCCGTGAACATGAGCATCTTCCGGGAGGATTAGTCAGACGCGATGCCCACCGTCCTCGTTCGACATCCGGATGGGAGCGAGCAGGAGCACGAGCTCGTGGCGGAGCTGACCATCGGCCGGGCCGAGGAGAACGACTTGGTGCTGCCGCAGGGCGGGGTCTCCCGCCGGCACGCCCGCTTCTTCCTCAAAAACGGCCAGGTGGTCGTCGAGGACAACGGCTCGGCCAACGGCACCTTCGTCGACGGGGAGCGAATCAGCGGACCGACTCCGCTGGCGCCGCGTGCGCAGGTGGTGATCGGTGACTACGAGCTGTCGGTGAAGGCCGCTGGGGCGCCCCAAGCCCGGTCCAGCCGTCCGGCGGGGAACGGCGCCTCGATGCCGACGGGTAAGCCGTCGACGACCTCGGTACAGCCATCGGTCAAGGCGGCACGCTCTACCCGGATGGTGCCCGCCGCCTCGAAAGACATGTCGGCGTTGGCCAAGGTGGAGCGGCAGCCCCGTTCGCCACGGCCAGCCGCTTCTTCAGAAGCAGGCCCCTCCTTTCGTGGGCTCACCGGCCCCTGGTTGAACAAGGTGTATCCGCTGAAGAGGGGCGCCGTCATTGGCCGCGTTCCTGGAACGGCGGTGCACATCGAGGACGACTCGGTGAGCCGGCGTCACGCGGAGGTCGAACTGGGCCCATCGGGCGTGGTGCTGCGCGATCTGGGTAGCGCCAACGGCACCCTGGTGAACGGTGAGCCAGTGGCGGGCGACATGGTTTTGACCAGCGGCGACATCGTGCAGTTCGGCGTTGTCGAGATGGAGTTCGACGCCGGCGAGACTGCGGGGCGCGTGCCAGGCCGACGCCGCGAGGTAGGCGGGTCGCAGGCAGCGGGCAACTCCAAGGGCACGCGACTGTCGCTCATCGCGTTCGGGGTGCTCGGGCTGGTGCTCGTCGGGTGGGGGCTCAAATACGTGCTCAGCTCACAGCCGGGTCCCGCCCGTCCCATCGACAAACCGATCGAGCTCGATCCGGGCGCGCAGTTGACCGAGTTTCTTTCCGAATGTCGCAGCTACTCCTCGGTCGAGCTGGGTAACCCCGACTGGGCGCGGGCGGAGGCGGCGTGCAACAAGGCGCTGGACATCGACCCCATTCACGAAGAGGCGAACCAGCTCTTGCGCAAGATTCACATCGAGAAGGAGTGCGACGACTACTTCAGCCGGGGTGACAAGGCGATGTCGCGCTCGCGCGAGGAAGAGGCGTTGGAGCTGTTCGCCAAGATTCGCCCGGACTGCAGCTACTACTTCAAGGCGAAGCCCAAGCTGAAAGAAGCCATCGAGGAGGTGCGCAAGAAGACCGGCGAGGACTGCAAGCGGTACGTCAGCAACCGGCAGTGGGAGATCGCGCTGCCGCGCTGCGAGCTGCACCTCAAGATCGCCTGCCAAAGGATGAGCGACGAAGAGCTCTACCCGCCACTGGGCTCCACGCTGGTCATCGAGCCTAGGGCGCTGAGCAGGACCGAGTGGCGCCCGAAGGACGCGATGTACCTGCGCTTCCTCCAGACGCGCGCCCGGGTCGATCCCAACGCACCTGGTTGGAGGTGCCCTCATCTACCCATCTTTCGCGACGATGAGCAGGTGCGCGACCCGCTGATCGACGTGAAAGAGGCGATGGGGAAGCGGTTCGAGGACAAGGAGATCGCCGCGGCGATGGTGTCGTACTACCAGGGCAAGTCGGGTGACTCGCTCAACCTGCTCGCCCGGGTGATCGAGAAGCAGGAGAAGGCCCAGGTCCATGCCCAGGCGAAAAAGCTGATGGGGGAGATTAACGATGTCGATTCGTTGTTCAAGGAAGGCCAGAGCGCCCTGCAGGCGGAGGACCCCGAGCGCGCCGCCGAGCCTTTCCGGGAAGCGCTGGACAAGGACAAGGAGCTGATGGCCGATCAGTTCGAGAAGTCGCCATCCTTCTACCGGCGCACCATTCAGTCCGACATGGCGGCGGTTGCGTACCGGAAGGGCAGGATGTTTGGTGATCGCGGAAACCGCCGTGGCGCCTGTAGGCTCTGGAAGCTGGGGTTTGCTTTCTTCAAGGGCAACGCCGACCTGCTGCGAGTGCTCGGCAATGGATGCTCGAACGCCGCCGTCACTACGTTCAATAATGCAAACACCTGCGAGGATCTGGCCAAGGTACTCGACTTCGCGGTCGACGGCGACGGCATGAAGGAGAAGGCCGAGGCGAAGAAGGCCGAGTGGCAGTGTCCCTAGCGCGGTCGTGACTTTGGGCGCCCAAGCGCGTTATGGGCCTACGGCATGGCTTCGTCTCAGGACACGCTCGAGCTCGACTTTGGCGCCCCCGCAAAACCTAAAGAGCAACCTGCCGAGCGGGTGCCGGAAGCCCCGGCTGCCAAAAAGCTCACCCTCATCGACGCCTCGGGGTACATCTTCCGCGCGTACCACGCCCTGCCTGGGCTGACGACGTCGAAGGGCTTGCCCACCCACGCGGTGCTCGGTTTCACGCGCATGCTCCTCAAGACCCTGCGCGAGCAGAGCCCGGCCTACGTGGCGCTCTGCTTCGACAAGGAGAGCCGCAAGGGCCGCTTGGAGATCGACCCCACCTACAAGGCCAACCGCGAAGCGCCCCCGGAGGATCTGGTCACTCAGTTCGCCTTGATTCGCAAGGTGGCACACGCGCTCAACATTCCCGTTCTCGAGGTGGCCGGCTGGGAGGCGGACGACGTCATCGCCACCTTGGTCGAACGTGCCCGCAAGGAAGGGTGGCGGGTGCGCATCATTGCCAGCGACAAGGACTTCATTCAGCTCCTCGACGGCGACGTGGAAGTGTACGACCCGGTGAGTGACCGCCTCATCGGGCCGAAGGAGGCCGAGGCGAAGTACCACGTGAAGCCCGCCCAGATGGCCGACTACCTGGCCCTCGTCGGGGACGCCATCGACAACGTGGCCAAGGTGCCAGGCATCGGACCCAAGACCGCGGTCGAGCTGCTCGCCCAATTTGGCAATGTAGAGGCGCTCATCGCTCGCCTTGCCGAGGTGAACAAGCCCAAGGTCCGCGAGGCGCTGCAGGCCCACGTCGACACCCTGCGCCGGGCCAAGAAGCTCGTCAGCTTCAAGACCGATCTCGAGCTGGGCGTTCGGCTCGAAGACCTCGCGCGCCGCGACATTCATCAGGCCGAAGCGCGGGCTCTTTTCACCGAGCTGGAGTTCTTCCGCCTCATCCAGGAGATGCCCGCCGCTCAACCCACCCACTTGGCCACCCAGACCGAAGTCATCATCGAGCCGGCCAAGCTGGCGGAGGTGGCCGGGGCGGCGCGCAAAGCGAAGGAGCTGGCGCTCGTGCCGGCCTTCGAGGGGCTGGCGCAGCTGGCGAACCTCGTCGGGCTGGGGCTGGCGCTCCCAGATGGGCGAACTTTTTACGTTCCGCTCGCGCACCGCCCTCCGTGCTTTCCCGCTGGTGAGCTGCAGGCGGTGCTGGGGGCCGTCATCGCCGACGCCGACGTCCAAAAGAGCGGGCACGACCTCAAGGCGGCGAGCCACGTGTTGGCCAAGGCCGGCCTACAGCTTCGAGGGGCGAGCGGCGACGTCGAGCTGCTCTCCTACCTGCTCAACCCGTCGCGCAAGGAGCACGCGCTTTCCGACCTCGCGCGCGAACGGCTGGGCGCCGAGCTTCCGCCGCTGCCGCACACGAAGAAGGTGGCCCTCACCGAAGCGGGCGTCGAGGAGTCTGCCCGCTGCTACGGTGCCTACGCCGACGCGGTTCACCGCCTCGCTCCCCAGCTGTGGGACGAGCTCGAGCAGGTGGGGCTGGCCAAAGTCGCGCGGGAGATCGAGCTGCCGCTCCTGCCCGTGCTTGCGAGCATGGAGCGCGCCGGGGTGAAGGTCGACCGGGCCGAGCTGGCGCGCCTGTCTGCCATGGTCGACCGGCTGTGCGCGGAGCGTTTGGCCGACATCTACCGCCTGGCGGGGCGGGAGCTCAACGTCGGCTCGCCCGCGCAGCTTGCGCAGGTGTTGTTCACCGACTTGAAGCTGCCGGTGCTCAAGAAGGGGAAGACGGGCCCCTCCACCGACCAGGAGGTGCTGGAGAAGCTGGCCGCTCAGCACCCGTTGCCGCAAGCGATCATCGACTACCGCAACGTCGCCAAGCTCAAGAGCACCTACCTCGACACCCTGCCGCAGCTCATCGCCGAAGATGGTCGGGTGCACACCACGCTGCACCAGGCGGCGGCGGCCACAGGGAGGCTGTCGTCGAGCGACCCGAACTTGCAGAACATTCCCATCCGCACCGAGCTGGGGCAAAAGATTCGCCGCGCCTTCGTGGCAGAAGAAGGCGGCCAGCTGATCTCCGCCGACTACTCGCAGATCGAGCTGCGCATCTTGGCGCACATCGCCGGCGACGAGGCGCTGGTGAAGGCGTTCGCCGAAGACGCCGATGTGCACACGCGCACCGCTGCCGAGGTGTTCGGGGTTCCCCCCCAAGCCGTCACCCCCGATCAGCGCCGTGCGGCGAAGATGGTCAACTACGGCATCGCCTACGGGCTGTCACCGCACGGGCTCTCCACCCGCCTCGACATTCCCGCCGAGGAGGCCAAGTCGATCATCGACCGCTACTTCGCCCGCTACACCGGTATTCACCGTTACCTGGAAGAGACCGTCGCCAAGGCGCACAAGAGCGGCTTCGTGGAGACGCTCTTCGGTCGTCGCCGCTACATGCCGGAGCTGGGCTCGAAGAACCGCGCGGTGGCGATGGCAGCCGAGCGGGCGGCGATCAACATGCCGATTCAGGGCACCGCCGCCGACCTCATCAAGTTGGCGATGCTGCGCATCGACTCTGCCCTGCGCGAGCAACAGTTGCGAGGCCGCATGGTGCTTCAGGTGCATGACGAGCTCTTGTTCGAGGTGCCGCAGTCCGAGGTGGAGAAGGTGCGCTCCCTCGCGGTCGAAGTGATGACGCACGCCGCCGCTTTCCGGGTTCCGCTGAAGGTCGATGTCGGAGTAGGGCGGAGCTGGGCCGACGCTCACTGACCGCGGCTGGCAGGTGGAGGGAGGGAGCGCCTGTGCTAAGTGGGCGTCATGTCCGACCGATCGCCGAAGGCGTTGGCGAAGCCGTCTCCCTCGGGGCTGCTCACGGGCCTCTCCGACAAGCTCTCCGAGCTGGAGGACGCCGTGGGTCAGCAGGCGTCCCGTTTCCACGCGGTGCTGGAGATCGGCGCGGCCATCTCCTCGGCCAAGGACGTCGACGAGCTCTTGCGCTTGGTGATGGATCGGTTGACCGCGTTGCTGGGTGCCGAGGCGTCGACGCTGTTCATGCTCGACCCCAAGACGCAGGAGCTCTGGTCGCGCGTGCTCAAAGGCTCGACCCTCAAGGAAATTCGCCTGCCGGTGTCCAGCGGCATCGCCGGCCACGTGATGGCCACCGGGGAGGCGCTGCTTTTGCCCGACGCGTACGACGACCTCCGCTTCAACCCGGAGATCGACCGGCGCTCGGGGTTTCGCACCCGCTCGGTGATTGCGGTGCCGCTGCAGCACGTCACCGGGCGGACCATCGGCGTCGTCGAGGTGCTGCACCGGAAGGTGAACGCCTTTTCCCACGACGACGTCTCGCTGGTGGGCGCGGTGGCCTCGCAGATCGCCGCCGTGCTCGACAACGTTCTTTTGCTCGACGAGCTGCGCCGCCGCAACGAGGAGCTGACCCAAACCACCGAGGCGCTCACGCAGGCGGTCAAGGACCTCGATCTGCTCTACGAGGTCGAGCGCGCGGTGTTCTCCTCCGAGGCCAAGGAGGACTTACTCGACCGTATTCTCGACAAGGCGATGACGGTGATTGGCGCCGGTGCGGGGTCCATCTTCCTCTCCGAAGACGACGGTGAGGCGCTCTACTTCCGCAGCGCCAAGGGAGAGAAGAGCGACCACCTGGTGTCGATGCGCCTTCCCGCAGGCAAGGGAATCGCCGGCCATGTGGCCAGCTCGGGCGAGACGGTGCGGGTGGCCGACGCGGAAGATTCGCCGCACTACGACAAGTCATTCGCCAAGAAGTTGGGCGTGCCCATCGGAGCGGTGTTGTGTGTGCCCATCGAAGGGGAGAACGCGATCCTCGGAGCGCTCGAGCTGCTCAACAAGAAGGGCGGCTTCGACGAAGCCGATGAACGGTTGGCCACCCTGCTCGCGGGGCAGACGGGCCGGGCGATCATTCGTCGCAAGGCGAAGGAGGAGGGCGAGCAAAAAGCACGGTTGGCTTCGATCGGCCAGATGCTGTCAGGCGTCCTCCATGATCTTAAAACGCCCATGACCATCATCAGCGCCTATGCCCAGATGATGGCCGGAGAAGACGACCCCAAGACCCGCGCCGACATGGCGGACGTCATCGAAAAACAGTTCGATCAGCTCAACGCGATGACCCGGGAGACGCTGGCGTTCGCCAAGGGCGAGCAGGAGCTGCTCTTGCGCAAGGTCTATCTGCAGAACTTCATCGCCGAGGTGGAAGAGTACCTGCATAAGGACTTCGAGGGCTCGCAGGTCGAGCTCAAGGTGCAAGCGAGCTACACCGGCGCGGTGCGCGCCGACGAGAACAAGCTCAAGCGCGTCATCTACAACATCGCACGCAACGCCATGCAGGCGATGCCTGACGGCGGTCGTTTCGTGTGGGGCATCGACCGTGAGGAAGACGAGCTGGTCTTGCGCTTCCAGGACAACGGGCCGGGAATTCCGCCGGAGATCGCCGATCGGCTCTTCCAGTCGTTCGTCACCGCGCGCAAGAAGAACGGCACCGGCCTGGGGCTGGCGATCGTCAAGCGCATCGCCGAGGAGCACGGCGGCACGGTGAGCTGCAAGAGCAAGCCGGGGAAGGGCACCACCTTCGAGGTACGCATTCCCGCAGGCACCCCGATGAATTAGTGCAGCGTCTGCCGCCGCGCGATCGCCACCAGGGTATGGCGGCCTGAGCGCGTTCCATCGAAGACCTCGAGCACCACCCCTCCGAACTGGACCCGCGCAGGGGGAAGGCCCGCGTCGCGCAACCTGCCGAGCAGGGCCACGGCGCTGTCCACCGCGTCGTCGATGGCGTGGTTCACCACCGTTCGCTCCAGGTCCCCGCCCCCCAGCGCCTCCACCGCATCACCGAGGCAATGGCGAAGGGCGGCGAACTCGGCGTAGAGCGCCTGTGTCCCGCGCGCGTGGGAGAGGCGAAGCACCCCGCGGCAGCGACCCCAGGGGTGGCCGTGGGCACCCACCAACGTGGCTCCGAGCTCGCGGATGAAGGCCTCGACCACCCCGTCCAGCAGGTGGGCGAGGTGAGGAGTCGTGGTGACTTCCGCCGACCGCAGTCTGCGCCAGGCAGCGGCGATTCGTTCGGGGCTACGAAGAAGAGCCTCCCCCACTTTGTTCGGCCGCACGTTCATCTCCACCCAGCAAGCGGGTTGCCAGGCCGCTGTGCCAAGAAGATGGGCCAGTTGCGCGCACGGCCCTCGCGCGTCGTCAATCTGGGCAGAAAAAAGTCCAGCCAGGCGAAGCAGTGGGTGCGCCGCCCCGCCGACTGTCCACCCCAAGATGCCCGGGGGACAGGCACGGGCGTTGCTGTGGAACGAAAGTCAGGAGCGGGAGGAGGGGGCGCCGATGAAACCGCAGCTGGCGGTGATGGGAGTGGTGTTCCTCGGAGCGGCGTGGGGAGCGCCGAATCCGGAGGCGCCCTTGTCGTTCTTCGTGGCGCCCGCGACGAGTGACCTGTCTGCCGAAGGAGCGCCCGCACGGGCAGCGGAGGTCGTTTCCTTGGTGGCAGCGCGCGGAGAGCGAGAGTCGTTCTTCGTCGTCCTCCAGCCCCAGACGTCTGCGCAGCGAATCGAGGTGCACGCTGGGGCGTTGCGTGGCCCAGGAGGCGAGCTGCCAAAGGCGCAGGTTCACGTCTATCGCGCGGGCTTTGTCGACCTCGACGGCATTCGTGTGCTCGACCCGTTGCGGCCGATGCCTCTGGGAAAAAGTGTCGCGGCGGGCTTCGGCGTCGCCGCCGTCAACGTGCCGCTGTTCTTCGATCTGGCGGTGCCGCGCTGGGCGCAGCCCGGTCGCTACGAGGGAACGATCGAGGTCCGGGTGGACGAGGCCCGGGCGCAGGTGCCGATCGAGCTGGAGGTGCTCAGGCTCGACCTGCCGCGGCAGGCGAGCTTACCCACGGCCTTCGAGTTCTCCGGGCGGGAGCTCTTGCTCGGCAGTGGCCGCGCGGTGAGCGCTCCCGACGGGGCGGCGGTGCGGCTGCGCTTCGCGATGGCGGGGCTCGCCAGCCGGGTGACCTTCATCGAGGGCGGAGTCGAGGCTCCCGCCTTCAAGGTGCTGCCGGGCAACGGCGAGCTGGAGATCGACTTCGAGCGCTTCGATCTAGAGGTGGGCGTGCTGCTCGACGGGGTGGAGACCCTCGAGGGCGCGCGAGCGAGCGCGCTGGCGTTGCCGCTGCCGAGCGGGCTGACTTCGCTGCAGCGCTTCAAGTACGTGCTCGCCTTCCGCCGCCACCTCAAAGAGAAGGGGTGGGACGACCGGCTGGTGGATTTGGTGGTGCGGGAGCCAGAGGCGCTGGCGGCGAGCCTGGGTCGCCCTGCACACGGCCAAAGCTGGGGGGAGCTCGTGGCGCGCAAGGGCGCTTGGCGCGAATCAGCGTGGTGGAGCGTCCCCACGACGGGGAGCACCTCCCTGACGCTGGGTGCGCCGGCGCATGTGGTGCGGGCCATCCCCTGGCTTGCATACCGCGCCGGAGCTGCGGGTCTCCGCTACGGCGAGGTGCTCGACGGCTTTCGCCGCGCCGGCTGGGACAAGTCGCTTTCCCGTGCGGCGCTCTTCTACCCCTCACCCGACGTCCTGGTGGAAAGCATTCGCCTCAAGCACCTGCGCGACGGGCTGGAGGACTATGAGTTGCTCAAGCTCGCCGAGCACGCAGGGCAGGGCGCGCTCGCGCAGACGTGGGCCAGGCGCTTGGCGGCTTCCCCGGAGGCCGTCCACCGCGAGCCGATGCTCTTCGAAAAGGCCAAGCGAGACCTGGCCAGCGCCCTCTCCAAGGCCAAGCGCTAGCTTGGGTGGACGTCCTGAAAGCTCTGCTCTGCCTGCGCGGCCTCTTCGGCCTCGAGCAAGGCCCGCTTGCGCGCGCGGGCGGCGCGGACGCGGATGTAACCGACAGCGCACAGCCCCGCTGCCAAGGCCCACAGGGTGGTTCCCCCGGTGACGATGGGCACCCAGGAGTACCGCGCGGGGAGCGTCTTTTGCCAGGCGCGCTCCTCCAAGGCGAGGGAGGTGGAGAAAGCCATGCCGAAGGCGGTCTCGAAGGGCATCTTGGCCTGCACCGCGTCGAAGAGCCGCCCCAGGGAATCTCGGCTGTGCCGTTCGAGGAGGAAGGCGACGAACGCTTCGCTTTGCGCGTACGCCACCTCGACCTCGTCGGGGTGGGTCGGCCAGCCGTCGGCCAAGTCCTCGAAGGCGAAGATGCGCTCCTGCTGCACGGCGCGGAACATGGTGGCGTACTGCGACAGCGAGAAGCGGCGCGCGTCGGCGAGGTAGCTGGCCAAGCCTTCGTGGAACCAGCGCGGCCAACCGTCACCCAGCTGGCCGAGAGCCACGTGCGCGAGCTCGTGCACCACCGTCGCCGAGCCGTTGGCGCCGGTGAGGGAGCGCGCCTCCACCAGCATGACGTTGTGCGAGGGGTAGGCCAGCGCGATGGCCCAGCTGGGGGGCTTGCCCCCTGGCAGGGCGAGCGCCTCGAATTCCTCACGCCCCAGCCCCACCCGCACCTCGGTGAGGCCGGGCCAGGTCCTCCCCAAGACGTGCTCGAAGCTTCGCCGAAACTGTTCGATGTCCTCGGAGAGGGCACGGGCGGCTCCTTTTGCGTTGGGGGTGTGGACGAGGCGGAAATGCTCGGTGGAGATTTCTCCCGAGGCGATGGCGGGGAGGGGGGAAGGAATTTGCGGTGCTTCGACCCGCAAGGCCTCTTGAGGCACGCCGGCGTGGGCGAAGCCACCCAGCAAAAAGAGGAAGAAGAGCGAGCGCGTCACGGCGCGGCATTCATAACAGCCGCTACCCGCGCTGGCTCGGCTCCCTCGATTCTGAGGCGCTTGCGTCGCGAGCTCTCCCCGGCGACCAGCTGCACCTGGCGTTTGGGCACCCCCACGCGCTCGGCCACGAATTCGACCAGGGCGGCGTTGGCTGCGCCGTCGACCGGGGGAGCGGCGAGCTGAATCTTCAGCTGCCCGCCGTGCTCACCGCAGATCTTCGTGCGCGAGGCGCGAGGTTGCACGAGCACCGACAGCTCCACGCCCCCGGGAACTTCGCGCAGGTAAGGCAGGCTCAAGGCTCGTGGCTGCCCGCCTTGCGGGTGAGGAACGACACGTTGTCCTCCACCCGGTCGCGCGCGTCGCCGGACCCCGCCGAGCTGAAGGTGTCGATCAGCTTGGCGTGCGCGTCGATCACCGAGCGCACCTGCGACTCGAATTGCACCCGCTGCCTTTTGAGCTCGTTGATGTCTTCCACCACCTGTACCAGCTTCTGGTGCGCTCCCTGAACGATCTTCTCCGCCTGGTGCTCGGCCTCGGCGAGGATGATTTCCGCCTCCTTCTTCGCCGCCGCCTTCAAGTCGTCGGAAATCTTCTGCGCGGTGACCATCGTCTCCTGCAAGGTGCGCTCGCGCTCTAAGTGCTGCTCCAGGCGCGCCAGGGTGCGCCGAAGCTCTTCTTTGAGGGAGATGTTCTCCTTCACCACCTCTTCGAACTCGCCGGCCAAAAGCTCGAGAAAGGCCTCGACCTCGCGGCGCAAGAACCCGCGAAAGGAGCTCTCGAAGCGCTTCTGGCGGATGTCCAGAGGGGTGATCTTCATGGCGGCCGATTATAGGCCACGCTCACCCCTTGGCGAGGAACTGCTCCCCCAGCTGTTTGGCCCGGCGGGTGGCGGCCTCCACCGCGTCGATGAGGGTGGTGCGCAGGCCTCCCGACTCGAGGGTGTGCAGCCCGGCGATGGCGGTGCCTCCCGGTGAGGTCACCTGATCCTTGAGGTGGCCGGGGTGAGCGCCGGTCTCGATGAGAAGCTTCGCGCTGCCCAGCACCGTCTGCGCCGCCAGCGCCAGCGCGGTGTAGCGCGGCAGGCCGACCTTCACGCCGGCGTCGGAGAGCGCTTCGATGACCAAGAACACGTACGCCGGTCCGCTGCCCGACAGACCGGTGACCGCGTCGAGCAGACCTTCCTCCACCACGGTGGTGGTACCTACCGCGTCGAACAGGCGCTGCGCGGTCTTCAAGTCCTCTTCCGTGGCGTGCTCCCCGCCGGAGAGGGCGGTGGCGCCGGCGCCCACCAGCGCCGGGGTGTTGGGCATGGCGCGCACCACGTGTGCGCCTTTGCCCAGCTTGCGCTCCAAGGCGGCGATTGGCACTCCGGCGGCGATGGAGATGACCAGCTTCTCCCCATCGACGGCGCTGGCCACCTGCGCGAGGACCTGGTCCATCGCCTGCGGCTTGACCGCGAGCACGACCACGTCGGCGTTCTTCGCGGCCGCCAGGTTGTCGCCGGTCACCCCAATCCCGTAGAGGCGACGCAGCTCCTCTTGGCGCTCGGTTCGCCGCGCGGTGGCGGTGACGTGGTCGGCCGAAACTCCCGAGCGCAATAGTCCCTTGATGAGCGCCTCGGCCATGTTGCCCGCACCGAGGAAGGCGATGTGTCGATGAGTCACGTGGCTCCCCACTGCGCCAATACCCGCTGGGCGGTGTTGCGCAAGCTGTACCCGTGGCGCGACGAACCCGCGACCTGGGAAAGAAAGGCGCGCGCGCTCGCCGAGCGCTGGAAGAGAAGCGCCTCCAGGGCCTGGGTCTTGAGTCGTTCCGACACGTGAGGGTGCTGCACCGCGTTGCACAAAATCTCCTCCGCGCGGCGGTGCTGGAAGCGGGTGACGGCGCGCAGGGCCGCGGCTTGCACCGAGGGATGGGGGTCGAAGACCAGCTGCGCCAGCGGGTTGAGCGCCCGTACATCGCCGAGCAAGGCCAGGTCTTCCACCGCCAAGAGCCGAATTTCCAGCGGAGCAGGCTCGAAGGCCCACAAGAGCGCACGGACGAGCGCGACGTCGGCCTCGGTTCGGGAGGCGTCGATGAAAGGAGCGGGGGCGGGGGGCAGGGCAGCGTCGTCTTCCTTGGGGTTTCCCAGCGCCGACTGGGAGGGAGTCTTGCGCGCCCGCCTCGGCTCGGCTTCGCCGACGTCGGCGAGGCCAAGGACCAAGAGCAGGGGGACGGCGAGCTGACGCATGAGGGCTCCGTGAGCTTTGGCCCTTCTTACCGCAACTGCGGACGTTTTCTTGCGTTGGATCGCCGCCCCGGTACAACCCACTCCAGAGATGTAGCAGACGCCAAGGAGGCCAAAGCATGAGGGCAAACCCCGCTGCTGCCACCACCCTGGAAGACGTCGACGTGGAGTGCACCCACTGCGGCATCCGCATGACCTCCCATCTGGGGAGCGGGGCGCGGGTGCGTTACTTCCGCTGCGCGGGCTGCCACCGCTGGGTGTCGAGCACCTATGCCGATCTCTTCCGCGCCGACGCCAAGGTGCGCACCCACCCGCGCCGCGCCGAGGCAGGCCCCTCGACTGGCTTCGAGGCGGTCAAGGATCGGCTCGAGCGCTGGCTCGCCTCGCTGGAAGACCAGGACCCGTACCGGCTGCTCGGGGTGTCGCCGCTCGACTCGGACGACACGATTCGTGACCGCTATCGCGAGCTGGCGCTGGCCAACCACCCCGACCGCGGGGGCACGGTGGAAAAAATGCGCGAGGTGAACCTGGCCTACGAGCGCATCGCGGTGCACCGCGAACGGCGGCGGCAAGACTCCCTCACCGCCGGCCAGGCTTCCCCGATGGAGCTGTCCGCCCGAACCTGACGTCTACCGACGCCACAGCAGGTAGGCCCAGAAGGCGGCGCCGAGCAGAAGCCCCAAGGCGATCTTCAACGGGGCGGGAAAGAGGTCGCCGGGGCTGACATAACCTTCGACGACGCCGATGAGCGCGAGGAAGGGCGCGCTCCCCACCAAAAGCCGCACCGCCTTCGCCGCACGCTGCCTGACGAACACCGCACGGGGCAGCTCGCCCGGGTCGATGAGCGCGTGGCCGAGCATCAACCCAGAAGCCCCGGCGAGGATGATGATCGACAGCTCGACCGGCCCGTGTGCTCCGATGAACG
This sequence comes from Myxococcota bacterium, assembly GCA_049322255.1. GTDB lineage: Bacteria > Myxococcota > Myxococcia > Myxococcales > Myxococcaceae > JBMORE01. The sequence continues at coordinate 104,056 of JBMORE010000053.1, read as the reverse complement.
ACAAGAGCGGGTAGCCCATCTCCTCACGGATACACAGCGCCGCCACCGAGCCCAGATGGATTCCGTTGCTCACCAGGACGTAGACGGTCCCCAGCCCGAAGAGGGCGCCCAAGCCGAAGGCGGAGATGGCTACGGTGAGGTTGTTGGTGAGAATGGCCGAGGCCACCACGCCGGGCGGCAGCACCGACAAGAGGCCGTCGGTCCACATACGGCGCTGGGCGATGTGCTCGCGCAGCGGCGCGGAGATGAGCAGCTCGGCGCCTCGCGGCTCGAGCCACACCACCGCTGCACCCAGGAGCAATCCCGCCGCGAACAAGAGCGCGCTGGCGGCGACGAAGGAGAGCTCCTCGCGTACCGCATGCGGAAAGCCGTGGCGGAAGAAGGCGCCCACCGCCGCCCACCGCGCCGAGGGCGGCCGGTAGATGTGCCCGTAGGTCGTGCTCACCAGCTGATTGAGGAACCGGTGCACGTCGGTGCCGGGGAAGAACGCCTGGGCGTGCGCGACGTCGGACGCGGCCCGCCGGTAGAGGCGGTCGAGCTCGCGCAGCTCTTCCAGCCGAAGGCTTTCGGTGCGCCGCGCTTCGAGCAGCCGCCCAAGCGCGTCCCAATCGGCGCGGCGGCGGGAAACGAAGGAGGAGAGCGGCTCGGCCATCGTCACGGCCCCGTGGCCCGGGCCCGCAGATATTCCTCGGCCGATTCGACGGAGCTCGCCAGCACCCTGCGCTCCTCTTCCCCCAGCGAGGCGCCATAGTGCTCGACCAGCTTCTGGGCCAGCTTCGTCCGTGCTTGGGGGTCGAGCGTCTTTGCGCGCGCGAGGTAGGCGCAAAGCAGCTCCACGTCGACGGCGGCGAGGGGTTGCCCCAGGGCTGCCACCGGAAGCGCGGCAATCGGCGCCGCGGTGTACTTGTCGAGGTCGATTCGCTCTTCGTGCACCAGAAGCGTACCCGCGAGCACGTCGCCCAGCCGGCGGTGCTGGGGGTTGACGAGCATCACCAAGAGCCCCAGCGCGTAACCCACCGGCAAAAAGTCGACTACCCGGCAGAGGTTTCGCACCGCGCTCTCGAAGAACCCCACCGGCGAGCCATCGTCGCGCACCACGCGAATGCGCATCAGCCGTTTGCCCGGCGTCTGGCCGCTCCAGAGCACCTCGGCGGTCGTCCAGTAGAGCCACTGGGTGGCGAAGGCGCCCAACAGCGCCGCCACCTTCGCCCAGGTGGACAGGCTCTCGTACACCCCGAGCAAGTCCCCGAAGAGGCTGAAGACGAAGACGGCGACGATGCACACCGAGAGGACCAGCGCCATGTCGATGAGATAGGCGATCGAACGAAAGCCGATGCCAGCCACCGGCAAGGACAGCTCGACACGCTCGGGGGTCGCCAGCGAGAGCTGAGGGGCCGCGCTCATGGGGCGGCATTTTTACAGACGCAGGCGATTTCTTCGATCTTCGCGCGCATGCCAGGCAAGGTCCTAGGCAGCAGGCGGGTTTAGCCACGATGTCGAACGCGCGACGCTTCCCATTGGCTGCGGGGCCAAGTGGACAGCTCCAAGTGCTCCGGTACAAAGGGTGTTCGCTGAAAGGGGGGGAGTGGCCTTGATGACCGAGGTGGCACGACTTGAGGCGCTGCGTCGCTACGAGACGCTGGACGCGTCCAGCGATCCCGACCTCGACGGTATCGCCGAGCTCGCGGCGCGGGTGTGCGGGGCCCCCGTCGGTCTGATCAACCTCGTCGACTCGGACACGGTGGTGACCAAGGCTCGCTTTGGAACGTCACAGCGCGATGTCCCCCGCGCGAGCTCGTTTTGCACCCATGCGATCGAGGGGAACGAACCCTTCGTGGTCAAAGACGCGCTGAAAGACGAGCGCTTTTGCGAAAGCCCGTTGGTCTTGGCAGGGCCCCGCTTTCGCTCTTACGTCGGCGTCCCGCTCATCGATGAAGATCGGGCGGCGTTGGGTACGTTGTGCGTGCTGGACTTCGACCCCCTCGACCCATTGCCGGAAAGCCTGCGTGCGCTCACGCTGCTCGGTGGCCAGGCGGTGAACCGCCTGGCGCAGCTGCGCGACCGCATTCTTTTGACCTGCGCGGCCGACGGCGAGCGGCAGGCCCGAGCCAAGGCCAGCGACTATGCGCAGCGGTACCGCTGGGCGCGGCGTGCGGTGGGACAACGCGAAGAGCTGTTGTCGATCGTCTGTCACGACCTCAAAAACCCCCTGTCGGCAATCGCCCTCGAGGCGGGCATGCTTCTGTCGCAACAAGCCCACGAGAGCCGCGAACGGCGCCGGCTCGAAGCCGTTCTCGTCTCGGTGGGGCGAATGAGATCTCTCATCGGAGACTTGCTCGAGCGCTCCCGCGTGCACGCCACCAAGCTGGCGCTGCGCATTCGCCCGCACACGGTCACTTCCTTGGTGGGGGAGTCGCTCAGCCGCGTCGAACCCTTCGCCTGCGAAAAATCGATTCTTCTTCGCGCCCAGATTGGCCCGGGGTTGCCGTTGGTCGACGCCGACGGAGACCGTGTCGTTCAGGTGTTGGTGAACCTCATCGACAACGCGGTGAAGTTCACTCCTGACGGTGGGACGGTGTCGGTCACCGCTGCCCGCGCGGGTGACAAGGTCGAAGTGACGGTCGCAGACACAGGCCCGGGGCTCACCCGTGAGCAACGCCGGCGCGTCTTCGATCGCTTCTGGCAGGCGCAGGAGTCTTCCGGGCTCGGAACCGGGCTGGGGCTGTCGATCGCCAAGGGAATCGTCGACGCGCACGGCGAGCGCCTGTGGGTGGAAAGTGACGTAGGCAACGGAAGCACCTTCCGATTTACACTGCCGGTGTCAGAGAGCCGCACGTCGGGTTGAGTTGAACGCGGGTGTCCTGGATCCAAAGACGTGGATGACGTGACAATGGGCGGGTCGTTGGGGGGAGGTTCACGTGAACGAGCTGCGCGCCGTGGTGCGTGTCGGGATCCTCGAGGATCTGCGCGTCATGCGCGACAGCCTTGCCGATGTGATGACGTTCGCTGGCTTCGACGTCGTTCTCGCTTCGGGTTCGGCGGAGGAGTTTCTTTCCGAGTTGCCGTCGAAGACGCCCGACGTCGCGTTGATCGATCTGGTCCTCGACGGTGGGGAGGACAGACGCTCGGAGCCTGGCTGGCGAGCCGTGGCCTCGATGCGAGAGTGGTATCCCGAGGTGCGCGTGCTGGTGCTCTCCGGCGAGCGTGATTCGCAAGGGCTCGAGCGCGCGTACCGCGAAGGCGTCGCGGGCTATCTGCTCAAGCACGACACCTCGAGCCAGGGGTTGGTCGCCGCCGTTCGGGCCATTGCCGCCGGCCAGCGTATCTTCCCGGTGGAGTCGCAGCTTCCCAACCGCGCGCCGGAGCTCAAGCCCCGGGTGCCCGAGGTGCTGGGCGTGTTGACGGCACGGGAGCGCGAGGTCTTGCGCTGTGTCGCGGCCGGCGCCGACAACCTCAAGATCGCCGCTCTGCTCGACATCACCGAGCGCACGGTGCGGGCCCACGTGTCGAGCCTCTACCGCAAGCTGGGGTCGGAAAACCGCGCGCAGTTGGTGCTGTTGGCGCGGCGCTTGGGGGTGCGGCCTCCCACGGAAATGTAGAGGTTGGGTTTTTGGAATAATGCTTCCTCGAGGTCGGTTGCCCGCTGGAATTGGGTGGTGCAGGCATGAAGCGCGTCGCTGGAATGGCAGTGCTCCTCTTGCTCGCCGGCGCGTGCACGGCGAACGACACCACCTTCTATGCCCCGGCTCTGGTGACCTGCGCGGACAACACTCTGGCCGCTCCCCCAACCGTTCGGTTCGCCAGCTACAACGTAAAGTCCGGGTTGCACACCTCCCTGGAGGAGGTCGCGACCGAGCTGGAGTCGATTCGACCCGATGTGGTCGCCTTGCAGGAGGTCGATGTGGGAGTCGACCGGACCCACCGTGTGGACGAGGCGCAGTTTTTTGCGGAGCGTCTGGGGCTTCAAGCCTTGTTCGCCGCCGCCATCGAGCGAGGAGGTGGCGCGTACGGGGTCGCGATGCTGACTCGATTTCCCGTGCAAGCGGCCCGTCGGGTCGAGCTGCGCGCCTTCGGCTCCTACGAGCCGCGGGTGGCGATTGACGCCGAGCTGTGTCTGGCCAAGACGCCCCTCCACTTCGTCGCGGTGCACGCCGACTTTCTCAACCCGGGGGCGAATGCCGAGACGCTGGCCAGGCACATTCAAGGCTACGTGGGTAAAGGCCTCGTGGTGGCCGGAGACTTGAACGCCACACCCTCGGAAGAGGCGCCGCGCAAGCTGACCGGGAAGGGGCTGTTCGATTTGTTCCTCACCGCCGAGCGCCCCACCTTCTGGCCCTCGCAGACGCGGCTCGACTACGTGTTCGTCGACGCGCCGTTGGCTGCCCAGCTCATCGAGGCCAAGGTGGGAGAGGTGAAGGCGAGCGACCATTTCCCCATCTGGGTGGACGTTCGCGTGCCTTCCGGTCTGTCGCCAGGGCCCTAAAACTCGACGTGGATCTGAAGCCCACCCGGTCCGGGAGCAATCGACACCGGCGAAGCTTCGCGCGAGGTGCTCGATGAGCGGTGCTGGGCCACCCAGCGGCCGATGAAATACCCCATGCCCGCGCCCCACACGACGTCGGAGACGAAGTGGTAGTTGTCCACCACCACGAACGTTGCGAAGGCCACCCCGAAGAGGTGGAGCAGGGTGGTGAGCCAAGGCTCGTTCCAGTAGGTGTCGACCACCCCGATGAAGGCGTAGAGCGAGGCGACATGGCCTGAAGGCGTCCCCGCGGGGAAGAGGCGGAAGAAGCCCGCGGGCCCGTGAATGACCCCCAGCGCTTCGCCGTCGTTGGGGCCCTCGCGGCCGAGCGCGAGCTTGAAAAGGAGCTGGTAAACCTGGGCGACGGCGAAGGCTTCGAACATCAGCGAGGCGTGTTCGAAGAAGCGGCCGTCTTCCGCCAGCCAACCGTAGGCAACGCCGGAGGCGAAGGCGCTCCACACGCCGGTCCAAATGAGCACATCGCCCAGCGGCGTCCACACCAGCTTCGAAGGGCCGAGCTGGGAGCGCACCCAACGTTGAATGCGCGCATCCAGCGGGTGGTGGAGCGGGAGCATCAAGCCGACGGTGGGAAGCGCGACGGCGGAGAAGAGCGCCCAGTCGTACAGCTCCCAGCCGGGGATACCGGCGGGGATGGCCAAGAGGTCGGCGGCGGCGCGCACCGGGAGGATGGCGCGGCCAAAGCGCAGCTCGTCGCCAAGGAGGCAGCCTGCGGGAGGGTTCGAGGAGATTTCGGCGTGGGCGAGCGTGCCAGCGAGGAGGCCGGCGCACACGATGGCGGCCACCGGCCTCATGTCGACCCCACGAGCTGGAGGCGGGCCATCGAATCCACCGCGCTGCCGTGGCTGTCGCCGAGCTGCCCTTCGCGGTACGAGCGGTCGAGCACCAGCTGCAAGCCGAGGCCTTCCGATTCGAGGGGAATGGTGAACCACAGCCGCCGTAGGAAGCGTTCGTCGCGCAGGGGCGGGCCGCGCCAGGAGGCTCCTGCCCAGGCGGCTTCCCCATCGCCCAGGTGGTACCAGCGGAAGGCCAGCCCCATCTCGGCGCGGCGGAAAGAGACGGAGAGAGCGGCGGTGGAGCGAACGCCGATCGCCCAGTAGTACCCATTCTTCGCCAGGACCGAAGAGAGCGACTCGGGTGGCCAGGCGGCGCGGTGAAAGGCGAGCCCCTGCGAGTAGGCGGCGCCGAAGACAGGGTGACTTTCCAGATCGAGCTGGATGCCGACCGTGCCCGAGCGCCCCACGAGGTGGGCGTTGAGCCCCGCGGGAGAGACCATGCCCAGCTGGTCCATGTGCTCGGAAAGCGGGCGCTCGATGTGCTCGTAAAGGGTGCTCAGCCCGACGTAGCCAACCCAACCGTGGAGTGGACCTTGGTCAGCGCTCAGCGACTGGGCGTACAGGGCGAAGTAGGTGGCGTCGGCGAAGAGCTCGAGGTCGGCGAGGCCGGAGGGCCGGAGCATCGCTGCCAGGCGCAAGTGAGAGACGAGGGTGCGGGTGGTGATGAACCGGCTCGTGCCGGCCCGGTCGTACGCCGGGTGGTTCCAGACGGTCGTGTCGAACCCGATGGCGACGCCCCCCGTCGCCTCCCCGTGGGGACGGGCGCGTAAGACTTCGGCCCCCGCCAGCAAGGAAAAGCGGTGGCCCAGCTCGGTCGTCCAGCCGTGCTCGTCGAGGAAGCGGTGACGAGGCGGCTCTCTTCGCCACGGGTAGAGGCTGGAGGGGCCGGAAAGGACGCGCCAAAATCCACGGAACAAGGGGCGGTCGTCGCTTTTCCGAAACACCTCGCTCACCTGAAACAGCGCTTCGGCGATGGCGAAGCCCCCCACCGGCGTCACCACCAAGTCCCCCACCGAGACGATTTCCCGGTACTCGGTGGACAGCTCCCACAGGACTGCAGTGGCCGCGCTGATGCCCAGGGACGGGAACGGACCGAAGCCGTTGTTGCGCGCCGCCAGGAAGTAGCCGGCGCCGGCGAAGGCGTGCCCCGGGAGGTTCAAGTACAGCGGGTTGTCGTCGAAGCCAATCGCCTCGCCGGTGAAGAGCTTCTTTTGCGCCGTGTCCCAACTCAAGTCGTAGTGCCAGTCGGAAGAATTGGAGGGAACGGCGGCGATGTACCAAGCAGTTCCCAAACCCCACAGCACGCCGGCCTCGATGGCCGCGCCGGCGAGGTCGGGAGCGTCGTTTTCCATGGGAGCCTCCACCGGAGAGGCAACCAGCATCCACGCTGTCAAACCGACCCAGGGCGCCATCGAGGAGGGCGCCAGAGCAAGACGTGTGCGCGGTCAAACCAGGGAAATTCGCGCAGGGGTTGCGGTAGACGTGGCGACGGCGCAGGCCTTGCGGGCGGACGTCACGTTTTGCTTGTCATGTCCCAGCCGCCCGGGACATCCTGGTTTTCTCAGAGATGAGGACTAAGGGGGGCCAAGATGCCATCGCGTGAAAGCGTCGCGCGCGATGTTCTGGACAGCCTTCTGGAGGGCTGCCAGGTCATCGGCTACGACTACAAGTACCTCTACGTGAACGACACCGTCGCTGCCCACGCGCGGATGTCGAAGGAGCAGCTCCTCGGCCGGACGATGATGGAGTGCTTTCCCGGCATCGAGGACAGTCCGATGTTCGCGGTGCTGCGTCGCTCCATGGCGGCGCGGGCCTACGACCGGATGGAGAACGAATTCACCTTCCCCGACGGCTCGAAGGGCTGGTTCGAGCTTCGTTTCATCCCGGTTTCGGAAGGGACGTGCATTCTCTCTCTCGACATCAGCGAGGCCAAGCGCACCACCGCCGCCCTGCTGCGCAGCGAAGAGCAGCTGCGCCAAGCGCAGAAAATGGAGGCCATCGGTCGCCTCGCCGGCGGGGTCGCGCACGACTTCAACAACCTGCTCTCGATCGTCTTGAGCTACAGCGAGTTGTTGCTCAAGGAGCTGAAGCCGGAAGACCGTGTGCGGGAGGACATCGACGAGATCCACAAGGCCGGCCAACGCGCTGCGGATCTCACCCGTCAGCTCCTCGCGTTCAGCCGTCAGCAGGTGCTGGAGCCTCGCAACCTGGATCTCAACGGGGTCGTCTCCCGGATGGAGAAAATGCTCCGCCGCATCATCGGGGAAGACATCGAGCTGGTCACTCGACTGGCGCCGGGCCTGTGGACGGCGACGGCAGACCCCGGGCAGCTGGAACAGGTGCTGATGAACCTGGTGGTGAATGCGCGGGACGCCATGCCGCGCGGAGGCCGGCTCACCATCGAAACGGCGAACGTCGAGCTCGATGAGACGTACGTCGGGGAGCACTTAGGAGCCAGACCGGGGCCGCACGCCATGTTGGCGGTGAGCGATACCGGCGTCGGCATGGACAAGGTGACCCAGGCGCGCATCTTCGAGCCGTTCTTCACCACCAAGGAGAAAGGCAAGGGGACGGGCCTCGGGCTCTCGACTGTCTTTGGCATCGTCAAGCAGAGCGGCGGCAACATCTGGGTCTACAGCGAAATCGGACATGGGACGACGTTCAAAGTGTATCTGCCGCGCGCTGTGGGATCGGTCGAGCCGGCCGTCCTGCGGGCAGCGGAACCGGATTCGAACGTCGGCTCGGAGACCATTCTTCTGGTGGAGGACGAGGAGCAGGTTCGCGTTCTGGTTCGCAACGTCCTCAAGCGCGCGGGCTACACGGTTCTCGAGGCCTGGAATGGTGCCGCCGCGCTCGAGTTGTGCGAGCAACACCCAGGCCCGATTCACCTCGTCTTGACGGACGTGGTCATGCCCGAGATGAGTGGTCGCCAGCTGGTCGAAAAGGTTTCTGCCCTTCGGTCCGAGGCCAAGGTGCTCTACATGTCCGGTTACACCGACGATACGGTGCTGCACCACGGCGTGCTGGAGGGAGTGCCCTTCATTCAAAAACCCATCACACCGAGCGCGCTGACGAAGAAGATTCGATCGGTGCTGGGAGCGGTCACCCGTCCGTGACGCCTACCCAAGTTCCATGGGTCAGAACGTGTCACCTCGCGGCGGGGGAGGACCTTCACCGCTTCAGCGAAATGAGAACGCGGTCCCGTACTTCCTCGAGGCTCCGTCCCTGGCCCGCCCCCAAGGAAGCCATCGCCTGCCGGATGCCTTCCTCTTCGTCAGCAGTCAGAGGAATGGTCTCGTCGATCGGATCGACCACGTACCGCCCGGGAGGGAGCGACCTCATTTCATCGGGGACATTCTTGCCGTCCCAGTCAATGACTCGCGACATGTCCGTATGGTAGCGGTCCAAGGTTTGGGATGCCAGATGCCAGGACGGTTCGTCACTCCAAAGTGGAAACGTCCTTTGTCTGCTGAGGCAAGAAGCCCGCAACCAGGGTGACGGCCCAAGCAAACAGCAAGGCCGCCAGAACGGAGTACGCGGCCGATCCCAAGAGGGCCCAGCTCATTGCGGTGGAAAGGGTAGAAAGAAAGTCGTCGGCATCAGGCGGAGTGCGGCTCTTGAGCATCGGCCCCTTCGCCATGCCCTTCACCATGAGTTGCATCGCCACCGCCAACGAGGAAGCAACGAGTCCACCGGCGATGCCACCCGCTGCGACGCTCCGAAACAATGCTGTCTTCGACAAGCCTGTGGGCGTTCGCCGATGTACGAGCCACAAGAACAGAATGCCGCAGACAGCAACCCACGGACTTGCTCCGGCCACCGCGAGGATCAGAACGCCTCCGATGAGCAGGGCGAACTGTTCTTGTTCATTTTCGATTGCCTCATGTCCCCGACGGGATTCGAACCCGTGTTACCGGCTTGAAAGGCCAGCGTCCTGGGCCTCTAGACGACGGGGACGTTCAAATGAGCCGCGGGGGACTCGAACCCCCGACCCTCGGCTTAAAAGGCCGGTGCTCTACCAGCTGAGCTAGCGGCTCGCACACTATTTCTTCACGGCTTGTTGCTCGTTCTCGACGGTGACCGCCACTGTTTGTTTGAGCTCTTCGACTTGTACCTCGACGTTCGCTGTCCCCCGAGCAAGCCCAAAGACGGCGTTTTGCCCCATGCTGATGATCTCCTTGTTGAGCGAGCGGAAGGTGGCAGTTCGATCCGTCAGCTCCCGGCCCTTGTAGTCATAGACCTTCACGTGGAGCTCGACCGATGGCCCGCCCTCCACCAAGCTCACCTGCGTCGGCTCGACGGTCATCTTCTCGGCGAACAGCACCTCGACCGGGGCCGCCGCTTGAACGTCCCCATGCTTGGCCACCACCTCGGTCAACCCCGACTTCACCGGGGTCAGCCGCCCCTTCTCGTCGACGACGGCGATCGACGGGTCCTTCGTCGACCAAGTCACCGTGGCCCGCGAGTAGTGCACTCCGGTGTGGCTCATCGCGTGGCCCTGTAGCCAAATCTCGTTGTTCCTCTGCCGCAGCACCAAGGTCTTCGGCTTGATGTCGATGTAGTCGACTTGGCTGCAGCCGGTGGCCAACGTCAGGCTGGCGAGGAAGAGAGCGCGTCCCATGGCGCGGCCTGATACCACAAGTTCCCCCTTCAGGAAGAACCGAGCGGCGCTAGAAGAGCCTTTCCATGAAAACGTACATCACCCGTGCCGGGGCCGAGCGGCTCCACCAGGAGCTCCTTCGGCTGCTCAACGAAGAACGCCCCAAGGTGACGGCCGAGGTCTCGGCCGCCGCGGCGCAGGGCGATCGCTCCGAGAACGCCGAATACATCTACGGGAAAAAGCGGCTGCGCGAAATCGACCGGCGCCTGCGCTACCTCAAGAAACGGTTGGACGAGGCCACCGTAGTGGTGCCCAGCGAGCAAAAAGACACCCACAAGGTCTACTTCGGCGCCACGGTGACCCTCGAGGACGAGGAGGGCAGGGTGTCGACCTACCAAATCGTCGGCCCCGACGAGACCGACACCCAGGGAGGGCGCATCAGCGTCGACTCGCCCATTGGCCAGGCGCTCTTGGGAAAGAGAAAAGGCGATACGGTGACGGTGCTGCGGCCCCGGGGGGAGGTGGAGCTCACCCTCCTGAAGATTCAGTACCGCTGAGCTGTTTCGTGCGAAGATGCACCACCCCTTTCGAAGCGAGGTCGGCTAGGCCGAAGATGGCGCGAAAGAACTTCATTCTCGACACCAACGTTCTGCTGCACGACCCCCGGTCGATCTACGGCTTCGAAGAGCACAACGTCATCATTCCCATCTACGTGATCGAGGAGCTGGACTCGTTCAAGAAAGACCTCTCCGAGCTGGGCCGCAACGCCCGCATGGTGGCGCGCTACATCGACGGCTTCCGTTCGGAGGGCACGCTTTCTGAAGGGGTGGCGCTGCCCAACGGCGGCACGCTCAAGGTCTCCTTCACCGACCGCGAGCTGCCCGCGTCGATGGCCGACGGCCAGCTGATGGACAACCGCATTCTCGCCACGGCGATCGACGCCAAGATCAAAGAGCCCGACTCGCCAGCGGTGTTCATCACCAAGGACACCAACCTGCGTATTCGCGCCGACGCCTTGGGGCTGATCGCCGAGGACTACGACACCGAGCGGGTGGAGATCTCCGAGCTGTACTCCGGCTACACCGAGCTGCCGGTGCCCGCCGAGCTGGTCGACCAGATGTACAAGCCCAGCGCGGAGATCGACGTCCCCCAAGCCGACCAACTCTCGCCCAACCAGCTGGTGTTGCTCAAGGACGAGGCCAACCCCTCCCACACCGCGATGGGACGGATGAGCGGGGCGAAGAACAAGGTGGTCCCCCTCATCCGCACCGGCAAAGAAGGCGTGTGGGGGGTGCGCCCGCGCAACATGGAGCAGAGCTTCGCGCTCGATCTGCTCCTCAACGACGAGATCAAGCTGGTCACCATCGTGGGCAAGGCGGGCACGGGCAAGACGCTGATGGCCATCGCCGCCGGCCTGCAAAAGACGACCGAAGAGTCGGTCTACCAAAAGCTCTTGGTGAGCCGGCCCATCTTCCCGCTCGGCCGAGACATCGGCTACCTGCCGGGCGACGTCGAGCAGAAGCTCAACCCGTGGATGCAGCCCATCTTCGACAACGTCGAATTTTTGATGAACCTCTCGCGCGCCGACAAGAAGGCGGGGCGCGGGTACCACGAGCTGGTCGACTTGGGCATCATCGAGATCGAGCCGCTCACCTACATCCGCGGCCGCAGCATTCCCAACCAGTACATCATCGTCGACGAGGCGCAGAACCTCACCCCGCACGAAGTGAAAACCATCATCACCCGCGTGGGCGACAACACGAAAATCGTCCTCACCGGCGACCCCTTCCAGATCGACAACCCTTACGTCGACTCCACCAACAACGGCCTGGTGCACGTGGTGAACCGTTTCCGCAGCGAGAAGGTCGCTGGGCACATCACCATGAGCAAGGGGGAGCGGAGCGTTCTGGCGGAGCTGGCAGCCAATCTGTTGTGAGCTTGAGGATGAAGGAAGGCCACGGCGGCGAAGGAGGGGGCGCGAAAAAGGCGCTCATCGACTACCCCACGGTGTACACCTTCAAGGTGATGGGCCGGCAGGAGCGCGGGTTCAAGGAGTACGTGCGCCAGCTCTTTCACCGTGTGCTCGCCAACGAAATCTCACCCGATTCGATCAGCGAACAGCCCTCGAGCATGGGCAAGTACCTCTCGGTGAGCGTCACGGTGTACCTGCTCTCCGAGGACCAGCGCCGGGCGATCTACGAGACGCTGCACAAGGAGCGGCGGGTCCTCTACTACCTCTAGGCCGCCCGTCACGAGCTATTCCCCTGGCCGCCGTCCCGGTATAAGGGAGCACCTCATGTCCTCGGCCGGGCACTTCCCGCTTTATTTCCCACAAGAAGCTGGGCGCCCGTTCCAGTCCGAGGATCTCTACCGCCGGCTGGCGCGTACCGCGGGGTGGACGAAGAAGTCGCGGGTGCTTGAGCTGTGCGGGGGCGAGGCGGGGCAGTTCTACGCGCGCGAGCTGGGCTGCTCGATCGCCGCCGTCGACGTGGACGGGGGCGCGGTAGAGGCCTTGACGGCGTTGCCCTTCCAGTCAGGCGAGCTCGACGGCGTCGTCTGTCTGGGCCGGGTGCCGATGTCCCTGGCCACGGCCGTGCCGGCGCTGCGCCGTTTCTTGGCCCCGCGCGGCCGGCTGGCGTTGACCTACCCGGTGAAGGTGGGAAAGCTGCCCGCGAAGAGAGCCGTCGACTTCTGGGAAGAGAAGCGGCTGGGCGAAAAGCTTTTGTCGCCGCGCGAGGCGCTGCAGGTCTTCGAGCGCGCAGGCTACGAGCCGGAAGGGTGTGAGACGCTCAGCGACGCCGAGCTCGACGCGTTCTACCGCGAGCTCGAGCCGCTCCTGGAGCAGGCTTCCATGCAGGCAGCGCTGCTCCGCGAGGAGCTCGAGGTCCACCGCTCGCAGGGAGGGAAGGCGTCGGTGACCTTTGGGCTGGTCATCGGCCGTCGCAAAGAGCCCGGCGAGCGGCCTCCCCCCTCGCGGGATACCGGGTAGGGTAAGGGGCACGCCGACGGCGGCATCCTTCTCCCTCTGGGAGAGGGTAAGGGTGAGGGGCGCTGGTTGAAAGTGCTGGTTGAGCGCTAGTTGACCACGCCGGTGAAGTCGACCAGCTCCACTTGCTCCGACGCGACGCCCAAGGTGACCTCGTCGCGGTAGCCCTCCGCGTCACCGGCGACTTGGAAGGGCATCGGCCGGCCGAAGCGAATGTGCACCTCTTGCGCGTGAAAGTCGTAGAGGCCTTTGGGGTACCACTTGCCCGTCCACAGCTTGGGCAGGTGGGCGAGAATCACCGGGGTGGAGATGGCTCCCAGGCGCAAGTGCATCATCCCTCGGCGGCGCGCGGCAAAGGGGAACATCTTGAACTCGAACCCGTAGAAGGGAATGGTGCCCGCCGCCGCCATCATCAGGCGCCCGCGGAAGAGGGTGCCGCCCGGCTCGATCGGCTCTCCCACCGGCAGGCCGTCAGGGCCCAAGCGGTAGGCTACCCGGCCCTTGCCGTTGACGACCTCGCACTCCACCCAGGTGGAGTGGAGGAGGTAGTGCGGCACGGTGCGCAAGGCGACCGAGGTGAAGTACCCGCGCCCACCCGTGAGCAGGTGCCGAAGCGGACCGCGGCCCAGGTTCTCCTTCACCCAGATGTAGTCGTTGAGCACCTTGCCATCGAGCCCCAGCCCCGCGAAGGGGGCGCGCTGGCCCTCGACCTCGAGCAGATCCACGCGGCGGTAGCCGGGCACTTCACCAGCGCGCGCCCGCAAGACGTCGTCGAGAATGCCCTCGCCGCGTAAGGGCGACGCGTTGAGCATCGAGGCCAGTGAGTTGCCGGTGCCCAGCCGTAAGACCCCAAAGCGCGGCGCCCGCCGGACAGAACGTGCGCTCTTCAGCTCCACCTGCTTGAGAATCTCATTGACGAAGCGGGTGAAGGTTCCGTCGCCGCCGCCGCAGAAGACCGTCGGGTAGCGCCGGTCCACCACCGTCTGGGCGATGCGACGGGCGTCGAGCTCGGTACGGGAGAGGAACAAATCCTCCTGCGGCACCACGTGGCCCAGCGCGCGCACCACCTTCTCGTTCACCCTGCGCGCATTGGCGTTGAGAAGCACCGCCACCCGCGGCTCTGTCTCCACCTTCGCGGGCGGGACGACCCGAAGCTCCGCAGTCCTCAGGGGCTGTACCCACATGGTTCCGGCTCCTTCGTGTAGGTTACTGTCGTTACGCGCTGCGGCAACGGCAGGGGCCCACTGCACTTCTCCGGCCAAGCCGGCCGATGGGCTGTCTGACACAAATGGGTAACAAAGACCACATATTGCACTGGTGTGGCCGCTCGCTCGCCTACATGCACCGCCCACAAATGGAAAGTCGGGGTGGCAGCAGGTGCGAAGGCGCTTATGCATCCGGCCTGAACCTGACCCAAATTCCTTGGCGGACTCGAGGGTTAGGTCCCTTCTTCGTTTGACACCGTGCAGCGCCTGGTTATGTTGCGGCTGCGTTCGACGAACGAGAGAAAACGAAGGAACTTCAGGAGGATACAGTCGTGGGGAAGATCATCGGAATCGACCTGGGCACCACCAACAGCGTGGTGGCGGTGATGGAAGGGCGCGAGCCAAAAGTCATCGTCAACGAGGAGGGAAGCCGAATCACCCCCTCGGTGGTGGCCTTTTCCAAGGACGGGGAGCGGCTGGTGGGGCAGATCGCCAAGCGCCAGGCCATCACCAACCCCGAGCGCACCGTTTACTCCATCAAGCGCTTCATGGGTCGGCGCCACGAGGAGGTCTCTGAGGAGAGCAAGCTGGTGCCCTACAAGGTCGCCAAGGGCCCGCACGCCGACGCTCGGGTGGAGATCGACGGCAAGCATTTCTCCCCGCCGGAAATTTCGGCGCAGGTCCTCTTGAAGCTCAAGCGGGCGGCGGAGAACTACCTGGGCGAGAAGGTGACCGAGGCGGTCATCACCGTGCCGGCGTACTTCAACGACGCCCAGCGCCAGGCCACCAAGGACGCAGGCGAAATCGCTGGGCTTACCGTCAAGCGCATCGTCAACGAGCCCACCGCAGCCGCCCTCGCTTACGGGTTGGACAAGAAGAAAGACGAGAAAATCGCCGTCTACGACTTCGGCGGCGGCACCTTCGACATCTCCATTCTCGAGGTGGGGGAGAGCGTGGTCGACGTGCTCGCCACCAACGGCGACACCCACCTGGGCGGCGACAACATCGACCTGCGCATCATGGACTGGCTGATCTCCGAGTTCAAAAAAGACACCGGGCTCGACGTCTCCAAGGACCGCATGGTGCTGCAGCGGCTCAAGGAGGCGGGCGAGAAGGCGAAGATCGAGCTCTCCAGCGCCATGGAGACCGAAATCAACCTGCCCTTCCTCACCGCCGACGCGTCGGGGCCCAAGCACCTCAACGTCAAGCTCAGCCGCGCCAAGTTCGAGTCGATGATCGACGACCTGGTGGAGCGCTCGCTCGAGCCGTGCCGCAAGTGCCTCGCCGACGCCGGCCTCAAGCCCTCCGAGCTCGACGAGGTGGTGCTGGTGGGCGGCTCGACCCGCATCCCCAAGGTGCAAGAGGCGGTGAAGAAGCTCTTCGGTAAGGAGCCCAACCGCACGGTCAACCCCGACGAGGTGGTGGCCGTGGGCGCCGCGGTGCAGGCAGGCGTGCTCTCCGGCGAGGTGAAAGACATTCTCCTGCTCGACGTCACCCCCTTGTCTCTGGGCGTCGAGACCCTGGGCGGGGTGATGACCAAGCTCATCGAGCGCAACACCACCATTCCCACCCGCAAGTCGGAGACCTTCTCCACCGCCGCCGATGGGCAGACCCAGGTGGAGATCCACGTGCTGCAAGGCGAGCGCGAGATGGCGGGCGACAACCGCAGCCTGGGCCGCTTCCACCTGACCGGCATTCCCCCGGCGCCGCGCGGCGTGCCGCAGATCGAGGTCACCTTCGACATCGACGCCAACGGCATCTTGAACGTGAGCGCCAAGGACAAGGCGACGGCCAAGGAGAACAAGGTCACCATCACCCACAGCTCGGGCCTGGCCAAGGACGAGGTGGAGAAGATGGTCGCCCAGGCGCGTGAGCACGAGGCCGACGACAAGGCCCGGCGCGAGCTCGTCGAGGTCAAAAACCGCGCGGAGAACCTCGTCTACCAGATGGAGAAGCTCGTCAAGGAGAACAAGGACAAGCTCTCCGCCGACACGGTGAAGAACGTGGAGGAGGCCGTCAAAGAGCTCAACGCGGTGCGCGAGGGCGAGGACAAAGAGAAAATCCAGGCGGCGATCTCCAAGCTGGAGCAGGCCAGCCACAAGGCCGCGGAGGAGATGTACAAGGCCGCCGGAGCCGCTGCGGGGGCGCCTCCTGCTCCGGGCGCCGAGGGTGCCGCGCCGGGTAGCCAGGCCACGCCGAAGAAAGACGACGTGGTCGACGCCGAGTTCCGCACGAACTGATTCCCCTCTCCCCCTGGGAGAGGGTTAGGGTGAGGGACGTGAAATTCGCCCCCGCCGCCCAGGCTTTCCGCCGCTTCTTCGAGGAGCTGCGCGAGGCGTTCTTCGAGCGCGAGGCGCTCTTCACGCAGATCGAGCTGGCGCTGCTCTCCAAAGAGCACGTCCTCGTCACCGGCCCGCCGGGCACCGCCAAGAGCGCGGTAGCCAGCGCCGTGCTTGGCCGGCTGGTCGACGAGAAGACCGGGGCGCCGTCCTTGTTCTCCCGGCAGCTCGCCGAGTCGACCGTGCAGTCCGACCTCATCGGGCCGGTGGACTTCAAGATCCTCACCGAGACCGGGCGCACCGAGTACATCACCGACGACGGCATGCTGGGCGCCACCCACGCCTTCCTCGACGAGGTGTTCGACGGGCGCGACATGCTGCTCCGTTCGATCTTGAACGTGCTGCACGAGCGCGAGCTCAAGCACGGCAAGAAGGTGACTGCCGGGCGCTGCGAGTGCGCAATCATGACCAGCAACCGCTATCTCTCGGAGGTGCTGGCCCGCTCGCCCGAGCTGCTCTTGGCCTTCGCCGACCGGCTCTCCTACATCTGCTTTTGCCCCAAGGCGTTCGCGCGGCCCGCAAGCCGCGCCGCGATGCTCAGCCGGGCGGTGAAGGGACAGCGGCCGGAGCTGCGCGCTTCGCTTTCGCTGCAGCAGCTCGACGTCCTGCAAGAGGCGGTGGAGAAGGTCCACGTGCCCTCGAGCCTCACCGAGGGCCTGGAGCTGCTCTCCGAGCTCCTCGAGCGCCAGCTCTATGCGCAGGTGGCGAAGCTGCCCGACTACGTGCCCACCAAGTACTTCTCGCAGCGCTCACTGGTGAAGGCGCTGTGGGCGCTCAAGGCGGCGGTGGTGCGCGACTGCATCTGGCGACGCCCGGAGCGCCCCTTCGAGGCCGGCCCCGAGGATTTGGAGGCGCTGCGCTACTTCTTCCTCCTCGGCGGTCCTTCCCCGGAGGAGACCGAAGCGCTCCTCAAGGGCGCGGCCGACCCGCGCGAGCGGGCGCAGCTGGAAATCATTCGCGTCGAGCAGCGGGCGTTCGCCGAGGTGCTGGCGAAAGTGAAAGGGGAGCTGGGCCTGGGGCCGGAGCGCGAGCTGAAGGCCTTGTCGGTGACCGACGACGTGGCGGCCGTCGAGTCGATTGCGCGTGGCTTTCAGGCACCGATGGCGCTGTCCGCCGCACAGGCGCTGCGAGAGAAGCTTTTGCCCGGGCCGCGGCATCCTGAAAACCGCCGCCCGTTGGTGGCTGCGGCGCGCACCCTGGTGTTGGCGACCGAAGATCGCTTGGGCAAAGGAATGGCGGGGCAGGGCGAAGGCCGGGGAGGGGTGGCGCTCTTGACCGCGCTCGCCGAGGTACACGAGCTGTGCCGCCTGGTCCCCGAGCTGCATGATCGGCTGGGGCCGCTCACCGGCGCCCTTGCCGGTTTCGCCGAACAGGCGCTGGAGATGACCGCCCTGTTCGCGCAGGGCACCGAGCTCGACGAAGCGGTCAAGCTCGATGGGCTCGCAGGGCTCGCTCGCAGCCTCGCGGAGGAGATCGGAAAAATCTCCGAGCTTGCCAGTCGGCTCGTCGCGCAGGCCCCCGAGACAGTCGAGACGCTTCGGGAAAAGCAGCAGCAGGTGCGTCGGCGGGTGGCGGCTTCGCTGCGGCGGCGAGCGCTGAGCGCCTTCCAGTCGTCCGCCGGCAAAGGCGGCGATCCGTTCGAGAGCCTGTCGGCCCAGTCGCGCCGGCTCGGTGAGCTGGAGTCCGCCTTGGTGGCGCTCAGCGCGGACCAAGCGGGCCTGCGGCAAGAGCTGCTCGCCCCCTTGGGGCACGCCCACGCGCTCGAGGTGCTGGGCGCCGCGAGCTTCACCCGCGTGGAGCAGTACACCAGGCTGGTGCAGTCACTGGCGGAGAGCTTGCGTCGCGAAGGGGTGGCGCCTGAGCCGATTCTCGACGAGTGCAAAGAAGTCATCGACCGCCGTTTGCGAGCGCACGCCCGTTCCCTTCCCCAGCCAGTGAAGGTGAGCAGCCCGTCGGAAGGTCAGGTGCAAAGCGGCGAGGCCTACATGGTGTATCGCAATTTTTTGGGCTCCCTCACCGCGGCGGGGGAGCTCCATGGGTTGGCGGGGCTCGAGGCGGTGCTCTCATCGGGACGCAGCCCGGTGGTGCCCGATGAAATACGCCGCAGCATCGCCGTCGCCGAGATGGCGGGCATCCAGGCGCGCATCCAGTTTCTGCGGAGCTGGTTGTCGCAGCTTTTGAGCGCGCTGCCGTCTCTTGACGGCCTTTCCACCCGAGCCGAGGCCGAGCGCGCCTTCGACAAGCTGGTGAAGAGCCGCTTCCCGATGCTCGCCACCAAGGAGGGAGAGCTTTTGCGCCTGCAGTCGGCGGTGGCGCTCTTGGCCACGCAACCGGGGGAGGTGGGCGACACCGCGAAAAAGCTCGATTCGGCACTGCGCGGCGTCGCGGAGGATTTCGCCGTCTTCAGCAAGCGACTGCTCGAAGCGCGAGCGGCGCTGAGCGCGTGAGCACGCCGTGCTCCACCCCAGGCTGGAACAGCTCCGCTCTCGCCTCGACGCGCTGTGCGAAGGTCGAGTCCTCGAGCTGGGTTTTTTCGCGCGCGCCCGGGCGATGTTCGAGCGCGGCGAGGCCGGGCCGTTGAAGGTGTTGGCGACGCTCGACGCCGAGCTCGACAAGGTGGGAATTCACACGGCAGCTGACGCCAAGCTCTTACGCGAGCTGGGTGTGTCCAAAGGGCGGGCGGGCACGCTGGCCGCCGGCCTGGCGGAGCGTGCCGCTGCGGCGCTGGACGAGGTCGAATCGCAGGTGCGCTGGCTCGAGCGTCGCATCCTCTCCGGAGAGAATGCGCCGGGTGAGCTCACGCGACTTTTGCAGGCCTTCATCAAGCTGGCCCGCGCAGTGAAGGTGGCGGATCTCTTCGCCGACGTCGGCGTGCCGCAAAGCGAGCGCTTTGTCATCTTCGAGCGCGCGCCGGCGGGGAGCGCACCCCCATCGAACGCCAAGGTGGCGATTGCCAGGTACTGGGCCGAACGGGCCAAGACCCAGCTGGAGGACGTGGTGCAAAAGCGTCGAGATCTCGACGCCGCCCATGAGCTGCTCCTGCGTACGGGGACGGACAGCGACCGCGAGGAGGTGCGCCGGCTTCGAATCGAGGTCGCGGCGGCCCGTGAGCGGGTGCGCGCCGCTCCATCGGTGCGCTCGCTGCACGACTTGGTGCGCCACGTACGCCACGTCGCCCGCCGCGACCCGGGCACTGCTTACCGCTCGCTCAAGGCGCTCTACGAGCGCGCGCTCGAGGCCAACGACCGCGAGGTGGCCGAGGTGGCACGGCGGTCGGTGGGAGCGCTCTTGCCCAAGGGAGAGGCGCTGCACAAAACCCTCTCCCGCTGGCAGAGGGAACGGGTGAGGGGCGACGAGCTCACCCAGCTCGCCTTCGCGCTCGACGACGAAAAGCTCGCGACGTTCGAGCTGGCGGCGGGCTGTGCCCGTTACTTCGACGTCGAAGACGCGCTCGCCGAAGAAATCGTCGAGGCCGAGGTGCGCGCGATTCGGCCAGTGGCGCGGCGGGTGCCGTTCCCCACGCAGACGATGACCTTCGAATTCACCCACAGCCTCGACGAGCTGCCCAACTTCGTCATCTCCGACCCCCGCTCGCTCGTCTACGACCTCGCCTCGAACCGCCAGGTGCTGCGCGCCTACCTCGACGAGGAGCCGCCGCCGATTACCAAGCGGGTGCGCAAAACGGCGGTGCGGGTGTACGTGTGCGATGCCTCGGGATCGATGCACGGACCGCGCGCGCGCTTTCGAGACGCAATCGTCATCGCCGAGCTGAACAACCTGCGTCTGAAGGCGGCCACGGGGCAGCCCTTCGATCCGCTGTACTTCTCATTCTTCAACGACACCCCCACCGAGTTGGCGCGGGTGGACACGGCGGAAGAGGCCGCGCGGCAGATCGAGAAGCTCTTTTCCCATTCCCCGGCGGAAGGTCAGACGGACATCACTCTCGCTCTGATGG
Source organism: Myxococcota bacterium (assembly GCA_049322255.1). Taxonomy (GTDB): domain Bacteria; phylum Myxococcota; class Myxococcia; order Myxococcales; family Myxococcaceae; genus JBMORE01. The sequence goes on along the minus strand of JBMORE010000053.1, from coordinate 83,595 downwards.
CGGCGTTCGAGTCGATTCGTTCGGCCAGGGGGACGGACCCCTACCTTGCCAAGGCCACCGTGGTGCTCGTCACCGACGGCGAAGACGCGGTCGACCTCGAGGTCATTCGTCGAACGCGGGCGCCGATGGAGGGCCTGGAGATTGCGCTCTCCTTCATCTCGCTGGGCGAAGAGAACCCCGACTTGAAGGCGCTGGCCGCGGAGCAGCGCCAAAGAGGTGGGCGCGCCTTCTACCACCACCTGACCGACCGGGAGATTTCCAGCGCGCGTACCGAGTTCGACTCCGGCTGGCGTACCCTCCTGCCGCAAGACGTGCCTGCCACTGCGGAGGCACTCGAGCTACTTCTGCCGCACCTCGAGGCGCTGGAGGCGATTGCTTTCGATCGGCCGCCGCCGACGCCCGCGCGGACGGCAGATTCGTTCGATGCGCTCTTCCCGGAAAAGGCCGAAGGGGGGCGGCTTGGCGCAACCAGCCTGGTGCCGCGGGTCATCGACATTCTCGAAGCGATTGGCGAGGCGGTGTCGTTGGCCCCGGCGGATCAACGAGGAACGGAAAGCGCGCTGCTGTTACAGCATCTGCTCGGCGTGTACGGCATCGCGCTTCCCAGGTACCTGGAGCTCACCTCGTCGCCCGAGCCGCGCGTTCGTGAAAAGGTCGACCGCATTCGATTGCTGTGCCGTCCCTTCGGTTGAAGCCAATCTCGGGTAGTCTTTTCCACCGTGGTGTTCGGGTTCCTCAAGCGGAAGAAGCCCCGCCCTCCGGTCGACCCCATCGCCGCGTTCGACGGTCTCATCGAGGATCTCGAGCGGCAGGCGGCGGAAGTACGCAAGTCGGCGGCGACGCTCCTTGCCTTGCGCGGGGAGCTTTCCCGCGACCGGGAGCGCTACCAGCACAAGCGCGAGGACCTGGGCGGCCGAATCGAGCGCGCGGCCCACCGGGGCGATGGGCGGGCGGAACGCGTCCTACGGCGCGATCTGCGCGAGACGGAAGGCGCCTTGGCCTCGGTCGAGCAGGCGCTGGCCACCGCTGACGAGGACGCGCGGCTGCTCCTGGATGCAGCCAGCGAGCTGGCCACCCGCGTCTTAGAGCTGCGCACCGAGCGCATGAGCGCGCGGGCGCGCCTCTCGGTGGGCCTGGCGGTCAGTCGGGCGTTGCAAGAGAAGCGAGACCAGATTGACAAGGTGCTCGCGGTGGACGCCGCGCGAGACGAGATTGAGCGCGCCAAGGCGCTGGCGGACATCTATCGCGAGGAGGCGAAGCGGAAAGGGTAGGGAACGGCCGGGTCACTTGATGATGACCGCATCCACTCCCAGGCGCACCGTGGCTTCGATGGTGGTGTCCTTCGGCGGTTGCCGGCCGCTGGCCTCGGTGGTGATGGACATCGAGGGAGCCACCACGTAGGGCTTGAGCTCGACGTCCGCAAGCTCGAGCTCGAGCCGTGGGTTGGGCGCAACCAGGCCCAGCTGGTCGATGCCCTCCTTGAAGGCGATGAGGTCTTTTTGGCCGTCGGTCTCGGCGAAGAAGCGAATGGACGACAGCCATTGAAAGTCGGCATCGGAAGGAGAGGTGACCTGGAGCACCAGCCGTTTCACCATGACCGACTTCACGTCTTCCTTGCGCACGCCCTGGTTTTGAAAGTCCTGCGACTGCGTGACGTCGATGTTCGTCAGCGCCGCGGCCTGGGGGAACACCGCGAGCAAGCCTCCGAGCACGCTGCCCTGCACGGTGGTCGCGCCCTTGGACTCGGTTTCGAAGTAGATCGATGGCTGGCACCCGGCCAGGAGCAAGCCGACGGCGGCGAAGCGTAGGGTCGAGGGGGTCGGGGTCATGTTCTTCGCGCCGTTTGGTGTAGCTCGAGCACGATGTTGCCCTCCTTGAAGAGGCGTACCGCTCCCGAGGTCTGGCTCACCACCAGGGCGATGCACTTCGTCGTCGAGGTGATGCCGGCTGCGGCGGCGTGCCGCGCTCCCAGGCCCAAGGGAATCTTCACCGCCTCGTCCGCCGAGGAGAGGTATCGCCCCGCGGCCAGCACCACCCCGTCCTCGCGAATGACGAAGGCCCCATCCAGCACCGAGAAGTTCTTGATCGCCTCGCGAATCTTCGGGTCGAGCACGTTTCGCTCGGCCTCGGAGATCCCCTGAAAGGGGTTGATCGTCAGCTGGCGGCTCTTCTCCAGCACCGCGTTGTGGTCGCCGATGGTGATGATGGTGCCGATCGGGTGGCCCTCGAAGCCCTCCTGGCCGATCTGCAGCGCGAGCTGGATGAGGGCGTCGACCACCTGCGAGTTGAACTCGTCGCCCAGCTTGACCCCTTCGATGGCGACCCGGTCGTCCAGCGAGCCGCCGATGCGCATTTGCATCATCGTGTCTACCTGGCGGCCCACCTTCCCGGTCAGGCAGAGCACCAAATCCCCTTCCTTGAACGCTCCCTGGGAGAGCGCGGAGACGAGCGCCACCTTGACTCGCTCGACCCGCGAGTAGTCGTAGGCGGGAATGACCAGGGCCTTGTGCTTCTTGGCGGCCAACTCGCTGGCGAGGGTGTCGCTGGTCACCGCATAGATGAGCTTCCGCCGGCAAGGGCGGCCCCGCAAGTCGGCAGGGGCGATGGGGGTGTCCCCGATGAAGAGCAGGTGGTCGACCTCGCTCTTGCCCGCGAGCGCCAGCCCCGCACGAAGAAATTCACGGTCGAATTTGGAAGAGTCTGACATTGACTTCGCCCAGGTGCCCCACTAAAGGTACCCGCCCTTTTTACGGGGGCGCCCAGCTTTGAACCAGAAAGATCTCAAGCGCTACAAGAAGATGCTCGAGGACAGCAAGCTGAGCTTGCTCCAGAGCGCGAAGAAGACGCTGATGGAGGAGTCCAACTTCGACACGGACGACCTCCCCGACGAGATTGACTTGGCCTCCAGCGAGTACGCCCAGAGCATGGTGTTTCGCCTGCGTGACCGCGAGAAGTTTCTCCTCAAGAAGATCGACAAGGCCCTGCAGCGCATCGAGGACGGGAGCTTCGGCGTCTGCGAGCGTTGCGAAGAGCCCATCTCCCCCAAGCGGCTCGAGGCTCGCCCAGTGACCACGCTGTGCATCCGCTGCAAGGAAGAGCAGGAGAAGAAGGAAAAGTCGTACGGGTAGTCACCTCACCCCGCGACCTCTACCCGCACCAGCTGGCGGCCGATGAGAAATTGGTCGCCGTTGTCCACGAAGGCAGGCGCGTTCAGCCGAATGAACGTGCCGTTGCTCGACCCCAAATCCTTCACGAAGAGCCGGTCTTGCACCACCCGCAACGTAGCGTGGCGGCCGGAGACGAACGCGTCGGTGGGGAAGGTGATGTCGCCCACCTCGCGGCCGAGCTGATTGTCTCCCTCCTTGAGAGGAAAGGCGCTGCCCCGCGCTCCGCCCTCCACGAGCTGCACCAGCCGAAGTCGATACCCGGGGTCGGGCGAGCCCCAGGCCACCGTGCCGTCGGCGGCTTTGGTGAGGGCGGGGATGGGCTCGAGCACCAGCCGCTGCCGGCCCAGTCGAAGCTCTCCTCCGAGCGGTAGCTCCATCTCCTTTCGCAGGCGGAAGAACACCCCGTTGCTGCCGCCCACGTCCTCGATCGCCAAGCGCACGCCCGAAAAAAAGAAGCGCGCCTGGGTATCGGCGACGAAGGGGTCGTCGGGCACGGCGACATCGCCCAGGCGCCCGCAGGTGAGCGTTCCTGTGCGCATGGGCACCACCGTCTCCGGGCCGCCATCGGCCCGTACCACCCGCACCGCCACTTTCGGCCGCTGTACCGACTGCGAGGGGCCCATCACCATCGTGCCCGAAGTGAACGGCTGGCCGCAGCCCTGACACGCCGTGGCACTTTGCGGATTGTTGGAGCCGCAGCGCGGGCAAGCGAAAAACGCCATGAGCGCGTCCATCTATATCAGACGCGCCAAAGCCTTGAAGGTGCCGTGGAGGGAGACCTATCGTCTTGAGAAGGCCCCGTAGGTTCCTCCTTGACCTGCCCTTCCTGCGGCAAAGAGAGCGGCAACTCGAAGTTTTGCCCCGCGTGTGGCGCGACCGTCCCGCGGGTGGCCGGAGAGGACGACCATGTCGGCCGCATCGTGGCCAAGAAGTACCGCATCGAGCAGATGATCGGGGAAGGCGGCATGGGGAGGGTGTTTCGTGCCAAGCAGCTGGCCCTCGACAAGCCGGTGGTGCTCAAGGTGTTGCGCGCGGCGCTCCTGTCGGACGAGCGGACGGTGGCCCGCTTCCAGCGCGAGGCCAAGGCCGCCAGCCGGCTCAACCACCCCAACTCGATCAGCATTCTCGACTTTGGGCAGGCAGACGACGGCGCGCTGTTCATCGCGATGGAGTACGTCTCGGGGAAGGATCTCCACCAGATTCTCTCCAAGGAGTGGCCGCTCCCCGAAGCACGCGTCGTGCGCATCGTGGGGCAGGTGCTCTCGGCGCTCGCCGATGCCCACGGAGCGGGGGTCATTCACCGCGACTTGAAGCCCGAGAACATCATGGTCGAGCAGCGCCGCGGCGAGCCCGACTTCGTCAAGGTGCTCGACTTCGGCATCGCGAAGATCACCGATTCCAGCGGCGAGACGGGCCCTGCGCTCACCCGCGCCGGCTTCGTCTGCGGCACCCCCGAGTACATGTCTCCCGAGCAGGCCCGCGGCTCGCCACTCGATCCGCGCAGCGATCTCTACGCGGTGGGAGTCATTCTCTACCAACTGTGCACGGGGCTTTTGCCGTTCGAGTCGGACTCCGCGGTGGGTTTTGCCACCAAGCACCTCACCGAAGAGCCGCTCCCGCCCTCCAAGCGTCGCCCGGAGGCGAAGATTTCACCCCCCATGGAGCGCCTCATCTTGCGCGCGCTCTCCAAGGACCCCGACGGCCGCCCCGCCACTGCCGAGGCGTTTCGCGCCGAGCTATTGGCGGTCGATCGCGAACGAAAGACCGGCCGCACGCCGACCCGCGGAGTCTCCGCAGCGGTGCGGAGCCCCGTTCCACGTTCATCGACGCCCATCGACCAGGCCGAGACACGCATCACCTCCGAGCCCGCCTGGGGCGCCGAGCGCACCGTGCGCGCGCCTCCCCCGGTGCCCGCTCCCCACCCGCGGCCGGTGCGCAACTCCTCCGGCCAGTCGAGAGAGAAGAAGAGGGAGAAAGCGCGGGGCCCGCGGGTCTTCAAAGTCGTCACCGTGGCCTTGGTGCTGTTGGCGCTGAGCTTGGGCGGCGTTTACTTGTACCAGCTTCGCTTCACGGGCCCAGCCGAGCCGTATGAGCCACCTCCCAATGCGCCGGTGCAGCTCTCCCGGCAGAGCGCTGCTGCGAAGCCGCTGTACGAAGCCGACGTCCCCGCGCCCTTGCGACACCCCGAGAAGGCGGTGCGGCTGGCGCGCGAGGGCGATGACGCTCAGGAGCGCGGCTTGGCCGATCTCGCCGCCGCCAAGTACAAAGAGGCCTTCGAGAACGATCCGACGCCGGAGCTTGCCCTCAAGCTGGGCGAGCTCTACTACCAGCGCAACGACATCAGAGAAGCACGAGGGTGGTGGGCGCGGCATTTACGTGACCAGCGTGAGTCGAAGGCGCGCGGGTACATTCAGCAGGCGTTTCCCGACCTCGAATGACTCTTCTGATGAGTCACGCGATGGCTTCGACCTGCAGCAGCTGCTGGCCGATGCGCAGCCGGTCGCCGGCCTTGAGCAGACGTTCGGTGCCAGGGGAGAGGCGAACGAAGGTGCCCAGAGCGCCGGAGAGGTCGCGAAGGGTCGCTCCGTTGGGTTGCAGAGCCAGCTCGCAGTGGCGCGGTGCCATGTCGGCGTCGCTGGGATAGCTCAAATCGCAGTTGGCTTGGCCGATGGTGAGGCTTTGGCCCGCGCTCACCATTGCGCGTCCGGCGCGGTTGCCGACGAGAACCTCCTCGACGCAGTAGAGCGGCTGGTGGCTCTGCAGGGGGGCGCCGTAGGGCAGGGGGTGGCCAGGGGCGGGGGAACGAGGCTCGATCGAGCCGGCGAAGTGAAACAAGCGCGACCCGGTCGCGAAATAGGTGTGGGGAGCGACGGCCTCCTGGCCGTTGACGCTGACGAAGACCCCCGAGGCGCTCGTCTCATCGCGTACGTAGAGCCGGCCGTCGCGCACCAAGAGCGACGCGTGGTGCCCGGAAACGTAAGGATCGTCGGGAAAGAGAATGGCGCCCCGAATGCGGCCGACCGCCACGCCCCCGGCAGGGAGCCGAAAGCGCTGGCCCACCGCCGTTCCCGCAAGAACGCTCAAACCGTATCTGGGGCCTGCGGCTGGCGTAGCCGAAGGAGCGGGAGCGGGCTTGGGGGCCGGCTTCCTCAATAGCTCGCTGGCGGGGATGGGCTCCGATGCCCGTGGTCGGGCGTTGGCAGGCGCGGGAGCCGTTGCGGTGGGCGCGGGGACGGGTGCTCTCAACGTCGGCCGCATTCCTGGCGGAACCGTATCGGCTCGCCGAACGGGGCTGGCATATTCCGCTGTCGTTTCCACTGGGGCGACGCCTAGCTCCAGGGTAGCCGAGGCAGCGGTCGGTTGTGCAGGCACCGTGGCGGCGACAGAGCGGCCGGATACCGTGACGGTGGGCTTGGCGGGTGCCGGTGCGGGGACGGGTTTGGCGGGTACCGGGGCGGAGATGGGCTTGGCGGACGTCCCACCGGACAAAAGGGCTTGGCACTCGACGCACGTGGCGGTGGCCGGAGCGTTGAGGCGGTCGCACGCGGGGCAAACCAGACCGAGGCTGGTCAGGAGGAGCGATGACATCAGGAGGGGAGTCGCGGCCGAGTGTAGGGGCCGGGAAAACCCTTGGTCAACGAACGCTTTGCGCGCCGAGTTGACGCGTTGCGGCGCCGTTGCCCACCCAAGATCCGGCAGTTACGATTGCGAGGGTCTAGATGATCCGCCTCAACGACATCCTCCAGCAGGTTGCCTCCTACCATCCGGATCCTGACCTCGACATCATCAAGAAGGCCTACGTCTACTCGGCCAAGGTGCACCAGGGGCAGATTCGGAAGTCAGGCGAGCCCTACCTCGTTCACCCGCTGGAGGTGGCGGGCATTCTGGCGCAGCTCAAGCTCGACGAGGCGTCGATCGTCACCGGGCTTTTGCACGACACCATCGAAGACACTCTGGCGACCGAAGCGGAGCTGCGCGAGCTGTTCGGCCCGGAGGTCGCTCAGCTGGTCGACGGGGTGACCAAGCTCTCCAAGTTCTCCGCTGCGGCCACGATGAGCCAGGAGGAGAAGCAGGCGGAGAACTTTCGCAAGATGATCATCGCGATGGCGCAGGACATTCGCGTCATCTTGGTGAAGCTCGCCGACCGCACGCACAACATGCGGACGCTCGAGCACATGAAACCGGAGAAGCAGCAGCGCATCGCCCAAGAGACGCTCGACATCTATGCGCCGTTGGCCAACCGGCTGGGCATCAGCTGGATCAAGACCGAGTTGGAGGACCTCTCCTTCCGCTACCTCAAGCCGCAGGAATTCGCCGACCTGCAACAGAAGGTGAACAGCAAGCGCAAGGAGCGCGAGCAGTACATCGACGACGTCACCAAGCTCATCTTGGCCAAGCTCAAGGAGCACAACCTCCAAGGCCGGGTCAGCGGGCGCTTCAAGCACTTCTATTCCATCTACCGGAAGATGAAGGCCCAAGGCATCGACTTCGACCAGGTGCACGACGTGATCGCCTTCCGCCTGATCATGCCCACGATTCCGGCGTGCTACGAGGCGCTGGGGCTCATCCACCAGATGTGGAAACCGGTGCCCGGGCGCTTCAAAGACTTCATCGCCATCCCCAAGCCGAACATGTACCAGTCGCTGCACACCACGGTGATCGGCCCCCACTCGCAGCGGGTGGAGGTGCAGATTCGCACCGAGGAGATGCACAAGATCGCCGAAGAGGGCATCGCCGCGCACTGGGCGTACAAGGAAGGCAAATCGCTGGTCAGTCGCGACGACGAGAAGTTCGCCTGGCTACGCCAGCTGATGGAGTGGCAGCAGGACCTCAAAGATCCCAAGGAATTCCTCGAGACGGTGAAGGTCGACCTCTTCACCGACGAGGTGTTCGTCTTCACGCCCAAGGGAGACGTGCGCTCCTTGCCCAGGGGGGCGACCCCGGTGGACTTTGCCTACGCGATTCACTCCGACGTGGGTGGCAGGTGTGTGGGCGCCAAGGTGAACGGGAAAATCGTCCCCTTGCGCTACAAGCTCAAGAACGGCGACCAGGTGGAGGTACTCACCAGCCCCCAGGCTCACCCCTCGAAAGACTGGCTCACCTTCGTCAAGACCAGCCGCGCGCAGCAGCGCATTCGCGGGTGGATCAAACAACAACAGCGCGAGAAGAGCCTGCAGCTGGGTCGAGAGCTGGCAGAGAAAGAGTTCCGCCGGCTCGGTCTCAACTTCAACAAGATGCTCAAGAACGGCGAGCTCAAGAAGCACGCCGAGGAGCTCGGCTACCGCGTAGAGGACGACCTGTTGGTGGCGATCGGCTACGGGAAGCTGGCTCCCCACCAGCTGGCGGAGCGCCTGGTGCCGGCCGACGCCGGGGCCAGTGCCTCCAATGGCACCGTCGCCCCCAGCGGCATCCTCGCCAACGTCGGCACCAAGATGATCGAAGGCGCCAAGAAGCTGGTGGGGCGCACGAGCAAGAGCGGGGTGCAGATCGGCGGCGTGGACGACGTGCTGGTTCGTTTCGGCCGCTGCTGCAACCCGGTGCCGGGCGACCCCATCGCCGGCTTCATCACCCGCGGCCGCGGCGTCACCGTGCACACCGTGCAATGCGAAAAAGCGCTGGCCACCGACCCCGAGCGGCGCGTCGAGGTCACTTGGGACGTGCGCGGTGACTTCAAGCGGCCGGTCACCTTACGCGTGCTCACCGCGGACCGCCCGGGGCTGCTCGCCGACATCTCGCAGGCGTTCTCCAAGAAGGGCGTCAACATCTCGCAGGCCAATTGCCGCGCCACCGGCGACGACCGCGCGGTGAACACCTTCGAAGTCACCATCTCGGACTTGAAGCAGCTCACCGACTTGATGCGGAGCATCGAGAGCTTGAGCGGCGTGTACTCGGTGGAGAGGATCTGATGGCGAAAGCGATTGTGTGCTCCGACCTGGCGCCCAAGGCGATTGGCCCTTATTCGCAGGCGGTTCAGGCCAGCGGCAAGCTGACCTTCCTCTCTGGGCAGATTCCCCTCGATCCGAAGACGGGGGAGCTGGTGCAGGGGGACATCGCGGCGCAGACGGAGCGGGTGCTGGAGAACCTCAAGGCGGTGCTCGCCGCCGCCGGCCTTACGCTGTCCCACGTCGTGCGCTGCGGCATCTTCTTGACCGACTTGGCCGACTTCGCCCAGGTGAACGAGGTCTACGGCCGCTATTTCCCCAGCTCGCCTCCTGCCCGGGCGACCGTTCAGGTGTCAGCGCTTCCCAAAGGAGCGCGGGTGGAGATCGACGCAATCGCGGTATCGTGAACGCCGCCGTATGCGACCGACCCAGACCTTGCTCGCTGTCTTTCTCTTCTTGCCGGCGCTGGCCCTGGGCCAGAGCGACCCTGCCGAGTGGAGCGCCCCGCCGCTGGTGAACGCCCAACCCGAGGCTGCGCCGCCGCCCCCCCAGGCACAGCCCACGCCGCCTCCTCCCGGAGCCACCCCGCCACCCGGTTACGTGCCGGCGCAGCCGCCGCCTTATTCGCCTTACGGAACCGTGCCGCAGCATCAACAGCTCGAGCCGCCGATGGAGATCGGCTTGATGATCACCGAGAGTGCCTTTGGGGCGCTGACCGCGGCGGGCACGGCGCTCATTCCCTATTTCCTCTTGCTCAAGCCGCTGGGCGCCGCCGGAGGAGGAGGATTGGACCCCGGGGTAACCAACCTCATCTTCATTCTGGTCTTCTCGGCGGTGCCCTTAGCGGTGTCGCAGACCGAGCTGTCGCTGGCCAACGGCAGCCGGTACTACACGAGCGAAAGCTGGCCGGCCTCGCTGTCGGGGCTGGCGGCGCAGGCGTCGGTGATTGGCCTTTACCACCTGTTGGGGGGGCCGGGCGGGGGCGGCACCGCTGAAACTGTGTTGCTCGTAGGAACGGTGGCGTTCGTGCCCCTGGCCGAGATGATCGTCATCAACCTCACCAAACAGCCCAAGGGCCGGCCCATGGGTCCGCTCGGGTCCCTCTTTGGATACACCGAGGAGAACGGCCTGCTTGCCGGGGTCCCCATGCCGGCGCCGCTCCTCAGAGAGACCCGGCTCGGCCTATCCTGGGGAGTGCAGCTTCCGTTGCTCCGCGGCACGTTCTGAATCCAGGCCGCAGTTGATTCAGGAGTCATTCCCAAGGCCGTTGATTTCACTGACAGTCGTCAGACATCGTCCTCAATTTCACGGCGAGTCACTCGCCCGACCCTCCATCCACGGGCGAGTCACTCGCCCGACCCTCCATCCACGGGCGAGTCGCCCGCCCGCCCCTCCATCCACGGGCGAGTCGCCCGCCCGCCCCTCCATCCACGGGCGAGTCGCCCGCAGCGGGCCGGCGTCCGCTGAACGAAGCTGGCTTACCTCAAGCGGTTCCAGGAGGGGATGGAAGGGGGGGAACTCGCCAGAATCTGGGCCCGCGCTACCATCGCGTCGTGGGCATTTCCTTCCGTCATCTTCTCTTCGTCTTTCTCGGTGGAGGCGTGGGCAGCACCGCGCGTTACCTGGTGCAAGAGCTCGCGGTGCGCCTTTTCGGCCCGCTGTTTCCCTGGGGAACGCTGGCGGTCAATCTGGTGGGGTCGTTCGCGCTGGGGGCGGCGATGTTTGCTGCGCTGGCGACGCCGCCTTGGCCCACGTCCCTCAGACTGGCGATCGCCGCTGGGGTGCTGGGCGGCTTCACCACTTATTCATCCTTCAACTACGAGACGGTCGCGCTCATGCAAGGCGGCGAGAACGGCCTCGCCGCCGTCTACTTGTTCGCGACCGTCGGCGGCTGCCTTTTGGCCGGATTCTTGGGGCACCTCGCCGCGCGGGCCCTGGTGTCCTAGGGCACGCTGACGTCGGCGAGGCGCCCGATGACGGTAGGCGCTACTTGCCGGCCTTCTTCAGCTCGTCGTCGATGATCGCCTTGAACTGGTCGATCGGCTGCGCTCCCACCAGCTGCCGGCCGTTGATGAAGAAGGTCGGCGTGCCGTTGGCGCCCACGCGCATGCCTTCTTGGCTGTCGGCGGTGATCTGCGCGTCGAACTTGTTCGAGTCGAGCGCGGCCTTGAACTTGTTCATGTCCAGGCCGATCTCCTGTGCGTAGCGCTCCAGCGAGGCGCGGTCGAGCGCGCGCTGGTTCTCGAACAGCTTGTCGTGCATCTGCCAGAACTTGCCCTGCTCATGGGCGGCCATCGAGGCGGCGGCGGCGATGCGCGCGTTCTGGTGGAAGGGCAGCGGCTGGTGCTTGAACGCCACCTTCACCTTGCCCTTGTACTGGTCTTCGAGCTGCTTGAGCGTCGGCACCACCCGCGAGCAGAACGGGCACTCGAAGTCCGAGTAGGCCACGATGGTCACCGGCGCGTTCTTGGGGCCCTTCACCGGGGCCTGGCCGATGGCGATGTCCACCTTCGCCGGCGTCGGCGGCAGGGCGGCGGCTGCCGGAGCCGGAGCGGCGGCGGCGCCTGACTCGATCAGCTTGGCGTACACGTCCTCCAGCTTGGTGCCCTTGGCGATCAGGTCATTGGCCTTCTGGATCTGCTGGTCGATGATCGTCTTGAACGACTCGAACGGCTGTGCACCCACGTGTTGGACTCCGTTGATGAAGAAGGTGGGGGTACCGTTGGCGCCCACCTCGCTGCCGTAGGTCGAGTCTTGCTGCACGCGGGCCTTGAACTTGCCCGAGTCGAGCGCCGCCTTGAACTTGTCCATGTTGAGGCCCAGCTCCTGGGCGAAGCGCTCGAGGTTGGGCCGGTCGAGGGCCTGCTGGTTGGCGAAGAGCTTGTCGTGGTACGGCCAGAACTTGCCCTGCTCGTGCGCGGCCATCGACGCCTCGGCGGCGAGCTGCGCGTTGTTGTGGAAAGGCAACGGCTGGTGGCGGAAGACGATCTTCACGTCCTTGCCGTAGGTGTCCTCGATCTGCTTGAGGGTGGGCATCACCCGTGCGCAGAAGGGGCACTGAAATTCAGACCACTCGACGATGGTGACCTTGGCGTGCTTGGGGCCCTTGAACGGAGAATCGGCGGGGACGTCGATCTTCCGCACCGCGGGCGCAGCAGGCGCGGCCGGAGCGGCAGGGGCTGCCGGGGGGCTGGTGACGCCCTTCTCCAGCACCTTGGTGTAGATCTGCTCGGGCTTGACGCCCTCCTTGACCATCGCTTCGGCCTTGGTGAGCTCCTCGTCGATGACGCGCTTGAAGTTGTCGAAGGGCTGCGCGCCGGAAATCTTCCGACCGTTGATGAAGAACGCCGGGGTGCCGGTGGCGCCCAGCTGGGTGGCGAGGCCCTGGTCGCGGGTGATGAGCTCGGCGAGCTTGGGGCTGTCCTTGGCCTGCTTCCACTTCGCCATGTTGAGGCCGACCTCGCTTGCGTAGCGCTCGAGCGAGGCGTCGTCGAGGCCCTGCTGGTTGGCGAAGAGCTTCTCGTGCATCTCCCAGTATTTGCCCTGCTCACCCGCGGCGAGGGCGGCGAGGGCGGCGGGACGGGCGCGGTCGTGGAAGCCCAGCGGGTTTTGCTTCATCACGAAGCGCACCTTGTCGCCGTAGGTGTCGGCGATCTGCTTCATGGTGCCTTCCGCGCGGGAGCAGAAGGGGCACTGGTAATCCGAGATTTCCACGATGGTCACCAGGGCGCTGCTCTTGCCCTTGACGGGGTTTTGCTCGTCGATGGGCACCCTGTAGACGGTGGCCGAATCGTCGACCCGGGCCGGGCGGGCAGCGGGCTTGGTGCCACCCGTCTCGGCGGCGATCTGCGCCGCGGTCTTGCCGGCCTTGGCCAAGTTCACCGCCTGGCGCAGCTGATTGAGGCCGCCTTCGCAGGTGGTGTGGCCCTTGAGGCACTTGGCCACGGTGTCCCCGGGGCACGAGGAGCAAGTGACCTCGTTCATCGCCTTCATCACCGCGAAGCTTTGCGCGGGGGTCAGGCCGGTGAGGATTCCAGCGGGCATCTCGCTGGCCTTCACCGCGAGGGTGGACTCATCCCCCGCCTCCTGCGTCCCTCCGGCGGCGACCGGAGCGTTGGAGGACGAGCCGCTGACGACCTTCCCCACGGCGAAGCCCACGACCAGGCCTACCAGCAGGGCGATGATGACGTTCGGTTTCATGTCTGAGTGACTCCTTGTTTTTTCGAAGACTTGGGCAGCCCCAAAAACAAACGGACCGCGCTAGATAACAGACAGGCTTTCGCCGAGGCAACGCCGGAGGACAGTGATGGGAACGGGGACAGCTTTTCAGGGTGAAGTCATCGACGCCACCGGGCTTGCTTGCCCGCTGCCCATCCTCGCGCTGGCGAAGGCGGCGCGGCAGGCCCCGCAAGGAGCGGTGCTGATGCTCCTGGCCACCGACCCGGCGGTGGAGCCAGACCTCGATGCCTGGTGTCAAGCGACCGGAAACGAGCTGGTCGCGCTCACCCGCGAGGGTAAGCACTGGCGGGCCCTCGTTCGCAAGGTGGGTCTTTGACCACTCAGGCCGCCTTGAGTGACCCACCGTCAGCTGGACCGGTGGGGCGTTTCTGAAGGGGAATCGAGCTTCGGCGAAACATGGAACGCTTTTTGGAACGGCCTTCGGGTATGTTCGCACCCCAGCTAAAGCTTTGGAGGCCTCCATTGAGCGAGCGGGAAGCCGACCTGGCCCGCGCCGAGACGCAGGCTGCGACCGTCGAGTCCAACTTGGGGGTAGAGATCGATAGGCTGAGCCACCTCGCCGCCGAAATGCAGGCGCGGTTGTCAGCGCTCACCGAGGCGGCGCGGCGGGTGCACGGCACGCCCGAGGCGGCATCTTTGGCCGCCAGAGTCGAAAAGACTCCGGTGCCACGGCTCGACGTTTTTGGCGAACGTGAGCAGGCGTTGGCCGCCCGGGCCAGGGCACTCGAGGTGAGGGCGCAGGCGAACGAGAAGGTGCGCAAGGCGCTTGCGGGCTACACCGCGGAGCTGACGCGTCTGTCCGCCCAGGTGTCGGAAGACGAGGCGGAGCTGGCGCGAATCGAGGTGCGGACGAAAGAAGAGGCCAAGCGCCGGGAGGTGCGGCCCCCGCCAGCACCGGCGCCCCTGCGTGCCATGCAGGAGCGCTCGACCCGCGTGCAGATGCAGGCCGCCGTCGATCTGCACAGCGACACCAATTTCTTCAATGGGTTTTCCACCAACATCAGCGACGGAGGGCTGTTCATTGCCACCGTGCGGCATCTGCCCATCGGCACCGAGGTGGACTTGGGCTTCACCCTCCCGTCGGGGCAGCACGTCGAGGCGACGGGCAGGGTGCGCTGGACGCGGGAGACGAACGACCGGACGCCCGACGTCTTCCCCGGGCTGGGCATTCAGTTCGTGAACTTGAGCGAGGGCGCGCGGTCGGCGATCCACGAGTTCGTCTCCTCCCGCGAGCCGATGTTCTTCCCTGACTGAAGAGCCCGCAGCGGCTTTAGCGAGCACGGCGCAAAAGCGCGCCGTCGACGGTCCAATAGATGTAGTCCAAGTCGACCTTCACCACCGCCGGTGCCGCTTGCCCGAAGGCAACGACTTCACCCGGCCCGCCGCGCTTGTTCACCCGCACCACTTGGTCGCCTGCCGCCCAGTACAGGTGGCATTCATCGAGCGCCAGTCCCCGTGGGCGCCGTTGCGAAGCGGCGAGCTCCACCAGCTCGCCCCCTTTCTTTGGCAGCGAGAACACCCTGTCGTCCGCAGCCCAGAAGATGGCCGCTGGGTCGAGCACCAGCCCGCCCGGCACACTGGCGCCGGGAGCGAGGTGCGTCGCTTCTCCCCCCTGGTGGGGCGCGCGCCACAGCTGAAAGGTGCCGTAGCTGGTCCAGTAGACGTACGCCTCGTCGCCGGCGAGGTGAAACGGCCGGAACTCGCCCTGGGCGACCGCGGCAGGCCCCGTGCCAGCGTCGTCGGAAAGTCGCATGACCGAGCCGTTCAGCGCGCCGGTGTTCGCCCAGAAGAGCGTTCCCGCAAGGCAGGTGATGCCTGCCGCGTAGCTTTGTCCTTCGGCCAGTGTTCGTGGCTCGCCGCCGTCCTTGTCCACTGAGCGCACCGTGTCCCCTTCGGTCCAGTAGAGGCGCGTCGCGTCGATCGTCAGCCCGGTCAGCAGGCTCCCCTCGGCGAGCCACTCGACCGCTCCGTCGACGAGCCCCACCCGGGCGATTGCTCCGGTGCGCGGCCCTTTGGACACGGCGAGGAAGGCGTGCTTCCCATCGAGCACCAGCTCTTCAGCAGTGCCGGCAAAGCGGGCCAGAATCTGTGGCTGTGCGAGCGGCAGGGGGGCGGGGGAGGTGCAGGGGACTTTCACCACTGGGCCGTGAAGGAGTTGTCCTGCCAGAGGCTCCCGGGTGGAGTCCTCACTGGCGGGCCCGCACCCCACCACCCACATCAGGGCCCACAGCGGCGTCCAGCGCATCTTCCCTCCGGACGAGGAAAGTCTACGCCGTCAGCTAAGCTGCAGCACCTTCTCCTCCAGCTTTTTCCCGCGGGTGATGGAGGAGAAAAGCACACCTTTGGCAATGAGCAGACCGGCGGTGCGGGTGATGAGCTCTTCGGCGGCGACCTGGCCGCCGTCGAAGTGCACGGTGAGCACCCCCGAGGGTAGAAGCTGCGCCCCGGTGCAACCGAAGAGCGCGCGCACCTCGGCGAGCGGAACGTCGCCCCGTGCAATCTGCACCCGAAACTCGGCGGCCTGGGCGGTCATCTCGGCCATCGAGGCGGCGGTGACCAGCTGCCCCCGGTCGAGCAGCGCGGTGGCGTCGCACAGCTCCTCGAGCTCTTGGAGGTTGTGACTGGAGACCACCACGGTGTGACGGCCCTTCATCTGATGAATGAGCTGGCGCACGCTGGCGGCGATTTTGGGGTCGAGGCCGGCGGTGGGCTCGTCGAAGAGGACGATGGGTGGGCTGCCCATCAGCGCTTGTGCCATGCAGACGCGCTTGGCCATGCCGTGCGAGAGCGTGGCTGCTCGGGTGTCCCAGGTCTCGGCGAGGCCGACCTTCTCCAACGCCGAGCGCGCCTCGCCTTGGGGGTCGGTCAGGCCGGAGAGCTTCGCCCAGTAGGTGAGCAGGGGCCCCACCGACCAGGCGCCAGGAAGGAGCGCATCTTGCGGGAGCACCCCGACTTTCCTCTTGAGCGCCCCGGGGGTTGATGGGTCGGCCCCCAAGACTTGCAGGCGCCCCTCGGTGGGGTGGAGGTAGCCGCACATCATCGAGAAGGTGGTGGTCTTCCCCGCGCCGTTGGGGCCGATGAGCCCGTAGCACTGGCCCTCCTCGATCGCGAAGGAGACGTGGTGGACCGCCCACTTCGCGCCGAAGCGCTTGGAGACGTTGGAGAGCTCGATCGCCTTCACACGTCCCTCCGGCGGAGCACGAGGTACGCGGTCCCCAAGAAGAGGGCGGCGAACCCCACGTGCGCGAAGAAGGCGAGGGCGAAGCGCGACGCATCGGGGTGGAGCAAATCCGTCCGGTAGAACCACACCGAGGCATGACGAAGCTTCGCCACGAAGGCGAGGAGCCAAAAGGAGAACAGGGCCAACAGGTTGGTCACCAGGCTCACCGCGCTCTGGCGGAAGAGCGCCGAGCACAGCGAGGTGAGCGCGAGGTACGCCAGGGAGAACACCAGCGCCGAGCCCCAGAACTTCCCCCAGGTGGCGATCATCGCGCCGGCACCAAAGCCTTCCTGGGTGAGAAAGCCGAAAAGGCACAGCGCCGCGTCGATCACCCCCATCAGGAGCGCGAGCAGCGACGCCTGGGCGAGGAACTTGCCGAAGAGCACCGCCGAGCGGCGGCTGCGCACCGTGAGGTAGCGGATCGACTTGGTGCCCAGCTCGCCGGAGATCTGATCGAACCCCATGAGGCCGGTGTAGAGCGGCAGGAAGAAGAGGCTCAGCTTGAAGACCACCAAAAGCACCAGCGGAATCTCGAGCAAGGCCTCGGTCAGGGCCTCGTCGTCGCTGAAGAAGACGGTCACGAACTGCTTGCGTGCCCCCTTCATGCCTTGGTCGATGCGCTCTTCCACCTCGTCGGGGTCGGCGCCTTGCTCCTTCAGCTGGGCCGCCTGCGCCTCGACCTGCCGCTTGAGCGATTGCGAGCAGCCGTGCACTCCGAGGCCGGAAAGCAGGGTGAACATGAGGTAGAGCAAAAGCAGCACCACGATGCGCGCGCTGCGTAAGGTGCGCAAAAGCTCAGCGGTCCAGATGACGGTGGTTTCGCGCAGGGCGTCCAAGGCCGGCGCACCCTATCAAGGGGCGTGCGCTACAGTGAAAGGATGAGCGACCCGGTAAAACCCGAGGTGCTGATCGCCCGGCTGACCTCGAACAACGAGGCCTGGCGGGTGGAGGCAGAGTCGCGCCTGCTCTCGCTGGGGGAGGCGGCGGTCGAGCCGCTCCTCAAGGCGATGCAGCACGCCAACCCGGCGGTGCGTCTGCACGCGGTGCACGCGCTCACCCACCTGCGCGATGCGCGCGCGGTGCCGGTGGTGATTTCCGCGCTGGCCGACTCGGAGAACTTGAACGCGGTGGCGATCGCCGCCGAGAAGGCCTTGGTGGAGTGGGGCGAGCCGGTGAAGACCGAGCTGCTCGTCTTCGCCACGAGCGGGCCGACGTCGGCGAGGCCGCGCGCGGTGAGGGCGCTGGGAAAGATCGGCGGAGAGGAGCTGGCGGCGCCCCTTGCGAAGATGATCGATGACGAGGCCCCGGGGGTGCGCCTGCAAGCTGCGGTGGCGCTGGCCACGGTGGCAGGTCAGCAGGCCGTCGAGCCCATCGCCAAGCTGCTCGACGACCCCGACAAGTGGGTGCGCTACGGCGTTGCCGAGGCGCTGGTGAAGCTGGGCTCGGCGCGGGGGGAGGAGGTGTTGCGCGCGGCCGCCGCCGACCCGGAGGAGCAAGGACAGCACACCCAGTTTTGGGCGCAGAACCTCCTCGAGGAGATCGAAGAGCTGCGAAGGGCCGGCAAGAGCAGTTGACCGCCCGTCGGCCCGGGCTACGATCGGGCGCGTGCAGCTTCGCTCGCTCACCTGGCTGGCCGTCCTTCCCTCGCTCACCTTCTCCCAACCCGCGCCGGCGGACGACGCCCCGGCCTCGCTCTCTGGGGCATCTCTGGAGGTCCCCAACCGGGTCAGCTCACCGCCCATCGCGACCGTCGAGTCGCTCCCCAGGGAAGCCGACCTCCTCCTTCGCGCGACCGAGCGGGAGGACGGCCGTCTGGTGGTGCACGAAGGGGAAGAAGAGCTCGAGCTGACCATCGACGCCAGGTTGCAGGAAGCGCTCGTCGCCATACTCCGGCGTTACCAGACGCCCTATGCAGCGGTGGTGGCGCTCGAGCCGAGGACGGGCCGGGTTTTGGCCATGGCGGAGCACTCGCAGGCGCAACCTTCCTTACGCGGCCTGTGCACCAAAGCCGTTTACCCGGCCGCGTCGATCTTCAAAATCGTCACCGCTGCGGCGCTGCTCGAGGCGGGTGTCTCACCATCGGCCGAGGAATGCTTCCATGGCGGCAAGCGGCGGCTCTCGGAGAAGCTCTTGGTCGACTCCGCGCGCGACCGCCGTTGCCACCCGATGTCCACGGCGATGGCGATGAGCACCAACGTGGTGTTCGCCAAGCTGACCCACAAGCACCTCTCGGCGGCGAAGCTTTTCGCCAAGGCCCAGGCCTTTCACTTCAACCAGCCCTTCGATTTCCCGGTGCCCACCGAGGTGTCTTTGGCCTCGGTTCCGGAAGACGGCTTTGGCCTTTCCAATGCGGGAGCGGGCTTCGGCGACGTCTACCTTTCTCCACTTCATGGAGCGGCGCTGGCAGCAGTGGCGGCCAACGGGGGCAGATGGAAGGCGCCGGTGCTCTTCGAGCGCGACGTGGTGCCCGGCGAGGTCGGCGAAGAGGTCGTTTCCCAGGAGCACGCCCGAGCGCTGACACAGATGCTCGAGCTCACCGTCACCTCTGGCACCGCCCGGCGTGTCTTTCGAGAGCGAGGCTTTCGTGTGGAGGGCGCGGTGGGGAAGACCGGTTCGCTCGCCGACAAACGTCCGTTTCGCGACTATTCCTGGTTCGTCGGCTTCGCCCCCAAGGACGAGCCCAAGGTTTCAGTGGCCGCGGTGGTGGTGAACGACCCCTACTGGCGCATTCGCGCCACCTGGTTGGGCCGTGAGGCGATGCGCCTGTCCCTGGCCCAGCCGCCTCAACAGCCTCGAGACGTCACAGCGAGATCAGCTGATTCTCCACGAAGCAGTGGAACAGGCGCAGCGCGTCGAGCTCGCGCAGGGGAGAAGCGCTGACGATGGTCGCGACGTCGCGGGTGCCGTCGATTCTCGAGAGCAAGTAACGTTCTTGAGCGGAAAATGTCATCGTCTTGAGCTGAGCGCGTGACACTTTGAGCTTGGGCACCCGCTTCTCATCGACCAGCCGGACGCGCAGCTGCGCCAGCAGCCCCTCCTCCGATTTTCGCACCAGCGACTCCGTCTGACTGTTTCCCGCCAGCTCGTGCGCCTTGCGCGCCAGCGGCTCGGCGTCGTCGTAGGCTCCGGCGGCAAGGAAGCGTTCAGCCGCCTGGAGAAGGTCCGCCAAGGACGAGGGCTCTTCCGAGACGGGGCTCTCTTCCGGCGGCTCCTCGTCGAGCTCCACCTCGACGCTGTCGGCGACCCGCACCGCTTCGAGCCGGTAGAGCGCGTACAGCCGCTGGTAGAGGAAAAAATCGGTCGCATGCAGCGCGAGGATGATGTCGTCGATGGTGTGCCCGGAGCGGATGAGGGTCACCAGACGGTGGTCGAGACTGCCCGGGGCCGGCGGCTCGGGAAAGTTGGCTTCCTCCACTTCCAGCTGCACGTTTCCGGAGGGGAAAGCAGCGCGGATCGCCTGCCAGGCCGTCTCGCGGAACTCGGCTTCGCGGTGCACGTCGAGCAGCTCGATGGTCAGCTCCACTCCTTCGGGCGGATCGGCCACCTCGGCGGCGTCGAAGTGGAAGGTTCCTTTTGGCCAAATGAAGGCACTCAGGAGCGTCTCCCGCATCTTGAGGGAGAGCGCGTTGAGCACCGTCGCCTCCGATACCAGGCCGATCATCACCAGAATCTTTCCCAAGAAGACTTTCGTCTCCTTCTGCGTCTGGTAGGCGCGGTGGAACTGGTCCTCGGTGATGTAGCCCATGTTGATGAGGAACTGCCCGAGAAACTCGCGGGGCTCGTTGGAGCTGGCGCTGATGATCGCCCCGTCCTTGAGCAGCACCTCCTTGCGCATCTCGCCCAGCTCGAGCCGCAGCCTGCCGCTCGCTTTCTTGTTGCCTAGGTAGACCACCAAGTCCTTGAGGGGCATGGTGGAGAAGTCGCCAAAGAGGCCTTGCATCGGCCAGAATCCTCCTCCGCATGGACGTGGAGATCTACTCCAAACCCAACTGCCCCTTGTGCGATGAAGCCAAGGAGGTTTTGGAAAAGGTGCAGCGGCGAGTGCCGTTTCGGCTGCGCGAAATCGACATCGAGAGCGACCCGGTGCTGTACGAAGCGTTCAAGTACGACATCCCCGTGGTGTTCGTCGACGGGCGCAAGGCTTTCAAGCATCGGGTCGATGCCGAAGCGCTCGAGGCGCGGTTGCGCCGGTGATGGCACGTCGGTTGCTGTTTCCCCGCGGCGATGAGTAGCGAACGGGCCAAGGGGGCTCCAGGACGGAGGGGTGCGTCCGCTCTCGCAAGGTAAGGCCTGTAATTTGCGGCGCGGGTGTGGTCGAAGCGGAAAGGTTTACGAGGACGGAGGCAGGGGATGGAAGGGCTGGCGATTCTGGTGGTGGACGACGACGAGTCGACCCGCACCTCGCTGTTGGAGCTGCTCCGCCGCGCGGGCCACCCGGTGCGTGCCGCCTCCACCGTCGCCCAGGCGCTCGAGGAGCTGGGCCGGGGTGGCATCGGAGTCACGCTGCTGGGCGTGGAGCTGTCCGGCGAGAACGGGTGGGAGCTGTTGCGCCGCTGTCGCGAGACGGCCGGCCAGGTGCCGGTGGTGGTGCTCGAGGGGAAGGGCAGCTTTGGCGAAGGGGCGAAGGCGCTCCAGCTGGGGGCGAGCGAGGTGTTGCCCAGGCCCGTCGAGGCGGCCGAGTTGGAAGGAGCGCTGCAGCGAGCTCTCTCCCGGGCAGTGAGCGTGCCAGGCCCCGTCGAACCGGATCGTAGCCTCATTTTCACCTCCCCGGCGATGCGGCGGTCGATGGCGCTGGTCGAGCGCATTGCCGACACCGACGTGCCCGTTCTGCTCCTCGGTGAGTCGGGCACGGGCAAAGAGGTGCTCGCCCGTGAGGTGCATGCCAAGAGCCACCGGCATGCACAGCCCTTCATCAAGGTGAACTGCGCAGCCTTGCCCGCCGAGCTCTTGGAGAGCGAGCTGTTCGGCCACGAGAAAGGCGCTTTCACCGGGGCCACGGCGGAGAAGCCGGGCAAGTTCGAGCTCGCCGATAAAGGAACGATCTTCCTCGACGAGATCGGCGAGATGGCCATTCGGCTGCAGGCGAAGCTCCTCCAAGTCCTGCAGGACGAGGAGTTCTTCCGTGTGGGAGGCAAAAAGAGTGTTCGGGTCGACGCACGGGTGGTGGTGGCGACCAACCGAGATTTGGAAAAGGAAATCGGCGCCGGCAACTTCCGGGAGGACCTCTTCTACCGCCTCAACGTGGTGGCGATTCGGGTGGCGCCGCTGCGCGAACGCAAAGAGGACATCGTCCCGCTGGTCGACCATTTCTTGAAGAAATACGGCCGGCGGTACAGAAACGGGCTCTCCGCGCTGCCGGCGGAGGTGCTGGCGGCCTTTCAGGCGTACGACTGGCCGGGCAACGTGCGCGAGCTGGAGAACATGGTGCGCCGGCTGGTGGTGCTCAAAGACCCGGTGCTCGTGCTCGACGAGCTGCGCGGCGCCGCCAAAGGCTCTTCGCCGCCACCGGAGCCTCTCTTCGAGAGCCGTCATACGAACCGCGAGCCCAACGCGACCTTCGACACTCCCTTCGGGCCGCAACCCACGGTGCTGGGGGCGCTGGCGGGCTCCGAGGGGCCCAACCGGCTGCTCATGCAGGGCCGGTACGCGAACCCCTTCGCGGTGCCGCAGCCGCCGCCTCCTCCTCCTTCGGTGCCCGAAGACGAAATGTCGCTCAAGGACATCGGCAAGCGCGCCGCGATGCTCGCCGAGCGCGAGGCGATTTTGGCGATGCTGCAGCGCACCGCCTGGAACAAGCGCAAGGCGGCGAGCAGGCTGCGCATCAGCTACAAAGCCCTGCTCTATAAGATTAAAGAGAGCGGGATCATCGACCCCCGCTCGAGCGCCGATCTCTGACCGGCGTACCTTCGCGTCGGCAGCGAGGCCCGTGCTAAGAGCGGGCGGGTGAGCGAGACCCCCATCGCCGCTTTTCGGACGGTGCCCCGCACCGGAGTCATCTACGTCACCACCGAGGCGGCCAAGCGTGGGTACAGCACCAAAGACCCCTCGTGGTGCAACCTGGGGCAAGGCCAGCCGGAGACGGGCGCGCTTCCTGGGGCTCCGGCGCGGCTGCAACAGGTGACCATCGACATCGACGACCAGGACTACGCCCCCGTTGCCGGCGTGTGGGAGCTGCGCGAGGCGATCGCCGGGCTCTACAACCGGCTCTACCGGCAGGGGCTCTCTTCCCAGTACACGGCCGAGAACGTCAGCGTCTCGGGCGGGGGCCGCGCCGCGCTCACCCGTGCCGCCGCGTCCTTGGGGCACGTCAACCTCGGCCACTTCCTCCCCGACTACACCGCGTACGAAGAGCTGCTCGACGTCTTCAAGGCCTTCACCGCCATCCCCATTCTCCTCGAGGGGGAACGTGGCTACGCCTTCACCGCCGACGACCTCCGCCGCGAGGTGCAAGGGCGAGGGCTGTCGGCGCTGCTCTTCTCCAACCCCTGCAACCCCACCGGCAAGCTGGTGCAGGGCGAGGAGCTCTCCCGCTGGGTGAGCTTGGCCCGCGAGCTCGACTGCGCGCTGCTCATCGACGAATTCTACTCCCACTACGTGTGGACGGGCCGGCCGGGGAAGCTGCCTCTGGAGAGCGCCGCCCGCTACGTGGAGGACGTGAACAAAGACCCGGTCGTCCTCTTCGATGGGCTCACCAAGAACTGGCGCTACCCCGGCTGGCGGGTGACTTGGACGGTGGGGCCCCGGCAGGTCATCGAGGCGGTGGCCAGCGCCGGCTCCTTCCTCGACGGCGGCGGGAGCAAGCCCTTGCAGCGGGCGGCGATTCCCCTCTTCGAGGAGAGCCACGTGGTGGCCGAGACCACCGCGATTCAGAAGGCCTTTCGCGACAAGCGCGACTTCTTGCTCGCTCGGCTCGAGCGGTTGGGCATTCACGCTGACCGGCCGCCCGACGGCACCTTCTATGTGTGGGGCAACGTCGAAAAGCTTCCGCCGCCGCTCAACGACGGCATGGGCTTTTTCCGCGCTGCGCTGGACAAGAAGGTCATCACCGTCCCCGGGGAATTCTTCGACGTCAACCCGGGGAAAAGGCGGAGCCGGCGCGCCTCGCGTTTTAAGAGCTACGTGCGCTTTTCGTTCGGCCCGTCGATGGGTGTGGTGGCCCACGCGGTGGAGCGCCTGGAGGAAATGGTGACCGCCGCGATGAAGCGGTAGCGGCAGTTAGCGCAGCCGAGTCTTGCCCAGCGTGAGGATGCATTGAAGCTCCTGGGGGCTCACCGGTGCCACCGAGAGCCGGCCCTGCTCGAGCAAGGCAAACTGTTTGAGAGCCGGAGTGCTCTTGAGCTGCGCCAGCGGTACCGGTTGGACCAAGGCGGCCTTTGGCACGATGTCCACCGCGCTCCAGTCTTCTTTGGGTGCGGTGGGGTCGGGACCGGGCTGGGAGACGACCTTCGCCACCCCCACCACCGCCTTCTCCTTACCCGTGTGGTAGTAGAGGGCGAGGTCGCCCGGTCGCATCTGTCGCAGGTGGTTGCGCGCCTGGTAGTTGCGGATGCCGGACCAAGTGGTGCGTCCCTCTTTCACCAGCTGTTGGTAGCTGTAGGTCGCCGGCTCGCTCTTGATGAGCCAGTAGCGGGGCTTGGGCATCAAAGGCTACGCGCGCACGATCGTGATCACCACGCCCGCCTCGGTATTCTCCACCTGCGCCCGGTGACTCTTGGGCAGCGCAGCGGAGATGTTCTCGGCCGTCGTCTGCGCGCCATCGCCCCTTTTGACCCGCACCACCACCCGCTGCCCGTCGACCATCAAGTTGACGAACGAAGGAATGATGCCGCTGCTGGTGGCGGTGCCGGTGATGGTCAGCTTGTTGCCTCCGGTAAAAGACACCCGCTGCGCAGGGTCGTTCGCCAAGGTGACCTCCAGCCGAGTCGACGGCGGCGAAAGGTTTTTGGTGATGCGCACGGTGACGGTGTCGACCTTTCCCGTGCGTTTTTGGGTCAACATCTGCGCCGTGTAGCCCGGCGGTAACGCGCGCTCGATCGCTCCGAAGGTGGTCGCAGGGGTGTAGCCACGCGAGAGCGGCACCGACACCTTCTGCCCATCGAGGGTGAGGGTGAGGACCGAGGCAGCGATGCCGTTGTTCGAGGCTGTGCCCGAAAGGACGAAGAGGTTGCTCCTGGCGACCATTCGCGCCTTCTGCGAAGGGTCGTTGGAGCTCACCGCTACCTTGACGGTGGCATACGGCTTCGGACTGATGACCGGACCAACACCGGCCGTGACACGCCCCATCGCTGAGCTCCTCAATGAATGGCTCCCCGTATTGTCGCACTGCCCCCAAGAGGGTTGCGGGTGCGGATTGTAAAGGCGGTTTTCAAACAGTCGCCTGCGGCCGGGCCGAGTATAGCTGTTTTGGAGGTCAACCGTTGGTTTTGAGCGCTCGGCCGACCGCGGTCGAGGCCGTCGAGACGCCCGGTTTTCGACCCAGCGCATAGCTTGCCGCAAGGAGCGCCAAGCCCGTCATGCCCAAGGCGGCAGACTCGGCCGCGCCTGCCCACACCTGGGGAAGCACTTTGAAGACGATGCCTCCCAACGAGAACGCCGCCGCCACCGCCCCCACCGCCTTCCCCATGGTGCACCCCCCGACAAGACCTTACAAAGGGCGTGCCCCACGTCTACAAAGGGTGCGCCACTGGGTATGGCACGCGTGGAACCTTTTCGCTCCACTGTCCGACCCACGGTGAGAACTCTTTTCCCCATGAACTTTCTGCTGGCCCCTGGGTGCGCTGTCGGCCAGTGAGCGGTCGACCCCTGCAGAACCCGGAGCATTCGCCCGTCGAACGTGCTGGCACATCAACTGCTTCGGCGCTTTGCGCCAACGGACTTTTGCAGCCGTCGGGTTGCTACGAGCCGGGGAGGGGAGAATGAAGAGGAACGTTGCATGGGGGGGGGTGGCGGCGGTGCTGGTGCTCGTCGGCTGCGCGACCCAAAAGAAGACCCTGCCGCCGGTGAAGGACGAGCCGTTCCGCATTGGTCGCGAGGACGTGCTGGAGATCACCGTGTGGCGCGACGCCGATCTGTCTCGCATCGTGGGGGTGCGTCCCGATGGTTTCGTCTCGCTGCCTCTGTTGGGAGAGCTGCAGGTCGAAGGGAAGACTCCCGCGGCCCTGGCGGCGGAGATCAAGGAAGCGCTGCGGCCCTACGTGCAAGAGCCCAAGGTGACGGTGACGGTGCGGGAGGTGCGCTCCACCCGGGTGTTCGTCACCGGGGAGGTGGCGCGCCCGGGCGGCTATCCCATCCACGGGCCGATCAGCGTGCTCCAGGCGGTGACGCTCGCCGGTGGCTTCAGCGATTTCGCCGACCGTGAGGGCATGCTGGTGATTCGCGCGGGGAAAGACGGCGGGGCCTTCCCGGTGCGCTACAGCGAGCTGGTGTCGGCGGAAGGAGACGCGGCCGAGGCGCGGCTTCTCCCCGGCGACACGGTGGTGGTGCCCTGACGGGGCGGTGGTCGGGCGAGGACGGCGAGGGCAGATGCGCGGAATCTGCATGGCGTTGTGGTTGGTGAGCCATACCGGCTTGGCTGCCGCCTCGCTCACCCCCCGGCTCGGCCTCGTCGCCGAGGAGCGCTACGACGACGACGAGCTCTTGCGCCAAAGCGGCAGCACCGCCGGCCAGCTGAGGACCCGCCTCACCTCACGACTGGGGCTCGACCTCAAAGCGCCCACGCTCGTCGCCAAGAGTTGGTATGCCGCCGACCTCTTGCTGCACCACGGCTCGGGCTCGGTGAAGGTCGATCACCGGGGTGAGCTCGAGGCGCGCAAGCGGCTGTCGCGCCAAACGTCGATCGGCAGCCGGGTCGAGCTGTGGCGGGTGTCCGACCCGACCTCCCTGCCCCGCTTCGGGGTGGCCCGTTCACTTTCGCCCATCTTGTATGCCCGTGCCCTGGCGGAGGGCGAGCTCACCCCGGCGCGGCGGTGGGCCCTCTTGGGCCAGTACCGCTTCGAGGGCGCGCGCGTCTACGACGAGGTGGGCCGTTCCGGGTGGATGCACGGCCCTTCGGTGGAAGCCTCGTACGCCCTCTTCGCGCGCGCCCGAGTCGGGGCCGCTTACCGCTACCAGTACTTCGCCGACGCCGCCAGCACAGCACAGGCCCACTCGGCGCTGGCCACCTTCCTCTACCGCGTCAGCCGCCAGACACGCGTGGCCGTGCGCGGTGGGCCCACCTATTTTTCGGGCGCTGACGTGGCGGAACGCGGCGCGCTTCCCCAGGTGGCGCTGGAGCTTGGGCGCGACGGCCGCTTCGTCGACCTCACCCTGACTGCCGGGCAGGAGCTGGTAGGTGCGAGCGGCTTCGGGTCGGCGCTGTGGGCCCAGTACGCGCAAGGAGTGGCTGGCTGGCGACCGGCGGCGCGGCTGAACCTGTTCGGCGCCGTCAGCTATTTTCGAAACGGGCGCGCTCCCCACCTGGGTCTCAATCCCTTCGGCCCGCCCGTGCCCTCGACCTACGAGGGCTACACGCTCGCCGCCGGAGTGGAGTGGCAGCTCCATTCGACGCTTTCGCTGGGCGCCTCGTTCGACCGCTTCTCGCAGGTCGGTGGAGGCGTCGAGGGAGGAGAGCTGACCCGCAACATCGTGGGCGCACGGCTCTCGGTGACGCCCTTCTAGGCATCGAAAGGACAAGGAGGAGCAGATGGAGCGAGGGATGACGGCGGACCAGGTGGTGGCGGCGCTGTGGCGGCGCAAGCTCCTTGTCGGCGCCATCGCCGGCACGGTGTTCGCCGTCGGGGCGGCGATCGTGATGCTCCAGCCGAGCCTGTACGAGGCGACGGTGGTGGTGCGCGTCGAACCGCAACGCCCGGCGGCGGAGATGGTGCAACCCACGTTGAGCGAGCGCATCGAGCAGCGGCTGCTCACCGTGCGGCAGGAGCTGCTCTCCCGGCCGGTGCTGCAGCGGGCCATCGAGGAGCTTTCCCTCTACCCCGAGGTGGTGGCCAAGAAGGGCATTGACGTGGCGGTGGTGACGCTGCGCAAACAGCTCGAGGTCAAGGTCGAGGGAGAGGCGGCCTTCGAGCTGACCTACCAGCACGAAGACCCCAAGGTGGCCGCCGCGGTGGCCAACCGGCTGCCCGAGCTGTTCGCCGAGGAGACGGCGAAATTGAGGCTGGCGCAAGCAGCGCGGGCCACCGCGTTGTTCGCCGACGAGATCGCCACGCTCCAAAAGGCGGTGAGCGGCTGGGAGCAGCGTATGGCCCAGTTCAAGATCGACCACATGGGCGAGCTGCCCGAGCAGATCGAGACCAACATGCGCTCGCTCGAACGAATGAGCGCCCTCGTCGCCACCAAGAGCGAAGAGATGCGGGTGGCCGAGTCGCGCCGCAGCGAGCTGGTGCGCGCCCGGCTGGCGGCAGACACCGAAGCGGGGCGACTCAAGGCTGCCGAGGACGCGTTGACCCGCGACCTGGTGGCCGCCCGCACCACCTGGACGGAAGACCACCCGGAGGTCAGGCGGCTCGAGCGCGAGCTCGACGACCTCACCGCCCGCCGCAAAGTGGCCGAAGGCCGCGAGGTCGCCGAGCGCAACGAGCGCATTCGCGCCGCAGCGCTGGTCGAGCAGATCGAGCGGGACATCGCCGAGCTGCAGAAGAAGGCTGACACCTTTCAACAGCGGCTCGACAACACACCGCGGTGGACGCACGAGCTGTCGGTGATGCAGCGCGATTACGAGATCACCCGCGCCAAGTACCAGTCGGTGGTCTCGCGCAAAGTCGAGGCCGAGCTGGCCCAGGAGCTGGAGGCGAAGACGGCGAAGACGATGTTCAACGTCGCGTCGCCGGCGAGCGCGCCGCCGTTCCCGGCCAAGCCGGATCGCGTGGGCGGCTTGGCGATCGCGTTCCTTTTGGCGCTCGCCCTGTCCGTGCTCACCGCGGTGGTGCTGGAGCTGCGCGACGACAGCATTCGCAACAGTCATGAGCTGCGGCAACGGCTGCCGGTGCCCCTCTTGGCGGTGGTGCCCCAGCTGGGTGCCAAGACCGAGCGGCGGGTGCTCCTGCCGGAGCGGGGGCTTCGGCCGGGTCCGAGGACGATCAACTAGCGATGCCGTGATGGGCGGGGGAGGAGGAGGCAGATGAACGATCTAGAGAAGGCGGACAACTTCCTACCAAGAGTGGACGACGGGACGGGCGCGTCGGAGGGGGTGAACCGGCACGTGGTGTCGCTCACCGCGCCGGCCTCTCGGGCAGCCGAGCAGTACCGCACGCTCTACTACCGGCTGGAGCGCATGCGTCAGCTGCGGCCGATGAAGATGGTCGCCTTCACCTCGGCGATGCCGGGCGAAGGCAAGACGGTGACGGTGGTGAACCTGGCGCTGGTATCGGCACGGGCGAACCCGGAGCGGCGCATTCTCCTCGTCGACGCCGATCTGCGGCGCAGCCAGGTGGCTGCCTACCTGGGCATCAAGGCTCACCCGGGCCTGGCCGAGCTCATCGCCGAGGAGTGCGAGGTCAAGGACACGCTGCGCCGCTTCCGCTCGACGCGGCTGGCGGTGGTGCCGGCGGGGGCGACGCCCGAGGAGCCGACCCAGCTTTTGGCCAGCGCGCGCATGCGCCAGTTTCTCGAGGTGATGCGGCAGCGGTTCGACGAGGTCTATCTCGACTTGCCTCCGACGCTTCCTTTCGCCGACGCCAACATCCTCGGGTCGCAGGCGGACGGGGTGGTGCTGGTGGTGCGGGCGAATGTCACCCCCCATCGCTGCATCAGCCAGGCGATCGACCAGCTGCACGGCTCTCCCTTGGTGGGGTGCGTGCTCAATGGCACCGAGCCGTCCGCCATTCCCTATCTGCGCAGCTACTCCAGGTAGCCTTTGCATGCTGCGTCTGTTTCGCCACTACTTCTCGGCGAGGAAGGCCCTCGTCTTTCTCGCCGAGGCGGCGGCGGTGGCTCTGGGCTGCACCGTGGGGGCGGTTGCCTTCGGCATCACGCTCGCCCCGGCCGCTCAACCGTGGTCACCGCTGGCCTTCTTGATCCTGGCGGCGGGTTTTACCACCGCGCTCTCCTACAGCCTGTACCTCTTCGACCTCTACGACTTCGAGGTGGCGCGCGAAGACCGCAAAAAGTGCCTCAAAGCGATTCGCGCCTGCGGTCTGGCGGCGGCGGTGATGGCGATCGCGACCCTTGCCGCTCCGGCGGGAGCACTCCCCCGGGGCGCGGTGCTCGGCGGCGGTTTGGGAGCGCTCTTGGGCAGCTTGGCGATTCGCGCGGCGGCGCAGGCGCTTTGGGGCCACCCCAGCCGAGTGCTCCTGGTAGGCAACGGCGAGCGCGTTCGTGCTCTTTCCGACGAATTGAAGCAGGCAGCTGGGCACGCGTACGAGATCCGCGGAGTCGTCGACCCTGGTGCCGTCCGCGTACGCCAGCGCTACAGCCAACCGGGGGCTGTCGCCGGTGCCAGCGAGGTGCTCTCGCTCGACGAGATGGCGGCAAGCCTCGGGGCCGACGTGGTGGTGCGGGTGGCCGACCCGAACGACGAGCTGCAAGACCCCGCGGGTGACGCGCTGTTGGAGTGTCGTTTGCGCGGGCGAAGGGTCTACGACGTTGCCGGATTCATCGAACGTGTGCTGCGGCGGCTTCCGGTCGGGCAGCTGATGGCGGCCGAGTTGGCCTACGCCGACGAATGGGTGGTGACGCGGACGAGACGCTTCTTCAAGCGCGCCTTCGACATCGCCGTGGCGTCGGTGGTGGCGCTGTGTACCCTTCCGGTCATGGTGGTGGTGGCGGTGCTGGTGAAGCTCGACTCGCGCGGGCCGATTTTCTACTGCCAGGAGCGGGTGGGGCAGGGCGGGCGGGGATTTCGGCTGTGGAAATTTCGCAGCATGCGTGTCGACGCCGAGAAGGATGGCGCGGTGTGGGCGCGTCCAGACGACGACCGGGTGACGCGGGTGGGGCGCTGGTTGCGTCAGGCGAGGCTCGATGAGCTGCCCCAGATTTTCAACGTGCTCGCCGGCGACATGAGCTTCGTCGGCCCCAGGCCCGAGCGCCCGGTCTTCGTGCGACAGATCGAGCGTGAGGTGCCGTTCTACACGCTGCGCGAAGCGGTCAAGCCCGGCATCACCGGCTGGGCGCAAATCCGCTATCCCTACGGTGCTTCGGTGGAGGACGCGCGGCGCAAGCTGGAGCTCGACCTCTATTACGTCAAGAACGGCACGCTCCTGCTCGATCTGGCGATCATCTTTCACACCGTGCGTCACGTTCTGCTGGGCCGCGGCGCCCGCTAGGGAGGACTGCGAGACAAAACGTGGGGAAAACCATGGGCGCGGCCATTGCAGGTCTTGGGTGGCGGAGGCGGATGGACGATGAGCTCGATGGTTCGGCCCTCGTTGGAAAGGGAGTACGGCGGGCGGGCGCGCCGCGGGGAGGGAAAGAACGAGCTTTTGCGTCCGTCGGCCCAGCGGCCGACCCGCATCGTGTGCATGGGAGGAGGAACCGGGCTGCCGGTGGTGCTGCGGGGGCTTGCGGGGAAGACCGCCGCAAGCGACGTCGACCCTGGCGTGGCGCTCACCGCGGTGGTGGCGATGAGCGACGATGGCGGCAGCTCGGGCAGGCTTCGGCGCACGCGGGGAATGCTGCCCCCCGGAGACGTGCGCAACTGTCTGGTGGCGCTCGCGAGAGCGAAAAACACTCTGCGCGACGTCTTTCAATACCGCTTTGGAGGCGAACGGGGGCTGGGCGGTCACGCGGTGGGGAACCTGCTTTTGGCTGCGCTCGCCGAGCTCAAGGGCGACTTCCTCGAGGCGGTACGGCTGGCGGAGCAACTCTTGGAGGCGCGCGGGAAGGTGCTGCCCTGCACCTTGGCGCCGGTACAGCTCTTGGCTCAGCGAGACGACGACTCGGTGGTGGTGGGTGAGCGCCATCTGGCACGTGGGCGGGGACGAGTCGTGCGGGTGGAGCTTCTGCCGCGTGCGCCACCTCCGGTCGACGGCATTCTCCAGGCGATCGCCGAGGCAGACCTCATCGCCATCGGTCCGGGGTCGCTCTATTCCAGCGTGCTGCCGAATCTCTTGGTGTCCGGCGTCGCCGCGGCGCTGCGCTCATCGAGGGGCCTCAAAGTGCTCGTTTCCAACTTGATGACCCAACCAGGGGAAACCGACGGGATGAGCTGCGCCGACCACGTGCGGGCGATTGTCGAACACGCTGGGCCGGTCCTGGACGTCGTCTTGTGCAACTGTTCACTGGCCTCTCCCGAGCTTTTGGCCCGCTACATCCACCGGGGCGCTCAGCCGGTGGTCGGTGAACGGGCTGCTCTCTTACAGGTGGGGGTCATTCCGGTGGAGGCTGATCTGCTCAAGACCGGTCCGCGCATTCGTCACGACGGCAGGAAGGTAGCTCGCTGCCTGCTCAAGCTGGCGCGCGTGGGTGTGTGAGGAGAAGACGATGGAGGCGCGGCCGCTGGAAACCCCGTTGACCGTCTCCGAAGTGAACGACCGCGCGGGCTTCGTCGCCCTCGGCCCAGAGTGGGAGGCGCTCGTGCAAGGGTGCGACGACCAGCTCTTCTATCACCACGACCTCTTGCGCATCTGGATCGACAACTTCATTCCCGCCGGACGGTTGAGGGTGCTTCTGGTGCGTGACCGCGCGGGCACGCTGGTGGGTGCGCTGCCGCTGTACGAGGGGCGCGACTTCCTTTTCGGAGTGCCGGTGCGCAAGCTCGCCTCCACCGCCAATGCCCACTCCTGTCGCTTCGACTTGCTCGCGCGCGCGCCGGTGGAGGTGGCACGCGAGCTGATGAGCTACCTGCGCGCCGATCGATCGTGGGACGTGCTCATGTTGACCGACCTCCCCGAGGCCGGAGCGGGCTGGAGCATGCACGAGGCCGCCCATGAGCTGGGGTTGCCGGTGGGAAGGTGGCCCTCGCTGAATTCGCCGTATGTCGAGCTACCCTCGACGTACGAGGCGCTCGCCGCGCGCCTGCACAACAAGTTCAAGGCCAATTGTCGTCGTCGCCGCCGCAAGCTCGAGGAAAAGGGGCGGGTGGAGTTCGAGAAGGTGCGTGGCGGTGACGCGCTCGAGGCCCGTCTCGAGGAGGGCTTCCTTCTCGAGCAGAGCGGCTGGAAGGGCGAGAACGGCACGGCGATGGCTCAGGCCGAGGCGACCCGTGGCTTCTACAGCGAGCTGGCGCGCGCCGCGCAACACGCCGGCCGGCTCTCCTTGTCTTTCTTGAGGCTCGATCGGCGTGCGGTGGCCTTCCACTTCGCGCTCGAGCACCAAGGGCGTTACCTGTTGCTCAAACCGGGCTACGACGAGGCGCTCTCCGACTGCAGCCCAGGCCAGCTGTTGATGGAGAACGTCGCCGCCGACTGCATCGCCCGTGGCCTTTTCGAGCTCGACTTCCTCGGCCCGGACATGGTGTGGAAGCGTGACTGGACCGGGCGCGTTCGCCCGCACGCGTGGCTGTACGTCTTCCGGGACACGCCGCTGGGGCGCGCGCTCGCACAGGCGAAGTTCCGCTGGGTGCCGGCGGCGAAGCGAGTGGTGGCGCGCTGGAGGAAGCCATGAGCGGGTCGAGGGATTTCATCCCCGCGCTGCCGACGCTGTGGCCGCACATGCTCTGGCAGCAGGGAGCGCCGCCGGGGCTGCTACCGTTCTGTGCGCCGGGTGCTCGTTTCGTGTACTTCGCCCGCAACGCGGTGTGGCTGTCGGTGAAGCTTTTCGGCCTCGAGGGCGGCGAGGTGCTCGTTCCCGCCTACCACCACGGAGTGGAAATTGAAGCGCTCGCTGATGCGGGCGCCGTGCCCGTCTTCTACAGAGTGGGCTCCCGGTGGGACGTTGATGTGGAGGACGTCGAGCGAAGAATCGGCCCGCGCACCCGGGCGCTCTACCTCATCCACTACGCGGGCTTCCCTGGACCGGCGGAGGCGATGCGAAGCCTGGCCGATCGCCACCGATTGCCGCTCATCGAGGACTGTGCCTTGTCCTTGCTCTCCTCCGACGGAGAACGCCCCTTGGGGTCGACGGGCGACATGGCGGTGTTCTGTTTGTACAAGACCCTGCCTGTGCCGCATGGTGGCGCACTGGTGACCAACCGCCGCGGGTTCGGCTTGCCCGTCCTTCCCCGGCCGCCCTGGACGTCGACGGCCAGCCACCTCGCCTCGTCGCTGTTGCAGAACCTCGAGCTGCGCGCAGGCGCGTGGGGACAGAAGGTGAGAGCCGCCGTTCGATTGCTCGGCCGACGTGTGGTGGGCGCCAGCGGCGTCGAGCGCGTGGCCACCGGCACCCAGCACTTCGACCGCGCCCACGTGGACTTGGGCATCAGCCCGTTGACGATGCGCATCGCCCACGCGCAGAACCTCGCCGGCATCATCGAGACCCGGCGGCGTAACTATTTCTTCCTCATGGGCCGCCTGCGAGAGGTGGCACCGGCGCTCTTCCACGAGCTACCTGCCGGCGTCTGTCCGCTCTTCTTCCCGCTGCGTGTTCGCGACAAGGCCGAGGTGATGGCCCGCCTGCGTGCCCAGGGCATCGAGAGCGTCGATTTTTGGCGCCACTTCCATCCGGCGTGCGACGCCTCGCGCTTTCCCGAGGCTGCCGCCTTGCGCCGAGAAGTGCTGGAGATTCCCTGCCATCAGGACTTGAGCCCCGAGGCGATGGACAAGGTGGCCTCGGCGGTGAAAGACGCGGTGAGCGATCGGCGCACGGCCTCGCCGTGGCGAAGCTTCGGAGCTCCCCACCGGTGAAGAGGAGGATCTGTGCAAAGCGCATCAACCATTTTCCTCGAAGGGGAACCTGGCCAAAACCCCTCGCCGGCAACGCGCCTCGCCGTGCGCTCGGTCAGAGACGGGTACGCCTTCGCGACCCTCAAGACGGAGTGGGACGCGCTCCTCGACAACAGCCGCGCTGGGCTGTTCAACAGCTGGGAGTGGCTCTATCCCTGGTACCGGCGCGTGGGGCCAACGGTGGAGCTTTTGATTCTCACCGCCCGCGACGAGCGGGGTGCCCTGGTGGGGGTGATGCCGCTGTGCCTGTCCACGGTGAAGGCAGGCGGCCGACAGCTGCGGCGCTTGGGCTTCCTCGGCGACACCCACGTGGGGAGCGACTACCTCGACGTCGTTGCGCGGGAGGGACTGGAAGAAGAGGTGACCCGCGCTTTCGTGGAGGCGATCTTCGACGCCCACGGTGGGTGGGACGTGCTCGAGCTCTCGGACATGGAGATGGGCTCGCACACCGTGCGCGCGCTGCACCGTGCGTGTGACCAGACCCGCTTCCAGTTCAGCCTGCGCGAGCGTTGCACGTGTCCCTTCGAGCGGTTCGCCGCCGGTGAGCCCTTCGACGTTTTCTTGCGCCGTACCGCGCGCAGGGACAATTACCTGCGGCGGAAAAGATGGCTCGAAAAGCAGGCGGGGTTCGTCATCGAACGGGTCGAGGAGCCAGGTGCCTTGGTGCGGCCGATGACCGACTTCTTTCGCTTGCACAGGCTGCGCTGGGCGCGCGATGGGGGCTCGTCGGGCATTCGCGGCCCCGCGGTGGAGGCCTTTCACCGAGATGCCGCCGCGCTTCTCGCCGAACGAGGGCAGGTGTGCTTTTTCACCTTGAGGGTCGACGGTCAGCCGCTGGCGAGCGTGTACGGCCTCGTTCACCGGGACAAGTTCATCTACTACCAGTCGGGCTATGACCCCGCGTGGCGAGGCAAGAGCGTGGGGCTGGTGTTGGTGGGTGAAACCTTTCGCGCCGCGCTGGCTGCCGGGCTGCGGGAGCTCGATTTCCTCCGCGGCACCGAAGCCTACAAGGCAGACTGGACGACCCAGGTGCGCAAGACAGTCGCGTTGCGTATTCACGCGCGTGACGGCAAGGGTGCTTGGCTTTCTCGGCAAGAGGAGTCGAGCGAGCTGTTTCGGACGATCGCCAAACGCGCGCTGCCTGCTCCTGTGGTGGAGGCGATTCGACGGGTGCGCCGCCGAAAGGGCCCTTAGGAGCCGCTCCTTCGCGGGCTACTTTCGTAGCTCGGCGCGCAGCTGCGCCACGCTGTTCGCGAGCATCGGCGGTTGCTCTCCCGGTGGCGCCTCGACGAGAAAGCGCTCGAGGTGCGTCAGCGCCCGCTCTTTGTCGCCCAGCTGCATCGCCAACGCGCCGGCGAAGAGCAGCGCCTCGTGCGCGTCGGGGTAGGTGACCGCCAGGTGCTCGAGCTCGGCCATGGCACGCCCGCCCTCTCCCTGCACCGCCCGGAGCACGGCGCGGTGAATGCGAGTCTCGAGGTGAAAAGGGTCGAGGCCCGCCGCGCGCTCGTTGAGCCGTTGCGCTTCGTCGAACTGCTGTCGGCGGATGAGCTCGTGCGACACCTCGGCGAGGGTTCCGAGATCGTCCGGAGCGCTGTTCAACCGCTCGAGCGCCCCCTGGAAACGCAGGTCTTCTTGAGGCGCCTCGCTCGGAGGCTTCATCGAGCTTGGCATCTCGTCGACGCGGGTCTTCGACTCTTGACCCAACAAAACACCGAGGAGGACGAAGAAGAGCACCACGCCGCCGCCCCACAGCGCGCCCTTGAACGCCGGATTTTTGGCGAAGAAGCCTTGGGGCTCGTCGGGCTGTGCCCGTTCCCTTTTCTCGGCTCGCGCGGCCGCCTTGGCCTGTTGGTGGCGCACCCCGCGCAGGTGGTGGTCTTTCTCCTTGAGCGCCGCAGCCGCGGCCAGCTCGAGCCGCGTGCGCTCCAAGGCGTATCGCTCTTCGCCCAGGTGGTGACGTTCGGCCGAAAGCTCCTTGAGCTGGCCCAGGAGCATACGGTACCGCTCATCGAGGTCAGCCAGGGTGGCGTCGCCGTCGCTCGCCGCCGTCGGTTTGCTCCGGCGCGCCAGGAGGACGAACACTACCCCCGCCACCAAGCCGGCGAGCAGCACCACCAGGCCGGGAATCCAGTTCGTCTCGTTCATCGCTCCAGCTCCGCCCGGACGCGCGCCAAATACTCGTCGTCCTCGTGGGGCGCGGCGAGGGGCTTGTCAGTCGTCTTCGCTCCGCGTTTTTTCACCTGGCTCAAGATGACGAACAACCCGAACACGAGCATCACCGCGGGTGCCACCCACACGGTGGCGTTGACGCCCTGGGCGGTGGGCTGAAGCAGCACCCATTCTCCGTAGCGGGCGACGAAGTAGTCGATCACCTCTTGATCCGTGCGACCTTCGGCGATCAGCTCGCGTACCTTCTCCAGCTGGGCGCGAGCCATCGACGAGGGCGAGTCGGCCACCGACAACCCCTGGCACACCGCGCAGCGCAGGTGCTTGGCGAGTTTTTGCACCCGCGCCTCTTGCTCGGGCGCCAGCATGTCACCCGCAAGCCGCTGGGGAGCATACTGACCCGAGGCGAGGGCCAGAGCGAGCGCCAGAGAAATCATCTGATCACCCCCGGTGGGGCGCCGTTGGCTGCCACCAGCTCTCCGATGCGCCGGGAGAGCGTCTGGGGGTCGATGGGAGCCGCGTACTTGCCGCGGATGACTCCTGACGCATCGATGAAATACGTCTCGGGCACCCCCGCCACCCCGTAGTCCACCGCTACCCCCGAGGTGGGGTCGACCAGGTGTGGGTAGCTCGCGCCCGCCCGGTGGAGAAACCCCTTGGCGTTCTCCGGAGTGTCTTCGAACACCACCCCGAGGAAGTGCACCTGGTCGCCGAATTGCTCTTGGCCCCACTCGAGCACGGGGTGCTCCATGCGGCAGGGGCCGCACCAGGTGGCCCAAAAATTCATCACGATCGGTCGGCCCTTGAGCTGTTCGAGGCTCACCGCCTCGCCGGTATCCAAGCGGCGCAAGGTGAAGGCAGGCGCGGGCTTGCCGGTGAGCTTGAAAGGCACCGCAT
The DNA here is from genome assembly GCA_049322255.1 of Myxococcota bacterium. Taxonomy (GTDB): domain Bacteria; phylum Myxococcota; class Myxococcia; order Myxococcales; family Myxococcaceae; genus JBMORE01. The sequence goes on along the minus strand of JBMORE010000053.1, from coordinate 46,271 downwards.
GGGGGTTGGTGCCGAACGCCTTGTAGAAGACGAACAACAGCCCCAGCGAAAAGAGGCTGAAGGCGATGGTCCACTTCCACCGTCTCAGGCCGGAAGGAGAGGCCGGGGCGCTCATGGTGAGCCCACCAGGTCGGGGTTCACTGGGGGCGGAGCATCGGAGGAGGGCGCCGGCGCCTCGGCCACGGGGACCTGTTTTCGCTGAGGCCACAGGGCGATGGCCGCCCCCAGCACCAAGAGCGGAATCGCGTACCAAATCCACCCCACCAGCGGGAACACGTAGGTGTTGAAGCTGGCCGTGTTCTTCGCGCCGTCGTAAGCGAGGAGCGACACGTACACGTCCTCGAAGAGCTTGGGCCTCACCGCCGGCGAGCCGACGGGATCGGTGCTGCGCTCGTAGAAGTTCATCCGCGGGCCTTGTTGGCCGGTGAGCGACTCGCTCTTCCCGCCGGGCCCCAGAATGGTGATGTTCGCCGCCGTCCAGTCGCGGTGCGGTTCTTTGCCCTGGGAAATGCCGTCGAAGCGCACCTGATAGTCGCCGACGGAGAGCGCTTTGCCGGCGGGCACGGTGCCGCTGGTGGTCAGCTTGAACGAGGAAGAAGCGGCGACGGCGACGATGATGGCGACGATTCCTAAGTGCACCACGTAGCCGCCGAAGCGCCGGTTGGCCCGGCTGGCGCTGCGCACCACCGCGACCCACGCGCTCTCCTTCTTCTCGGCCATGCGCAGCCGCGCGGGGAGGAACATTTCCCGCAAGGTGATGACGGTGACGAAGCCCGCCAGCCCGAAGGTGAACAGGGCCAGACCGTGCTCAGAGAGGGTGCCTCCTACCCCCAGCCCGCGGCTTCGGAGCACGAAGACGAAGGCGGCGGCGAAGGTCGCCACCAGCGCGACCGTGGGGGCGAACAGCTGCTTCAAAAGGGTCTGCGTACGCGCCTCGCCCCAGGGAAGCATCGGCCCCACGCCCATGAGAAAGAGCACCAACAGGCCGCCGGGCACCGCCATCTTGTTGAAGTAGGGCTCGCCGACGCTGATGCGCTCTCCGAACAGCCCCTCTTTGACCAGAGGAAAGATGGTGCCCAAAAGCACGGTGAAGGTGATCGCCACGAACACCAGGTTGTTGAGGAGGATCGACCCTTCGCGCGAGACGACGGAATCGAGCTGGTTCTCGGCCACGAGCAGATGCCCACGCACCGAGAGCAAGACGATGGAGAAGACGAGCAGCACCGCGATGAACACTAAAAAGGTGGGCCCGATGTCCGACTGGGTGAAGGAGTGCACCGAGTTGAAGACGCCGCTGCGGGTCATGAAGGTGCCGACGATGGTGAGCAAAAAGCTCCCCAGAGCGAGCGAAAGCGTCCACAGCTTCAGCATGCGCTTGCGCTCGAGCACCATGGTCGAGTGCATGTAGGCGGTGGCGGTGAGCCAGGGGAGGAAGGAGGCGTTCTCCACCGGGTCCCACGCCCAATAGCCGCCCCAGCCGAGCACGGCGTACGCCCACCACGAGCCGAGGATGATGCCAATCGACAGGAACAGCCAGGGCACCAAGGTCCACTTGCGTAAGGGGACCATCCACGAGTCGCCCAGCTCGCCGCGCAAAAGCGCCCCCGCCGCGATGCCAAAGGGCACCACCATGCCCACGTAGCCCAAGTAGAGCATCGGCGGGTGGACGATCATCAGCACGTGGTTTTGTAAGAGAGGGTTCGGACCCGGCCCATCGAGCGGGGGAAACGGCTGCCCCGCGGCCTTGAGCTGCTCGATGACGTGCGCTTTCCAGAACCAGGGGTCGGCGGGCCCGGCGATGAGGAAGGCGAAAAACACCGCCATCGCGAGCATGACACCCAAGGACAGCTGCATGTAGCGGCTGTGCTCCTTGCGGTAGGTGAAGGCGAACGCGAACAAGTACGCCCCGAGCACCAACCCCCAGAAGAGAATCGACCCCTCCAGCGCCGACCACAGCGAGACGATGGTGAACACGGTGGGCGTGGCGCGGCTGCCCACTTGGCCCACGTACTTCACCGAGAAGTCGTGGGTGACGAGCGCGTAGACCATCACCGCGTTGGCGAGCAGCATGAATGCGGCGAAGCCGTAGGTGGCGTATTGCACCCACTTGAGCGCCCATGTACGGCGGGTCATGCCCGTCCACAGACCGACCACCGCGCCGAAGATCGCGCAGGCCAGCCCCGCGAGAACCAAGCCGTATCCCAGGGTCGTGTTCACTTGGCTGATTTCTCCACGACCTTCATGTGCTCCGCGGCCGACTCACCCGCGGCGGGAGGCCGATACTCGTTGGAGTGGTTGACCATCAGACGTTGCGTCTTGAACACCCCGCTCTTGTCGTAGGTGCCCTCGACCACCACCCCGATGCCTTCACGGAACATCTGCGGTGGAATTTGCTCCGAGCGCACCCGCACGCTCTTGGCGTCCTCTGCCAAACCGTCGGCGACCTGGAATTCCAGCGAGGTGTGCGTTTGATTCCACACGATGCTGCCCTTCTTCACCATTCCTCCCAGACGAATGGTGGGGCCCACCGCCTGGTCACCCTTGGAGATGAGCTCTCCCGGGCTCCAGTAGTAGACGAGATCCTCGCCCATCTCGCTGAAGGCGACGAACCCCAGGGCCCCACCTGCCACCAACAGGGCACCGAGCAAGATGAACCGGTTCTTGGCCACTGACGTCATCGGGCTCTCTCCTTGTCCGCCGTGCCCCCGTCTTCGCGCAGCCGGCGGACCCGCAACCACAGCGAGACCGCGTAAATCGTGCTCGCCGCCCAAGTGATGGCATAGGCGGCCCAGATGTACTCCCAGCCTCCCTGAATTCTTCCCATCGGCGGGTTGGCGGCCCAAACGAGGAGCATCATGCGGTGCCTCCGGGTTGCGCGGCTTGCGACACCGCCGGCGCGGCAGGCAAGGCATGGGGAAGCGCGAGCTCACGCTCCAGCCGGCCGCGCGCCAACCGGTAGCGCCACCAGAGGAAGGTGAGCATCACCGCCAAGAATGCGGTGGCGTTCCAACGCAAGGCCATGGTCATCAGCGGGTCGACCGTCTCGGGTGTCGACTGAACTTGATGAATGGTGCGGAAAATTCTCACCGACACGTAGACGAGAATGACGTTGGCGCCGGCGAAGATGCCGAGCACCGCGGACAGCAAGCCGCGCTTCTCGGGGTCGTCGACGAATCGCCGCAACGCGAGATAGCCAGCGAAGATGAGGAGCATGATCGCCGCGGTGGTCAGCCGCGCGTCCCACGTCCACCACACCCCCCAGGTCGGCCGGCCCCAGATCGAGCCCAACAGCACGCCGACCGAGCCGAAGAGCAGGCCGACCTCGGCCGAGGCCTCTCCCAGCGCGTCGAGCGTCCAACTCTTCTTCACTAGGTACGCCACCGAACAGACGGCAACGGTGCCGCCGCAGAGCATTCCCATCCACACCTGTGGCACGTGCATGTAGAGAATGCGGTACACCTCGCCCATCTCGCGCTCCGGGGGAGTGCCCCACAGCCCCAGCCAACTGCCCAAGAGCATCATCGCCGCCCCGATGATCGCCCACGCCTTCCACACATGCTTGCGAGCGACGGGAACGGCCAAGTGCACGCCCAAGAGCGCCACCACGCCAAGCAACAGGAACAACGGTGTCTTGAGCGGCACGGCTTAGTCCTCGACGACCTTCGGGAAGAGCACAAACCCCAACGCCCAGTAAACCAGATTGAAGGCCCCTAAAAGCAGCAGCCAGGAGCGAAAGTCGCCCATCGCGTCCCCTTGCAGTACGGCCGAGGTGGCTTTCACCGACGCGACCAGCGCCGGAATCATGAGCGGGAAGAGCAGCAAGGGCAAAAGCACGTCGCGGGCCCGCGCGTTCGAGGCGATGGCCGCGTACACGGTGCCGGGTGCGCCGATCGCCAGACAGCCCAAGGCGAGCACCCCCGCCAGGCGTCCCAGGCCCAGCGTCACTGTCACGTCGAAGACACCGATGAGCAGGGGCACAAGCACCCAACCCAAGACGAAGAGCAGCGCCGCGTTCCCCAGCGCCTTGCCCACGAAGATCGCCCGCGAGTCGGTGGGGACGAGGCGAAGCCCCTCCAGCGCGTGGTTCTCCGTCTCCACGCGGAAGGATTCACCGAGCGAGAGCACGCTGGCCAAGAGCACCCCCAGCCAGAGAAAACCAGAGGCGTTTTGGCGCAAGGACTGAGTGTCGGCCCCCAGCGAAAACGAGAACAACAGCAAGGTGGCCACCGCGAAGAAGACGAGCGCGTTGAGCCGGGCGCGGGTGCGCCACTCGATGAGCAAGTCCTTGCGGAAGACCGCGAAGGCGGCGGCGAACAACCCAATCTTCCTGCTCTCGAAGCGCAAGACTCCCTCTCCCTCTGGGAGAGGGGAGGGGTGAGGGGCAGCGGGCCTGAACTCCTTGGCCACCTCGCTCACGCCGCCACCGCCCGTCCCTCGGACAAATGGAGCCGCTCGCGGGTGAGCGCACGACCCTGCTCGATGAGGTGAGTGGCGAGCACGATGGTGGTGCCGCAGGCCTGCAGCTCGGCGATGAAGCGCTCCATCTGCCCGATGCCCGCGGGGTCGAGCTCGCCGAACGGCTCGTCGAGCAGCGCCAGCTCGGGTGTCTTGAGCAAAAGCCGCGCAATCGCCAGACGCTTACGCATGCCGGCGGAGAACTGGCGCACCGGGCTCCTCGAGCGGGAGGTCAACCCGACCTTGGTGAGCAGCACGGCCGCGGCGTCGCCCGGCGAGCCGATACCCAACAGCCGAGCCATGATCATCAAGTTCTCTTCGGCGGTGAGGTCCTCGTACAGAAAGCTCGCGTGCGACAAAAGCCCCACCCGGCGACGCAGGGCCTCGCGCTCACCGACCGCGTCCAACCCCAAGATGCGCAGCTGTCCGGCAGTAGGCGCGGTGGCGGTAGCCAAAAGGCGCAAAAGGGTCGTTTTCCCCGAGCCGTTGTGTCCGGTGAGGAGCAGCGAGGTGCCGGCGGGGAGGGTGTAGGTGAGCCGGGCCACCGCCCAGCGCGTTGCGTAGCGCTTGCTCACGTCGTGAATTTCCAGGGCCGGGGCGGTCGTCGCCACGGCGGCGTAGGTAGCGCGAATCACCGAGGTTTCCAAGCTTCGGGAGCTTTGGAACACCGGGCAGAGAAGGAATTTCTCCCTCGTGGGCACCTCTCTACCGTTGGCCTCCGAGGAAACCGTCGGCCAGTCGACCGGCCGAGGTGGCACCTGCGGTGCAACGCAGGCCCCGAGGGGCGGGAGGAGGGAGATGAACGGCACGGCACGGCGGGTCCTCAAAGCGATGACGGCCGAGCTCGTTCACCGCAGTGGGCTGAGGCGGGTGGTGGCCGCGGCGCGGCGCGTTCGCTCGGGAGGCCGCCGGGTCGCCATCGTCAGCTACCACCGAGTGGTGGAGGACTTCACCGCCCAGCATCAGCGCTCGATTCCTGGCCTGCTCATCTCTCGAGAGACCTTCCGCAAGCACCTCGAGCAGGCGCACGACGCGGGCTACCAGTTTGCCACTCTCGACGAGGCGCTCGAGGTGCTCTCCGGACGGCGGCGCGTGCCACGCGACCTGTTCGTGGTGACCTTCGACGACGGCTACCGCGACGTGGTGCTCCACGCGGCCCCGGTGCTCGAGCGCATGGGGGTGCCGGCGGTGGTGTACCTACCGTCGGGGCTCGTCGGCACCTCGCGGCGCTTCCACCACGACCGGCTCTTCCACCTGGTGGCGGTGATGCGCGGGCGCGGCGCGAGGCCTTGGTACCAGGGGTTGCCGGCAGCGGCGGCGGTGCTGCTCGAGCCTATCTTCGCCGGGGCGCGCAGCCCGTCGGCCGCGCTCGACGACTTCATCGCCGAGTACCCCTGCGACCTCCTGGGCGAGGTGATCGACGCGCTGGCCCGGCAGCTGGGAGAGGGAAAGCCGCCCGAGCAGGGCGAAGTGATGGGGTGGGAGGAGGCTCGCGCGCTCGCGCGGCGTGGCTTCACCTTGGGCGCCCACACGGTGAACCATGCGGTGCTCACCCTCGAGCCGCCCCAGCGTGTCGACCAGGAGCTCGCGGAGTCGAAAGCGGCCATCGAGCGCGAGACGGGCAGCCCCGTGCGCGACTTCGCCTACTGCAACGGCTGGTATTCGGACACGCTGATTGCCGCGCTGGTGCGCCACGGCTTTCGCTCGGCGGTGACCACCGAGGACTTGCCCAACGTGATCGGCGGCGATCCCTTCACGCTCAAGCGCAAGGTGCTGTGGGAAAACTTCAGCCTGGGCGCGCTGGGGGAATACTCGCCGGCCCTCACCGCGTGCCAGCTCGACGACGTGTTCGGTTTTCTGGGCATGACACGGCCGGTGCTGGGACGGCGCCCAGCGCAGCGGTGAGGCGATGCCGGCGGCCTCGGGGAGCTTCCTGACGCGCGCCGGGCCTCTGGTGATGGCCCGCTTCCTCTCCGCGTGCCTGACGCTGGTCATTCCCCTCGTGCTCGCACGCACCCTGGAGCTGTCCGAGTACGGCACCTACAAGCAGCTCTTCCTCATCGCGCAGTCGCTCTACTACGTGCTGCCCTTCGGGATGGCGCAGAGCTTGTACTACTTCATCCCCCGCGCCCGTGAAGAGCGGCCGTACTTCGTGCAGACCCTGGTGTTCCTCGCCGGTGCCGGGACGCTCGCCGGGGTGGCGCTCTTCGCCCTGGGGCCGGCGATCGCCCATCTCCTCAACAACCCGCAGCTGCTCGAGCACCGGACAAGCCTCGCCCTCTACTGCGGTTGCACGCTGGGGGCGCTGCCGCTCGAGCTGTCGATGACCGCGCAGGGCAAGACACGGCAGTCGGCGATCGCCTACCTGGTCTCCGACGGCCTGCGCGCGGCGGTGCTGGTCTTGCCGGTGCTCTTGGGGCACGGGCTCCACCAGTTGATGGAGGCAGTGGTCGTCTACTCGGTGGCGCGGCTTTTCGTCTGCTGGGCGTTGGTGGTGCCGCGCGCATCGGGGCCGTTGTTCGATGGCCGACGCTTCGCTCGCCAGCTGGCGTACGCGGCGCCGTTTGGAGCCGCGGTGCTGTTTTCGGTGCCGCAGACCTATGCCCATCAGTTCATGGTCTCCAGCGTGGTGACGCCGGCGGCGTTCGCCATCTACGCGGTGGGGTGCTTTCAGCTGCCCCTGGTCGATTTGCTTTACACGCCCACCAGCGAGGTGCTGATGGTGCGGCTGGGGGAGCTCGACCGCACGGGCCGAGGGGCCGAGGGCGTAGAGGAGTTCCGCGAGGCGGTGGCGCACCTGGCGTACGTCTTCTTCCCGCTGGGAGTCTTTCTCTTCGCCGCCGCCCCCGAGTTCATCGGCGCCGTCTTCGGTACTCGCTTCTTGCCGGCGGTGCCGATCTTCCGCGTGTGCGTCCTGGCGATTCCGCTGGCCATCTTCCCCCTCGACGGCACCTTGCGCGCGCGGGGACGGACGCAGCACATCTTCGCGTCGTACGTGGTGAAGGCGCTGGTCACCGCGCCGATGGTCTACTTCGGGGTGAAGGCGTTCGGCATGCAAGGTGGCATCGCCTCCTGGGTGGCCGCTGAGCTCGTCGGCAAGGCGATGTTGGTGGTGCGCCTGCCGGCCGCGCTCTCGACGCCCGAGCGCAGGGTGGGGTGGGTCGAGCTGGCGCCGTGGCGGGCGCTGGCCCAGGGCGCGGGGGCGGCTTTTGTGGCGGCGATCGGTGTGGTGGCCTCGCGCCATGTCTCGCAGGCAGCTTGGGATGGGCTGCCCCACACCTTCGTGTACCGGCTCTTGCCGCTGGCGATGGTGGGCGGCACCTTCACCGCGGGGTATTTCCTCGTCCTCAAGGCCGTCGGCGTCTCCGTCGGCGGTTTCTTGGGCTGGAGGCGGTACTTCCCTCGGACCCAGGGCGTCCATAGCTTGCGCCGGTCGAGGAGGGCGTGAGTGAAGGTGGTGTTGGTGGGCGACTACCCGCCGCCGCCGGGTGGGGTGGCCGTACATGTGCGGCAACTGTTCGACTACCTGCGCGAAAAAGGCGCCGACGTCAAAGTGCTCGACGTAGGCAAGGGCGGGCATGAGGGCGACGGGGTGTACAGCGCGCGCACCCCCAAGACGCTGGTCGCGCAGCTTTCGCGCTTGGCCTCCTCGGGTCACTTGGTGCACCTGCACACCAGCGGCAACAACTCCATGGCATGGATGCTCGCCGCCGTGGTCTCGGTGTGTCCCGCCCCAGTGGGGAGAGTGCTGACGCTCCACTCCGGCCTCTTCCCTGGCTTCGTGGAGAGGTCCCTCGGCCGCCGTTTGTTGGTGCGCCTGGCGGCCGAGGCCTACGGGCGGGTGGTGGCGGTGTCGCCGCCGATTGCGGAGGCGCTGGTGAAGCTCGGGGTCCCCGCGGAAAGAGTTCGAATGCACCCGGCGTTTCTTGCCTCGCAGGTGCGCCCGGGGAAGCCGCCCGCAGGGTTCGACGAGGTCCGGCGACGGCGAAGCCCGCTCTTGGCGATGGCGCACCACCCCTCACCCGTCTACGGCCGCGCGCTGATGTTTCGCGCGCTGCGGCGCTCGCTCCAGATGTTTCCCGATCTGGGGTTGGCGGTGTTCGGACCCGGCACGCGCCACCGGGCCTTTCAGGAAGCGGCGCGCGCAGAGCGGGTCGAAGGGGTGCTGGAGGACTTCGGTGAGCTGCCGCACGACCAGGCGCTGGCGCTCCTGCGAGGGTGCGACCTCTTCGTCCGCCCCACGTTGGTCGACGGCGACGCGGTGTCGGTGCGGGAGGCGCTCGCGCTGGGTGTTCCGTGCGTGGCCTCCAACGTGGTGGCCAGGCCGGCGGGAGTCACCACCTTCCGCGCGGGCGATGAGGCCGCTCTGGTCGAAGCGCTGGGAACGGCGCTTTGTCGGCGTCCCCCGCCAAGCGCAGGCCCTGACGCGGGACCCTTCCTCTTCCACCTGTACGAGGAGCTTCTATGAATGCTTCCCATGCCCTTTCGGGTCGAGACCTCGTCGTCTTCTCCAACGACTGGGACGGTGACCCGCTCTCCAAGGTCCACATCATGCGCATCCTCTCCCGGGACAACCGCATCCTCTGGGTGAACAGCGTGGGTAACCGCGCTCCCCGGGCCAACGCGCACGACGTCTCGCGCATCTTGCGTAGGCTGCGCACCTTCGCCGCCGGTGTGCGCGAGGTGGAGCCAAACCTCTTCGTGCTCGCGCCGCTGGCGCTTCCTTTCTACGGCGCCCATCTGGTGCGAGCGGCAAACGGGTACCTCTTACGTATGCAGGTGCGATCGGCGATGCGAAAGCTCGGCTTTCGGCGACCGATCTCCTGGTCTTTTCTCCCTGCCTCGGCGCCCGTGTCGGGCACCCTGGGAGAAGACCTGGTCGTCTACCACTGCGTGGATGAGTTCTCGGCGTTCTCCGACGCCAACGGGCGGCACATCGCCGAGCTCGAGCGCCAGCTATTGGCGAAGGCCGACCTGTGCATCACCTCGGCCGAGCGCCTGTTCGAGAGCAAGACGCGCCTGCACAGAAATACGGTGCTGGTGCGCCACGGGGTCGACTTTCAGCACTTCGTCACCGCCTGCGACGAGACGACCCCCGTCCCGGCAGACATCGCGGATCTGCCTCGGCCGGTGCTCGGCTTTTTCGGGCTCATCGCCGACTGGGTCGATCTCGACGCCATCGCCGCCTGCGCCCGCGCCTATCCCAACGGGAGCGTGGCGCTCGTGGGCAAGGTGGCGCCCAACGTCGATGTGACGGGCCTGGCGCGGCTTGGCAACGTGCGCATCCTCGGGAGGCGCAGTTACGCTTCGCTCCCCGGCTACTGCAAGGGCTTCGACGTTGCCTTGATGCCGTTTCGCATCAACGAGCTCACCCTCAACGCCAACCCGCTCAAGGTGCGCGAGTACCTCGCCGCCGGGCTACCGGTGGTGTCCTCATCCATCCCCGAGGTCGAGCGGCTGGGGCTGTGCCGCATCGCGCGCTCTGGCGCGGACTTCCCCGGCAAGGTCGCCGAGTGCCTGGAGGAGGGAAGCGGTCCTTTGCGCGCACGGGCGCAGAAGGTGCTCCACGAAAGCTGGGAGGCGCGCGTGGAGGAGATTCGCCAGGCAGTGGAGACGCGCTGCCGCCTTCACGCCTTGCGGCCCGCTACCCGGTGATAAACGATTCCGTAGTAAAACTCCTGGTCGGCCGCGAGCGCCTCCAGCGTGGAAAGGAAGGTGTGGCGTTCCTCCGCACTGATGCGCTCGGCCTCGAAGGCCGCGTCGGCGAAGCGCTGGAAGAGGTCGCGGCAGTACGCGCCGTAGGCATCGTCGACCCACAAGAACGAAGCACATGGCAGGAGCGTCAATCCGGCGGCGCGCAGCACCGGCCGAAGCCCGAGGGCGAGTGTTTGCTTGGAGTCGACCCCTCCCGAGCCCATCACCCGCCGCACCAGCTCTTTCGATGGGTGGTGGAGCGAGGCGCTGGCGAGGTCTTGCTCGATGAAGGCGAGCACTCCGCCAGGTGGCAGCCGCGCGGCGAGACGGGGAACGAGCTCGTACGTATGCGCATCGTCGAGGTACGGCACCATCACCGAGGAGACGATGAGATTGAACGGCTCGTCTCCGAAGGGGAATGCGGGCTCGTCGAGGACGTCCCAGCGCGCAAGGACGATGCGGGCACTTTCTGCTTCCAGGTGGCGCTTCGCCGCCGTCAGCATGCCCTCGCTCTTGTCCGAGGCCAGCACCTCGGCGGCGGGCGCTGCGCGGGCGATGCGCCGGGCGAGCGCAGCGGTGCCACAGCCCACCTCCAGCACGCGCCGCGGTGGAGGCGAAAGCAGCGGTCGAACCAAAACCTCGAAGAGCTCGTGGGAGGCCCTCTCGCGGGCGCGAGCGTCCATACGGGCCGCCGCGGCGCGCGCCTCGCCACTCGAGTCGAGATCGCGGTAGTCAGGCAGCTCATGGAGCACGGCTTGATTCCCGGGTGCGGCCGGTCACCACTCGCTCGAGGCGGGCCAGCTCGCGCGAAAGCGCCGAGTAGGCGTGGGCAGACAGACCCGGAGCCGCCGCACGTGCGCGTCCAAACAGCGATTCGATGTTGGGCGCGGGAAGCTGACAGTGGCGTTCCAGCTCCAGCGCCGCATCACGGTCGGAGAGCGACACCGCGATTCCCAGTCTTTCCTGCAAGAGCACGCGAAGTTGGGCGAGCTGCTCGGCGAGAAGCTCACGCTCTACCCGTGCTTGGCGTGTCAGGTGGGCGAAGGAAACGATGTACTCCAGGCTGGTCCGGTGCCGCCTGACAAGCGGTGGCCGGGCGGGGCCCAAACGAGCCCCTTTGGCCCAGGCAAACACCGCGGCGCAGGCGAGAAATTGGAGCGCGAAGGCCAAAAGCGCCGGAGACAGCGGCGGGCCTGGGGCGGCGACGTGGTGAAATTCGTCGAAGAGCACCGGCCCGCGGGCGGCAAGGTTTTCCCACAAGCGCAAGTTGTCGGCGAGCTCCAATCGGCGGTTCTCTGCCAGATCCGGACCGCTGGCGACCCACACCTCTCCCTTCCCGAGGCCGATTCGCCACAGCGCGCGCTGGGCCACAGGCAGCGCGTTGGCGTGGCCCACGTCCATCAGCTGTCCGGCTCCGACCCGGAGCTCCTTCGTCCCCCGTGCCAGCCCCACGGCGGCGTCCACCTTCACCGTCGCACCACTCACATCGTCGGCTCCCCCCTGCCTGTCGGGAAGAAGGAGACCCGCCAGCGAGAGTTGGAGCCAGTCCTCCAGCCAAGGCTGTGGCCGGCTCGGCGAGCGAGGCGCGAGGTAGACGAGCGTCCCACCGGCCTCGACGAACTTGGCCGTCGCCTCGGCCTCCTCGCGCTCCACCACCCGGCCAGTGGGCGCGGCAAGGACGAGCGCGGCCGTGTCGCTGGGCAGCTCGGTGAGCCTGGCCCGGTGCGCTCGCACCGGGTGCCCACCTTCGGCGAGATAGAGAAAGAGCGCCTTGAGCCCCGCCGGCCCCGCGTTCTCCACCGAGGGCAGCGACGAGTCGGCGGTGCTCGTGGCGCGAGTGGCGACTCCCGTGGCAGCGGCAAAGGCGAGCAACGCTGCGTAGATCCCCCAGACGCGCCAGGAGCTCATGGTGTGACTCCGATGAGCTGCTCGACCTCTTCCACGAAGTGCCGTGCCTCGAGGGGGACGACCGGCTCCAGGGAGTAGAAGGCGCGGTCGTACCAGCCCACCAATCCGCCTACCGCCTCGGTCAGCTCGGGCGGGGCTCCCCTCGTGGGCAACTCGGAGGCGAGCTCCCGGTTGGTCTTCACCCGGTCCGGGCGAGCCAGCCTCCGACGCTCCAGCGAGGAAAGGAGGGCGAAGAGTCCTTCACGAATCGCCTCACGAGGGTCAGGCTCGAGCAGGCGGCGCGCGTTCGAAAGGTGGGTGACAGGGTTTTCCAACGGCAAGCGCTCGCCCAAGGCGGGCGACATCGAGGGCTCTTTCCTTCGCCTCCGCGTACGCGCCAACCGGAATCCGGCCACGCCGACGGCGGCGAAGGCAGCTCCCAGCACGGCGGCGCGCGCCCAATTGGAGAATGTTGCCGCCCCCTGAGTTTCGAAGAGCTTGCTCAGCCAGCTCTGGAGCCACAAAAACATCCGTTGAAGAACGTTCGTGTTGCGCATGCGGGCACGGGCGAATTCAGGGCGGTCGAGTATCTGGGAGAGGCGCTGGCGCGCGGGCTCGATCGCTGGCTCCGAAGGCGCTGCCAACAGCGCGCAGGCATGGAGAAGGCGGCGGCCGGCGACGTCGGCCAGCTTCGGAAGGGGTAGCGCGCTTTCGTCCTCGAGGAGCAGCACCGGGCCGACTTCCTCTTCTGCGGCCGAAATCGACGCGACGAGCTCCTCGCGGTTACCGGTGGCCAGGGTGCTCCACGACGCGGCACGCTGGGCGGGAGCTTCACACGAAGGAGGGGGTGTGCTCAGCACCATGAACCACGCCACCAGCGCGCTCATGTGGCCTTCCTGCGCAAGGCATCGAGGCGTAGCTCGAGGTCCAACCCTTCGCGCCGCGCGCGCATGTCCAAATAGAAGAGCACTCCGAAAACCACGTACAGCGGGCCGATTGCCGATGCGGCCAGGACTTGAAGCAGCTCTGCGGGCACCAGCAGGGCCTGGGGAACGGCGTCGGGGTCGGCGTTCACCGGATCGAAGATTCTCCCGTAAACAACGTTGAGAAGGAGCGCCGGCAGTCCGGCGACGAAGCCCACTGCGGTGAGAATGAGCGCAACCACGGTGACGAGGATGGTGGCGCGAATCTTCACCCAGTCGGTCACGCGCGGCCCGATGCGGCCGGAGACGAGCGCGCCGGAGCGCCGAACCGCGAAGACGGCTCCCGGGTCCTCCATGGCGATGACCTGAGCGGTGAGAAAGAAGCGTAGGAGGTACCACAAGAGCGCGGTGACGACGCCGAGCATCAGCAGGGCGACGCCCATTCCTGCGAGTACCACTGCCCCCGGGTTCGAGTCGGCCCTGCTGGCCGCCGCCAAAGTGAGGCCTGCGCCGGGGATCATCAGAAGCAGTGTCACGCCCAGTAGCCACAGGAGCGATAGCCCGAAGGCACCGACGATGGTCCCTGCGCGGCGCCACATGGCCCGCGTGGCCTCGCCGAGCGTGATGGGTGTGCCCAGGTAAGCGCGGGCGGCGTAGCGCGTGCCGGCCACCGCGGTGAACCAGGTTATCAGGAAGTAAACCAGCATCGTGCCGCCGCCCGAGGCGAAACCCAGGAAGACTTGGCGCAGCGCCTCCTCGGGAGCGCTGTGGGTCACCTGCATGGCTTGGACGCCGCCTCGCAAGATGGGAAACCACCGCGCCATCGCAAACACGTACAGCTTGGTCACCACGTACTGGACGAGCTGAAAGCCCAGGTAGAGCCGCAAGAGGACGCCGAAGTGGCGCCGCCAAAAGGTCGCCGAACGGTCGATCAGCTCCCCCATCGACATCGGCCGCAGCTCGGTCACGAGGAAAACTGTAGCTGGAAGCTAAGGCGGGGGAGGGGAAAGCTTTGCCAGAATGGCTCGCGCGGCCGCCGCGGGGTCTGACGCCGAGAGGATGCCCGAAATCGCCGCTGCTCCATCCGCGCCCCCAAAGACGTTCGTCGCGTCTATTCCCCCCAGCGCGTAGGCCGGACACTCCAAGCGCGCTCGCAATTTGAGAAAGCCCTCTACACCTAGCGTTGAGCGGGTATCGCCGGGCTTCGACCCGGGCGAAAAGACCGGGCTCACCAGCGCGAAATCCGCTCCCTTCGTCGCCTGCGCTTCGGCCTCGTCGTGGACCGCCGCGCTCAGCCATCGTTCGCCCAGGTGCGCTCGCGCCTCGGCGGGGGACGGTCCATCCGCTGGCAGGTGCAGGTGCGCTCCCACGAGCAGGGCGATGTCGAGGCGACCGTTGATGAAGAGCGCGTTTCCTCGCCGCTGGGTGAGGGCCTGGAGCACCCGCGCCTCCTCGAACAGCGCGCGTGCAGTGGCGCCAGGATGCCGGTGCTGCACCGCGACCGCAGGGCTGGCCTCGAGCACTGCCTCCAGTCTCGCCAAAAGCACCTCGCGGCCGAGCGACCAATCGGTGATGACCACGAGCCGGGGAAGGCTCGCGGCCCTCACGCGATGAGCCCCTCGATTGGGCTGGAGGCGGAGCCGTAGAGCTTCTTGGGAATCCGCCCGGCGAGGTACGCCTCACGCCCCGCCTCGACGGCCTGCTTCATCGCCGCCGCCATACGCACAGGCTCGCGCGCGCCAGCGATGGCGGTGTTCATCAAAATCGCGTCGCAGCCCAGCTCCATCGCGATCGCGGCATCCGAGGCGGTGCCCACGCCGGCGTCGACGATCACCGGCACCTTCGCCTTCTCCAAGATGAGGCGCAGGTTGTGCGGGTTGCGAATGCCCAGACCCGAACCGATGGGCGCCGCCAAGGGCATCACCGCCGCACAGCCGGCGTCCTCCAACTTGCGCGCGGTGATCGGATCGTCGCTGGTGTAAGGCAATACGGTGAAGCCCTCTTTCACCAGCACCTTGGCCGCCTTCACCGTTTCTTCCACGTCAGGGAACAGGGTCTGCTCGTCTCCGAGCACCTCGAGCTTGACCCACTTGCTCATGCCGAGCTCCTCCGCCAAACGGCAGGTGCGTATGGCGTCGTCGGCCGTGTAGCAGCCGGCGGTGTTGGGCAGGAGCGCCGTCTTCGAGGTGTCGATCCAATGCAGCAGAGCTGCCTCGCCCATGGCCGAAAGGTCAAGCCGGCGCACCGCCACCGTCACCAACTCGGCGCCGCTGGCCTCGTGGCAGAGCTTCATCACCTCGAAGCTGGGGTACTTTCCCGTGCCCACGATGAGGCGCGACCGAAACGATTTTCCTGCGATGGTCAGCGGTTTGTCTTGGGGCAGCACCATGAATGCTCCTCTCTAGCCTCCGCCAACGAAGGTGACGATTTCGACCTCGTCGCCCTCTGCCAGATGGCGTTCGGCGTGACGGGCGCGGCGCACGAGCTCGGCGTTCACCTCCACCGCTACCCGCTCCGCCTCTACCTTTAGCTCGCCCAGTAGCCCCGCCAGCGTCGTGCCTTCGGGGACCTCTCGGACCTGACCATTGACCGTCAGCTTCACGGCCATGGACCGTTACCGGCCAAGCGGCGGCCTGTCAACGCGTCAAGTAGGCCGGTGGGCATCCCTCTTTTAAGGAAGACGGCCACGAATCACTCGCCGTCCGGACGGCTGGGTATAGTGGGGGACGTCATGGCAACGCTCCTTGGGCGGCTGACTGCTGCACTGCTGGTGGTGAATCTGACGTGGCCGAGAGCCGCCCACGCCGATGAAGACGATGATGCCGCAGCCGCGGAGGAAGCCGCCATGGAACGGCGCTCCCGGCGCCCAGGGACCGAGGCGGAGCGCAAGAAGCCCACGGAGGAAGACGCCGGTAAGGAAGAGGAAGAGGAGGGGGAAGACTCCGACGCGCCCCGGGCGATCGCGCTTCCGTTCAAGCTGCCCGAGCTGGAGGTGGGCCGAAAGCGCCACCGCTACGCTTTCATCGGCGGCGGGGTTCTCTTGCTCGGCGGGCTGGCGTTCGCTTACTCGGCCCAGGGTGAGGCCCGTCGGGCGGAGACCATTGCCAGCGCTCGCCAGGCGCAGCAGACGCTCAACGGCGCCCGCCAATCGGCGGCCACTGCCAACCTCTTCTACGGGCTTGCCGCGGTCACCTTCGCCTACGCGCTGGTGTTGGAGCTCGTCCCGGAGCCGGCGTTGGAAAAGACGGGTCTCACCTTTCACTTCTAAGGACTAGAAGGGGTGGATCGAGAGGGTCATTCGATGTTCAGGTCCAGCCGAGTGGTGGCCGCGCTCCTGTCGGGCTTCGTCGCGGGGTGTCTCATCGCCACTGACGACTATGCCGGCAAGCCGTGTGAAAGCGACGAAGACTGTCCCCGGCATACGCGCGCGGACGGAACTGTGGAGAGCTTCTACACCTGCGTCGTCTACCGGGCGGACGGCTTCAAGAGCTGTGAGGTCATCTTCCCCCCCCGGCCTGTCCTTACCGGCGGGGCCTTCCCCCCGACCTACTGTTCACACGTGAAGCCGATTCTCGATCGCAGCTGCTTGGCCAATTGTCACAGCACCACGGATACGTCAGGCAGCCAGCGCGATGACTTCGTGCTCGACCGCTACGACGGTGTGGCAGGAAAGAACGGCGCCAAAGCGATGGCGGCGCGCATCAAGTTACGCACGGTAGATTGCGCCAACTCGGCGACCTTGCCGGGCTGCGAGAATGGGCCGATGCCTCCTCCAGGCGGCACGACTCCCACGCCCGAGGAAATGCAGGTGCTCACCCTGTGGGCTGGCGGCGGCGCGCCCTACGCCGATGGCGGCACCGACTTGGGCTTTTGTGGCGGCGGTACGGTCGACGCCGGGGCTTCCTGCCTCGACGGTGGGATGATCAGCCTCTCGCGCGACCTCTTGCCAAAGTGGAACGGCTTCTGCACCCCTTGCCATACGACCAGAACCGACGGGCAGCTCAACCTCGGCAACCGTGACGGCGGCACCTACCAAGATCTGATCAACCGTCCCACGGTCGCCCCCCAGTGCCTCGCCACCGTGCCGGTGCGCGTCGCTCCGGGAAACCCCATGGGTAGCTCGCTCTACCGCAAGGTCATCGATACGACCTGCGGGCCGAAGATGCCGAGCGGTGGCGTCACTCTACCTGCGTGCGAAATCGAGATGATGCGGGCGTGGATCGCCCAGGGTGCCCAAAACAACTGAGGAGCGGATGGCCGAGGCAGCGGTATCAAGGAGGGACTGGTGGACACTGGCAGCTGCCCTGGCCGGGCTGGCCGCCGGTTGCGTCATTGGCGTGGGAAGCTTCGAGGGGAAGAGCTGCAACACCTCGGCCGATTGCCCCGAGCCGTACGTCTGCGCCAGCGTGCGCGGGCCCGCGGGTACCTGTGAGCTGTTGCGTCTGCCGCGCCCCTTCGACGCGGGCGAAGAAGTGCCGGTCGACTACTGCCACGACCTCAAGCCCATTCTCGATCGGAGCTGTGTCTCCAATTGCCACAACGCCTCTCCCAGCTACGCGGGCTCACCCACCACCTTCCGCTTGGACATCTACGCGCCTCTCGACGGAGGCGTGCCCGGCGCCGCCGGTTTCTCCGGGCGCATCCAGGCGCGTGTGTCGGATGACTCGATGCCTCCACCCAACGCCAAGCACCCCGACGGGGGCGCCATTCCCCGGGTCACCACGCCTGAGCGGCTGCTCGTTGCGCGCTGGACTCGGTCCGGGGCACCGTTCTGCCTCGGCGACATCGTGGGTGATGCGGGCGATGGCGATGGTGGCAGCGACGGCGGTCCCGCAAGAGACGGCGGGGCTGATGCAGGAGACGGGGGCTGACAGCTCTTTAGGCTGAAGCCTTCCCCCCCGCGAGCAGCTCGACGAGCGCGCGGTGCCCTTGGAGCGCCACGCGTTGTAGGTAAAGCCCCATGCCGCGGGTGCCGCCCAACTCTTCGCCGCCGCCGGCGCGCCCGGGGCCGCCGTGGATGAGCTGAGGCATCACCGCTCCCGGAGGGACACTCTGGCCCGCGAGCTTCTCGCCGCCGATGGTGATGCGGCCGTGGAAAGGCGCGAGGGCGAGCACGACCTCCCGCGCGAAGGTCTTGTCATCGGTGTACACCGATGACACCAGCCCGCCTCCCCCCGCAGCGACCAGCTCGATTGCCTGCCGCGCGTCGGCATACGGCATCAACGTGGCGACGGGGCCGAACACCTCGTGCGTATTCACCGGGTCGCTCGCCTGGGGCGTCGCCCGCACCAGCAGGGTAGGGGCGACGAAGTAGCCCTTGCCTTTTGGCGCGCCCAAGCCATCGACCACTTTCGTGCCGCCGAGGGCGAGCTCGGCTCCCTGTGCGAGGCGGTCGATGCCAGCGCGTACCTCCGCGAGCTGGGAGGCGGTGGCCAAGGGCCCCATCGTTACCTTGTCGTCGACAGGGTTACCTACGCGCACGTCGGCGAGGCGCTCGGCCAAGAGGCGGCCGATTTCTTCCAGCCGCTCTTTGGGCACGTAGATGCGACGCACCGCGGTGCACTTCTGTCCGGCCTTCTGGGTCATCTCTTTCACCACGTCGGTGAGGAAGAGAGAAAGCGTCTCCGAGCCGTTCGGCGCGTCGGGCCCGAGGATCGCCGAGTTGAGGCTGTCGGCTTCGATGTTCACGTGCACGTTTTGGGCGGCGAGATTCTCCAGGCGCCGCAGCCCGGCGGCAGTCGCGCTCGAGCCGGTGAAGGCCACCACGTCTTGGCCTTGGAGGTGGAGAAGTAAATCTCCTACGCCGCCACAGACGAAGCTGAAGGTCCCTACGGGCAGCGCCCCGGAGGCCACCCACAGTTGAGCGATGCGGTGCGCCATCTGCGCCGTTGCGGTCGCTGGCTTGCTGATGACCGGCATGCCGGCGAGCAAGGCCACCGCCAGTTTCTCAGCCATCCCCCATGCAGGGAAATTGAAGGCGTTGATGTGTACCGCCACCCCCTCGCGCGGCACCAGAATGTGCTGCCCAAACAGCCGCGCCGAGCGCCCCAAGGGTACGCCCTCGCCGTCGGCCAGCACCGTCATCTCTCCCAGCTTGGTTCCGAGGTCGGCGTAGAACATCAGCGCCGCCGCGGCACCGTCGATGTCGAATTTGGCGTCGGAGCGCGTGTTGCCGGCGTTCGCCATCCCGATGGCAATCAATTCCTCGCGGGCGTCACCGATCGCCTTGGCCAGTTTCTTCAAAATCTCACCACGTTGGGCGAAGGTGAGCGAGCGCAAGGCTTTGCCGCCGTCGGCACGGGCGAAGGCCACCGCACGGGCAAAGTCGAGCCCTTCGGTCGATGTGTCGGCCACGACTTCTTCGGTGGAGGGGTTGACCAGAACCGCAGGTTTGCCTTTGCCTGCTTGCCAGCTGTCAAAGAGAAAGCTCGAAAGGGAGTGCGCCATAGGGCGGGCACCCTATCTTTGGCGGTAGGCGAGATGCCAGTGCCACGCGTCTCCTCTTAGGTGGCCGCTCCCGGCGTAAACCTGCTACGGGAGCCACGATGGTGAACGACCCGATCGCCGCCCTGCATCGGCGCACGTGCATCGCCGATGGCCACGCCGATTCGCTGATGTGGAACCGAGATCTCTCTGTCGCGTCGGAGGAAGGCCATGTCGACTTTCCGCGGCTCATCGAAGCGGGGGTGAAGATTCAATGCTTCACCGTGGTGACGCGCGGCTTCCCCTTCGTCGGCGGCTTTCCCTTGTTCGCCGCGCACCGTGGGTGGCCGCGCGCGGCGCGAAGAGGCGAGTGGGCACGCGCCTCCTGGCAGATCGAGCGGCTCTCCGAATTCTGCGCACGCTCAGGGGGGAAGGTAGCCTTGGCGTCGAGCGCACAAGAGCTGGAAGACAACCTCCGCCAGGGCCGGTTGTCGGCGGTGATTGGCATCGAAGGCGCACACGCGCTCGAAGGAAGGGTGGAGCGGGTGCGTGAGCTGTACGCGCGCAAGGTTCGCTTCATGAGCCTGACGCACCTGGGGAACAACGAGCTGGGCGGGTCCTCCTTCCCGCTGATGGGCAACCGCGGCTTGACGCCGCTGGGCCGGTCGGTGCTCGACGAGATGGTCGCGGCGGGTATGACGGTCGACGTGGCCCACGCATCGCCCAAGACGTTGGCCGATGTCTTGGCTCACCCCACCGCGCGACCGTTTTGCTCGCATGGCGGTGTTTTTGGCGCGGCGCCCTCGTGGCGGAACCTCCCCGATGAGGCGTTGCGAAAAATCGCCGACAAAGGAGGAGTGATGGGCATCATCTTCGCAACGGTCTACCTGGGGGGACGCCTGATGGACGATGTGGTTCGTCACATCGAGCACGCGCTCGATGTCATGGGCGAGGAGAGTGTCGCGCTGGGGTCGGACTTCGACGGCATGGTGCCTCTGCCCGAGGGCATGCGCGACGTGCGCGATCTGCCGCGGCTGACGGAGGCGCTCTTGCGCCGCGGGCACTCCGAGGCGAGGGTGGAAAAAGTCCTGGGGGTGAACTTCCGGCGCTTCTTCTCCGAAACGTTGGGGAGTTGATTCTTCCTCGGCCGCCGACCATAGTCCGCCGCCTCGTCCGGCCGGATTTCACTCACTTGGGAAAGCGCATGCATCGTGTTCAGGTGATTTTGTTGGCGGCGGTGGCCTCTGTTTTGCCCGCCTGCGGAGGCCCCCAGCCGGGTGATTCTTGCGATCAGACGGGGTTTCTTTGCGTCGATGGCTCGTCGGCCATGGAGTGCAAGGCAGGGAGATGGACGATTCTGCCTTGCCGTGGTCCCAACGGCTGCAAGCGCGAGGGCGACATCATCAAGTGTGACATGAGCGCCAACAACGCGGGCGACGCCTGCGCCTCCACTGCCGAAGGGAAGGGCCTGTGTGCCAGCGGCGGCACGGCCACTCTCGAGTGTCGCCAGGGCCAGCTGGTGCAGACGAACACTTGTCGCTCCTGCACGGTGTCGGGCGAGCAAGTGCTCTGTCAGCCATAGCGGGCGCGCGGTAGACAACACTCCGCTGCCCACTTTCCGTTGACTCCCTTCCCCATCGTAGGACGGGTGAATATGGGTAGCCTCTGTCGAGGGTTGCATGCCGCGAACCGACCATTCGCGGGATCGAGCCCAACGAACGGAAAATTCGACTTTTGGTTCGTCTTCGAACCCGGAGGTCGAGAATTCTCGAGTTCTGGGCTCGACGTCGAACCCTGACGATGAGAATTCTCGTCCATCCGCCGCCAATCGTCCGTGGCGACGGTCCTTTCGTGGCCTGCGAGACGGTAGCCCGCAGGACCGCCGCCAATTTTTGTCTGCGTTTGCCGATGGTTACAGCACCGCGACGTTGGGCACGCCCTGTGAAGTCTCGCGCGGACGTCCGGATAGGCCGGACCAAAACGGAGGACGAACATGTCCAACAAAGGTTGCATCACTCCCAAGCAGTTCCAAGAGACAGAGCGCCACATCGACGCCGCGCTGGAGAGCGTCGACCAGTTCGCCATCCACATCGACAACCGGGGGGAGATGCTTAAGATGCGCTCCGACGGCGAGTGGGTTGCTCTCCATCTGGCGGATGTCATGGTACGCCATGCGGTGAAACTGCCCGTCGACGCGGAGCAGATTCAAGAACAACTGACGCGAGCGGCGCGTATTCGCCCGCTGCGCGACAAGGCCGAGCGGCTGTTTGTGGCCCTCGATGACAGTCTGTTCGATGCCCAGTCGAAGACTTGGTCGATGGCAACAGCATGCTACTCGGCTCTGACTGCGATGAGCCGGCTGGACATTCGGCTCGCTAAGGACTTGGAGCCGGTGGTCGAGTTCTTCTCGACGGGCTCACGCAAGCCGAAGAACGGCCACAATGGCGATGAGTTTGACCCACGGAGCGAATCCGAGGACTCGAGCTCGGTCCCTGCCTGAAGTGAACGACCAACGAAGGCCCGGTGATGCGATTGCTCCTTTCGCACACCGGGCCCTTCGTCGGAACGCGGTCGCCGCAGTTTTCTTCTGCCCTCGTTCTATTGGAGTTGGGTGAGGAACGCGTGAAGCTTGCGGTGAAAGATTTCAGGCGCTTCGAGATGGGACAGGTGCCCGGCGCCGGGAATGCGCGCCATTTTCGCTCCGCCGATGAGTTTGACCATCTCTTCGGCCTTGGCCGGCGGGGTGATCACATCTTCTTCGCCGATCACGACCAGCGCGGGTCCGCCGTAGCGCGTGAGTATGTCTCTGCTGTCGAGGCGTAGGGCCATGCCACGCAGCGCCGCCGCTACGCCTCGGGGAGAGTTGGCCAAGATGTCACGCCGTAGGCGATCCTTCACCTCCGGCTTGGCGCGCGGCGACAGCAGGCGCGGCAAGAGCGACTCCACCAGCACTTGGGTGCCTTGTTGCTCCACTGCGCGGGCGGTCTCCTCCCGCTTGGCCTTCCCCGCCTCGTCGTCGGCGCCGGCTTGAGTGTCGATGAGGACCAGCGCCCGTACTCGCCCAGGGTCCAGACGCAAGAGGGCCATGGCCACGTACCCTCCCATCGATACCCCGCAGACCACCGCCGAAGAGATGCCGCAAGCGTCGAGAATCGCCGAGGCGTCCTCGGCGAGCATCGACATCTGCGAAGCACCTTCGCCGACGCCGCTTTTACCGAAGCCACGCTGGTCGGGGACGATCAGGCGGTAGTTGACGGTGAGCGATTGAAGCTGCGGCCAGAAGCTGTCCACGCTCAGGGGGAAGGCATGGAGCAGGAGCAGCGGGGGGCCCTTGCCCTCGTCGAGGTAATGCAGGGTGATACCGTCTCGGTTCAGCGTGGGCAAAGGGCCTCCTCGTTCACAGCCAGCCTCGGTATTTGAACCAACCGAGGAGCCCCACCGGCAAGCCAACCGTCAACCCGACGACACCCCACAGAAAGATGGGTTGAGAGAGCACCTCGAAGTTCTGTCCAAAAAAGCCGGTGAGAAAGGAGAGGGGAAGGAAGATCGAGGCGAAGATGGTGAGCTGCTTGGTGATGTCGTTGGTTCGATTGGCCATGACCGAGAGGTAGGCCTCCATCGCGTTGGCCACCAAATCGCGCCCGGCCTCGATTTGCTCGTATACGCGCACCAAGTGGTCGAAGACGTCGCGGAAGTAGAGCGTGGTGCGCTCTTGGACGAACGGTAGGCCTCGGCGCGACAACAGGCCGACGATGTCCCGTTGCGGCGAGAGCACCCGGCGTACCCACACCAGGCTCCGCTTGAGCTGGGAGATTCGTTCTAGGTGGCGTTGCTCGGGCGCCGAGAAGATGCGGTCCTCCAAGTCCTCCAGCTCGTCATTGAAGCGGTCGAGGATGGAGAAGTTCTGGTCCACCAGCGCGTCGGCGAGCATGTACATGGCGAAGTCCGGTCCACGTCCCAAGGTCTGCCCCGGTTCAGTCTGGAGGCGCTTTCGCGCCGTTTCGCACGCCACGCTGGCTTGCTCATGCACCGAGATGACCCAGTCAGGCCCGAGCAGGAAGTGCATTTCGTGGAACTGGAGCGCACAGAGGTCGTCGGGCGCGGCGGTGAAGCTCTGCATCACGACGAACAGGTGGTTGGGGTACTCCTCGAGCTTTGGCCGCTGGTCGAGGTGAAGGCAGTCTTCGACCGCCAGCTTGTGCAACCCGAATCGGGTAGCCAGGTGCTCGAGCGTCGGCGCGTCAGGGCCTTCGACGTCGATCCATTTGATACCTGGCCGGTCGATGAGCGCTTCTCCCCCCTGCTCGAGGCGTCCCTCGGGGTCGACAACATGAATAGAAACCATGCGGGGCGTGTACCAAAACCCGGCGCGCGCGACGAGTTGCGCTTAGACTGTCACTGTCGTGGAAGCTGAAGGCCTGCTCACGCTCTCGCCGCGCTTGGAAGAGGTACTCGGAGGCCTGCCTGACCGCGAGTACGCGGCCAAGCTGCGCCAGGTGTACCTGGCTGCCGCCACCGCCATTCAACGCCTGTCGGACATCGACCTGGTGAAGTACGAGAGCGCTGCCGTGGAGAGCTCCCCCGACCTCGCCCTGTGGGAGGAGATGGCTCCGGTCATCCGCGACACGGTGGTGGACGTGAATGCGCTTTTGATGGTGATTCGGGAGCATTTCCCCGCACACCCGCCGGGTGGATTGGGCGATGTATTGGCGCGCGTGGCTGAGGAGGCGGGCAAGCCGGTCGACGCTCACCGGGCGGGACAAGCTGAGGAGGCGCTCCAAGCAGCCTGCAACGCGCTTGCGCAGCAGGTCACCCAACTGGGGGAACGCATGCGCAGCCCCCAGGTCGTGTCTGACCGCTGGAACCTGCTCGCCGATCTGCAGGCGTTTCGATCGCGTTTCCGGGAGGAAATCGGCACCATGGTGTACGACACCGCCTCGGCTTTCGTCGAGGTGCACCGCAAGGACGTGGTGCCTTTCTACGACGAAGAGGTCGCGGCCGCGGTCGGGGTGCGGGCAGCGGTGGCAGACCTGATTCGCGTGTTGCAGGCGCGGCGCGCGTCCGTCGATGAAGCGGAACTAGAAGATGTGCAATGGAACGTCCAGCAGCTGCAAAAGGAGCTGGACGCCTTTGGGCGCACGGCAGCGTACAGGGCGATGCGCGCACAGGACAAACGGGTGCTGGTCGAGTTTCGACAGACCCTGAATGAGCATGGGCAGCGCCCGCACCTGGCGCAAAAGGAGCTCAAGGCGTTGGTCGAGCCGTTCGTTCAGTTCGTCGAGTCGCTCGCCCAGGTCAACCAGCGGGAGATCTTTCTCTGGCACGATCGCGAAGTCTCGGCGGCGTGCGGGGTGATGATCGAGCGGGCGCTGCAGCAGGCCGCGTCTGACCTCAAGCTGGCCTGCGCTACCTTCAGCCAGGCAATCACCCGTGCGCATGGGCTGTATGGCCGCGAAAACGAGCTCGACGCATACCTTCGCCGTGCGAAGAAGAACCCTCCCGTCAGCTTAGGTCGGGAGCAACTGCAGTCCGAGTTGCAGCGTTTCACCGAGTTGCTCGCGGCCCTGGCGCTCCATTGAGATCGATGGCGCAAAGGGCACCTCGCATGCCCAAAGAAGTGGCCCGTGCCGACCTCTCGCGGGTCCTCGCCGTCTTCACCGATGTCGACGGCACCCTCACTACCGAAAACCGGCTCCGGTCGTCCACGGTGGGGGCGCTCGAGGCGCTGAGGAGGGCAGGGCTGGGCGTGGTGTTGGTGAGCGGCCGGCCGGCGGGGTGGGGGGAGTGCTGGGCGCGGACCTTGCCGGTGGATGGGGTGATCGTCGAAAACGGCGGGCTGTACTACGCCCGCCGCCAAGGGCGCTTGGTCAAGGTCTACGCGCAGAGCGAGGCCGTGCGGCGAAGGAACAGGGTGCGCCTGTGGCGGGAGGTACAAAAGGCCCTCGCCCTGGTCAAAGGAGCGCGACTCTCCTCTGACAGCGCGCACACCGAGGTCGACCTGGCGATTGACTACAACGAGGAGGTGCAGCTGGGGCAGAGCGCGGCCGATCGGCTCGAGGCGCACCTGGCTCACCGTGGAGTGAACGCGGTGCGCTCTTCGGTGCACGTGAACTGTTGGATCGGCCAGTTCGACAAGCTCTCCATGGTGCGTGCCTACCTGCGCCGCGAGCTGAAGCTGTCATTGGCGGCGAACGACGCGCGCTTCGTCTACGCCGGCGACTCCTTCAACGATGCGCCGATGTTCGCCGCCTTCCCGCTCTCGGTGGGGGTCGCCAACGTTCGCGAGGTGCTCGGCCGCATCGAGCACCCCCCGGCATTCATCACCACCGCCGCCGAGGGAGCGGGCTTCGAAGAGCTGGCCGCCGCGATTTTGGTTGCCCGGGACACACCATGAACGTGGTGCGCCTGGAGCTGCAAAAGGGGCTGGGGCGTCACCTGCGCGCCGGGCACCCCTGGGTCTTCAAGAAGGCGCTCGCACATCTGCCGAAGATTCCTCCTGGCAGCGTGGTGGACTTGACGGAGGGCGGCAAGTTCGTCGCCCGAGGGTATTACGACCCGCTCTCGGCGATCGCGGTGCGCGTGCTCACCCGCGACCCCTCGGAGACGATCGACGCCGCCTTCTTCAGCCGTCGGGTGACAGCGGCGCTGGCGCAGCGGCGGGCACTCATCGATTTTTCCGGTACCGACAGCTTTCGTCTCCTGCACGGGGAGGGTGACGGGCTGCCGGGGGTGGTGGTCGATCTCTACGCTGGCTGGGCGGTGCTCAAGCTCTATTCGGCGGGGCTCAACCCCTATCGCCCGCTCATCGTGGAGGCGCTGCGCGGCGCGGTGGAGGGGTTACGCGGGGTGATTGGTCGCGACGAGCTGGGCCGCGATGACGCCGACGTCGACGAGGAGAAACCTTCAGGGCGCATGCTCTGGGGGCCCCCGGCGCCCGAGCTCATCGAGATCCGTGAGCGGGGGGCTACCTTTCTCGTCGATGCGTACCGAGGACAGAAGACCGGTTTCTTCCTCGACCAGCGCGAGAACCGTTTCCTGGTGCGCCACTTGGCGAAGGACCGCGAGGTGCTCAACTGTTTTTCATTCACCGGCGGGTTTTCGGTGAACGCGGCGCTGGGTGGCGCCAAGAGCGTCTTTTCCGTCGACCAAGACGCCGACGCCGTGGCCCTTGCCCGCGAGAACTTCGCCCAAAACGCCCTCGCCCCCGAGCGGCACGACTTTCTCGCCGCCGACGTATTCGATCTGCTCGGCTCCTTCAAAGCGGAGAAGCGTACCTTCGACCTCGTCATTCTCGATCCTCCCGCGTTCGCCAAGAGCCAGCGTGCCGTACAGGCGGCGCTCGACGGCTACGCGTCGCTCAACCGTCAGGCGCTCGCGGTGCTTCGGCCCAATGGGTTGCTCGCCACTGCCTCGTGCTCGGCACGCGTCACCCCCGAGGCCTTCCTCGAGGCGGTCAAAGAGGGCGCCTACAACGCCGGGGTCGAGCTTGCGCTGGTGGAGGAGCGTTACCAGCCCCCCGACCACCCCATTCGCTTGCAGTTCAAGGAGGGCCGCTACCTCAAGTTTTTGGTGCTGCGGGTGGTCCTATGACTTGTGGGTCGCTTCGTTCTGAACATCGATGCGGCGACCAACGAAAGGAAGCACAGCCTGGCAGACGCTCACGTATGGGGCCGGATTTGGACAATTCGTCCCAGCGCAGGCGTACTCACTAATGATGGAGATTGTCCCTCTGGCGGTTGACCCAAGATCGTCGAAGTTGATGGTGAGCTTGGTTGAAACGGTAGCGATGGCTTGGCCGGGCGCGGGCGCGGTGTCCGTTTCGGTGATCGTCTGAGCGAATGTCCGTGAATCTGACGATTCGATCATACTCCCGACCATCAACGCTGGAGAGTTGCCGAGTTGAGCGCCGGCCGGAATGCTGCCGGTGATGTCGAGGAACTGCTTGCCTTCTGGTCCATCCCAAATGACCCACTCGGCGCCGTCGCGAACGTTGACGGCCTGAACGAGGTTGGTGGTCGGCCTCTGGCTGTTCAAGAAGCAACTTGCAGGCAGGTTGCTACTGAGTGCAGGCGTCGTGTCGATCGCGATCTTGTAGGTCCGATTGGGCGACCCGCACGAAGCAGTCATCAACCCCACTACGCAGAACACGACCACAGAGCAGGTCTTCATTTGCCACCCCATTTTGTGAAAGCCTCCCGGCAAAACCGCGCGAGTGATAGTCGTAGATCCGCAACAGAGTCAACTGCGTAAGCAATGGTGACCAAAGGCCAATTTCTCGAACGCCCCACGCTGATTCCAGTGGGCGACCTCGTGCTCGAGGGCCTCTCCCATCGTGGCCAGGCGTGCCCGCCGCTGCTCGTTTTGCCGCCCTCGCCCTCCGAAGGGGGCAGCATGGACCATGTCCTCTGCGCCGAGGTGGTGTGGGCGGCGGCCCAGGCCGGTCACCCCACCTTGCGCTTCAACTTTCGCGGCGTCGGCGCCAGTCAGGGGCAGCGCGCAAACGGAGAAACGTTGCTTGCTGATGCCCAAGCAGCGCTGCGGTTGCTCGAGGAGAACACCGGGACGCCCCGCGTGGCGGTGGCAGCGGTCGACGGCACGTCGACGACGGCGAAGCGGCTCGCGAAGGAGCACCCTGCGCTGGCCGGGTTGTGTTTCATTGCTCCTGTGGGCTTGCGCCCGGAGGACTTACTCCGTCTCGAGCTTCCGGTGTGCGTGGTGGTGGCCGAGGAGGACGATACCCTGCCACGCGCCGCGCTCGCCGCCGCGGTGGCCGAACAGGGAGGAACCCTCGAGGTGGTCGAACGCGCCGATGCCCGCTTCCACCGCTCGCTACCGCAGGTGGGCAAGGCGGTGGTGCGCTTTTTACGGAGGCTCGACGAGGGAGGCTCGGCGCTAAGGCGCTGAATTCACTACGTTGGAACCTCCGGACTTTCCACTGGATCCAATCGTTATTCTGTTCGTTCGTATCGGGCGAGTTGGGCTGAAAGGAGTACCTATGTCGAACCGCCTCCTCCTCGGAGCCTCCCTTCTTTTCGTCGCCGCTGGATGTGGCGGCTTTACCTCGGCCGATGGTGCGGACGACCCCGCGGCGCGCGTGCCCGGGACGATCGTGGTCGACTTCAAGGATGGCACGACGAAGGCGCAGTTCGACGGGTGGGAAAAGGACTGGGGAGTCGACCTCGAGTTCGCGACGCTGGTGGGTGAAGACAGCGGCGTCACCGTGGCGGTAGGCGTCGCCGACGTCGATGCGGCGTTGGCCCGTATTCGACAGAGCCCCGACGTCGAGACCGCTGAGCCGATGATGGTTTACTCGGTGCCACCGGCTCCCAGCGCGGCGTTCATCGACGTGGGCGAGACCGACACTGGGCTGACGCCGAATGATCCGCTGTACCCCAAGCAGTGGAACCTGAGGATGATTCAAATGCCCGCCGCCTGGGGCCTCTCGAAGGGGAAGGGGGTGGTGGTGGCGGTGCTGGACACGGGCATCGCGTACGAGGACTACGAGGACTTCAAGCAGGTGCCCGACTTGAAAGGTGTGAAGTTCGCGAAGGGCTACGACTTCGTGAACAAGGACGAGCACCCCAACGACGACCACGGGCACGGCACTCACGTGGCGGGCACCATCGCGCAGGCGACCAACAACAAAGAAGGAGTGGCCGGCGTGGCATACGAGGCCGCCTTGATGCCGGTGAAAGTCCTCAACCACTTCGGCAGTGGTACCTCGGCGGACATCGCCGATGCCATTCGCTGGGCTGCCGATCACGGAGCGCAAGTCATCAACATGTCGCTCGGTGGTGGCGGGCGCTCGGAGGTGATGGAGGGCGCGGTGACATATGCGCGCAAGAAGGGGGCGGTGGTGGTGTGCGCGGCGGGCAACAGCGGCGTTGGCCGGGTGGAGTACCCCGCGGCGTACCCTGGCTCGGTGGCGGTGGCGGCGGTGGGGGCCGACGGCAAAAGGGCGCCGTACTCGTCCTTCGGCAAGGAGCTCGACATCGCCGCGCCGGGCGGCAACAAACGTCAGGGCGAAGAGAACGGGGTGTTGCAGAACACCATCGATCCGAAAGACCCCGCGCGGTCGATCTACGCCTACTACCAGGGCACCAGCATGGCGACACCGCACGTCGCCGGGGTGGCGGCGCTGTTGTTCGCTGCGGGCGCCAAGAGCCCCGACGAGGTGGAGAAGGCGCTCTTTGTCTCCGCCAAGGCGGCCGACGGGCAGTCGGGGTGGAGTGAGCAGTACGGGCACGGGCTCCTCGATGCCCAGGCCTCGCTGGCCGCGCTGGGGGCGAGCCCGGGTGGCATCATCTGGAGCCCGCTCCTTTGGGCGCTCGGCTTGCTCGTGCTGGTCCTGCTCACCTTGGGCAAGCGACAGCGGCCGGGTTACCTCAACGTGCTCGTGCGGCCGGCGTTCTTTTTGCCCCTGCTCGCCGCCTCGGTGGGTTTCTTCTTCGTGAAGTGGCTGGGAAGTCCAGGCGGAGCAGCGGGCGAGGTATTGGGCACGGCGGCGATTCCCATTCCCGACTGGGAAAGAATCATCTTCGGCCGCGGCAAGCTCGCCAACCCCATCTTCTACAGCGCGCTCATACCGGTGACGGCGTCGCTTGTGGCCATCAAGGCCAAGGCCTTAAGGCCGGTGATTGCCGGGTTGGCGATCGGCTTCGCCGGCTTTCTCGGCTACGCCGTATGGGCCAAGGCGCCGGCGCTGGCGTGGATGCCGTTCACCTTCCTCGCCGTTCCCTGGCTGGTGGTGAACGTGCTCATCTGCGTGGTGGTCGCCCGCGCGATGCTCAAGAAGGAGACCCCGTGAAGCTCTCGGGGACGGTCGTCTTTCGCGATGTGGAGCTGGGGGTATGGACCCTGGAAGGCGACGATGGGCGCACCTACCAGCTCGCTGGAGGAGACCGAAAGCTCAAGAAGGACGGCGCGCGCATCGAGGCAGAAGGGGAGGTGGATCTCCACGCGCTCACCGCGGCGATGGTGGGGCCGATCTTCACCGTGAAGAGCTACCGCTTCTTGTGACTTTCCGGCCTAAAGCTGCTCGGCCAAGGCCTTTCGCCTCCGCTGGTACTCCTCGAGCGAAACTTCACCGCGTCGGGCCTTGCTCCGAAGCTCGTCGAGGGCCTTCCGGTTGGCCTTTTCCTCCAGCGTTGCGTCCTTTTTCATCGGCGGCAACCGGTGGCGCACGTCCCACAGGTTGAGCTGCACCCCGCGCCAGTCGACGGTGAAGAGCAGTAAGAGTGACACCCCGGCAGCAGCAAGCCAGGGAACGACGAGCCGCAGCGGTTTGGCCAAAGGTAGCTGGCCCGGCACGTCCATGGCGGGAGTGGGGACTCTCCACGCTGCCTTCCACCGTCGGCCTACCTGAACCACCGCCGCCATCGCGCTCAGGCCCACCAGTGCCAAGGTGGCCACCGCCAGTGGAGCAGGTTCTTCTTCCTCGACACCGGCACCCGCGAGGGCAAAGTACAGGGCGGTCGACACCAGGTTGTTGGCCGCGTGGGCGGCGATGCCCGGCCACACCGAGCCGCTCTTCCAGAACAGCACCCCGAAGAGCACTCCCAACTCGAAGCGCGCGAAAAACCCCACCGGATCGAGGTGGAAGGCGCTGAACACCGCGGCGGTGACAACCAGCGCCCAGGGGGCTGGCAGCCGGCTCATCAGCCCCTGTTGGAAGGTGCCCCGGAAGAAGACCTCCTCGCAGACCGGAGCGGCCAGCCCGACGCCGGTGATGATGACCAAAAGCTCCAGGGGCGTCTGGTTCTTGAAGATCTGCGCCGCGTCGAACAGCTCTTTCATCCACTCCGGGGCCAAAAGGTGCGAGACGAACTGCAGTGGAACGACCCAGGCGAAGTAGTTCACCGTGCCCAATAGAAAGCCGAACCCGAGCGGCGCGAGCCCGGGGTAGGACAGCCCGGTGTGCCTTGGTGGTGAGCGTCCCGTCAGCCGCAGCGCCACCCAGGGCACCGCGAAAAAAATGAACACCTCGGTAAACCACAGGCCAAAGCCCACGTTGAGCACTTGGGTGGTCGCTCCTACACCGATGAAGAGCGCCATCGCCACGCACGCCAAAGCCACGCTGAAAAGAAGCGGCGGAACGTTGCGACGCTCGGGTGCAGGCTCGCCTTCGAGAGGGAACAAGGGCAAGGACTCTTGGCGAGGAGGCAGGCGGCGGTCAAGGTAGGCAACCATGTAGAAGTGCTGGGCGATGAACGCCGCTTGGCTATACTGCCGCCGTCCGGGGGCCGAAAGGGTGCTTCGGGCAAGGGATGGGAAAGAAAAGCCCTTGAGCGCGCATCGAGCAGCCCTCGCCACCGTGGCCGCGGCGGCGATGGCGCTGGTTCCCCAGCTAGGCCTCGCCGCCGCCTACATGATCGAGGCGCGCACCGAAGCGCAGGCCTATCAGTTCCGTGGCTACAGCGGGGCCGACCCCTTGAACCCCACCCTCCTGCCGCGCCGGCGCCTGGTGCAGTACCTCGGCCTCGACGCGTTCGAGATCATCACCGGGCAGCCGATTGGCTTCGAGTCGTCGCTCCGCGTGTACGCCGACTTGGGCCTGCCCCGGGGCCAAGCCGCCAAGGTCGACGGCCTGCGCTCCGAGGATGCCGACCTGCTGTACGCCAACGTTCACTACCGGGGCAAGCAGCTCCACGTACGCGTCGGGCGGCAGGTCTACATCGATCTGATGGACTACATGGCCTTCGACGGCGTGACGGCGCGCTACCTCCACGCGTCGGGGTTCGGGGCTGAAGCGTACGCCGGTCTGTGGGTAAAAGGCGCCAGCCTCTTGGGCTCGTCGGTCTACCAGCCCGACGGCACCCGAGAGAGTGACGCCCGCCGTCAGGCGCTCGACCAGGTCAGCACGGGCGCCGAGCTCGACGACATCGAGCCGGTGTACGGCGCCAAGCTGTTCGCCGAGAACATGGGCGGCATCTCCGGTTCGGTGGGTTATCGCCGGGGCATCGTGTTGGGCAAGACCGACCTCGAGCGGGTCGCGGCGGAGGCACGCTACGGCAAGGGCCGGGGCCTCACCGTGGTGAGCGGGGTGGAGTACGACCTGTTCATGTCGCGACTGGCGCAGGCAAGGCTTTTGGCCCGCCTCGACCGCGAGGAATACGCCCTGAGCGCCGAGGTGATGCGGGTGCGGCCGGTGCTCTCTGCCGACTCCATCTTCCTCTACTTCGCTTCGGCTCCCCGTGACAGCGCGCGGGCCCGGCTCGACTACACGCCGGTCGGCCCGTTTCGTTGGTACTTGCAGGTGGTGGGAGACTTCTACTCGGAGCCCATCCACCCCGACCTAGGGGTGTTCGGGGCGCTGCAGGACCCGGCGCTTCCCCAGGGCAAATCCTTGGGTGGTGCGGTGGGGACGCAGTTTCGCGCGGGCGTGCTGCGCGCCGCCGCCGACGTGACCTACAAGGGCGGCTTTGGCGGGCGTCAGATTTGGGGAGACCTCACCGGAGGGTTCGCTCCCTCTCACGGGGAGTACTCCCTCGATGCCCGGCTCTCGGTGGCGAACATCACCGACGGGCTCAACCCGCTGCTTCGGGGCACCTTCTTCGGCGCGCAGCTATGGGGAAGCTACATGCTCACCTCCTCGGCCCGCATCTCGATGGTGCTCGAGCAGAACGTGAACGCATTCACCCGCACCGACACCAAGATGTTCTTCCTCTTCGACCTCAAGGCGGCGCTCTGATGAACCGGGCGCAAAAGGTCGTGGTGGCGGCGGTCGTGGCGCTCCTCTTCGGCGCTGGGTTGGCGCTGGCCGCCACCGGCCGCGAGCGTTCACTGGCGGTCTACCCGCCTCAAGTCATGCCGCTGTCCTTCGACCACGGCCAGCACATCGAAGACGGGGCCGAGTGTGAGAGCTGCCATGACGCTGCCCGTACCAGCGTTCGTGCGGTGGACATGCTCCTGCCCGGCTACTCGCTGAACAAGAAGGGCAAGCGCGACATCCACGCCGAGTGCGAGTCGTGCCACGACATCGAGGCGGCGAGAAAGTCGGGCAAGGAGGTCGACCCTCCCGCCAAGTGCGAGGTCTGCCACGTCGGTTACAACCCCAAGACGCCCAAGGACGTCGTCAAGGTGCAGTTCCCCGCGCCCAATCTGCTCTTCGATCACAAGGTGCACGTGGACAAGAAGATTGAATGCAAGTCGTGTCACACCGACATGCTCGACATCGGCCTGGCCACCCGGCAGCACCTGCCGAAGATGGAGACCTGCCTCATCTGCCATGAGGGCACCTTCGCCTCCGCCGCCTGCGACGTGTGCCACTCCACGCTGCCCAGCGGCAAGCTTCAAGTGGGCTTCGTGCAGGGCGTCATGCGGCCCACCCAGGGAAACCCGTTTGGCATCGACCATGGGCCGCGCTACGAGCTCACCCACGGCACTCGGGCGGCGCTCGATCGGAAGATCTGCTCCGAGTGTCATGCCGAGCGCGACTGTCAGACCTGCCACGATTCGTTGCAAAAGCCACTGGCGGTGCACCCCAACGACTACGTTCTTTTGCACCCGGTGCAGGCGCGCATGGACTCGACCAAGTGCGACAGCTGTCACCGCGCACAGTCGTTCTGCACGGCGTGCCACGAGCGAAGCGGATTGTCGATGGACGCGGACCGCACCTTGCGCCCGCGCAACGTGAAGATTCACCCCGACTACCAGCAGTGGGTGGAAGTCTTGGGGCCGCAGCACCATGCGATCGTCGCTGCGCGCGACATCAAGCAGTGCATGGCCTGCCACCGCGAGGAGTCGTGCATGGCCTGCCACGCCACCAGCGCAGCCAACCCCGCCAGCCGAGGCACCAACCCGCATCCCAGCGGGTTCACTCCTCTGTGCAAATCAGTGGCGAGCAAGAACGACCGCCCTTGCCTCAAGTGCCACACCGCCGACGACCTCGTGCAGAAGGGGTGCCGCTGAATGCGACGGGCTTTCCTCGCTTCCATTGGGGTCGTCGCTGCCTTGGCGGTGGCATGTCTGGAGACCAACCCCGACCAGTCGTACCTGGCTCCGCTCGACGAGAACCCGCCGCGGGTCGTTCGGGTCGAGCCGACACCCGACGGCGGGACGCCGGTGCTCTCGGCCGGCGAGGCGATCAAGGTCACTTTCTCCGAGTTGATGGACGTGCGCAGCTTGAGGCCGGGCATCGCCTTCATAGGAAAGGGTGTCGAGCAGCGCCTGGTCATCACCGTGCCGCCCCCCGAGCGGGAGCAGGTCCAGGACAAAGATTTCGAGTACACCGTCACCGTTCAGCCAGTGGCGGAAGATGGAATGAGCCCGGTGCCCAGCGGCGTGTATTCCTTACTCTTGCGCACCCTGCTCACCGACGTGCAGGGGAATGCGCTCCCTTCGGAGCGGCGAGTGGTATTCGACGTTCGTTAAAGAAGACCATGCGCCTTTCCCTACTCTTCGCCGCCGTCGCCGTGCTCGGGTGCGACCTCTACGAGAAGCCCAACCACCCCGTGCCCAAGGACTTCGAGGCGCGCACTTTGGGAGGCAAGACGTTCTACGCCGCCGACTTCAAGGGCAAGCCTTGGGTGGTGACCGTCTGGGTGCCGGGTTGTCACATGTGCGCGCGCGAGCTGCCGGTGCTCGAAGCGCTGCGCCAAGAATACGAGGACGACGGCTTGGGCTTTGCTGCCCTCTCCCTGGAGCCCGACGAGCAGCTGGTCATCCCGGCGTTGCAGGCGATGCGGGTGGAGATGAAGGTCCTGCTCGCGCAGGACGAGGTGCTCGGCCCTTTTGGGGTCAACCAGGTGCCCTCCACCGTGTTCATCGACAAGAGGGGCATCATCGTCGCCGCGGCCAGCGGAGAGAAGAAGCGCCCTTTTCTGGAGAGGCGAATCAAGGAGCTGTTGGCCAGGTGACGCCCGGGGGGCCGGGGGCGCGCTCCAAGAAGGAGTGGATCTGGGCGGCGAGCTTGCCAGCGTCGGATGGGCCGCGGACGAGCTTCTTCTCCTTCTCGGCCAAAAACCCCTGGTCGAGCAGGTAGAGCAGGGCGTTCTCGAGATTCGTGCGCGAGAGCGCTTCGGCGGCGCCGATCTTCCCTTCGAGGAAGAGCGCGCGAGCGCTCTCCAGCGCGTTCTTGAGGAAGTCTCTTCGGTCGATTCCACCCACGCCGACGTCGGCGACGCTCAACGCCGCGACGAGGTAGGACTCCAGATAGTCCCGCAGCAGATCGGCCAAGAGCTCGAGGCGCTCGCGCGCGAACAGGTCGGGGGAGAGAGCCAACGCCCCTTCCGCTGGCTGCAAAAGCCCGGCCCCGGCGAGCTTCTCGACCGTTTCGGCAAAGAGGGCGTCGAAGGTCTCTCCCACCTTGTAGATGAATTCGAACTTGAAAAGCCGCGAGAGGAAGAGGGCGCGCGCTTTTGTTTCGAGGACGGGAGCAGGCGAGGGCGCACAGAGCAGAGCGCAGGCCACCAGGCCTCGTCCGGCGAGCAGGTTCATCAGGGTGTTTTTGTAGAAGGACAGCTCAGCGCGGCGCGCATCTTCGGTCTGATAGATGACCTCGCCCTTGGCGTGCGAGGTGCGCACCACGCCATCGGAGCAGAAGGAACGCATGGCGTCCTGCACGGGGCCGAGGAGGGTCGGGTCGGAGGGCGCGTCTTTGAGCACCGGCGAGAGCGGTGCATGCTCGGTCTCACAGACTTGCCGCAGAAAGACGATGCGGTCGCTCACCTCGCGTGCGGTGATGCCGCGGCGGCGGTGGGCGAGCAACGCCGCCGACAAGAGCGCGTGCGGGGTGACGGTGGAGACGCGGTTGATGCCGTACATGATGCGGTGGGCGAGCGCCCGCACCAGCCCTTTCTTCTGCTCCTCGCCGACGCCCGCTTCCACCGACAGCTTGCGTGAGCTCATCACCTCGACCAGGGAGATCGGCTCGTCGAACGAGAGGTAGATGCGCCCGTAACGGGAGGCGAGCACCTTGGGGGTTTTCAGCAGCGCCTTCAAGTCCTCCGGCTTCTTCTCGCCTCCCGCCAGCTCCCGCGAGTAGCTCGACGACTCGACCACCTTCTCGTAGTCGATCGCCACCGGGACGAAGTACAGGTCCTTGGCGGCCTGCTCGAGCACCGCTTCCACCTCCCAGGTGATGAGGCCCAGCTTGGGCGCCAAGAGCTTTCCGGTTCGGGAGCGGCCGCCCTCGGGGAAGAACTCCTGGTGCACTCCGTCGTGCACCAGCTTCTTCACGTACGCCTTGAACACCGCGGTGTACACCTTGTCGCCCTTGAAGGACCGCCGGAGGAAGAAGGCGCCCCCGCGGCGCAGGAAGGGCCCCAGCGGCCAGAACGACAGGTTGGCACCCGCCGCCACCAGCGGCACCTGGTACCCGCGGTTCCAGAACACGAAGCTCATCACCAGGTAGTCGATGTGGCTCTTGTGCGAGGGGACGAGGACGATGGGCGCCTTCACCGCGGCTTTCATCGCCCGCTCCAGGCCTGCCTCGTCGACCTCGATGCCGTCGTAGATGCGGTGGAACACCCAGTGGAGAAGAGGCGCCGCCAGCGCCACCACGCTGGGGTGCAGCCGGGCGGCGATCGACTCGAGGCACTTTTGAGCCTCCCGTTGCACCGCGTCGGATCGGCGGTGGGTGTCAGTGGCGATCTCCTCGAGGGACTTGCGCAAGGAGCGATCGCGCAGCGTCTCTTCCAAAACCCGCGCCGGGGGTTTGAAGGGAGGCCCGAACACCGCCCGCGTCTCGCGTGCCAGGTGGTGGTGCAGGGCGCCGCGCACCTTGCGGGCGATGACCTCGTCGGAGTCCTGCGCGTTCTCTTCGATGAACTTGCGCAGGTCGATCGGCTCACCCACCCGGAACTGCGCCCGGTGGTAGTTGCGCAAAAAGGCGAGCATCGAGTGGAGAAAGCCCGGGGCCTCGGGGCTGCCGAAGACGTAGTCGATGAGACTCGGCTTGAGCCGTTGGCTCCACTTCTCCCAGACGAACAGCTCGGGCACGAGGAAGACGTTCCCCTCCCCGCGGCGGGCGAGCGCCACCAGGGCAGGGAAGGGGTCCTCCTTGGAGACGCGGCCGCGTGCGGTGCCAAAGGCGCTGGTCTTCAAGAAGACCAGGCCCGAGCCACCGTGACGGCGCGCGTAGGTGAAGCGCACCTCGAAGTCACCGCGCTGGGCGGTGCGCCGCCAGGGTCGGGTGAACCAGCGGCGTAAGTTCACCACCGCGCGCACCGGCGGTAACCCACGGCGCAGGAGCGCCCAGGTGAGGTAGAGGTAATTCACCCAGGACGTGGTTCGCATCACGTGGACCACGAAGCCTTGGCTGTGCAGCTGGGCGAGTTGGGCCGAGGCCTCTGCAGGGAAGCGCACCGGCTCGAAGTAGCGGGCAGCGAGCGCGCGGCCCACCGGGCCGATCTCGGCCTTCAGCTCCACGTTCAGACTGGCGCCGTTTCGAGAGAGCGCGTTCCCCACTGCTCCGACCTCCCGGGGGAACCTTATCAAGCCGCCCGGTGCGGCAGCTTCCACAAGCTTGCGGTGTAGGAGAGGACGCTCGATGTCGCCCTCTTAGGGCGGTGGGTCAGCCTCGAACGAATAGGCCCACGATCCAAAGCAACACACCGATGCCACCTACGACAGTCCCGGCGGCTGCCCACTTCTGGCCAGAAACCGGGCTTTGCCCCTTACTGATCTCACGCATGGATTTGTAGCCAAGAAACACCGCGATGCCGGCCAAGATGGGAATCAAAAGCCCGGGCACCGCGATGATCACCGACGCGATCGCTTGCTTGGAGGCTGGGCCGTTGGCGTCGCGAGAACAGTCGGCGCAGTAGACGTTGGCCCCAGCTTCTACAAGGCAATCACTGCAGTAGCGCATTGAGCAAGTTCGACAAATGTCGACCGCCGCCACTCCTGCATGATTCTGGCAAACCAAAGCCTCAGCCACGTACTGCGACCTCCACGCGCAGGTACTTGGTGCGATCATCTGTCGATGGGTCAGCCCCGACCCGCTGTGGGTTCTTCCATTCCTCCCATGCCTGCCGCCTCGTGCAACCGGCGGCCGATTGCCTGCCCGCTCCGACTCATCGCGGGCCACCGGCCGAGGGAGCAAGGAGGGGACAAGAACGGACGGTCGGCAAGCCTGGTTGCGACAGCCCGATGTAAGACGTATTGTTACGCCATGTCACACACCCTGACGATTCGTCTCGATGAGAACCTTTCCGCACGGCTCGAGCGGGCCGCGGATCGGACCCGGCAACCCGTCAGCACGGTCGTGCGCCAGGCCATCTCGGAATGGCTCGAGCGGAGCGGCCAGAGGCGTGCGACCACGTTGCTCGCGGCGGCGGGATCGGTGAGGGGCAGTGGTCTGTCTGCGACGAACGAGAACGTCCGCGCAGCCTTTCGCCGGCGCCGCCGGTGAAGCTCATCGTCGATACTGGACCGCTTGTCGCGCTCCTCGATCGCAGGGACCCGCTGCACGCGTGGGCGCAGGAGACCTTCGAAGAGCTCGCTCCTCCGTATCTGACGTGCGACGCGGTGCTGACCGAGGCCTCGCACTTTCTTGGTGACTCAACGGCACTCCGCGCAGCCTGGCTCGCCGGCGAGCTGGTCGTCGAATTCGACAGCAGAAAGCACCGCGAGCGAATCTGCGCGCTCATGGAGCGCTATCAGCCGATGGACTTCGCGGACGCGTGCATCGTCGTGATGGCCGAGCTCCATCATTCCGCAAGCATCATCACCATCGACCGCAAGGACTTCTCGCGGTACCGAATTCACGGACGCAACGCATTGCGGACCGTGATGCCATGAGCCCTTCAGGTGGGGGGCTTGCGTCCATGGGTAGGGTGGATGGACACCGGCGCGTGCTGAATATACGTTCAGTGTATGAGCTCCCGACTGAAGATCGACGAGCTGCGCGAACGGCTCAAGGCTCCCCT
The DNA here is from genome assembly GCA_049322255.1 of Myxococcota bacterium. Lineage (GTDB taxonomy): Bacteria > Myxococcota > Myxococcia > Myxococcales > Myxococcaceae > JBMORE01. The sequence continues at coordinate 7,018 of JBMORE010000053.1, read as the reverse complement.
GGCGTTGGCGCGGCGCACCGGTTTAGGTGCTCCACCGTGGCTGGTCCGGGCGCTGCCGGACGGCGGCTTCCCCTCGGGCATCACCGAGCTGTGCGCCAAGCGGGCTTTGGCAGGCGCGACCTTGATCGCCGCGCAGACCATCGCTTTGGCCCAGCGTGAAGGGACGGCGATCTGCGCTTGGCTCGACCCCGAGGCTTCGCTGCACGCGCCAGGGCTTTTGCAGCAGGGGGTGGATCTGTCACGGCTGTTGGTGGTTCGTCCTCCGCGCGCGAGGCTGCGAGCGGTGGCGGTGCGCATCACCCGCTCGGGGGCCATGGCGCTGGTGGCAGTCGACCTTCACCCGGTGGGCGCGAAGAGGGTGCCATCAGCCTGCACGGTCGATGACCATCGGTGGGTGAGACGGCTGCAGCTCGCCTGCGAACAAGGAAAGACGACGGTGCTGCTGCTGACGGACGCGCGGGTGAAGCAAAGCGCTCCCTTGCCGGTGGCGCTCAAGCTGCTTTTGGAGCGCCACGTCCCACAGAAGCTTCGCGTGACTGTACAGAAGGAGCGCGCCGGCCGGGTCGGTCAGCGCACGGAAGTCGATTTCCCGTGAATCGGTATGCCGCGGTGGTGGTGAAGGGCGCGTCGCGCACGCTGCTGGAGGCGGCGGCAGAAGTGTCACTGGTGTTCGGTACGCGCTGCGCGCTCGAGGAAGAATGCAGCGCAGTGCTGCTCGACATCACGGGCTGTGCGCACTTGTTCTCGGGAGAGCGAGGTCTGGCGGAACAGCTACAGGCCAAGATCGCGGCGGCGGGAGGCGAAGCGCGGATCGCGGTGGCGTGTGGCCCACACATCGCCCTGGCGGTAGCGCAAGCGCGCCCGGGGATCTCGGTGACCAAGGACGAGGCGGCAGAGGTGTTGGCGCCCCTGCCGCTGGAAGTGCTCGGGCTCGACGCCGAATCGCTGGCCTACTTGCATGCGCTGGGAGTGCGCCGGGTGGGCGAGCTTCAGGCGCTGCCGGTGTTCGAGCTTCAGCGGCGACTGTCTCCTTCGTCGCGCGCGGCGCTGGCATTGGCGCACGGAAAAGACGATGCCGCGCTGTCTTGGTGGGAGCCTCCTTCGGTGCCACAGGCCTCGATCGAGCTCGAGCACGGCTTGGAAAGCCTCGAGCCACTTTTGTTCGTGCTCAAGGGCCTGGTGGATCCACTGTGCGTGCGGCTGGAGGCCCGAGGAGAGCTGTTGGCACAGGCCGAGCTGTGGGTGAAGTACGAGCGGTGGCCCGGGCTGACGCAACGCGAGCAGGCCTGGGAAGCGGTATTCCCGGCGCCACTGCGCGAGGGCAGGGCGATACTCAACGTCCTGAAGCTGCGGCTCGAGGCGGTAGGGCTCGAGGCCCCGGTGCGCCAGGTTCGACTGCGCTGGGTACGAACGGTGAGGGCCGCTCCCCGCGCCCTGCACCTGTGGACCAAGGAGACGGTCTCGGTGAGCGCTCTGCCCACGCTCATCGCTGAGCTGGTGGCTGAGCTGGGTGAGGAGAAAGTGGGCTCGCTGGTGGTGAAAGAGCACCATGCGGCCTCCGCCCGCAGCGTACTGGCAAGCTTCGGTACCTCGACGGCGCAGCCTACGTCTCCGTGGGTGACGCTGTCGTACGCGGCGAGTGAGCCGTTGCGAGTGCAGAAAGCCGAGCCATGGGCGGGGCCAACGTCGGGGCGGCTGTTGGTGCGCCGCCAGGGGGTCGAGTGGTGGAAGCGGGGTTTCGGCGACGCGTGGGACTCGCTGGCCGTCTGGGTAGACGGTCTGGGAGCGACCGCGTGGGTGGATCGGCGGGGGGGAGAAGGGCTGACGGCCTCGGCCTGGCTTCGAGGTTGGGTCGAGGGATGAAGCATGCGGTACGTCGAGCTGGACGCGCGCTCCAATTACTCCTTCCTTCAGGCGGGCTCCTCCCCCGAGGCGCTGGTGCAGCGAGCTGTCGAGCTCGGCTACCAGCGGTTGGCGCTCACCGACCGGGACGGGCTCTACGGGTTGCCGCGCGCCTTCGATCGGGGGCGAGACCTCGGTGTCAGCATCATCGTCGGCTGCGAGCTGACGCTGGCGGGTCCTCCGCACCCCACCGTCTGGGTGCACGTCGAGGACTTCGAAGGCTACCAACACTTGTGCCAGCTGCTCACGCTGGGCCACGCGCGGCGCATGAAGGGCAAAGCGCGCAAGCCTCGAGAAGGCACCCCGCGCAATTGCTACGCCGACGTTCCGCACGATGCGGTGTGCGCCCGCGCCAAGGGTCTGTGGCTGCTCGCCGACGCGCAGACGCTCTCGGAGGCGACCCTGCGCGACTTGCGCGATGCGTTCGGGGAACGCTTCTCCTTGCGCATCATCCGCCACTACGACGGCTTCGATGACGCCCGCCAAGCCGCCGCCCTCTGTGCGTCGCAGACGTTGTGCGCGCCCCTGTGTGCCACCAACGCCGTGCGCTACGCAGTGCGCGAAGACAAGGTGCTGTACGACGTCGCCCACTGCATTCGGGAGGGGTGCACTCTCGAACAAGCCGGACGCGCCCTCTCGGTGAACGCCGAGGCGCACCTCAAGTCCGAGCAGCAAATGTGCGCGCTGTTCTCCGACCACCCCGAGTGGCTGGAACGCTCGGTACAGATCTCCGCCGCGTGCCAGTTCAGCCTGAGCCAGCTGAGCTACCAATTTCCTTCCGAGATTGAAGCGTTGGGCCCCAAAGAAGAAGCGCCCGACGCCACGCTGCGCCGCCTTACCGAGCAGGGCGCTCTTTGGCGCTACCCCGGCGGGGTGCCGGCGGATATTCGCGCCCAGCTCGAGCGGGAGCTTCACCTCATCGCCAAGCTCGGGGTGGCGCCGTTCTTCTTGAGCGTCTTCGCCATCGTGAAGATCGCCCGCGAGCGCGACATTCTTTGCCAAGGCCGCGGGAGCGCCGCCAACAGCACCGTCTGCTACTGCCTGGGCATCACCGCCGTCGACCCTGCGCGCAGCTCCACGTTGTTCGAGCGCTTCATGTCGCCCGAGCGCAAGGAGCCCCCCGACATCGATGTCGACTTCGAGCACGAGCGCCGCGAGGAGGTGATTCAAGAGATTTACCGCCGCTACGGCCGCGACCGCGCCGCCATGGTCAGCGAGGTCATCTGTTACCGCGGCCGTTCGGCGATGCGCGAGGTCGCCAAGGTGTTCGGCTATTCGCAGGAGGAGGCCGTAAGCCTCGCCAGCCTGCTGCATGGATGGGACGAGGTCGAAGGCGTGCGCGACGCTCGCTTTCAGGAGAAGGGTTTCACCCTCGACGCAAGACTCAAGCAGGTCGTGCAGATCGCCGCGCGCCTGCGGGGCGCTCCCAGGCACCTGTCGATTCACGTCGGCGGCTTCGTGCTGTCTGCACGGCCGCTGTACGAGGTGGCTCCCGTCGAGCCCGCCACCATGCCTGGCCGTACCGTCATTCCCTGGGACAAGGATGACCTCGACGTCCTCGGTTTCTTCAAAGTCGACCTGCTCTCGCTGGGAATGCTCACCTGCATCCGCAAGTGCCTCGAGCTGGTGCAACACGACGAGCGCGTGCGCGCCGACTCAGCCATCGCCCGATTGGCCCAAATACCCGCGAAGGACCCTCGCGTGTACGAGGCGGCCTGCGCGGCTGACACGGTGGGTGTCTTTCAGATTGAGAGCCGTGCCCAGATGGCGATGCTGCCGCGCCTTCAGCCCAAAGAGTTCTACGACCTGGTGGTGCAGGTGGCCATCGTGCGCCCGGGGCCCATTCAGGGCGGCATGGTGCATCCGTACCTGCGTCGCCGCTTGAAGCAAGAGCCCATCGTCATGCCGCACCCTTCGTTGACGCACATTCTCGCACGCACCTATGGCGTCCCCATCTTCCAGGAGCAGGCGATGCAGATCGCCATCGAGGGCGCCGGTTACACTGCTGGTGAGGCTGATCAGCTGCGCCGCGACATGGCCGGCTGGCGGCGTAACGGCAAGCTCGACCGTCACCGCGAGAAGCTGCTGCAGGGCTTTTGGGCGCGAGGCATCTCCGAGGAATTCGCGCGGCGGCTGTTCCAACAGATTCAGGGCTTCGGCGAGTATGGCTTCCCCGAGAGCCACGCTGCGTCGTTCGCGCTGCTGGCATACGCCAGCCTCTGGCTCAAGGTGCACCACCCGGCCGCGTTCGTCGCCGCGCTGATCAACAGCCAGCCGATGGGGTTCTACTCGCCCAACACCCTCTTGCAGGACGCGCACCGCCACGGAGTCACCTTGCTGCCGATCTGTGTGCACCACAGCCGGTGGGACTGCACGCTCGAGAAAGGTGCCTTACGCGTGGGGTTACGGCTGGTGCGTGGGCTTTCGGAGGCGACCGCACGGCGCATCGAGGCCGTTCGGCCGTTCGAGAGCGTCGACGACCTGGTGCGCCGCGCGGGCGTCGGCATTCGCGAGGCGACGCTGCTCGCACAGTCGGGGGCGCTGACGGCGATCGAGCCCGACCGTCGCCAGGCGCTGTGGTTGGCACGCATGCGCCGCTTTGGCGGCCTGCTCGAGGGAGCCGATGCCAGGTCTGTGCCCAGCCAGTTCCCTCCGTTGTCACGGCGCGAGCAGCTCGCGCTCGACTTCGGGAGCACCGGCGTTTCCGTCGTCGACCACCCGATGAAAATGTGGCGCAGCCGGTTGCCTACCCACGTGCTCAGCAGCGCGCAGGTTGGTGCCGCGGCCGATGGGCAGAGGGTGACGGCAGCGGGCATGGTCATCTGCCGCCAACGGCCCAGTACGGCACAGGGCATCGTCTTCATGACTCTCGAAGACGAGCTCGGCTTCATCAACCTCGTCCTCTACGCCGATGTTTTCGAACGGTTGTTCCAGGCCGCGACCGGATGCTCGATGGTTCTGGCCCACGGCCGTCTCGAGCGCGCCGGCGACGTGGTGCACCTCAAGGTCGAGAACCTCGAGCCGCTGGGCACGTTCGACCGGCTCACCGCCAGCCACGACTTTCACTGATGGGGACGCCCCCCGTGCGCTTGCTTCTCCAACTGGTCGGCCTTCTCGATGAAGTAGAGCATGTTTGTCGCACGTCATCGGCTGCAAGCCCTCCAGCGAGGAGCGTTCTGGCTGCTTTTCGAAGCACGTCTTCGCCGGCAGAAAAAGCCGGTGAGGTACCGAAGACATGGACCTGAGTCAGGGGAGGGCTCGTGGAATATGGTGCACCGCCGACCCATCCCGTGGACCGCCGTCACGGCACAAGGACGGCACAAGAGGGGGCGTGCTCTGGGACGGGCGACTGAACGTCAGGTCGGGCGTGTAGGAGGGCGCGTTGCTCTTCTGTAATAAGAGTAATACACTTATTTTTGGTACAGTTCACATGGGACCCGAGAAAGGTCACGTCGAACCTCAGGAAGCACGGCGTCTCTTTCGAGGAGGCGACGACCGTGTTTGCCGATCCGCTCGCCGTGGTCGTGGAGGACGCGCTCTACGCCGAGCGCGCCATCTTGATCGGGCAGTCCGAGAAGCAGCGGGTGCTCTTCACGGTCTTCGTGGAGTTGAACGCAGATTCGATCCGCATCATCAGCGCGCGTCGAGCGACGTCGCACGAGAGGAGACGATATGAAGAAGGCGAGTCATAGACGCGCGAAGGAGCCATCCCCCAGGTCGCTCCGAGAGATGCCTGAAGTGGATTTCAAGAAAGCCAAGGTTCGCCGCAACCCATATGCCCGTCGCATCGCGGCCGAAGGAATCTCAATCCACGTTGGGCGAGGCAGGCCGAAGAAGGGGAATGAGACCGGTCCGACGATCCCACGGTCAGTGCGTTTCCCCGCCAGCGTGTGGGAACACTTGGAGCACTGTGCCAAGGCCGAAGGAATGCCTTTGCACGCAGCCCTACGTGCCGCCGTGATGGCGTGGGTCAAAGAGCACGGCGTACCTCGTCATGACTGAGCGCGCTGGATTCAATGAGTGGGGGATCTGACCGCGAGTGCGCCACTCGAAGCATGCATCACCATGTGTTGGATGGTGTCGTCGCCTCGCCGTATTGCATCGTCCCCGATGGCAACACCATCTCCCCGCTGACGACGTGGGGCCGCAACAGGGTGTGGCGAACCCCTGTGGAACGCCGTCACGGCACCAGGACGGCGCAAAAAGCCTCCGAGTTGCCTCGGAGGCCTTCTTGCCCTCGGACGAGAGCGTTTGACCCTGCCGGGATTCGAACCAGGCAGGTGGTTGTGCCGGGCCGTGGTGTGAAGCGCTGGGGCATGCCGCGCCGTGGGCGTTCCCGAGGGAGAGGAGGGCCTCTCCGGCCGCTGATCGCACCGCCGAGTACCGCTCTGGCCCGCCGAGAGCCACCGGCTGAGGGAACAAGGAGGGAACAAGGACGTACGATGCGTGAACCTAGTTGCGGTCGCCAAGTGTACGACGCATTGTTACACCATGTCACACACACTAACGATTCGTCTCGATGAGAACCTTTCCGCACGCCTCGAACGGGCCGCGGAGCGCTCTCGGCAGCCGGTCAGCACGCTTGCGCGCCAGGTTCTCTCGGACTGGCTCGAGCGGAGCGGACAGAGGCGTCCGACCACGTTGCTCGCGGCGGCGGGTTCGCTAACGGGCCGTGGTCTGTCTGCGACAAACGAGAACGTCCGCGCAGCCTTTCGCCGACGCCGCCGGTGAAACTCATCGTCGATACCGGGCCACTGGTGGCGCTCCTCGACCGCAGGGACCCGCTGCACACTTGGGCGAAGGAGATCTTCGAAGAGCTTGCTCCTCCGTATCTGACCTGCGACGCGGTGCTGACCGAGGCGTCGCACTTCGTCGGTGACTCAACGGCACTGAGCGCAGCCTGGCGCGCTGGCGAGCTGGTCGTCGAATTCGAAAGCAGAAAGCACCGCGAGCGGATCTGTGCGCTTATGGAGCGCTATGAGCCGAATGTGGGCTTGATCCGGTTTCGTGGACAGTTTGACTACGCCGCTGCCCTCTCGAACTCGGCCGGCGCAGCGTAGCCGATTGCCGAGTGCATTCGCTGCTGGTTGTAGAAGACCTCGATGTAGTCGAAAAG
>JBMORE010000052.1:0-2912 GCA_049322255.1 Myxococcota bacterium | reverse complement strand
TTGTCGGCAGCGATCGACGCTGGCGTCACCAGCAGGAGGGCCTCGGGAACATCGCCTCCGTACCGAGCCCGAGCCGCGGCGCGCACCGGAGCCAGGTCGAGCTCGCCCAGCCGCTGCAGTTTGCCCAGCGCGACACCTGCTCCGCGCCCAAATGCCTTGTGCACCAACTCGGAGCAGTACAGCGCCTCATCGCCCCACTCGAAGCGCGCATCGTACGGCTGCCCCACCCAGGCGCGGGCCACACTCACCACCCGGCGCCGCGCTGCTTCGTCGAGCGCCGCCCGCATCACCATCACCTTGCCACCTTCGCCGCGCCGCCGCCATTTCTCCCAGGGTGTACGGGACACCGGCTGCACCGCTTCGATGACGAACACCCCGTCGGTGGCGACCTCCACCACCCCCACGTGGCTGTAGGGGCTGTGGGTGGCGAGCTGAATCGCCTTCGACTGGGCGGAGCGGGAGGTGTGGAAGACGATGTCGCCCATCTGCAAGCGCGGCTCTCCGGCCGCGAACGCCATGCGGGCGAGAAGCCACAACCACAAGGGAAGGAAGCGCATGGGTCACCTACGCGAGCAATTGACGTGCCTGACCGGGCATCCACCCCGCATCGCTGGTACCCTTTGGTCGTGGCTCGGTGGACGATGTTCTTTGGGCTGGCGCTCGCAGCGCTACCAGCACGCGCGGAAGACGAGACGACTCCGGCCCGCCTCTGCGCCGACGCCTTCGCCAGCTGCCGCGAGGATTGCACCATCGAGTTCGGCACCAGCATCAAGCTGCGGCCCAAGCTCGCCCAGTGCCTGGGCCGCTGCGAGAAGAAGAACGACGGTTGCCTCGAAGAGCAGCTCGACCTGCACCGCGCCAATGTCTCCACGCCCGAAAAGCCCAAGGAGGCAGACTCGCCGACGTCGGCATCCCCTGCGCCCAAGCCCTCTGCGAAGAAGAAGGAAGAGAAGCCCAAGGAGGCAACCAAGAAGGAGGAAAAGAAGCCGCGCCCCCTCGACGAGTGGGACCCCGACGCCCTCTAGCTTGCTTGTGCAATGAGCGGTGTCGATCTAAACGAGGCGCCCTCGATTCTCGGAGACCGCCATGCACAAGCCCTCGCTGCTCGCCATCGTCGCCCTCTGCCTCGGAGGCGGTTGCGCCACCACCAACTCGGCGACGCACGTGCCGCAGCCGCTGCCCCGCGAAAAGGGAAAGCCGGTGACCATTTCGGTGCTGGGCGCCGACTACACCGTCCCCGCGCACGTCGACGTCCCCGACCACGTCGATGTGCCGGGCAAGTACGTCTTCGACTTCGTCGACCGCATCAGCAGCTGCGAGGGGTTCTTGCACTTCGAGACGGTGGGCAGCCCCGACACCCACAACAACTACGTGAAGGGCAAGCTGGACCAGCTTTCGCGCGGCTGGCAGGCGAGCAACATTCAGGTCGCCACCTCGACCCAGACCGTCAAGCTGCTCGAGGCCGACGGCCGGGAGACCATCTTCAACCTCACCGCTGCGGCCGACCAGAACGACCGAGCCTCGGCGGCGTACATCGACAACCACTTCGGCCCCCAAAACCTCTCGGTGGTGGCCTATGCCTTCTGCAGCGACCCGGGCCTGCTCGAGCAGACGGTCAAGTCGATGATGGCGATCATCAACTCCCAGAAGCGCCCTTAAAGTCGCCCTGGGCCACCGCACGCCCCACAGCACCAGGCCTCCGCCGCCGCATACACCCGCCTCGAGCTCATCGCGGCACGCTAGAGGTAACTCCCGACGAGCCCCGCCAAAGCGCCTCCGGCCACCAACCACGTCGAGTTGAGCCGAAAGCGAAGCAGCGCCACCGCCGCGACCAAGGCGAAAAGAACGCTCGGCAAGTCCACCACCGCTTCCTTGGCCAATCGGACAGTTACTGCCGCCATCAGCGCCCACGCGCCGATGTTCACCCCGTCGAGGAGCGCCCCTGCCCACCATGACTGGCGCAGCCGCGGCACCAAGGGGCCACTCAAGGCGACGAAGAGGAACGCGGGGAGGAATATGCCCAAGGTGGCTGCCGCCGCTCCCGCCGGGCCAGCGAGCACGTAGCCGATGAAGGTCGCGGTGGAGAACACCGGGCCCGGCGTCACCTGCCCCGCGGCGATGGCGTCGAGCAACTGCTCGGGGCGCAACCACCCCAGCCGCTCGACCAAGTCGGCACGCAAAAAGGCCAGCAGCACGTAGCCGCTGCCGAAGAGCACCGAGCCGATTTTCAAGAAGACCCAAAACAGCCGCTCGGAGGTGACGGGCACCCCTCCCAGCGCCACCACCGGAAGAGCGAGCGGCCACGCCACCAGCAAAGCCCCCTTCCTCCTCGGCACCCCGCGAATCGCCAGGAGCAACAAGCCCGCGCCGAAGAGCACCACCAGCTCGTTCACCTCGAAGAACGCCGCCCCCAGCGCCACTGCGGCCACCCCCCACGCCAGCGGGCCCTTGAGCGCCGCTCTTCCCAGCCGCCAGATGGCCTGCAGCACGACGACCACCATCACCGGCTTGATGCCGTAGAGCACCGCCCTGCCTTCCGGGAGCGCGCCGTACTCGACGTACGCCCATGCGACCAGGAGGGTCAGCGCCACCGCGGGGACGATGAAACAAATGCCGGCCACGAAGAGCCCAGGCCAACCAGCGACTCGATGGCCGATGTGAATCGCCATTTCGGTGGAGTTGGGGCCGGGGATGAGGTTGGTGGCTCCCACCAAGTCGAGGAACTCCTCCTTGGAGAGCCAACGGCGACGCTCGACCACCTCGTCTTCCATCATCGCGATGTGGGCGGCGGGACCTCCGAAGGCAGTCGCCCCCAGGCGCAAGAACAGACGCACGAGCTCTCTCAACGGCGCAGCGGAGGACACCGTGGCTACTTCGCTGCCCGCGCCCGCAGCCGTCAAGCCAATCGAGTG
>JBMORE010000051.1:0-2927 GCA_049322255.1 Myxococcota bacterium | reverse complement strand
AGGTAATGGTTGACGTTGGCGCCCACTCCGAAGCCGAACACCCGTGCCTCACCCAGCTCCCGCTCGGCGGCGGCGAGGATTTCACTTTCGTTGCCGATGAAGCCATCGGTCATCAAGAGCACCAGGCGCAGCCGCTGGGGGTCCTTCGGGAGCTGAAGCGCGCGCAAGAGCCCCGCGAGCTGGTTGGTCCCGCCCGCAGCTGGCAGCGCCGACAAGTACGAGGTGGCCCGGCTCACCAACGAGGGAATGTTGGGCAGCGGCGAATCGTGAAACGCGGTGGCGCGGTCGGCGAAGTCGATGAGCATGAAGGTGTCGTCGGGGTTCATCTGTTCCAAGGCCGAGCGCATCGCGCGTTTGGCCGCGTCCAAAGGCGCACCGGCCATCGAGCAAGAGGTGTCGATGACGAAGACCATCTCCTTGGGGACGGGAGCACGCTGCACCTCAGCCGACTCGGGCATCAACATCAGGGCGAAAGTTCCCCCGCGTCCTCCAGTGGCCAAGAGCGCCGCCCGTTTGGAAGGCCCGGTCACCTTCCAGCGCAAGATGAAATCCTTGTTTGGAATGCGGTCAGACGCCGCCAGCGTCACTTGGGCCTTCTCTTGCGAGCTGAAATCGACGTTCATCCGGTGGGAAGGCGAGAGCAGTTCCTCCACCGGCGCGCCCACGTCCAGCTTCAAGGTGACGTTGATGTCCCGGCCGGTGCGCTCCTCCGGCGGCGAGATGCGCGAGGCGTCGAGCACCCGGTCGGTGTCCGGTTCCACCCCGCTGCCCTGCGCCTCGCCGGCCAGCGCCTCTCCGGGGATGTAGCGGCGGCCCACCACCATGGGGAAATTGAAGGTGTACAGCCCGTCGTCGTAGCGAAGCGGCGCCACGTAGTGCAGCGTGACTTTGACTCGCTCGCCGGGCAGCAGATTGGCCACCGACTGGGTGAAGATGTTGGGGCGCTCCTGGTCCAACAGCGCCGCGCGCCGCCCTTGCGCTTTCGCCTCCTCGTAGAGCCGACGTGCCTCCTCGCGCTTCTGAATGGTGGCGCGGATGACCCGCTCGCCCGCGGTGAGCGTCATCTGGTCCACCGCCGCGTCGTCGGGCAATGGAAAGACGTAGATGGCTTCCACCGGCGTGGTGAAGGGGTTGTCGAACTCCTGGGTCACCGTCACCGAAGAGACGAAGCCGGTGACTTCGGCCCGCACGTCGGTGTGCTTGAGCACGAAGGGTTGAGGCCGGCCGCCCTCGAAGGCCGCCTCCAGCGAGCCTTGGCCGAAGGACACCCGCTCCCCTCGCATGGAAAGCTCCCGCAGACGGACGGGGGCGGTGCCTCGCGGCTCCAGGGTGAAATGTCTGGCGGCCCGGGCCTGCACCATCGAAGGAGACGCAGAGGGCACGCGGCCCTCATCGGGCGGCAGCAGAAACGGAGCCGAGGCCACCAAGGCAGCAGCGAGGGCAGGAACAGCAAGAGCGAGCATGGCGCTTCTCCTCCAACGGCGATCGACGCGAGACCACCTCGCGCGGGCGTCCAACGAACGCGGGGACAAGGAAAACGCGGCGACCTCTGCCCGCATCTGCCGCATCCGATCGGCGCATGACGAACAGCTCGCCAGGTGCTCGCGCACGAGCGCCCGGTGGCCTTGGGGAAGCTCGTCCACGATGTAGCGCTCGAGCGCCAACGGGGAGGGACAATCTTGATTTCTCACGAGCCGTTGGTTCCCCGAGCTGAAAATCGTGGGAACGGGACGCGCGTTCAGCCCTGGAATGGCTATCGTGGAGCCCGCAACGACACTCGGTGTCCCCATGCTCCTTCTTCCAGTCGTGGCCTTGGCGGCCGCCTTCGAGCCCAACGTAGGTCAAGCTCCCGTCGATGCGCCCTTCGTCGCCCACACCCGCGACGGCTTTCTCGCCATCGGCTCGACCGGGGTTCAGCGGGGGCCTTTGCGCTTGCAGTGGAGCGGCGCCCGCCGGCAGCCGGGAAACGGGCGCCAGGTGCTTCCCGGGGTAGTGAACTACTACCTGGGGGACGACCCCTCCCGCTGGCGCGAGCGCGTGCCGAGGTTTGGCCGGGTCGAGTTCTTCGAAATCCTGCCGGGCGTCGACCTCGTCTATCGCCTCGAAGGGGACGCCGTCGAATACGACTTGAGACTCGAAGCCGGGGTGGACCCGGAGGGCCTTGCGCTGGTGGCCAGCCGCGGCACGGTGCTGACCATCGAAGAGGGGCAGTTGGTGGCGACCTTTGGAAGCGAGCGCCTGGTGCAGCGCGCGCCCGTGGTTTTTCAGGGCCAGCGGCGACTGCCTTCCTCGTGGCGCCTGCGCGGAGCGAACGAAGCGGGTTTCGATGTGGGCGAGCGGGACTCCCAGCTGCCGCTGTTGGTCGACCCAGTGCTTTCCTGGTCTTCCTACCTCGGAGGCTCCGGCTCCGACCGCGCCAACGCGGTGCTGGTGGTCCCCGTGTGCAGCCCGTTGTGCGTCAACAACGCGCTCTTCGTCGGAGCGACCAACTCGACCAATTACCCCGTGGCGTCAGCGACCCAGATCGCCCGACAGGGAGGCTTCGACGCTGTGGTGACGCACATCAACGCCCAGACCAACACCTTGGTGTTCTCGACCTACCTGGGAGGCACCGGAGATGACGAAGCATTGGCCGTCGCACCCGTCGCCGGCGGGGATTTCCTCTTCGCTGGGTTCACTCTCTCGAATGACTTCCCCACCCTGACGGCGGCACAACCGGCGAGCGGCGGAGGCCAAGACGCCGTCGTCTTCCGACTCGGTTCCAGCGGAACGCTCCAGTTCTCGACCTACTTCGGCGGCAGCTCGGCCGACGTGGCCTACGGAGTTTCCAGCGTGCCGAACGGGGTGCTCTTTGCTGGGCATACCGCGTCGACGAACCTGCCCGTGGTGGGAGCGTTGCAAGCGACGAACGCCGGCGGAAACGATGT
>JBMORE010000050.1:0-27084 GCA_049322255.1 Myxococcota bacterium | reverse complement strand
TGATGCGAACCTTCCTTGCCACTTTCGTTCTGCTCGGTTTCGCTTGCGCCCACACCGTGTCCTCCGAGCCACAGGCTGCCCAGCCCCACGCCACTCCGACGGCGGCGAAGCTCGCCAAAATCGACGTTCCCTGGCTGCGACACACCTGGACGCCCGCCGAGCTGACCGCCGCGTGCGAAAAAGCCGAGGCCGAGGCCGACGCGGCCTTCGCCAAGCTCATCGCCCAGCCCGACGACAAACGCACGTTCGCCAGCTCGTTTGGGGCAGCCGATGCCACCCTCGCCCACTACCTGGAAACGACCCAGCGGCTGGTGTTCATGAAGCACGTCCACACCGATGCGAAGGTGCGCGGGGCGGCTGGGGCGTGCGAAGAACGCATGGGCAAATACCTGGTGCAACTCGGTGCGCGAAAGGACCTGTACCTGGCGATGAAGGGGTACCTCGCTCACGCCGGCAAGGCCGAAGCCCTCGACGCTGAAAAGAGGCGGCTGATCGAGGTGACGATGCGTGACTTCCGCCGCAACGGTCTGGAGCTGCCCGACGAGAAGCGCGCGCAGCTGGTGAAGATTCGCTCCCGCCTCGCCGAGTTGGAAACCCAATTCTCCACCCGGCTGAACGAAGACAAGACGACTTTCACCGTGACCGCCGCCGAGCTGGAGGGCCTGCCGGAGGACTTCATCGCCCGTCACAAGCAACCGGCGAAGAAGGGAGCCAAGGAGGAGCTCTACGTCCTCACCACCAAGTACCCCGACTACTTCCCGGTGATGGAGAACGCCAGGCGCGAGGCGACCCGCCGCAAGATGGAGGTCGCTTTCATGAACCGCGGCGGCAAGGAGAACCTCGCGCTGCTCAACGAAGCGGTGGAGCTGCGCGCCAAGGCCGCCCAGCTGCTCGGCTACACGACCCATGTCGACTTCGTGGCGGAGGACCGGATGGCGAAGGACGCCAGGACCATCACCGCCTTTCTCACCCGCATGCGCGAGGGGTTGAAGGCAGGGCTCGCCGCCGACACCGCGAAGATGCAGGCGCTCAAGGCGGCCGACACCAAAGACCCCAAAGCGGTCATTCACGCGTGGGACTGGCGGTACTACCTGTCGCAAATCAAGAAGAAGGACTACGCCCTCGACGACCAGGAGGTGCGCCGCCACTTCCCTGCGCAGAAGGTGGTGGGAGGGATGTTCGAGGTGTACGAGCGTCTCTTCGGCATCGAGATTTCCGAGGTGCCCAACGCCGAAGTGTGGGCGAACGGCGTGAAGCTCTACGAGGTGCGCGAAGCGCCCGGCGGGGAGTTGGTGGCGCGCTTCTACATCGACTTCTACCCACGCGAGGGGAAGTACGGCCATGCGGCGGAGTTCGGACTCTCGTCGGGCCGCGCGGTGGAGAGCGGCTACCGCATTCCCCTCGCCGCGCTGGTGCTCAACTTCAATCCACCGGCGAAAGAAGGTGAGCCGGCGTACCTCTCGGTGAAGGAGGTCGACACCCTCTTCCACGAGTTCGGGCATGTGATGCACGAGTCGCTCACCACCGCCCGCTTCGCCACGCTCTCCGGCACCAACACCGCGCGCGACTTCGTGGAGGCGCCCTCACAGATGCTGGAGAACTGGGTGTACCGACCCGAGGTGCTCTCGCTCATCTCGCAGGACGTGAGCGACCCGAAAAAGCCCCTCCCCGACGCGCTCGCTCAGCGCATCATCAAGGCGCGCAAATTCGACGCGGGCGTGCACTACAGCCGGCAGCTCTTCTTGGGCACCTTCGACGCCACCATTCACACTGCGCAGAAGACCGACGCCGACGCGGCCGCCAAGCGGCTGTGGGGAGAAATCATGGGCTTCCCCGAAGACCCCGCGGCCCACTTCGCTCAGACCTTCGGGCACATGATGGGCGGCTACGACGGCGGATACTACGGCTACTTATGGAGCGAGGTGTTCGCCGCCGACATGTTCACCCGCTTCAGCACCGAAGGGGTGCTCAACCCGAAGACCGGCCGCGCGTACCGCGACAGCATTCTCGCCCGGGGGCGCACGGTGAACCCCGACGAGCTGCTCGAGCAGTTCCTCGGCCGCGCGCCCAACGAAGAGGCCTTCCTCGTTCAGCTGGGGCTCAAGAAGTAGCGCCGCCGGTCACTGTACGCGCAGGTTGCGCGGAGGGGCTGGGGCAGGCGAGCCAGGAGACGACGGCCCAACCTCGAAGCCCTTCTGGCCGAGATACTGGGTGTAAGTACCAACGAGGTTTCCGTCTGCATCCGTACACGCGTCGGCGCCGAAGCAGGCCAGATTCCCGTTGGGCGACGCGGAAATGATGACGCGACCTGGCTGTGTGACGTTGTTGTGCTCGATGTGGCTCCCCGCCGGCGTCCCACTGAATTCATTGACGAAGACGTTGTTCGAGAAGGTAAACGGCCCGTCCGTCACCTCGTCGACGTTCGCGACCTGCACACGACCGAGAATCGTGTTGCGGTACATCCAGATTTCGGTCGCACTGCCACCTTGGTTGACGAACCACGATCTCGGTCCCCCGTTGTCGTGGAAGCGGTTGAAGCGGAAGTCGCCTTTGTGAATGTCCTGCCAGTTCCCGTTCATCGCTCTGTCCACCACGCCGTAGACATGATTGCCCGTCACGTCCATGTGGTACATCACGCCGCCCTTGAGGGCGATGCCCTCCACCTCGGTGCCGAAGAAGTTGTGGACCTTGTTCAGCTGAAACGCGAAGTACTTGAGTGAGTAAATCTTGATCGCGGACGCGTTTTCGAAGTCGGTGAACTCGCTCGTGGTGATTGCACCGTATTCGTGACACCCGGTGATGTTGGGGTAGACCGCAGGCGTACACCCGGTGTTGACGGACATGATGCCCGACGAATTGAAGCCGTCCGCCCCCGGCCCCAGGTTTGAGAACTTCGAACGAAGCACGCGGGCGTAGGGAGAGAACCCGCGGAAAAAATGGTTGATGCTGTTCGTGAAATGCAGGCCGTCGATGTACGGGTCGTCCATCTGGACGAACACGGGAGCGCTGCCAGCGCCTTCGTTGTAGCCGTAGTCGACGACCGGCATCGCATCGCCGGGGTAGGCGAGCCATACGGTCGGCTTGTTCGTGCCTATAGTGATCTGTTGACCAGGTCGCGGCAACCCACTGCCGCTCGCGGGCACACCCACCCACGTATAGGTGCCCGCGCGGAAGTAGACGAAGTAGTCTGCGTACGTCGAGTCACCGTTCGACCCGAGGAAGAACCCGTTGATCGTCCGCTTCGGTGATGCAGGGGTTCCCGGATTGCTGTCGTTGCCATTGACGGCGTCGAGGAACAGGAAGCCGTCCGTCGTCACTGTCACGGTCCACGAGACGGTGTCCGTCTCCCGAATGTCGTTAGGACCAGCACCGTCCGTGTCGGAATCCCACATCTGAAGTGTCACGTTGTGGGGGCTGCCGGCTGTCGTCGGATTGGGCCAGCGAATGACGATCTTCGGCATCCCGGTGAGAGGATCGATCTCCGAAGCCACCGTCATCCCCGCCGGAGCGTTCGTGAGCGCCGCCGTCCACGGCCAATCGCCTCCAATCGCCACCGGCTCGAGGTAGTACTCCAATCCGGGATAAGCCTTGGTGTGGCGAACAACGGCGGTATCACCCGTGTGCGGATGAACGATTTCGAAGGGAAAGTTGCCCGCCTGACCGGTGCTCGGAATGGACAAGAAAACGAGGAGCAGGAAGGGCCCGCCGCTGAGCTCTGACCGTCGTGTCTTCGTCGCGTCTTTTTTCACCTTGAACGCTCCTTACCTGTCGTCGCCGAAGGGTAGCAGCAACCTTCCCGGTGGTGATGCGCCGTTGCAAAGCACGGGCACGAATTCTGCAATCGCCCCGAAACCATGACACGAATTCTCGTGGCGATTGACGGTTCGGAGGCCAGCCGCCGGGCGGTGCGGCGTGCGGCGGAGCTCGCCCATGCTTTCCACGCCCGCCTCACGCTGGCTCACACCGCTCCGCCGCCGACTCCCTGGGACCCTGGCGAGGAGCTGGTCGACGCGGTGGAGTTCCAAGAAACCTACGAGCGATATGCCGAACGCTTGTTGGACGCGTACCGCTCCATGCCGGAGCTGCGTGGGTTGACCGTGGACACACTCCTGTTGCACGGGTCGACCGCCGAGGCGATTGCCGACGCCGCCGAGGCGAGCGACGTGGGAATGGTGGCGATTGGCAGCCGCGGCTTGGGTGCCGTAAGCCGAGTGCTCTTGGGCAGCGTGTCGGATCGCCTGGTTCACATCTGCCCCAAGCCACTGCTGGTGGTGCACTAGATGACGGCTCGACGGGCCTTTTGCTACGCAGGCGTCGGCGTGCTCCTCGCCCTGGGAGCGCCGCTGGGCTGGCTCACGCTCCGCTCGCTGCAGGGACTTCCGGGCGGCCTCCCCGACGAGCTGACGACGAACGCAGCCCTTTACACCTATTTGCTCGTCGGCACGGCGCTCGCCTTCAGCGTGTTCGGCGCCATCCTCGGAAAGCTGGCCGACCGCATGGAGACGCTCTCGGTCACCGATGCGCTCACCGGTCTTCGCAATCAAGGCTACTTTCGTGAGCGGCTCGCCAGTGAGTGTGCGCGCGCCGATCGCGAAGGTACCCCGCTGGGTTTGGTGATGGCCGACCTCGACCACTTCAAGAGGCTCAACGATCGACTCGGGCACTCCGCGGGCGATCGGGCGCTGGCGCACGCCGCCTCGCTCTTGGCCCGCCACGCGCGCGCGATGGACGTCGCCTGCCGCGTCGGCGGCGAGGAGTTCGCCCTCATCTGCCCCGACGCATCTGTCGAGCAGACCCGCGCCATCGCTGAACGTATGCGCCAGGCCCTGGAGTCCAACCCTGTGCCGCTCGCCACCGGACCCGAGCCGTTGACCGCTTCCTTCGGCATCGCCACCCACCACCCTGGCGGTGCGGCAGACGAGCTTTTCCGTGCCGCCGACGCCGCGCTCTACGAGGCGAAGCGAGGCGGTCGGAACCAGGTCTATGGCGCAAGAACTGCGCGCGCCGCCCTGTAGCGGCGGAGATTTCGCAACCCGTGCGTCCGCTGCAATGACGCTCCTCCCGGACGAGCGTGGAACGCGCTTTGCTCTTTCACCGTGTTCGAAGGAGCCAAGAACATGCGCATCGACGAAGTCATGAGCATCGGCGTTCGAACCACCTCTCCCGAGGCGAGCGCGCAAGAAGCGTGGGAGCAGATGCGGCTCGACCGCATTCGCCACCTGGTGGTGCTCAGGGGACGGCAGGTGGTGGGAGTCATCTCCGATCGAGACCTGGGCGGCCCCAAGGGGGCGCGGCTGCGCGACGGTCGCTCCGTCGCCGAGCTGATGACCGGCATGCCCATCACCGCCGCCCCGGACACCACGGTGCGCAGGGCCGCCAACCTCTTGCGAGGGCGCACCATCGGCTGCCTCCCTGTGATGGAGGAGCAAAAGCTCGTGGGCATCGTCACCCTCGCTGACCTGCTCGAGCTCATCGGCCGCGGAGGCGCGCGCTCCGAGCGTGCGCTCACCACACGCAGAAGCCGGCGGTGGCAGCCGCCTCGAGGCGCCCGGTGAAGAAGCTGAAAGCCCAAAAGACAGGCGGCCTCAAACCCTGGCACCTGCTGGTGTTGATCGCCTCGAGCTGGGCGGTGTTCGAAGGGGTGGGCCTTTTCGCCGCCAAACCGGCGCTCTCCTACACCGAGTTCAAGCAGGCGGTCTCCGAGGGCCACGTCGAGTCGGTGGTCGTCTCTCCGAACGTGATCAGCGGCACCTTTCGGAAAGCTCCAGGCGCCGAGCCCGACCACCGCGGCTTCCAGGTACACCGAGTGGAAGACCCCGCGCTGGTGGCCGACCTCGCGCGCGCCGGCGTGCAAGTCACCGGTGCGCCGGCACCGAGCTCTTGGTCGAGCATGCTCTGGTGGATGCTGCTGCCGCTGGCGTTCCTTCTCTTCATGACAGGGCGCGGGCGCGACCTCACCGGCGGGCTGATGTCGGTGGGGCGCAGCGGGGCGAAAATCTACGCTGAAACCGACGTGTCCGTCCGCTTCGCCGACGTCGCCGGGGTGGACGAGGCCAAAGAAGAGCTCGCCGAGGTCATCGAGTTCCTCCGCACCCCGGAGAAGTTTCGCCGCCTGGGCGGAAAAATTCCCAAGGGCATCTTGCTCGTCGGACCACCGGGAACGGGCAAGACCTTGCTCGCACGCGCGGTGGCCGGTGAGGCGCAGGTGCCCTTCTTCAGCATCAGCGGCTCGGAGTTCGTGGAGATGTTCGTCGGAGTGGGCGCGGCGCGGGTGCGCGACCTGTTCAACAACGCCAAGCAGAAGGCGCCGTGCATCATCTTCATCGATGAGCTCGACGCGCTGGGCAAAGCGCGTGGACTGGGGCCGACCAGCAACGAAGAGCGCGAGCAGACGCTCAATCAGCTCCTGGTCGAGCTCGACGGCTTCGACCCGCGCGCAGGCGTCATTTTGATGGCCGCCACCAATCGGCCCGAGGTGCTCGACCCGGCGCTTCTGCGAGCGGGCCGCTTCGACCGCCATGTACTGGTCGACCGGCCGGACAAGAAGGGCCGGGTGGCGATCCTTAAAATCCACGCGCGCAAGGTCCCCCTGGACGACGAGGCAGACCTCGACTGGGTGGCAGGAATGACTGCGGGCATGGCCGGTGCCGATATGGCGAACATCGTCAACGAGGCGGCGCTTCAGGCTGCTCGCCACGGCAAAGAGAAGGTTGGGCGCGCTGAGCTCGAAGAGGCGGTGGAGCGAACCATCGCCGGCCTGGCGAAGAAGAACCGTGCTCTCAACCCGGAGGAGAAGCGCCGGGTCGCCCACCACGAGGTCGGTCACGCCCTCGTGGCCACGTGCCTTCCCGGAGCCGACCCGGTGCGGAAGATTTCCATTCTTCCCCGAGGCATCTCCGCGCTCGGGTACACCATTCAGCTGCCCACTGAGGATCGATTCCTCATGACCAAGACCGAGCTGGAGAACCGCATCGCCGTGTTCTTGGGCGGGCGCGTCGCCGAGGAGCTGGTCTTCGGCGAGCTCTCCACCGGCGCCCAAGACGACCTGGTGAAGGCGACCAACATCGCCCGCGGCATGGTGAAGGCGTACGGGATGAGCGAGGCGCTGGGGCCCATCAGCCTCGAGCCCGAGCCCTCGCCTTTCCTGGGTGACTTCCGCCGGCAGAAGGGCGAGCACAGCGAAGCGATGGCCCGCGACATCGACGCCGAGGTCCGTCGAATTCTCGAGGAGCAGCACCAGCGCGTGGCGGCTCTGCTTCGGCAAAGGCTGCCCCTACTTCGGCACATCGCCGCCCAGCTTTTGGAACGCGAGTCGCTCTCGGGCGAACAGCTGCGTGAGCTGGCGGGTGCGCCCGCCTCCGCCCCTGCTGACCTCCGTCCTGTGGCGTTGGGCTGACCATGAAACAAATCACCGAGGAGGCGCGGCGGAAGTTGACCCAGAGGCGAGCCCGGCTCGATCCCGCCTCGAGGGGCGAGCTCGCCGAGATCGACGCCGCCCTGGACCGCATCGCCAGAGGCACTTTCGGGCGCTGTGAAGTTTGCGGCGGCCCCATCGGGCGCCTGCGCCTGGCCGCCATTCCCGAGGCACGTGCCTGCACCACCTGCAGCTCCCGATGATTCGGCTGTCGAGCAAACTTGACCCAAGTGGCGACCCGCGCAAAACAACGCCCATGAACGCTCACGGCATCGCCCTGGCCTCCGCTGTCGCGCTGATGACCACGACCCCTCCCCCGGCCTGCCCGGCCGGAATGACCCGTGTCCCAGGGCTTGCCTCGTGCATCGATCGGTACGAGGCCTCACTGACGAGCGGCGACAAGGGCGCCGCCGATGGTCGAGGAACGACGGCGAAGGCCCAGTCGAAGGCCGGCAGGCGCCCCGCAGTGAGGGTCAGCCAGTTACAAGCCAAGGCGATGTGCGCCAACGCCAACAAACGTCTCTGCACGCGAGCGGAGTGGCTGGCGGCCTGTCAGGGTTCCGACGGCAAGCGTACATATGCGTATGGCTCTGCTTTCGTCTCCAAGCGTTGCCATGACCGACCCCTCGCTGCGCAGCGGGACCTGACCGAGGCAATGCCCACGGGCAGCCTGAAGGCCTGCCGCACACCCGAGGGCGTCTATGACCTCTCAGGCAACGTGTGGGAGTGGCTGGCCGACAGCGACGCCGAGGTAGCCGCCCTGATTGGAGGCGGATTCGGCAACGATGACCACCATCTTGCCTGCCAGCACCCGGCGGAGCACCTGAGCCAACCGGTCACGCAGCAGGCAGAAGCGCTGGGCTTTCGATGCTGCGTCGATCTTCCGAAGCAGCGATAGCTAATAGCTCCAGAAGACTTTCACATCGGAGACCGACGGTTTCACGCCGTCTGACGTCGTGCCCAAGGTGATGTCTACCTGCAACCATCGGTGCCCGTTCAAGAAGGAGCACGCCGGATTGAGCGGCGTGCCGCTCGCGGTCACAGGACACCAGGCGGTGGCCTGGCCCGCTCCGAAGGCGGCCTCGGTGTCGGCCGAGCGCACGCTGACGTCGACCGTCGTCCCCGCGGGCTTGACCTCGGTCCACTCCACGCGGTTCCAGACCGGGTTTTGGTAGCCCGAGTCGAAGTCCTGAATCCAATGACCCTCACGCACGGTGATGGTGCGCAGCTGAATTCCGGTCATGTCGCTGTACGTGTACTGGGAGTACCCCGGATCGACCGCAAAACGGTTCTCACGAACACCTGCCGTGGTCCAGCGATTCACATAGCCGATGTCGCTGCCGGGGGTGTAGTTGAGGTTGACCTGTGGCGACCAAATCTTGCCGGCGCGGTCCACGGCGATGCCGTGGTTATTGCGCCCTTCAGGATCAGCGAAACGTTCGATGGTCTGCACAGCGGTGCCCGCAGCATCGAGGGTGATTTTCACCACGCCTCTCGGGGTTCCGCTGTAGCTGGAGCCCCAGATCGTCCCGTCTGGGTGCACCGTCACCGCGGTGATGCCGGTCACCCCCGTGTTGAGGACGCTGTAGGGCGGATCGCCATCGATGCGATGCATCGCGCCACCGCCAGAAAGCCCGCCGTACCACACGCGGTTCGCGGTATCGATGGCGATGCCGTAGAACGAGGGGTTGGTCACCGTGTCCACGAGGGTGATGCTCGTCGTGTTCACCTTCTTGGCCGGGTTGCTCGCGGTCCATAGATAGCCACGACCATCGACCGCCAAACCATAGATGGAGACCCCTAGATTGAGGCTGCCGATGATTTGGCAGCGCGGCGGGCTCACACTGGAGTCAACCGCCGTTCCCGAGACTTTGTAGACCGACCTCCCGTTCCATGTGCCCGCCCACACGTTGCCGCGAGCGTCAATGGCCACTCCTCGAACCCAGCCCGGCACATCGGCGCGGCAGATGAGGTCTCCGTTCAAATCGAGGTGGGCCATGCTCGAGCAGGTGAAGTCGTTGTCTCGGCCCGAGATGAGGCACCGGTTGCCCACCCACACCGTGCCATCGAGCGCCACCGCCGTGCGTGACGGGTAGATGCCGTAGCTGCTCTTCTGCCACTGCTTCACGCCGGTTTCCGTATTGAGCTGGGCAACCTGGTTCCTGTTGGTGACCGCAATGTAGATGAACGGGAGCAGCGCGCTGGTGGTCTCGCCCAAGGTAATCGCGTTCGGATTGTTCGGATCCGACACCACGCCGTTGCAGGTCCGCCCCGTCTGCGCGCAGGCGCCCGGCGTGTTCCAGTCTTGGGTGTAGCACGCCATCGGTGGGCACTGGCCGCAGGCATTCAGCACGCCCTCGTCGGTCAGCCCGTCGCAATCATTGTCTTTGCCGTCACACACCTCGGCCGTCGGAGCCACGCCCGTGCATGTCTGCCACTGTCCGTTGCTGCAAGCCTGCGTGCCCTTCGAGCATTCCCCCACGTCGGTCCCACAGGGCCTAGTCGCACCCTCGATGCACACACACCCATTGTCGATCTGCCCATCACAATCGTCGTCGTTCCCGTTGCCGCAGACTTCGGGCGTGGGAAGCACGTCACCCTGGCAGAGTCCCCAGCCAGTCTGGAGCTCGTCTTCGAGGCACATCTGCACCCCATCGCGGCACTCCCCCTGCCCGCGGCTCTGCACCGGGCCCCGGTAGCAGGCCTGCTGGGTCAACCCGTTGCAGGCGCACCCCTCCTCCACCAGTCCATCGCAGTCGTTGTCCACTCCGTCTCCGCACGTCTCTGCTGGCACCGGCCCGCAACTTCCGCACGCGTTTTTGACGCCCTCGTCCACCAACCCATCGCAGTCATCGTCCAGCCCGTTGCAGCTTTCGGTCTGTGGCCCGATTGCCCCGGCGCACGCTTGCCACGCTCCCTGCGAGCAGGTCTGCCTCCCCTGCTGACATTGCCCCACGTCGGTTCCGCAGGAGCGGGTCGCCCCGTCCGTACAGGGGCAACCAGGTCCGTCGTCTATCTGGCCGTCGCAGTCATGGTCCTGCCCGTCACAGAGCAGCGGCGCCGGTTTCACTTCTCCAACGCATGGGCCCCAGCGATAGCCACCGTCGGGCTGCTGCACGCAGTCGTGCCTCCCGGCGCTGCACAGGCCGACCCCTGTTGTCTGAGGCGGCCCGGTGTAGCAAAGCTGATTCGTCGGCGGGTGACACGTGCAGGCGCCCCCATCGCACAGACACTGTGGATCGCAGGTGCCACAACTCTCGTCGATCTGCCCATTGCAGTCGTTGTCCAGGCCATCGCCGCACACTTCCTGTGGCAGCGGTCCACAGCCACCACAAGCGTTTTGCATCCCTTCGTCCGTCAAGCCGTCACAGTCGTTGTCTAGCCCGTCGCATGCCTCCGGGGACGGCACGACCTGTCCTTCACAGGAACCGTAACTCCCCAGCGCGCTGCAGCCTTTGATGCCTGTACGGCACGCACCCACCCCGGCGGTCGTCGCTGGCAGCCCGTCGTAGCATTCGAGCAACACTCCAACACGACACTGACAGGCGGCCTCGTCGGTCTCACCATTACAGTTGTCATCGATTCCGTTGTCGCACCGCTCGGGCGCCGCCGGGTGGACGAGGGCGTTCGTGTCGTCGCACTCCGGCCCCTTCGGGCAATCGTTCCCGTACCCGTCGTTGTCTCCGTCTTGGCACGCAGGCAAGGGGCCGCCGTCGTGTGGGCCCTCCCCGCCCCCGTCGCTCCCCCCGTCATCTTGACCGGTCTTTTTGAGGACGACGACGCCTTCACTCCCACAGTTACAGCCGGCGGCGATGAAGAGAAGACCGAAGACGCAGATCACCAAACGCATACTCGTCCTCCGGCGGTGTGGCTTGCTGGATGATACCCAAGTTGAATGACGACCGCGAGATTGGTGTGGGTTTCTCAGCGCCCAAGGCCGAACAGCTCGCCGTCCTCGCCGTAGTGAATCACGGCACGAAGGCGAGCCCCTCCGTCCTCGGCACTCACGTCGAGACCCACGCGGGAAATCTCCGTCGAAGCCAGGAGCCGCGAGAGGAAGAGCTGAATCGGCCAAAGCACCTCTACCTCCTCAGGGCGAACGCCGCGCGGCGCCTCGACTTGCCGCCGCAGCTCCGCGACGTCGAGCGCGGCAGTGAAGTGACCGGGACCGAAGGCCCCCTGCCCCAGCCCCCGACGCATCTGGACGGTCACGTCCTCCAGGGCGCGCGCGACCAACGAAGGCCCGGCCACCAAGCGCAACCAATTCCGGTCGACGCTCGCCTCCACCGGCTGCCCCTGGACCCGAGCGCGGAAACGGGTGAGGCCGCCCTGCTCCTCCATCCGCGCCACACCGCCGGCAGCCTCCGCAAGCCGCGCCGAGACGAAACGTTTCATCGCCGCCGCGTCACGCACCGCAGACTCCAGTATGACCGTCCCCAAGGGGTCGAACACCCCGTCGTCCTGCGCAATGTCGGTCAACAAGAGCCGGCCGTCCACGTAGAGCGCTGCCGCGAAGCTCCCCCCCACCGCCGGTAGCAGCTTCTCGGCGTCGAGGCCGGCGGCCCGCGCTCGGGTCAACACCTGGGCGCGACGGGGGCTCCCCTGGGCACCGGCGAAGAGGGCGAAGAGCGCGTCGGGGTCGAGCTGCGCGCTCACCCAGAGCGTCGGTCCTGCGGGAGCGCGGGCAAGCAACGTCGGCGAAGCACCCTCCCCGGGCTGAAGCACCGGCTGGGCGGTGACCGCAAACCCGTCAAGCTCCGTTCGCGCCTCGCCTAACCGAGCGGACAGCAAGAGCCCCTTCACCCCAACCGCTCCCCAGGGCTCGCGCACGAACAACGACACGTTCCTCTTCGCCACCTTCGCCTGCAGCCTTTGCATCAGCTCGGTCTGGGCAAGCCCGGTGCCGGGCGCGCCGCGAATGAGCGCCGCCACCCGTTCGGGCTCTCCCTGGTCGAAGACGTCGGCATCGGGCATCGCCAGATAGAGAAAGCCGCGGTCCACCAGCGCCAGAAGCTCGCTGCCGTCGAAGAGGACGAAGCGCCACAGCCCTCCCTCCTCGCGCCCCTGGGCACCCACCTCGGCCAGGTAGCCCGCCAAGGCCATCACCGCGGCCTTCTCGTCGACCACTTGCAGAAGGCCCACCGCGCCCTCGAACGACGGCTCGCGAAACAACCCCAAGCCACCCTTGCGGTTCAGCCCGTGGCGCCCCGGTGAACCGGCGAGCATCTCCAGAGCGAGGTAGGGCAGCGGTGCCCCCTCGAGGAAGGCCTGCGCCTCCGAAGGACCGAAGGCACGCTCGAACGTATCCAGCGCTGCCTCGAGATTTCCGCCCACCTCGGCCACGTACAAAAGCTCGCTCGCCGAAGGAGGCGTGGCCTCCACCACCGACCGGGCGAGGGAAGAACTGCCTGCCAGCAACACCAGCCAAAGGAAGGGGCGCATGGACCAAGCGAGTTCAACCCACATGCCACCCTTGCGGCACCACCCTCACGCGCAGGAATTGCACTGGGAGGGGAGATTCGGGGGAGGATGCGCGGAGTTTGCGTCGTAAAAGCCCTTCGAGGCCCGGCAAGGCGTTTGCTACGAGGTCGCGCATGTCCAAGCCCAGAATCCTGATCGTCGACGACGAGCAGAACGCCCGTGACGCGCTGCGCACCATCTTGACCGAGGAAGGTTACGAGGTCGCCGAGGCCGCCAACGGCGAGGAGGGGCTGGCGCAGCTTTCTGCCTTCGGGCCCCAGGCGGTGCTGGCGGATGTCCGCATGCCGAAGATGGACGGCCTCACCTTGCTCAAGCGCGCCAAGGAAGAAGGCCACGACGCGGCGTTCGTGATGATGACCGCCTTCGCCAGCATCGAGCTCGCGGTGGAGGCGATGCGCGCGGGCGCGGAGAGCTTCCTCACCAAGCCACTCGACGTGAACGCGGCGCTGGTGGTGCTGGAGAAGGCGCTGGAGAAGCGCACCCTGCGCCGCGACGCGGCCTCCATGCGCGAGCGGCTGCAGGCGCGCTACCGGTTCAAAAACATCATCGGCGACAGCCCCGAGCTGCAAGCGGTGTTCGACGTGGTGAAGCGGGCGGCGCCCACCAAAGCCACGGTGCTCATCCTCGGTGAGTCGGGCACCGGCAAGGAGCTGATCGCCCAAGCGCTGCACGAGGAGTCGCCCCGCGCCGACAAGCCCTTCATCAAGGTGAACTGCGCCGCCCTCTCCGAGAGCCTTTTGGAGAGCGAGCTGTTCGGCCACGAGAAGGGCTCCTTCACCGGCGCGGTGGGCCGCAAGGAGGGCCGCTTCGAGCTCGCCGACGGAGGGACGCTTTTCCTCGACGAGATCGGCGAAATCTCCCCCGCCCTCCAAATCAAGCTCCTGCGCGTCTTGCAGCAAAAGGAGTTCGAGCGCGTGGGCGGCACTCAGACGGTGAAAGTCGACGTGCGCCTGGTGGCAGCCACCAACCGCGACCTCGGGGCCGAGGTGAAGGCCGGCCGCTTCCGCGAAGATCTCTTCTACCGGCTCAACGTGGTGGCGGTGACGTTGCCGCCGCTGCGCCGGCGCAAGGCCGACATCCCCGCGCTGGTGGCGCACTTCGTCGAGAAATACGCCAAGTCGTACGAAAAGAAGATCGCCGGGCTCGCCCCGGGCACCCTCAACGCGCTCTTGTCACACGACTGGCCAGGCAACGTGCGCGAGCTGGAGAACGTGGTCGAGCGCGCGGTGGTGCTCGCCACTGCCAGCGAGCTCACCGCCGACGACTTGCCACCCACGCTACGCGGCCCCCGTCCCCGCGAGCGGCTCGATGGAGGCTCGCTGATACCAGGGGCGACTCTCTACGACATCGAACGAGAAGCCATCTTGCGCACCCTGGAGATGGTCGACGGCTCGACCTCCCGCGCGGCCGAGGTGCTGGGCATCAGCGTGCGAAAGATTCAGTACCGGCTCAAAGAATACGCCGAGCACTCGGGTGCTCCCGATGGCGCTGAGGCTGTCTCCAAGGCACAGTGAGCTTTCAAGCCTGCGCCGGCTGCTCCACCGAGCTCGGCAACCCTTCCCGTAGCTCGAAACCATTGCAGCCGCTGGCGCCGAACACGCGCAAGTCGAACTTCCCCAACACAGGCTGCAGGCAGCGCGCCTCTTCGTTGCTCAAGGGCACCTTCGAGTGGCTGGCAAAGTAACGGCAGTGCTTGCAGTGGCCCCAGGTTTTCTCGGCCATGGAGAACCTCCTTTGGTGCCAAGAACATGGGGGCCGGCCAACGCCATGGCAGCAGACGAGCAAGCTCCTTTAGGCGGCCTTGGGCAGATACAGCGCGAACCGCGCGCCCCCGGCTTTTCCACGACCTAGGGTGATGCTCCCGGCGTGCTGGGAGACGATCGCATGCACGATGGGCAGCCCCAGGCCCGAGCCGGCGGCCTTGGTGGTGAAGAAGGGCTCGAAGATGCGCTCGGCCATCTCGGGCGGAATACCTGAGCCGTTGTCTTCGACGACGATGCACACCTCTTCACCGGCGTCGGCGCACTCCACGCGCACCCAACCCCCGCGCGGGGCCGCGTCCATCGCGTTGAGAGCGAGGTTCATGAACACTTGCCGCAGCCGCCCTTCGTCGCCTGCCACCAAGGACAGCCCAGGGGGACGAACCCACTCCAGCCTCACCCCCCGCCGCTCGGCATCGCCCGAGAGGAAGGAGGCCACCTTCTCCAGCAGCGCCGCTAGGTCGACGGGCTTGGCCTCGAATTGGGCGGGACGGGCGAACTGGAGAAAGTCCTCCAGCAACTGATCGAGCCGGCGAATCTCGTCGCGCACCAACACCAGCGGCCCCATCAGCGGTGGCACCAGCTCGGGTGGAAGCTTCTGGATGCGCCGCTCGAGCACCGCCAGCTGCAGCGACGCCCCGTTGAGCGGGTTGCGAATCTCGTGGGAAAGGCCCGCGGTGAGCGTGCCCACGGCGGCGAGCCTCTCGGCCACCTGCGCCCTCTTGGCCAGCTCGCGCTTTTCGTTTTGCGCGGTGACCTGGCGCATCGCCTGCTCGACGGTGCGCAGCAGCTCTGGAGTGCTGACCGGCTTGATGAGATAGGCCCACGCCCCGGCGCGCACTGCGGCGGCGGCCGACTCCACCGTGGCAAAGCCGGTGAGCAAAATGACCTCGCAGTCGGGCCGAAGCTCCTTGAGGCGCGCGGCGAGAAAGGTGCCATCGCCGTCCGGAAGGCGTAGGTCGACCAGGGCGAGGTCCAGCCCTTGCGCGGCAACCGCCTGGGCCTCGGCGCAGCTACCGGCGATACACACCTCGTAGCCGGCCTCGCCGAGAATGTCGCGCAGGTTGTCGACGAGCTCGAGGTTGTCATCCACCAAGAGCACCCGCGGGCGGGCAATGGTTGTGGCGGCGCTCACGCGGCGACCCGTTGGCGGTAGAGCCCCTCCAAGAGCTCCACCAGCGCCTGGGTGTCGAAGGGCTTGCGAAAAATCGCGTGAGGAGCCAGCGGCGGCGGCTCGGCGTTGCCGGTGATGACCACGATGGGCATCCCGGGGAAGCGCTCGGCGAGCTTGCGCATCGCTTCGCCGTAAGGCCCGCCGGGTACCTTGAGGTCTACCACCGCGGCGAAGGGCCTGACGGCCCCGATGCGGTCGGCCTCGAGAATCGAGCTCGCGGCGACCGCGGTGAAGCCGCGCGCACGCAGCGCCTCGCACAGGTTGTCACAGAGGGCCACGTCGTCCTCGACGAGGGCGATCGCCGCATCACGCCGCGCCGTGCGCAAAGTCTCCAAGAGCTGGGGCACCGGCACCGGCTTGGAGAGCACCGCGAGCAGGCCCTCCTGGCGGGCGATGCGCAGCCGCTCGTCGCCGCTGTAGGCGGTGAGCAAGAGCGCCGGCAGCCCCGCATCGACGTGACGCACGCGGTTGACCAGCTCGGCGCCGTCCATCAGCGGCATGCGCATGTCGGTGAGCATGGCGTCGTAGCGGTGCTTTTGGGCGCACTCCAGGGCCTCGGCGCCGCTCTGGGCCACGTCGGCTTCGTCGCCCATGTCCCGCAAGATTTCCGCCAGGTTCTCGGCCAGTGGGCGGTTGTCGTCGACCAATAGATAGCGGCGCATCACTCACCCCGACGAGGGCAGGCAGATGTCGAAGCACGCACCTCCGCCCTGCCCCGAGCGGTAAGCGATGGTGCCTCCATGGCGCTCGATGATGCGCTTGACCAGCGCCAACCCGAGCCCGATGCCTTTTTGCTTGGTGGTGACCAGCGGCTCGAAGAGGCGGGCCCGAATCGACGCCGCGACACCTGGCCCGGTGTCCGAGACGGTGAGCGAGACCTGGCGATCGCCTTGCCTTCCCTCGACCCGTACTTCCCCCGAGGAACCGCAGGCCTGCACGGCGTTCTCGAAAAGATTGACGAAGACCTGTCGCAGCTGTCCCTCGTCGCCGTCGACCGCGCTCAGGCCCTCCAGACCGGCCATCTGGAGCGAGACGCCGTCGGGGCGGCTCACCGATTCGGCGGCCTGCGCGAGAACCGTGGGGAGGAACACCGTGCTCCGCTCGAGCGGACGATCGCGAATCATGTCCAAGAGCTGCGAGATGATGTCGCCGGCGATCTTCACTTGGTCCCCAATGCGCTCGAGGTGCTTGGTGGCGCGCTCATCGGAGCTCACCCTCCCCTTCAAGATGAACAAGGAGGTCTCGATCACTCCCAAGGGGTTTCTCAGCTCATGGCCGATGGAGCCCACCAACTGGCCGAAGGTCGACAGCCGCTCGATGCGCGCTTGTTGCGCGAGCAGGTCTTCCCGGTAGGTGTGGAGCATGATCGCCAGCTCCAGGTCGAGGAGCTTGTCCAGGGCGCTTCGGGCCGTGAGCAGCTCGCCGTGCCGGGCGCCGTAGTGCTGGTCGAGCACCCCGTCCAGCTCGTTGCGCACCACGTTCATCGCCCCGAACATGTAGTGCTGCGGCAACCCGATACGCACGTGCACTCGCCCGATGACCGCCCGCTTGGCGAAGTACGCCTCGCCCCACGGGCCGGTGAAGAGCTCGTCCATCCAGCGGGTGAGCGTGACCTTCAAGCGGCCCACCTGGCTTTCGCCTTCGGTGAGCGCGGTGCGCGCCTGCTCGTGCTCGAGAATACGGCGGTAGAAGACGTCGGCGATGTGCTGAAAGTGCGGCGACACCACGGGGTGGAGCGAGCGCAGCACCGCTTCGTCTTTCTCGGTGAAGCCAACATAGCGTTTGAGCTCTGCGAACAAGGTCTCGGGCATGCAGGCGGCCTTGTAGCGGCCGGTGATGGGGTCGACAACAGTTCTGAAAAGTCAGACGCTGACCGCGCGCAGCGCCTGGTTTTGGAAGCGGTCAAGCTCGCTCACCATGTGGAGGGAGAACTTCACCAAGTCCCCCTCGGTGAGAATGCCCACCAGCTTGCCGTTCTTGTCCACCACCGGCAGGCAGCCGAACTTGTTGCGCAGCATCAGCTTGAGCGACCGCCTCAAGGGAGTGGACGGGAGCACCTTGGTCAGGCGCCGGGTCATCACCTCCCCCGCCAGCATGCTGCCGGCCATCGCCTCACCGCGACGGGCATAGGCGCGCAGCAGGTCGCGCTGACTGACCAGCCCGATGAGCTTGCCCCCCCTGTCCACCACCGGCAGGTGACGGATGCGGCCTAAGTGAATGATGGTGTCGGCGAGGGAGAGGTCGTCGCTCTCCTTCAGCGTCACCAGGTCACGCGTCATCAGGTCCTTCACCGTGTACATCATCGCCTCCTTCACGACCGCTCACCGCCGCGCGGCCAGCCGCCGTAGCCAATGACGAAAAACACGCTTCCCAGCCCGAACAGCAACAGCCCCACGCAGAGCATCGTTTCCAAAGTCGCTCTCCTTCTCTCTCTGGGCCAAGGAGCGATGCACGCTGAATGCCCAGGCATCTCCCCCGCGAGCGACCTCCGAGCAGCCGCAGGAATTGCGCAGAACCAAACAGAAGCGAAGTGATTGCGTCAGCCCACTTGGGACAGGTGCACTCGAAAATCGAGCGCGACCACGCCCCGGCCGGCAGGGAAGACGAGCACCGGGTTGGCTTCGACCTCGCCGACGTCGGCGTGGGCGCAGGCGGCGCTGGCGAGCGTGCGAACGAAGCGCGCCAAGGCGTCGGCGTCGCTGGGAGGGCGCGAACGAAAACCGTGGAGGGTTTTTCCGATGCGCGGCCGCGAAAGGAGCGCCTCGACATCGGCGGCGGACAGGGGCGCCACGCGAAGATGGGTGTCTTTCCAGAGATTGGCCCAGGTGCCGCCCGCGCCTACGGCCACCAGGGGCCCGTAGGTACGGTCGCGCACCGCTCCCACCAACCACTCGTCGCCGTCTTGGAGCATCCGCTGCACGAGGAAGGCACGCGGCTCGAGCGGGCGCATCTTCTCGGCGGCGGCGCGCACCGCCTCAGGGCTCGTCAGAGAGAGCGCCACCGCCCCCGCCTCGGTCTTGTGCAAAAGCCCTTCGGCATCGGCCTTGAGCACCACCGGAAACCCGAGCTCGGCAGCGGCGCGCTGGGCGGCTTCGAGAGTAGGAGCCACCCGTCGGTAAGGAACCATCGGCAGCCCCCACGCCTCGGCGAACGCCATCGCTTCGGCGGCGTCGAGCCAGCCGCCCGGGGCTCCCAACCGTTGGCGCGCCTTCTTCAGCACAAGGGTCGCCGCCGCCGGAGCAGCCGGTACCGGCATCGGTGTCGCCGCTGGGCGGTCTTTCCACTCTGCGTAGGACACCGCGCGGGCCAGCGCCCGGGCCGCTCCTTCGGGGAAGCGAAAGCTGGGGACATGCTCGGCACGCAGCGCCGCCAGCGCCTCCAAGACACCGTGAGAGCCCAAGAAGCAGGTCAAGACCGGCTTGGTCGCTCCCCGCGCTGCTGAAATCACCGCCTGTGCCGCCGCGAGGGCGCCGCGGGTGACCGGCGGCACATAGAGCGCCACCACCGCCTCGATGAGCGGGTCGGCGAGCGCCAGCTCCAGCGCACGCCGATAGACGTCCGCCGGGGTGTCGGCGAGCACGTCGATGGGGTTGGCGACCGAGGCCTCCGGTCGCAGTGTCTGCCGCAGGGCCGTCTCGGTCTCCTCGGACATGCGGGGGACGATGAGGCCGGCCGATTCCAACGCGTCGGCGGCGAGAATGCCCGGACCCCCGGCGTTGGTCACCACCGCGACCCGTCGGCCCGCGGGCAACGGCTGGTTGGCGAGCACGGTGGCCACGTCGAAGAGGTCTTCGATGGTCTCGGCGCGAATGACTCCCGTCTGCTCGCACAGAGCCCCGATGGCGCGATCGGGGCCGACCATCGCTCCGGTGTGCGACCCGGCGGCGCGCGCGCCCGAACCGGAGCGGCCGCTCTTCACCAGCGCGATGGGCTTTTTTCGTCCCACCCGCGCGGCGATTTCGCGGAAACGCGCCGGGTTCCCCAACGACTCGAGGTAGAGAAGAATCACCTTCGTCCGCGGGTCGTTTTCCCAGTGCTCGAGCAGGTCGTTTCCCGAGAGGTCGGCCTTGTTGCCCAAGCTGGCGAAGGCGGAGATGCCGATGCCCATCTGCGCGGCGTAGTCGAGAGCGGCCAGCCCCAGGGCGCCGGACTGCGAAGCGAAGGCCACGGCTCCGTCGGGCGCGAAAGTGGTGGCGAAGGTGGCATCGAGCCGCACCGCGGGGTCGGGGTTCTGCGCCCCCAGACAGTTGGGACCGAGCAGCCGCATGTTCGCCGCGCGCGCCAGCGCGAGCAGCTTCGCCTCGAGCTCGCTCCCTTCGGGGCCCACTTCGCGAAAGCCCGCGGTGAGGACAATCGCACCCTGCACACCCAAGCCCGCTGCCTCGCGCACCACCTCGAGCACGTGACGGGAAGGCACGGCCACCACCACCAGCTGGGGCACCTCGGGCAGCTCGCTCAGACAGGGGTAGGCCCGTACCGACTGCACCGACTGGGCGCAGCGATTGACTGGATACACCGGGCCCTGGAACCCACCGCGCAAAAGGTTGGCGAAGGCCGCGCCTCCCACGGTGAGTGGGTTTCGCGAGGCGCCGACGACGGCGACCGAACGGGGGCGAAAGATGGCGTCGAGGGATGGTCGTGCTCTCTCCATGAACGGAAGGTCTTCACGAACCGTGCCCGTTGCCCATCGCCGGAGACAAAGCTTGCGCTTCGCTCGTGGGTGAAACGCAAAGGCTGCGGCGCTTCTTTAGCCCTCGCCCGGAGAGGCGCGCTGGCCCGGCCGTTGCTTCGGCGGCGCTTCGTTTCACCCCATTCACTTCAGGAGAAAAACCATGTCGAACATCACGGTGCGTAAGAGCAATGGTGGACAGTTGACGAGCCGGCTGGCGGAGTGGGACCCCTTCCGCCGCATGCGCGAGCTCATGCGTTTCGATCCGTTCCAGGAGCTGGGCATGCCCGCCTGGCAGGAGACCGACATCACCTTCGCCCCGGCGTTCGAGGTGAAGGAGACCCAGGACAGCTACGTCTTCAAGGCCGACGTCCCCGGGCTGAAGGAGCAAGATCTGGAGATCAACGTCACCGGCGAACGGTTGACGGTGAGCGGCAAGCGTGAGGCGGAGAAGCAGGAGAAGAACGAGACTTACTACGCCTACGAGCGCTCGTATGGGTCGTTCTTCCGCGCCTTCACCCTGCCCGCCGGCGTCGACGCCGAGCACGCGCGGGCTGACTTGAAGGACGGTGTGCTCACCTTGGTGCTCCCCAAGACGCCCGAGGTGCAGCCGAAGAAGATCGCCGTGCGCACGGACAAGGCCAAGGCCTAAGGCGCGTCAGGGTGGGGGGCGCTCACCAGACCGCCCCTCCCCAGTCTCCGCAGACATCGTCTTGGGGCCCGAGCTAGGCGGAGTGGCAGCCCACGCACGACTCGGTGAGCCGCTCGAAGCTCTGCGCCAGCGCGCGATCCTCTTTGGCTTTGGCCGCCCTCCGTCGAGGACCCGTCGAGAAGCAGCCAGCCGAAGCGACCGCGGCACGCGTGCTACTCGCCCGCGCGCAGGGACATGCGGTAGGCGGACAGGCCGCTGTGCTTCGGCCACTTGTGCCGTGGCGCGCATTCTTCCGCAGCCGGTTCTCGATCATCATGACTCACCGGTCGAGTCGGACGACGCGCACCACCGCGCGGGGCAACGCGAGTATCTCGGGGTCACCCGTCAGTACGGCGGCGCTTTCCAGCCGCGCGGTCGCCACCGCGAACGCATCGGCATACGCAATTCGGTGCTGAGCCTTGAGCCGGGCCGCCTCCATCACCAGTGGCTCGCGGACCTGAATCATCTCGATGGGAAGCTTGCGTATCCGGCGCAGCCCTTCAGTGGCCGTCGCCTCGCCGACCATCTGTGCCATTCGATAATAGACCTCGCCGAGATTCACCAAGTTCATCAGGAGGCGGAGATTGCCCGCGTCCGCTCGCTTGATGAAGCGGCGCATCGTGACGTCGGCGGCGCCCTCACGTAGGAGAAAGGCGAGCGCCGCCCACGAGTCAACGACGGCTGCGGAGCCAACGCTCATCAGCTTCTATCTCCGCTCGGTGGTCAGCCTCGAGGTCAGAAAGCGGGTCACCCTGGATGTCGTGGATGAACCCTGACACTTGCTCGATCAGGGTGTCGATCCCGGCGGTCTCGTCGGAATCTGGACGAAGGAGGACTGCTCCGTCCTCGGTCGCTTGTACCTGAAGCCGAAGCCCCGCTCGCCACTTCATGCGGTCACGAACCGCCTTGGGAATAACGACTTGGCCCTTCGTGGTGAGCTGAGTTTCGGCTTTCATCTTACTTCAATGGTAAGACCGATGAGTCCCCTTCTCAAGCGGCGGCTTTTCGTTTACCACTCGGCTGCCCGTTCGGTACGGTTCCTGAGGCCTCTCAGGGTAAAGAGTAGCCTGTCGGAGTCTCGTCGCTGAGCGACCGCCATCGAGTCGACGGCCGCCCCGGCCAACTCTTTGGAGGTATTTGAAGCTACTGACGTGGCTGTAGGACACCTTCGTCGTAGCTGCCTTCACACACCGCCTAGGCCACAGCGTCTCGGGCGCAACGCTCTGCATAGCCCACCCACGCGACCATGGCTGGCATGGCGCCGACCATAAATACCACCACGGCAACCTCGGCACCTGGGCGTCTCAAGCGCCGAGGAGCTTAGACGGTAACGCGGCTTTAGGGCTTGAGGTAGGCAGAGTGGCAGCCCACGCACGTCTCGGTCAGTCGCCCGAAGCTCTGCGCCAGCGCACGATCATCCTTGGCCTTGGCCGCCCTCGCCAACGCCTGCGCCCGGGTGCGGGCCTCGTCTTGAAGCACGAAGAAGCGCTCGGGCAGCGCGGCGTTCAAGTCGCCCTCGCCACCCACGATGGGGCGAACGAACCGCGGCTCGGAGGCGATGCGCATCGCCGCGTCCGCTGCCTGGTCGTAGCGCAAAAGCGTCACCGCGAAGAGCAGCTCGGAGACATCCTGTCCGTGCCGCGCCATCTTCTTCTTCACCACCATGCGGGCCGGCTCGGGCAAATAGTCGGGCTCGCCCAAGGGCTCTCCCACGAGCCGCGGAGGCGATCGTTGAAGCGGCGAGTCTTCGGCGCCGGCCTGCACTCCAACGGCCACCGCCGCCAGCACCACGACCGCGGCCCACAACCCCGGCGTTTCCTTGCGCTTCATCTGGTCACCTCGGTCAGCATCAATACCGCTCGTCCCTTCAGGCAGGCATCGCCTCGAAGTCGCCCAAGATTCGGCTGGCCGTCCTGCGCAAGCCCAAGTAGTCGAGGATTCGCTCGTGATGCGCGGAGCACCCCCGGGTGCGCACCCCCGCCCTCGCCAGCGCCACCACCGCCTCGTCTATCCGCCCCGTCAGGCGGCTCACGTCGACCGTCGCCCCCGGGTAACACAGCGCCAGCGTCACCAGTTGGGCAATGTCGCTCGGCTTCAATTCGCCTTCCGGCTGAATCACCTTCGCCGCAGCCGTTGCGCCCGCCTCCCCGGCTTCGAAAATCTTGCGTGTCATCGGACCACCAGGACAGGCTTCTTGCAGATGTGCACCACCCGATCGGCGACGCTTCCCAAAAGAACCCGCGCCACTGGGTTTCGGCCCCGGCTGCCCACCACCACCATCCACGCGTTCTGGGACTCGGCCACATCGGCGATCGCCTCGGCCGGTGAGCCAACCATGCTGATTTGTTCGGCGGGAACCTCCAAGGCCTTGGCCTCGGCCGCCGCCTTGGCGAGCAGCTCGGAGGCGTGCTTCTGCTCTTCGCGCTCTATCTTCTCAATCACCTCGGCGTAGACCTGCGCCGGCAAAAGATTCGGCAGGCGCACATAGATGAGGTCCAAGCTTGCCTTGGCGCCGCGAGCGATTTCCGCTGCCATGCGCAAGCCCTTGTACGCAGGCTCCGAGCCATCGACCGCCACCAGAATTCGTTTCATCGTCGACTCCTTCGTCAGAACGAAACAGCCCCTATTCACGGTTCGTGCCTAAGCGCGCGGTCGAGCAAGAGCCGCCGCTCCGCCGCGCCGATGGCTCTTCGCGCCGCTGGCACCGCGTCGGGGTTCACCGAGATCGAGGTGATGCCCATGCGCACCAAGTGCTCGGCGAATTCCGGCCGGTTGGAGGGCGCCTGTCCACACAGCGAGGAGGTGATGCCAACGGCACGGCAGGCGGCGATGATCCGACCGATGGCGTCGAGCACCGCGGGGTCCGACTCGTCGAACAGCTCGGCGCAGATGCCCGAGTCGCGGTCGACGCCCAGCATCAGCTGGGTGAGGTCGTTCGAGCCAATCGACACGCCGTCGATGCCCAGCTTCGCGTACTCGGGAATCCAGTAGGGCGCCGAAGGGACCTCGGCCATCACCCAACGGTGCAGGCCACGCTGCCTACCCAGCGGGCTTTGGTCGATCATCTCCAAGCACACCTCCAGCTCCCACCGGGTGCGAACGAAGGGAATCATCAGGTGCAGGTTGGGCGTCTCCTCACGCACGCGCGCGAGCGTCTCCAGCTCGAGCAAGAAGAGCTCGGGGTCCTTCACGTAGCGAAAGCACCCCCGGTAGCCGATCATCGGGTTCTCCTCCACCGGCTCGTGCTTGGCGCCCCCTTGCAGCCCGCGAAACTCGTTGGTGCGAAAGTCGTACGTCCGGTACACCACCGGCCGCGGGGCGAAGGCGCGGGTGATGCGCAAGAGCGAGGCGCTCATCTTCTCGATGAGCTCGGCGCGCCCACCCGAGGCGATGAGCTCCTTGGGGTGCTTGCCTCCCAAGGCGTCGGTGATCATGAACTCGGCGCGTAAGAGCCCCACTCCGTCCACCGGGAGCGCCGCCACGCTGTCGGCCTGCTCGGCGATCGCCAAGTTGACGTACAGCCGGGTGCCCAGCGGCACCTCGACGGCGGCGAGGGGCACACGCGCAGGCTCCACCGCGACGACCGCCTTCGCCGCCGCGCCCGCCGTCACCTTTCCCTTGGCGCCATCGACGGTCACCAGCTCGCCGTCGCGCAAGATTTGGGTGGCGTTGCGCGTGCCCACCACACAGGGAATGCCCAGCTCGCGGCTGACGATCGCCGCGTGGCAGGTCATGCCGCCGCTGTCGGTCACCAGCGCCGCCGCGCGCCGAATCGCCGGCACCCAGTCGGGGGAAGTCATCGGCGCCACCAGCACCTCGCCTCTTTGCAGCTGAGCGCTCTCCTCGGGCGTCTTCAGCCGCCGTGCCTTGCCCGAGGCGATGCCCGGTGAGGCGCCCAGCCCACTCACCAGCACCTCGCCCTCGCGCGGACCTGCGAGCGTGGTGATCGGCCGGGTCTGCACCAAGAACCACGTGCCGCCCTCCTCCGCCCACTCGATGTCTTGCGGCGCGCCGTAGTGCTCTTCGACTTTCTCCGCCAGCTTGGCGAGCAGGAGCACCTCCTCGTCGGAGAGCACGCGCCTGGTTGCCTCGGCCTCGGAGAGCTCGAACTTGTGCTCCCGCCCCTCTGGGCCGCGAACGACTTTGAAGGCCTTGCGTCCGATCCGCGCCTCGAGCAGCCGCGGTCCCTGCTTCGCCACCGTGTACGTGTCCGGCTCCACCTGGCCCCCGACCACCACTTCGCCCAAGCCGAAGGCGGCCTCGATGACGATGCGCGAGGTGTCGCCGGTCGCCGGGTCGGCGGTGAAAATGACCCCCGCGCGCGTCGAGCTCACCATGCGCTGCACCACCACGGCGATGGTCGGCTCCTCGGTCATCTTCTGCGACTTGCGGTAGGCGACGACCCGCTGCCCGTAGGCCGACGCCCAGCAGGCGATCACCTTCTGCACCAGCGCCTCCTCTCCGAGGACGTTGGTGAAGGTTTCGTGCATGCCGGCGAAGGAGGTACCCGCGGCGTCCTCCGAGGTGGCCGAGGAGCGCACCGCCACGTAGGCCTGAGCGCCCAGCTCCCGGTACGCGCGTAGGAGGTCGGCGCGCACGTCGGCGGGCATCGTCGATGCGCTCACCAGCCGCCGCATTTCCAAAGAGGCACGGGCCAAGTCCTGGGCATCGTCTGGATCCACCGCGGCGAAAAGCTCGCGCAGCTTGGCACGCACCCCGCTGGCATCGAGCGCCGCAAGAAATGCACGAGCGGTGATGACGAAGCCCGGAGGCACCGGAAGGCCGGCACCGGCCAGCTCTCCCAGATTCGCGCCTTTACCCCCGGCCTGGGCGACTTCTTGGCGCGACAGCTGATCGAACCACGCGATGTATCCCGTCATCTGGTCCTCCGTGCGAGCGTTCTTGGCTCAACGTTCTTTGCAGGCTCCGTTCCAAGACAGTGCCAAGCGGCACGAGGCTGGCAACAGGAGAACCCATGCGACTTGCTCTCTTCGACACTCACCGCTTCGAGCGCGAGGCCTTCGCACAGGCCAACGCCCGCTTCGGTCACGAGCTGCATTTCTTCGAGGCGCGCCTCGATGCACGCACCGCGCCGTTGGCGGCGGGGTTCCCGGCGGTTTGTGCCTTCGTCAACGATCGGTGCGACCAGCCAACGCTCGAAGCGCTCTCCCGAGGGGGGACGAAGCTCTTGGCGCTGCGCTCGGCCGGCTTCAACCACGTCGATCTCCACGTGGCAGAGCGGCTGGGCATGCAGGTGGCCCGGGTGCCGGAGTACTCGCCGCATGCCGTGGCCGAGCACGCGGTGGCGCTGGTGCTCGCGCTCAACCGGAAAATTCATCGCGCCTATGCCCGGGTGCGCGAGGGCAACTTTTCCCTCGACGGGCTGGTCGGCTTCGACTTGCACGGCAAGACGGTGGGCGTGGTGGGAACGGGGAAGATCGGCTCGGTCGCCGCCCGTATCTTCCGCGGCTTTGGCTGCCGGGTGCTGGCGTTCGACATCGCGCCGCGCCGAGAGCTCGACGTGAGCTACGTGCCGCTGAGCGAGCTGTACGCCCAAAGCGACATCATCAGCCTGCACGTGCCGCTCACCCCGAAGACGCGTCACCTCGTCGACGCTTCAGCGCTCGCGCAGATGAAAGCGGGGGTGATGCTCATCAACACCGGCCGCGGCGCGTTGATCGACAGCCGCGCGCTCATCCAGGCGCTCAAGGCCGGCCACGTCGGCTCGGCGGGCCTCGACGTCTACGAGGAAGAGGAAGGCATCTTCTTCCGCGACCTCTCCGGCGAGGTGCTGCAAGACGACGTGCTGGCACGGCTGCTCACCTTTCCCAACGTGCTCATCACCTCGCATCAGGCGTTCTTGACCCGCGAGGCGCTGCAGAACATCGCCGCGAC
>JBMORE010000049.1:0-2947 GCA_049322255.1 Myxococcota bacterium | reverse complement strand
ACCTTGGACGACGTACTTCTGGGCGGTGAGCTCACGCAGCCCCATCGGCCCGAAGGCGTGCAAGCGCGAGGTGGAGATGCCGATTTCCGCTCCCAGGCCCAGCTCGCCCCCGTCGTTGAAGCGGGTGGAGGCGTTGACCATCACCGCCGAGGCAGTCACCTCGCGTGAAAAGCGCTCGGCGGCGGTCAGCTCGTTGGTGACGATGGCTTCGGTGTGCTCCGAGCCGAAGCGGGCGATGTGCCCCAACGCGGTGTCCAAGTCTTTCACCACTCGCACCGCGAGGATGTAGTCGAGAAACTCGCGGCCGTAGTCGTCTTCCCGGGCCGGCGTCACCGGCACCTTTGCGCGACGAAGCAGTGTCACCGTGGTGGGGCAGCCGCGCAGCTCCACCCCTGCTTTCACCAGCGTCCGTCCCGCGGCAGGCAGAAAAGGCGTCGCCACCGAGCGGTCCACCAACAGGCACTCGGCGGCGTTGCACACTCCCGGGCGGCTGGCCTTGGCGTTCAAGATGATTCGCTCCGCCATCTCCAAGTCTGCCGAGCGGTGCACGTAGACGTGGCACACGCCCCGGTAGTGCTTCACCACCGGTACGCGCGCGTGCTCGGCGACGAAGCGAATGAGGCTCTCTCCCCCGCGGGGAATGCACAGGTCGATGAGCCCCTCGAAGGTGAGCAGCTCCAGCAGCGCCTCGTGCGCCACCGAGGGCACCAGCTGTACCGCATCTTGGGGCAAGCCGGCGGTGGAAAGGCCCTTGCCCAGTGCGGCGGCGATGGCTCGGTTGGTGCGCAAGGCTTCCTTTCCGCCGCGCAAGATGACCGCGTTGCCGCTCTTGAGGCACAGCGCCGCCGCATCGGAAGTCACGTTGGGCCGCGACTCGTAAATCATCAGCACCACCCCCAAGGGCAGGCGCACCTTCTGCACGACAAGCCCGTTGGGACGGCGCCAGGTGGAGACCACCTCACCCACTGGGTCGGGGAGCGCGGCGATGTCCTCCACCGCGCGAGCCATCGCTTCGATGCGTTGCTCGTTGAGCCGCAGGCGGTCGAGGAAGGCGGCGTTCTTCTTCTCTTTCTTCGCCACGGCGAGGTCGGCTGCGTTCTCGCGCACGATGAGTTTCGCCTGCGCTCGCAGCGCCTCCGCCATCGCCTTCAGCGCCGCATCCTTGGTGCGCGTGTCGGCGAGCGCCACCATGTGGGCGGCGGTCTTGGCAGCCTGGGCCAGCGGTCGAAGCGAGCTCATCCCAGAGGGGGGGTGTAACATGAGACGCGCTGCTGCCCATGAGATACGCAACCTCGAAGGCCGGGTCTCTTGTCCTGTTTTGCGCTTGCCTCCTGTTGCCGGGTCGTGCGCCCGCGTCGCAGCCCTGTCCCCCGGTTGCGCCCGACTTGCCCGCCCTCCTGTTGGGAGGACTTGCCTGGGGAGCTGCCTCCACCACCGCGCTGCTCGCCTCCGAGCGCGAATGGCGCCTTGAAGGTGGCATCGGCCTTCTTCTCGACCCCACTACCTTCGCCCCGCCCATCACCCTGGCGGCTGCGGGCCGAGTCGATAGCCACATGGGTGCTTCACCTTGGCGCTACCGCGTGCAGTGGTTTAGCAACGGCTGGTCGGAGGGATGCACAGGGCAACGGGGCTCTTCGCATCTTGCCGCCCTCTTCGGCATGACGGTTCAAGGAGGAGACTCCCTGTCGCTCGCGCTCTTTGCCGGCCCGCGAGGCAGCGTGTACTCAGGCATGTTTGTTGGAGGGCTGGACTTTGGCTACGGCGGTTCGTGGCAGGTTCAAGGCACGTGGAGGTCGGGGCCGTCCAGCGAGTTGGAAGCACTAGCGACTTACTCGGTGGAAGCGTTGGGCGGCCAACCGGCGCACGGGGTGAATCTTGCTCTCTCGGTACGCCTTCTTGCCGCGCGCCTGTCGTATGTGTTTTCCGTCAACGGTGACTGGAGCCCTTCGCTGGCATCGGGTTCCACCATCGTTCCTGTTGCGTCAGGGGCGCTGCGCGTGGGAGCTCAGTGGTGAGCACCGACCGCGTCAAGCAACTCGAGAGGCTGGTGAAGGCCTTCCCCGACTCGCCGATGGGGCACTTCTCTTTGGGCAAGTACTACCTCGACGCGCAAAACTGGTCCGCCGCTGTCAAATGCATGGAGGAGGCGGTGCGGCTCGACCCCCACTATGCCGCCGCCTGGGTGGCGTTGGGCGACGCGGCGGCAGGCGGCGGTGACTCGATGCGTGCCAAGGAAGCCTACCGGCTCGCGCTGAAGACCCCGCACGGAACGAAAGACGCCAGCCTTGCCGCCGACATCGAGCGCCGGCTCGCCGAGCTGTGAGGCGCTCGTCCGCTCCGTCGCACCTGTGGGCCGCTGTGCGGGCGGGTAGGGTTGCGACGATGATGCACTTGTTGAAGGCTCTGGGCCGATGGCTGGGAAAATCACCAATCGACGCAACCTCCGCATCCTCTGCGGTGGCGCCGCGAAGGCGGAGGGCCCCAAAGGGCCGCTGCGCGGCATCTGCCGCAACATCTCCCTCGGCGGGCTGTTCTTCACCGGCCCCGCGCTCCCGGTGGGCAGCTCCGTGCAGCTCGAGCTTCAGCTGCCAGGCAGCGGGGCTGTCTCTGCCCTGGGA
Organism: Myxococcota bacterium; assembly: GCA_049322255.1. GTDB lineage: Bacteria > Myxococcota > Myxococcia > Myxococcales > Myxococcaceae > JBMORE01. The sequence continues at coordinate 329 of JBMORE010000049.1, read as the reverse complement.
GAGGTCCGCTACCACCACGCCTATGCTGACGGAGCCGGGATGGGAATTCGTTTCCTGCGGTTGGGGCAAGATGATCTTGCGCGCTTGACTACGTTCGTGGAGAGCAGCGCGCTCTAGCACCTAAGGTGGTGAGCAGCGCGTCCTTACCGCAACACCTTCATCAGCAAGACGAGCAGGAGCGCAAAGCCTACCACCGCGCCGAACACCACCGCGTAACCCAAGAAGTACTGCGGCATCGAGGGCGCCCGGGGGCCGAACTCCAGGCCCGGGTCTCCGCCCGGCTGCTGGCTGGGGTCTTGAGGAAGCGGTTGTTGACTGGGTTCGGCCAT
>JBMORE010000048.1:19435-27466 GCA_049322255.1 Myxococcota bacterium | reverse complement strand
TGGCCAGAGGCGTCGATGCACGCCGCTACCTCGCCGAGCGCCGCTCAGTGGCCGAGGGCTTCACCACCGCCGCGGCCGTCTACGAGCTGTCCCAACGGCGGCACGTCGAGACGCCCCTTGCCGAGCAGGTGTTTCACGTTCTTCACCGCGGGCGGTCCGTTCAGGAGGCGCTCGGCTTGCTCTTGCAGCGCTCCTACAAGCGCGAGCTGTGGGGCCTTCGGTTGGAAGAAGCTTCGCCGCCGTCGACATGAGCCATGGCTGGGGACTTGGAGGAGGAAGAGCGCGCGCGGCTGGAAAGAGAGCACCGCCCCGAAGCGGTGCAGCGGCGGTTGGCACGAGGCGCGTTGAGGACCGACCTGAGCGACGCGGTGTTGGGAGCGATCGACGGCTGCGTCACCACCTTCGCGGTGGTGGCGGGAGTGCTGGGCGCGGGGTTGTCGCCGAAGGTGGCCATCCTCTTGGGCTTCGCCAACCTGGTCGCCGACGGAGTGAGCATGGCGGTCAGCAACTACGAGCGCGCCAAGAGCGAGCGCGAGCGGGCGGCGAAGGCGCTGCATGCAGAACGGCGCCACATGCAGCTGGTGCCAAAGGCGCAGTTGGCCGAGCTCAGAGAGATTTTCCGCGCCAAGGGCTTCGAGCCGCCCCTGTTGGACGAGGTGGTGCGGGTGTTGGCGCGGGACGAGGAGCTCTTCGCCCGCACCGTGCTGGCGGAGGAGTTTCGCCTCTACCCCGAGGCGTCATCCCCCGTTCGTGCGGGGCTGGTGACCCTGGCCGCTTTCTTGGGAGTGGGCGCCGTGCCCTTGTTTCCCTTCATGCTGCCTTCGTGGGTGCGAGCGCCGTTCGTCGTCAGCGGGGTGGCCACCGCGCTCGCGTTCTTCGCCACCGGGGCGCTCCGCGGGTATCTGCTCGAGCGACCCGTTCTGCGCTCCGGGCTGGGCACGCTCTTCACCGGTGGAGCCGCCGCCGCCCTTTCGTTCGCCACCGCTGCGTGGATTCGCCGCTGGGTGGAAGGATGAGGGAAGGGTGAAGTGAAAAGTGGCGCCGTGGCCGAGCTGGCTTTCGACCCAGATGTGCCCACCATGGGCCTCCACGATGCCCTTGGCGATGTACAGCCCGAGCCCGGTACCTCGTTTGCCGTCGGTTTCGTTCTTCCAGAAGCGCTCGAAGACGTGGGGCAGGTGGGAGGGAGCGATTCCCGGGCCGGTGTCTGCGACGGAGAACCGAACGAAATCTCCCTCTTGCTCCACGGTGACGTCGACCCTGCTGCCGTCGAAGCTGAACTTGAGGGCGTTGGCGACCAGGTTGATGAGCACCTGAATCACCCGCTCTCGGTCCGCCTTCACCCAGAGGTCGGGTGGCTCCAGGCGAGCCTCCAGCCGAATGGATTTCGGCAAGGCGAGGGGACCCAAGAGGTCGAAGGCCTCCTGCAGCGTCTTCGCTACTTCGCAAGGCGAGGGTCGCACCGAGAGCTGCCCCACCTCGATGCTGGCGACGTCGAGGAGGCTCTTGATGAGGTGCTCCATTCGCATCGCCACCCCTTCGATCGACTCCGCTTGCTTGGCCGTCTTTTCCTCGGCGGTGGACTTGCGCAGGAGGGCGGCCTTCATGGTGATGGCGTTCAATGGGTTGCGAAGGTCGTGGGCCACGATGCCCAAAAGCTCGTCACGAGCAGCGATGGCCCGTTCCGCCGAGCGCACCGCCTCCTGTTCTCGGCGGTACACCTTGGTCAGGTGCCGGACCATCGCCCAGGCGAAAAGTGCGCTGGCGAGGACGGCCAGCGAGAGGCGGAGGGCCGAGGCCGTGATGGCGCGCGAGGTCACCTTGCGCGTCTCTTCGTAGCTCGCCGCCAGCCGGATGTCTTTGTGGGCGATGAGCTCGTCGATCGCCTCGTTGAGCTCGAGCCGCCGGGGCACGACCTCTCGTTCGAACAACCGTCGGATCGCCTCGGGGTCGGCGTTCTTCCCTGCTTCGAGGATGATGCGGTGTTCAGCCTGGCTGTAGTCGGTGGCTTCTTTGGTCACCCGCTCCACGAGCTCCTTGCCCGTCGGCGTGGAGACGCGAGCGCGCAATTCACCAAGCGCCCGGTCGAAGGAGATTTTTGCTTCCTCCAGCCGGTGGAGAAACTCGGAGCTTCGGGTAATCAAAAACCCGCGTTCGGCGGCAGCGGAGGCGTCGCCGGCGGCGCGAAGGCGCTCGGCGTAGATGACGTCCTCCAACAGCTGCCGGCCGATGGTCTCTCGCTCAGCGGCAGAGCGAGCAAGCTCTCGAATGGAGAGAACCTCCGCGCCACCGAGGAGCAAGAGGAGGACGACGAACCCGCCGGCCAGCTTGCCTGCAAAACCGCCGATGACCTTCATGGAACGCCCCTTCCGAAGGAAGTAGACGCCTCGAGGGTGATTCGCATTCCCTACCATCTGCAGAAGTTGCGTTCCGCACAAGGAGGAGCTCAATACCTCTGCAGCCTTTGCACAGTGACAAGGCCGCACGCACCTTCAAGCCCGAAGGGAAGGCGGTCCCCCCGGCGGGCATGGAGCCTTTCGGCGCGGGGCTTGCTTGGCGAGCGCTCATGTCACTCGAACGATTCTGCAGAAAGCGGGTGGTGACGGTGTCGCCCACCCAGTCGGTCTCCGAGGCCGCGCGGAAGATGCGCGAGGAGCACGTCGGTCTGGTGGTGGTGGAAGAAGGCGGCAAACCGGTGGGAATTCTCACCGACCGCGACGTGACTTGTCGGGTGGTGGCCGAGGGACGGGAAGCGAAGGCGCTTCCCGTGGGCGAGGTGATGAGCCGGGACGTGGTGGTGGCCCAGCGTGACAGCCTGCTCGATGAGGTGGTGGTGGCGATGCGCCGCCGGGGCGTGCGCCGCATTCCCATCGTCGATGCGGACGGGAAAGTCGCGGGCCTGGTCTCCCTCGACGACCTCACCGTGCTCTTCGCCGCCGAGCTGCACCAGCTGGCGGCCGCAGTGCGGGAGAACCAGGGCCCGTGAGCGCTTCTTGGGCCACCCTCATCAAGCCGGCCGAGTGGGGACCTTTGGCTCCCCACTTGCGGCGCTACGAAGAAGCGCGGGCGCAGTTCAGCTGGGAAAAGGCGCGCCGCGCGCTCGAAGGGCTTCCTCGAGGGCAGGGCTTGAACATCGCCCACGAGGCGGTCGACCGGCATGCCCAAGGGCTCCGTCGTAGCAAGGTGGCTTTACGCTGGCTGGGCAAGGAGGGTGCGCGCCGGGAAATGACCTACGGCGAGCTGTCGGCGCTCTCCAGCCGCTTCGCCAACGTCTGTCAGTCGCTGGGCGTGGGCCCCCAGGAGCGCGTCTACTCCCTGGCCGGCCGCATTCCCGAGCTGTTCATCGCCGCGCTGGGGACGCTGAAGAACCGAAGCGTCTTCTGTCCGCTCTTCTCCGCCTTCGGGCCCGAGCCCATTCGCTCCCGCCTGACGTTGGGTGAAGGCAAGGTGCTCGTCACCACTCCTTCGCTCTACGAGCGCAAGGTGGCCTCCATCCGCGACGCGCTCCCCCAACTGGCACACGTGCTGGTGGTGCGCGGCCCGGGAGAAAAACTTCCCCCCGGTACCCTCGACCTCGCCGAGCTGCTCGACCGCACCTCCTCGTCCTTCACCATCGCTCCCACCGACCCGGAGGAGATGGCGCTGCTCCACTTCACCAGCGGCACCACCGGCAAACCCAAAGGAGCGGTTCACGTGCATGCCGCGGTGGTCGCCCACCACGCCACCGGCCAGCTGGCGCTCGACCTTCACCCCGACGACGTCTACTGGTGCACCGCCGACCCCGGCTGGGTGACGGGAACCTCGTACGGCATCATCGCGCCGCTCACCTTGGGAGTGACCTCGGTCGTCGACGAGGCGGAGTTCGACGGCGAGCGCTGGTACGGCATTCTCCAAAAGGAGAAGGTCGACGTCTGGTACACCGCGCCCACCGCGGTGCGCATGCTGATGAAGCTGGGCGAGGAGCTGCCCCGCCGCTTCGACCTCTCCTGCTTGCGCTTCGTGGCCAGCGTGGGCGAGCCGCTCAACCCGGAGGCGGTGGTGTGGGGCGTGCGCGCGCTCGGCCAGCCCATTCACGACAACTGGTGGCAGACGGAGACGGGCGGCATCATGATTTCCAACTACCGGGCGATGGACGTGAAGCCTGGCTCGATGGGCAAGCCGCTCCCGGGCGTGGAGGCGGCGATTGTCCGCCGCTTCGAGGGCGGCCAGGTGGAGGTGCTCGGCCCGGACGAAGAAGGCGAGCTGGCGCTGCGCCCCGGGTGGCCTTCGATGTTCCGCGGCTATCTGCACGAGGAGGAGCGTTACCGCCGCTCGTTCGCCGGTGGCTGGTACCTCACCGGAGACCTCGCCCGGGTGGACGGCGACGGCTACTTCTGGTTCATCGGGCGGGCCGACGACATGATCAAGTCCTCCGGCCACCTCATCGGCCCCTTCGAGGTGGAGAGCGCGCTGATGGAGCACGAGGCGGTGGCGGAGGCGGCGGTCATCGGCAAGCCCGACCCGGTGGCGGGCGAGGTGGTGAAGGCCTTCGTGGCCCTCAAGCCCGGCTTCTCCTCCTCGGAGGCGCTCTTGCGCACGGTGCTCGCCTTCGCTCGGACCAGGCTGGGAGCGGTGGTCGCTCCCAAGGAGCTGGCTTTCCTACCCACCTTGCCCAAGACTCGCAGCGGAAAAATCATGCGGCGGCTGCTTCGCGCCCGCGAGCTGGGGCTGCCCGAGGGAGACATCTCCACCCTGGAGACGGGGGCATGACCCTCGACCGGGAGACGGCCTTGCGCTTCTACGGTGAGCTGTTGCGCTTGCGCCGCTTCGAAGAGAAATGCGCCGAGCTGTACACCGTGGGGAAGATTCGCGGCTTTCTCCACCTCTACATCGGTGAGGAGGCGGTGGCGGTGGGAGCGATGCCCGCGCTCACTGCGGAGGACGCGGTGGTGTCCACCTACCGGGAGCACGGGCACGCGTTGATGCGCGGGGTGTCGGCGCGCGCGGTGATGGCCGAGATGTTCGGCAAAGTAGAGGGGTGCAGCCGCGGCCGGGGCGGCTCGATGCACCTCTTCGACGTCTCCCGGCGGTTTTTTGGCGGCAACGCCATCGTCGGAGGAGGGTTGCCCCTGGCGGTGGGGCTGGCGCTCGCCGATGCGATGCAAGGCAAGCGGCGCATCACCGCCTGCTTCTTCGGTGACGGCGCCTTCGCCGAGGGCGCTTTTCACGAGTCGGCCAACCTGGCGGTGCTGTGGAAGCTGCCGGTGCTCTTCTTGTGCGAGAACAACCGCTACGCCATGGGCACGGCGCTGGAGAAGACCCACGGCAACACCGACTTGGCGGCGCGCGCGGCCTCCTACGGCATGCCCGCGGAGTCGGTGGACGGGATGGACGTCCTGGCGGTGGCGGAGTCAGCGCGCAAAGCCGCGGACGCCGTTCGCCGTAGCGGAACGCCGCGTTTCCTCGAGCTTTTGACCTACCGCTTCCGTGGTCACTCGATGTTCGACGCCCAGCTGTACCGCTCGAAAGAGGAAATCGAGGAGCAGATGAAGCGCGATCCGCTCCTGGTGTTGAAGCGGCGCGCCGAGCCGGGTGGGTGGTTGCGACCTGCCGACGTGGAGGACTGGGAGAAGAAGATCCGCGCGGAGATCGACGACGCGGTGGCCTTCGCCGACGCCGGCGTGCTCGAGCCCGTGGAGGAGCTGACCCGCTTTGTCTACTCCCGAAAGGTGCCTCGATGAGCAAGGCCACCTACCGCGAGGCGCTGCGCCAGGCGATTCGTGATGCGCTGCGACGGGACGGCCGTGTTTTCCTCATGGGGGAAGATGTCGGCGCCTACGGGGGCGGCTACGCGGTGAGCCAGGGCCTGTTGGAGGAGTTTGGCCCCGAGCGCGTTCGCGACGCGCCGCTCTCCGAGACCGGCTTCGTCGGCGCCGGCATCGGCGCGGCGCTCAACGGGATGCGGCCCATCGTCGAGGTGATGACGGTGAACTTCAGCCTTCTGGCGCTGGATCAACTGGTGAACACCGCGGCGACCTTCCTCCATATGTCCGGAGGGCAAGTCAACGTCCCGCTGGTGGTGCGCATGGCCACCGGCGCCGGGCGTCAGCTCGCCGCGCAGCACGCCCACAGCTTCGAGGGCTGGTACGCGCACCTGCCGGGGCTGCGCATCGTCGCTCCCGCCACGCTGGAGGACGCCCGCGGCATGCTGTGGACCGCGCTGGAAGACCCCGATCCGGTGCTCATCTTCGAGCACGCGCTGCTCTACAACATGGAAGGCGAGCTGGCCGAGGACGCCGGTCCGGTGGACATCGACCATGCCCAGGTGCGCCGCGAAGGGCGCGACGTGAGCCTCATCACTTATGGCGGCTCGCTCTTCAAGACGCTCGAGGCCGCGCAGGTGCTGGCCGCCCAGGGCGTCGAGGCGGAGGTGCTCGACTTACGCTCGCTGCGTCCGCTCGATGAGCGCTCCATCCTCGCCAGCGTCACCAAGACGCATCGGGCGGTGGTGATTGACGAGGGCTGGAAGAGCGGCGGCCTCTCCGCCGAGGTGTGCGCGCGCATCATGGAGGGCGCCTTCTACGAGCTGGACGCGCCGGTGGCGAGGGTGTGCAGCGAGGAGGTGCCCATTCCCTACCCCAAGCACTTGGAGGAGGCGGCGCTGCCCCAGGTGCCGAAGATTGTCGCCGCCGCGCAAAAGGTGGTGGACCGTGGGTGAGTTTCGCATGCCCATGCTGGGCGCCGACATGGAGTCGGGCACGCTGGTGGAGTGGAAGGTGAAGCCAGGCGACGCGGTGAAGCGGGGAGACATCGTCGCGGTGGTGGAGACGGTCAAGGGCGCCATCGAGGTGGAGATTTTCGAGGACGGGGTGGTGGAGTTGCTCCTCGTTGCGCCTGGGTCCGTCGTTCCAGTCGGTGGTCTGCTGGCCATGGTGAAGACCGCGGAGGGGCCGTCGGTTGCTCCGCGGCCAGAGGAGCGGCGGCGGATTTCGCCGGTGGCGCGCAAGCTCGCCGAAGAGCTGGGAGTGGACCTCGCCCAGGTTTCCGGGAGCGGACCCGATGGCGCCATCACCCGGGCCGATGTCGAGAAGGCGGCCCCTCGACTTCCGCTCGGGGTGAGCGGAGTCGAACCACGCGCCAGGCCGGCAGCGTCGATGCGAGAAGCCATCGCGGCGGCGATGAGCCGCTCGAAGCGGGAGATTCCCCACTATTACCTGGGCACGCGGGTGGACGTCGGCGCCGCGCTGGCTTGGCTCAAAGAGCGCAACGCCCAAAAATCGATGGAGGAGCGGCTGCTTCCAGCGGCGCTCTTTCTCAAGGCGGTGGCGCGCGCGGTGAAGACGGCTCCCGAGCTCAACGGCACATGGGTCGAGGGTGCCTTTCGCCCAAGCGAAGCGGTGCACCTGGGGGTCGCCATCAGCCTGCGCGCGGGAGGATTGGTAGCTCCGGCCCTTCACCACGCCGACCGCCTGTCGCTTCCGGAGCTGATGAAAAATCTGATGGATCTCGTCAGCAGAGCGCGTGCGGGCAAGCTGAAAAGCTCGGAGCTCTCCGACCCCACCCTCACCGTGACCAACCTCGGAGACCTGGGTGTGGAGACGGTGTACCCGGTCATCTACCCGCCCCAGGTGGCGATCGTCGGCTTGGGGAGGGTGGTGGAGCAGCCATGGACGGTCGGCGGCCAAGTCGTTTCCCGTCCCGTTCTCACCGCCACCCTCGCCGCTGACCACCGGGTGAGCGACGGGCACCGCGGCGGCCTGTTCCTCACCGCCTTCGAGCGGCTGCTACAGGAGCCTGCGTCCCTATGACCCGCGACGAGCGACGACAGACGGTGCTCCGCGTGCTGGGAGAGATTGCACCCGAAATCGATCCCGCGCAGGTGAAGGACCACGTCCCTTTCCGCGAGCAGCTCGACCTCGACTCGATGGACTTCTTGCGCTTCGTGGTCGCGCTGGGCAAGGAAGTCGGCGTGGAGATTCCGGAGGCCGACTACCCCAAGCTGACCACCCTGGGGGCCTGGCTCGACTACCTCGCCTCCCGGGTGTGAGAGCC
>JBMORE010000048.1:0-19335 GCA_049322255.1 Myxococcota bacterium | reverse complement strand
AAAACCATTGAGGACTGGCTCAACCAGCCAGAGGAATCCAGGCTGGAGCTCATCGACGGGGAGCTCATCGAAAAAGCGGCGCCTACCTTGGAGCACGGCCGTGCGCAGAGCCGCACTTCGGGCGCCATCGAGCAGGCGTACGATCGCCGCCCCGGAGGGCCTGGTAGGCCAGGTGGCTGGTGGATTGCGACCGAGGTGGATGTGCTGTTGGACGGTCGGGGATACCGTCCAGACATTTCGGGTTGGCGCCGAGAAAACTTGCCCGAGTTGCCGAAGAAGCGCCCTGTCACCGTTCGCCCGGACTGGATCTGCGAAGTCGTGAGTGAGTCGAACCGGTCGACCGATATGGTGAAGAAGCTGCACCGCTATTACCAGGCCGGCGTCCCTCACTACTGGATTCTCGATCAGCTGGAGCGAACGCTCACCGTCCACCGCCACGCTCCGGACGGGTACCTCATTGCACTGCGCGCCGGTGCAGACGAGCGGGTGCGAGCCGAGCCCTTCGATGCGCTCGAGCTCCACGTCGCCGAGCTCTTGGGTGACGACCCCGAATGAAGGGAGTGCGTCCCCAGGGCGCCAAACAGTGGCAGCGGCGATATGAAGTGCGTAAGATATACGTATGACAGCGCGTGTGAAACCAGGTCGAATTCGGGTGACCTTATCCCTCCCCGGATACTTGGTGAGGAACCTCGATTCGCAGGCCAAGGCTCGCCGTACCACTCGAAGCGGCATGGTCGAGGAGCTGTTGCAAAACGAGGAGCAGCGGAGGCTCCAGTCCGAGTTCGCCTCGGAAATCGAGGCGTATTATCGCGGACAAACCGCGAAAGAGCGCGCGGATGAAGCCGGCTGGGCCCGGCTGGGGGTTCGGTCATTGCGCGCCATGTACCGGGATGAGAAGTGAGCCCGAACAGGGGCTTCATCCATTGGGTCGACCTCGATAAGCGACGTCCCGCGGTCGTCCTCTCGGTCGACGAGCTCAACGCCTTCGCTCACCACGTTGTCGTGGTTCCGGTGTTCTCGAAAGGCCGGCCGCTTCGAACCCACGTACCGTTGAACAAGGGAGAAGGGGGACTACGCTCCGATTCCGTCTCGCGCTGCGAGCAGGTCATGACCGTTCCGAAATCGATGATTCTCCCCGAGCCGCTGGGCCCCGGTCTCTCTGAGGCGCGCATGCAGCAAATCGTCGAGGCGCTGCTCCACGTCATCCAGCCGCGCGGGCCACATTGACCGAGCAAGCCCCTCAGAGCGCGTAGAGATAGGCGACCAAGTCGCGTTTCTCCTCCGTGGTCAGCCCGAGGGAGAGCACCAGATTGAAGAGCTCCACCGTATCGTCGAGGGTGAGCAGCCGGCCGTCGTGCAAATAGGGCGGGCTGTCTTTGATGCCCCGTAAGGGGAAGGTCTTGATCGGCCCGTCGCTCGCAGCCATGCGGCCGTTGACCAGCACCGGCTCGAAGAAGCGCTCGGTCTTCAAGTCGTGCATGAAGTTGTCGCTGAAGATGGGAGGCGGATGGCACTCGGCGCAGCGGCCCTTGCCGAAGAACACCTGCTCGCCGCGCCGCTCCTGCTCCGTGGCCAGCCGGGAAGAGAGCCGGCCGAACACGTCGAGCTTGGGAGCGGGGGGAAAGTCGAAGAGCTCCTGCAGCTCGGCCATCGCGTGCACTTGGCTGCCCCGTTCGAGCACGTTCACTCCCTTCTTCACCGCGATGACGATGTCCCCGTCGAAGTAGGCGCCACGCTGCTCGAACTCGGTGAAGTCCTCCACCGAGCGCAGCGCGCGCTGGGAGCCGAAGAGTCGCTGCTGATTCACCCCGCGCAAGGTGGGCGTGTCGATGCGGTGGCGAAACGCCTGGGGGCGAATGTCCCCCACCAGGTGGGTGGCGGCGTTGGTGTGGCCGTTGGCGTGGCAGTCGAGACAAGCGACCCCTAGGCTTGGCTTGGCGCTGCGGCGGTCGTGGGTGAGGTTGAACTGCTGCTGGGGAAACGGGGTGAGCAAAAGCCTCAGCCCTTCGAGCTGCTTGGGGTTGAGCACGCCGTTGAAGAGCCGGTAGTAGTTCTGGTTGGTGATCAGCTCCCCTCGAGACACGTCGCCCAGGTCGGGCCGGGTGGTGAGGAAGACGGGCGCGGGAAACTCGGGGAGGAAATGGTCGGGCAGGTCGAAGGCGATGTCGAAGCGTTCGAGGTCGCGGCCCTCCTGCTTGCGAATCTCCTTGATGTGGAAGTCGGGGAACAACATGCCGCCCTCTTCGTGGAAAGGGTGGGGCAGCGGCAAAAAGCCCTTGGGCCACAGCCCGCGGCGGCGGATTTCCTCGGGGCTCATCGTGGAAAGCTGCTCCCAGGTGGCGCCGGCGGGCAGCTTCACCCGTACCCCGCCCTGCACCGGTTTGCCGCGCGTCATCTTCGCCCCGGATGCGCGGTTGGCCAGGTCGTAGCGCTCCTGCAAGAGCGTGCGCTGTTCTTGTTGCTGTTTGCTTTTCGCGGCGCTGCCCTTCTTGAAGATGTCCTCGAAGCTTGCATCGGTGTCCACCGGGGCGTAGCTCGTCGGTGCGCGCGCCGGCACGGGCACCTTTTGCGCCGAGGCAGGCAAGGCGATGGCGCTGCCCACGGCGACGGTCATCAGCACCAACCGGACGAATCTCGTCTTCATCACGTTCTCCCACGGCGGGCGGTTGAGAAGTGCCCGCGAAGGTCGGCGAATCTAGCGAGCGGAAGAAAGCGTCCCATCTTTGGCGCCGGGGGCTGTTTGGCACCCGAACCTCCGGGTGCTCTCGCCGCTCACTCGCCGACAGTTTCGCCCGCGCACCGCCACGGCTGACGAAAGCCCGCGGCTTGCCCGCCGGTTTTGCCTTGTGCTACGCGGCGCCGCTCGTCGTGACGGGCCGGGGATGCTTGCCCCAATAACGGGGAGAGCTCAGCCGAGCTATCGGAGATCAAGTCCATGAAAAAGCAATTCGTTCTTCTGCTTGTCGCCAGCGCGCTGATGGCCTGCGGCGCCCCCAGCCCTGAGGACATCGCCGCCAAGACGGGAAATGACATCGAGGAGCTCGTCAAGGGGAGCATCACCACGGCGCGCTACACGAATTCGATGCAGACACGCGACGAGGCGCTTACCTCCATCGGCATCAGCAGCAGCGACACGCGGTACCAGATGCCAGAGGCCTCGTCGACCGACCAGTCGTTCGCCGACTGGAAGATTCTCACCGGCCGCATCTTCCGCGAGGAGAACATCATCGATCGACCCGCGGGCGCCGTCGTCTTCGCTCTGAAGGGTGTCGACCTCTGTACGCCGCTTCGCAGCGCCGAGCCTGCCGACCCCCGCTGCGTCCAGGACATCGACCGTGCCCAGCTCGCCCTCCGTGGTTCGGGCGACGTCGATTTGACCTTGCTGGTGGGCCCCAACCGGTACGAGCCCGTGGTGCTTCGCGTGCGCAGCAAGCAGAGCCTTGCCGTCGAGATCGACTTGGCGCAGGCGACGCTGGCCAGCGACTACCTGCAGACCATATTCAACCAAGGCTCGGGCCCGGTGACGACCACCTCGGGCTCAGGCAAGGTGGAGCTGAAGCTCGAGCGCCATGCGGATACCGACTACAGCCTCCGTCTGTCCATTCTGGAGGACGTGACCGTGCGGGTCACCGACCCCGACGGAATTGCCCGCGTCTTCACCTCCAAGGCCACCCAGCCACTGGCCAGCCTCAGGGTCGACGGAGCCGCCCGGCGAATCAGCACCGAGCTCAACGCAGGCCCGACGGAGTACCAGGGCCTGTGGTCTGACTGGTACAGCTCCGCCTCCGTCTCGTTGCGTACCCCCATGGTGGCATCGCTCTCGGGCTTCCACTGGTCGGCGGTGCTGCAAGACGGGCAGAATTCCCACACGGTGAATGTCGGGCTGGGGTCGGGTCAGAGCAGCTTGACCTTTGCTGGACAGAAAGTCTTTGCCCTCGACCTGAACGAGAGCCTCGGTCGGCGGCTGGAGATGGAGTGGACCAAGAGCGCCGCGGGTGCTCCGCTCCTCAAGATCAAGCCCGGCCTCCATGCCCAGCTGTTCTTCAAGCTGCAGCCGGTGAAGGACGCCGGGGACTCGGTCAGCGACGACCTTTTGAACGCGACCTACGCCTACAGCTTCCTCGAGCAGTCGGGTCAGGTGCCCTCTCTCGAGGTCCTCAAGCCCTCCAACGACGGTACCTGGCAAGGCGGGGTGCGCCTCGTCTCGGGCCAGCTGACGTTGTCGTCCAACAACCCGGGCCTGCCCTCACGCTCCTTCTCCGCCGGTACCTGCCTGACCGGGTTCAACGGCCAGTCGACGAATTCGATGCTCGACCTCTTCTCGGCGGCGGCCTGCCCGTAGCGAGTTGGGCGGCTACGCCAGCTCGAGGTCGGTTTTCGAGAAGTCGCTGCCTTTGCAGAGCAGCGGGCGCTGGGCCACCTTGGCCGTCGCGTACGAGCAACAATCGCCGAAGTTGAGCGCGGCCGGGTGGCGGCCTTTCCCGAATCGCCAGAAGGCACCATATGCATGGCGCCAATGGTCTACGCCGAACGGAATTTCCACCGCGCCCACTCGGCGCAGGAAAGCTTCCAGTTTTGAGAGTTGATCGCTGCCCGTCCGGCCTGCGAGAACAATCGCGGTTTCCACGAGCGTTGGAGCTCCGACTCCAACCTCCAATGCCTGACCGACCTTCTGCTCCAGCTCCTCGAATCCCGGTTCGCCACGAAGAATCGCGATGATCACCGACGTGTCGAGAATCACACGCCGTGCTCACCGTATCCGAGGATCGACTCTTCCTCCTCCTTGGAGATCTCCTTCCCGAAGTCGTGCTTGGGCATCGTCGGCCAGATTTCAGTCTCTAGCCACCGGTGCAGATCTCCACGGCCGCTCTTCAACTTGAGCCGTTCCTTTCGCTCTTCCAGCGATCGGCGAATCGCCTCGGTCTTCGTTTCGCCGGCCAACTTCGCGACCTGTTGCGCAAGCCGAACCACCTCGGGGTTTTTGATGTTCAGCGCCATGCCCAAAAACTATGCCTCTGGGTAGAAAATCGCAACGAATCCACCTTCAAGCGGCAACGTGTGGCGATGTACCTCCAGGTGGTTGGAGGTGGGCACCATTTGGTGTATAAGGCGCCCCTTTTTCCTCTTGGGGAACCGGGCATGGTCGTCGCCGTTCTCTATATGCTCTTGGCTGCTGCTCCGACGGAGGCATTGGCTCCGCCGCACGCCGAGCACTTCAAGGCGCTGGTCCTCCAGGGAGAGGCGCTCTTCGAGCAAGGGGAGTACGGAGCGGCCATCTACCAATTCCGGCTCGCCGACGGGGTGCAGAAGACGCCCGAAGTCGCCTTCAACCTGGCGAAATGTCACGAGAAAATCGGTGACGAGGCGTTTGCCGCCTATTACTACCGGCTGTATTTGCGCCGCGCCCCGTCGGCCAGAGACGCGCTGGAGGTGGCCGGCCGGGTGGGAGGGGCACTGGTCGCCGCCGAAGCGAGCGGGCGGGGGTTTCTCGAGGTGGAGGCAGAAGGGGCGGTGAACGCCGCCATTCAGGGGCAAAGCTACCCCGAGACGCCGGTGGCGACGTTCCTCCCTCCGGGCGACTACGAGCTGAGCGCCGAGTTTCCCAGCGGGGTGAAGAAGCTTTTGGTGCAGCTGCGCACCGGCAAGGTGACCACCGTTTCTTTCGAGCCGCTCCCCCCGCCGCTGCTCACCCCCGAGAGCGTGCTTTCCGCCGAGCTGGCCGAGGCGGGCGCCACCCGGAAGGCCCTGCGGGTGGCCTCGTATGCGACCTTTGGTGCCTCGGCGGCGGCGCTCATCGCCGGCACGGTGGTGGGGGCGATGGCCTCCTCCGACGCCGGCCAACTGAGCAGTGGAAGAGGCCAGCTCACCGTCAGCCAAGCGCGCGCCGTCGCCGCCTCGGCCAACGGCAAAGGTGGCACCGCCAACCTTTTGTGGATTGCCAGTGGAGTCGGAGCGGCCGCCGGCGGGGTGCTCTTCGTCTTCAGTCTCCCCGAGCCAGGGATGAAGGAGGGCCGATGAGGCGTGTGACGCTGCTTTTCGCCCTCGCTTCCGTCTCCTGCGCCACCGGCCTGCAGGTGGACCCGGAGGGTTACCGGTGCGACCCGGGAAACCTCTGCCCGGCGGGTTTTCTGTGCGTGGAAGGCGTGTGTCGGGCCTCGGGGCACGCCGACGGCGGCGATGTGTGCGCGATGCTCTCCTGCAACACCCCGCCGCCGCCGCAGTGCCTGGACGCCGCCACCGCGCGGGTGTTCGAGGCCCAGGGCAACTGCCAAAACGGTAGCTGCATCTATCTCTACAACGACCTTTCCTGCCCTCAGGGCTGCCAGAACGGGGTGTGCGCCGGGAGCCTGTGCGCGGGCGTCACCTGCAACACGCCTCCGCCCACCACCTGCACCGGCGGGCAGCTGCGCACCTACGCCGCCACCGGCACCTGTGAGGAGCCCACCGGGACGTGCAGCTACCCCTTCACCGAGGTGCCCTGCAACGGCACCTGCGTGAACGATGTCTGCGTGGGAGCGGGCCTGTCCTTCGTTCAGATCGGCCCCAGGGTTTCGCATGAGGTGACCGCCATCGACCAGGCGCCCAGCTCCTCGGGCACCCACGTGTTGGCGGTGGGCCCTGCCGGAGCGGTGTCCAAGTGGAACGGCACGAGTTGGACGCGCCTTTCCAGCAACACCACCAGTGACCTGCGCGCGGTGTGGTTCGTCTCCTCCAACCTGGCGTTCATCGCTGGAGCCAACCGCACCCTGCTTCGCTACGACGGCACCGCGCTGACACCGGTGGCGCTTTTGGGAGGCGGCAACACCAGTCACCTGGTCGCCCTCCACGGGCGGAGCGCGACGCATGCGCTGGCGGCCAGCGCCACCGGCGAGTACTGGCGCTTCAACGGCACCGCCTGGACGTACGGCTCCTTGGCGGTGAGCAACCCCGCCAACGCGCCCTACGACATCCGCGCGGTGTACATCGACGGCGTCGGCGACGAGCGCCTCTCCGGCCAGTGCGCCACCACCAGCGGGCGCCGCGCGTGCGTGGTGTACGGCACGGGCACGACATGGTTCGTGGACACCGACGTGGCCGCTTCGCTTTCTCCCGAGGTGTTTCGCGCGGTGGGCCCCTCGGTGGACACCGCGGGCACCAGCGCCTACGTGGGCCACTCGGGCACCGCCTCCTTGCGCCGGCACGTGAGCAGCAGCGGCAACTTCGACGCCACCACCGTGCCCACGGTGAGCGGCAGCCACGTCGCCGGCATTTCCCGCGCGGCCTCTTCCGTGGGGCAGGCGGTGTACCTCCTCACCGGCCGAGGCGGCAGCGGCGCAGGGCGTCTCTATCGGCACACCAACAACGGCCTGTCTCCCGCGAACGCGCTGTTCGAGTTTTGGTTGGGCGGCTCGAGCAAAGGCGGCGGACAGTCGATGTCCCTCACCGACTCGGGAGGCGTCATCGTCGCCGACAGCAGCAACGTCGCCGCCAGCATCTTCCGGCGAGGCCTCGCCACCCCGCTGGAGGTTCTCGATTTGGGAGAGATGTGGAAGGCGGTGCAGGTTGCCTCTGCCTTCGGTGGCGCACCGGTGCTGATGAATAGCGACGGCGACTTGGCGTTTCTGGGCACCGGCATGGGCCTGCGCGCCTTCTTCCGCAGCCCGACCGCACGTATGAACGCACTGGCGCCGACGAGCAGCTTTCTTCTGATGGTGGGCGACGGTGGCCGCGCCTATCGCGTCTCGTTCACCGGCGGATATACCGCTCTTTCCACCGGGG
Organism: Myxococcota bacterium; assembly: GCA_049322255.1. Lineage (GTDB taxonomy): Bacteria > Myxococcota > Myxococcia > Myxococcales > Myxococcaceae > JBMORE01. Next base: position 11,577 of record JBMORE010000048.1, on the reverse strand, counting down.
TGACCACCAGCCTACGCGCCGCCTGCGCCGTCTCGGACACCGAGCTGTATGTAGCGGGGAGCGCGGGCACCCTCTCGAGCTACACAGGAGGGACGGGCCTGACGCCCATGGTTTCGGGGACGGTCGCCGACTTGAACGACCTGCATTGCAGCGGGCAAGAGGTGGTGGCCTGCGGGGCCAATGGAACGATTCTGCGCCGCACCGGCAACAGCTGGACCGCGGTGACCCCCGCCTTCCCCAACCCCGGCGCCACGCTCACCAGCTGCCGGCAGGCTGGCGGGGTGCTCTGGGTGGCCGGAAACAACGTCTTCGCCAAGCTGGAGAGTGGTGCATGGACGACGCTGCCGGCGCAGCCGAGCTTGAGCAGCTTGCAAGTCCGCGCGCCCAATGAAATTTACGCCCAGGCGTCGGGGAGCAGTGTGGTGCGCTTCGACGGCGCGAGCTGGGTCAACCGCTTCACCGCCACGCGCCCGCTCCGGGCGAGCGCGCGCACTTCGGCGGGGGTGCTCTTCGTCGGCGACGATGGGGTCGTCGTGGAGGGACGGTAGATGTCGACTTCGAACGGGAAAGAGACGATGAGCGACGAGCTCGATCCGCGAATCCGTATCCGTGCGCCCTTGCGCTGCAATGGCATCGGCCGGTTGGACTGCGCCGAAGACGCCGACTCGGGCATGCGCATGGCCGTGCGCTGGTTGCCGCTCGAAGCCAACGGCGACGCCGCGGCCAAGGCGGTCACCCAGCTGCCCGCCCACCCCACCTTGCCTGCCATTCGGCGAACCGGCCGGGTGGGTTCGGCTGCCTACGTGGCGATGGATTTCCCCGACGGGCGGCTGCTCTCCACCCAGCTGGGCGAGCCTTTGGGAGTGCAGCCGCTTCTCGCGGTGGGGGCCCACATCTGCGACGCGCTGGCCACCATCCACGCGCAGGGAGTGGTGCACGGCGAGCTCTCGGCGGACTCGGTGTTGCTCACTCAGGAGAAGGCCATCTTGTGGGACATGCCGCTGGTCATCGCCAACCGGCTCACCGACCGGCGGGGCGAGGAACGGTCGATGTCCCAGCTGGTGCGTACGGCACCCTTTCTCTCTCCCGAGCGTGCCCGCGGTGAGCCCGCTTCGCCGGCGTCAGACGTCTATGCCCTGGGGGCGGTGCTGTGCCTGGCGGGTGGCGGTCGGCCCCCTTCGGCGAGCTCCACTCTGGGGGTGGTCAATCACATCGCCAACGGTGGTTGGGTGCCCGCGGTGCCGGAGGCGTTGCCTCCGTCTGCGCGAGAGCTGCTCTCGGCCATGGTGCGGCCAGACCCGAATTCTCGTCCCTCGGCACGGGCCGCCGCCGAGCTGTTCGCCCGCCCATTGCCTCCGGCACAGGCCGAGCCCGAGCCCGAGCCGCCGGGGGAGCAGATCGACCTCTTCCAGCGCGCGCGGGTGGCCTTCCGCAAGTTGCCCACGGTGGCGCTGGCCGCCGGCGCTGGGACGCTCCTCGCGCTCATCTCGGTGGGGGCGCTGCTGTGGGGGCTTTCCTCCCCGGCTCCTTCAACGGCTCCGATGGTGGAGCACCCGGCAGTCACGACTCCTTCGTCGAACGAGGCTGAGGAGCCGGCCCCCGACGAGGAGACCCACGCGCTCGCCGTCGAGCTGCTCGAGCCGCTGCCTCCTCCGCCACGCCCGGTTCGTGCCCCGCCCAAGCGCGCCAAGCCCGTGGTGGCCAAGAAGCGTGCGCCTGCTCCCGCGGCGCCCAAGCCCGAGGACTTCGATTTTCTGGAAACGAACGTCGAGCGCCCGAGCTCCGAGCTCAAGAAGATGAGCTTCTAGCCTAGCCAGTTCCGCCTCGCCCTACGCCCACTCGCGCGGCGAGCGTAAGACCTCGACCAGCTTGGCCTCTTCGCTGTCGGCGGGAGGGTGGTGGTCGTACACCCAGCGCACGCGCGGCGGCAGGGACATGAGAATGGACTCGGTGCGGCCCTTGGTCTCCAGGCCGAACACCGTCCCCCGGTCGTAGAGCAGGTTGAACTCCACGTAGCGCCCGCGGCGAATCTCCTGCCAGGCGCGCTGCTCGGGGGTGTAGGGCAGGCTCTTTCGCCGTTCGACGATGGGGAGGTAGGCGGGCAAGAAGGCGCTTCCTACGTCCCGCACGAAGGCGAATTCCTTCTCCAAGTCCCCGCCCATGTCTTCGAAGAACACCCCGCCCACCCCGCGCGCCTCCCCACGGTGGCGCAAGAAGAAGTACGCGTCGCATTCCTTCTTGAAGCGTGGGTAGAGGGAAGGGTCGTGGCGGTCGCAGGCGGCTTTCAAGGTGGCGTGAAAGTGCCGCGCGTCTTCCTCCACCAAGTAGTAGGGGGTGAGGTCGGCACCGCCGCCGAACCAGCCCTTGTTGCCCTGGGCGATGTAGCGGAAGTTGGCGTGCGTGGTGGGGACATGCGGGTTTCTGGGGTGAATCACCAGGGAGACGCCAGTGGCGAAGAACTGCCGCCCCGTCCCTTGCAGCCTTTTGGCGAAGGCTTCTTCCAGCTCCCCATGCACCGCCGAGACGTTCACCCCGGCCTTCTCGAAGACCTGACCCTCCTCGAGCACCCGGGTGCGTCCTCCGCCGCCACCTTCGCGGGTCCAGCGGTCCTCGCGAAAACGCCCGCCGCCGTCGACGTGCTCCAGGCCGGCGCAAATCTCCTCCTGCAGCGACTCGACGAAACGCTGCATTCTTTCGCGCAGCGGCTCCACTTTTCAATGCACCGGGTTGGAGAGGTCGGACAGCTCGATGGTCCCGAACTTGGCCTCGTACTTGGCGACGTTGTCCTGAATGGCCAACAAGAGCCGCTTCATGTGCTTGGGGTTGGTGATGATGCGCGAGCGCACCTTGGCCTTGGGCTGCTGCGGCTGCACGTAGATGAAGTCGAGGGTGAACTCGGTCTCGGTGTGGTTCACCAGCGCCATGTTGACGTAACTGCCGTTGGCGATGTCCTCGTCGAGCTGAATCTGAAGCTGAATTTCCTGGGGCTTGGGCTGTTCCGGCATGCGAAGTCCATATCGCTTTTGGGGCACGGGTTGCTAGCTTCGTGACAAGACCCTTCGTGATGACCGAAAAGACCGCCCCGTTCGAGCTGGGCGCTGGCGACGACGCGTGCCTGCTCTTGCACGGCTTCACCGGCAGCCCCTGGGACGTGCGCCCTTTGGGTGAGGCGCTCGCCCTGCGCGGCTACTACGTGAAGGCGATTCGCCTGCCCGGCCACGGCTCCACCCCCGAGGCCCTCACCCAGGTGGGCCACCACGACTGGGAGCAAGCGGCCGAGGACGCGCTGCTCTCTTTGAAAAATTTCCGCCAGGTATTCGTGGGCGGCCTGTCGATGGGCGCCTTGCTCGCGGTGCTGCTCGCCGCCCGCTTTCCCGAGCGGGTGCATGGGTTGTGCTTGATGGCGCCGGCGATGCGGCTGCTCTCCCCTTCAGCGCGGGTGCTGCAAGCGCTGGGAGTATTGCCCCTGGTGGAGCTATGGCGCCCGTGGATTCCAAAAGACGGCACCGACATCGACGACCCCGAGGCGCGCGCGCAGGCCCCGGTGCTGGAGGCGTTTCCCTCTTCGCGGCTGTTCGACCTGTGGCGGGTGCAGCAGAAGGCGCGTGAGGCGATGGGGCAGGTACGCGCCCCTACCCTCATCGCGGTGGCGCAGCGGGACAAAGTGGTGGCCGCCGACGGTGGACGGGAGCTGGCGCGAGGGCTCACCGCGGCCCCGGTGGTGCGCTTCATCCAACTTTCCGAAGGGGCGCACGTCATGCCCCGCGACAAGGGGAAAAACGTGCTCGTCGCCGAGGTGGGAGAGTTTTTCGACCGCCTGCGGACGTGAGCGGAACGCCGCCGTCCTGTCTTCACACACCTCGCAAATAGTTGCGACCCTTCAATCGGTGCGGAGCGAAATGCGACAACCCCACACCAACTCGTGTCCATGCCAGGGTGGGCAGCGCTGAATCTCCAAGCAGTTCGGGCGTTCACCGCCGTTGCGCCAAAAGGCGAAGGCGGCATGGCGATTGCTCATCACCTTCGTCCCATGGGCCCGTCCTGTCGTCGCGCCGTCTTTGTGGCGAGCCTTTTTGGGGTCGCCGCCTGCTCCACGCCCGACGAGCCCACCGCCGGGTATTCGAGGCAGGAGCTCGCCGTCGCCGTTCAGCCGGAGCGCCCGGAAAGTGACGCAGCGCTTCGTGCCCACCGCGAGCTCCGCCGTTGGCTCGAACGCTTTCTTTCCGGGAGCGACAAGGAACGCCACGAGATGGCCGCCGAGGGCGAGCGGCTGGCTGCTGCGCGCCGCCCGCTGATGCGCGCGCTGCTTCTACAGGAGCCAGAGCTCGCGCTGTCGATGGCATTCAATCCACTCGAGCGTGCCCAACTTCCCGAGTCCATCGCCACGCACCTCGAGGCATGGCGTGACGGTCGTGGGACGTTGCACGTCATCGGTGCGTTGGGTGACGAGCGGACCGATGACGCCACGAGCACCATCGAGCGTTTCGTCACCTTCGACGACGAGCGGAGCGTCTTACGCACCGGGGTGTTTGGGAAACGGCTGGGCGAGCTCACCCGCTCGAACATTCGTCTTCACGGCGTCGCGCTCGATGGAGTCATCGCGGTCACCGACAGCCGCCTGCGCCGACTCTTCCCGGGCGAGCCCCGGACGCTGCCCATCGACTTTCCGCGGCCCTGCCCGGTGTCGCGTCGGGCGGCCGAGCCGGAAAACCTCTTTCATGGCGGCGATGTCTTGTACGCCTTCTGCAACCCGCTTCATGCGGACGCGTGGGACGGCACCCTCGCCGCCGGAGAAGAAGCCGCCGCCGTCGACGAAGGCTTGCCCCCGGCTTCGAGCTGGACCGAAGGCCCCAAGACGGTGCTCTTCATCCGCGTCGACTTCTCCGACCGCGCCGGCGACCCGCTTTCTTCATCGGCCGCGCAGACGCTCATCGACACCACCGTCAACGACTTCTTCGTCGCCAATTCCTACGGCAAGACCTCGCTGTCGGCGACGGTGACACCGACCTTGCGGCTGCCCAAGACCCGGGCCGAGTACCAGGCGGGGGAGCAATACCTGTTGCTGCGGAGCGACGCGCTCGCCGCCGCGACCACCGCCGGCTACGTATTGGGCAACTACAACCTGGACATCATCGCTTTTGCTTCCACGTTTTCCGGTTGGGCTGGCCGTGGCTACGTCGGCTCGAAGGGCGCGTGGCTCAACGGCACGTTCAACCAGAGCGTGACGGCGCACGAGCTCGGTCACAACTACGGTGTCTTCCACGCCAACGCCTGGAACACGTCGAACCTCAGCGTCATCGGCCCGGGAACGAATCAGGAGTACGGCAACCCCTTCGACGTCATGGGCGCGAGCGGCGGCAGCACCCGCCACTTCAACGCGTGGTTCAAGCGCCGCTTCGATTGGATAGCGAGCGCCGAAACCGGCGTGGCGACCGCCAGCGGCACCTTTCGTGTCTTCGCGCTCGAGTCGGCGATTTCCTCGGGGCTCCACGGCCTCAAGGTGCCGCGCGATTCTTCGAAGGACTACTGGGTCGAGTTCCGCCCCGCCTTCAGCAACGACGCGCTGCAAAATGGCGCCTCCATCAACTGGGGTTATCCGACCAACGCCGCCAGTCACCTGCTCGACATGACCCCGGGCGACAACGACCGCAACGACTCCCCTTTGAGAATCGGGCGCACCTTCTCCGACGCGCTCGCCGGCATCCACATCACCCCCGTGGGCAAGGGCGGCACCACGCCCGAGTCTCTCGACGTGGTGGTCAACCGCGGCACTTTCCCCGCCAACGGCGCGCCGGTGCTCACGCTGAGCGCGAGCGACTCCACGCCCTCGTCGGGCGCCTCCGTCACGCTGACCGCGACCGCCAGCGACCCCGACGGAGATTCGCTGGCGTACTTCTGGGAGTACGACGACAACACCTTCGGCCCCAACGCGGCGACGGTGACCAAGAGCTGGTCGGCCCAGCGCGTGTACAACGTGCGCTGCACCGTCAGCGACATGAAGGGGCAAAGAACGAGTGCCTCGGTCGCCCTCACCGTCGGTACCCCCGCCAACTTCACCCTCGCCGGCACCGTTCTCGAGGGCTCCGCGCCGCTGGAGGGAGTGCGCGTCACTGACGGCACCCGCGAAACCTTCACCACCTCCGACGGCCGTTACCTGCTCACCAACGTGCCCGCGGGCAACTTCACAGTGAACGCGGCCAAGCTCGACTACACCTTCACCCGCAGCTTCGCCGCGCCGCTCGCTGTTTCGGGCAACCAAACGATGCTCGACTTCACCGCCACGCGCGTCGCCGGATACAGCGTGCAGGGCCGTGTCACCGTCGGGGTGGTGGGCCGCTCGGGTGTCACGGTGAGCGACGGGGTGCGCACCGCCACCACCAACGCCTCGGGCGATTACACCCTCACTGGTGTACCGACAGGGCGCCACACGCTCAGCGCCACCGCGCCGGGCTGGCAATTCATCGCGAGCTTCGTGAACCCGCTGGACGTCATCGGCGGCAACGTCACCGGGATGAACTTTTACGCCGCCGGGCAGGTGTTGTCCGGCGCCCTCCCTGGCTCAGTCACCACCGCGCCCGTGGTCACCGACGGGGTGCGCACCGTCACCGCGATGCGCCAAGGGGCGAACTGGACCTACTTCTTGAGCCTCGTTCCCAACGGCTCGTGGAACCTCGTCGCTACCTCGCCGGGGGTGACGCTCACGCCCCAGAACTTCACCAACCCCATCACTGTCTCCAGCCAAAGCAAGAACAACCTCAACTTCGACGTGGCGATGACGACGACATATTTGGTGCAGGGCACGGTGCGAACCGGCGGCACTCCTTTGCCGGGCGTCACGGTGAGCGACGGCGCCCGCGGGGCAACGACGGACAGCTTGGGGCGCTACACCCTGGTGGGCGTTCCCCCGGGAACGTACACGCTGACGCCGGTGCTTGCCGGCTACACCTTCGTGCCGGCAACGCTGTCGGTGACGGTGACGAACGCCGACCTCACCAACAACGACTTTTCCACCACCGTGGTGAACCTGCCGCCGACGGTGGTGACTGCGGCCGCCGCCAGCCCGAGCCCGGTCGCCAGCGGCACCACCACCCAGCTGTCTGCTCTGGGTGCGGACGACGGCGGCGAAGCGAGCCTCACCTACAGCTGGAGCGCGGCCGGAGCGGCCAGCCTCTACCCGGTGCTGTTCAGCGGCAACGGCACCAACGGCGCCAAGAACATCACCGCCACCTTCAGCGGCGCGGGCAGCTACACCTTCGAGTGCGTCATTCAAGACCCCGGGGGTCTCTCGGTGCGCACCTCGACCACGGTGCTGGTGCAGCAGGCCGCCTCCGCCCTCACCGTCACCCCCGCCATGGCGAACGTCATCACCGGGTTGACGCAACAGTTCACCGCACAGCTGCGCGACCAGTTCGGCCGAGCCATGTTCGCCGGCAGCCCGACGTGGCTGGTGAGCGGCGGCGGCACCATCAGCACCACGGGCTTGTTCACCGCCGGCCCAACGCCCGGAGGCCCCCACACCGTGAACGCCAGCGTCGCGGGGCGCAACGCCTCCGCGCTCGTTCAAGTCAGCGGCCTCGGCGCACCCACCATCACCTCCGCAGCTTCCGCGAACCCAAGCCCCGTCGTCGGCATCACCACCGCGCTCTCGGTGCGTGCCACCGACGACGCCGGAGAGGCGGGTTTGGTGTACCGCTGGACGAGCCCCCTGGGCCCGGCGCCGGTGACGTTCTCGGTCAACGACGCCAACGCGGCGAAGGACACCACGGCCACTTTCACCACGGCGGGTGACTACCAATTCCTCGTCACCGTGGCGGACGGAGCGGGCAATACGGTGACGAGCATGGTGGCGGTGGAGGTGCAGGCGACGCCCACGAGAATCGAGCTCCAACCCACCGTGGTCTCCTTGCAGGTCGGCAACACGCAGCGCTTCACCGCCACCGTGCAAGACCAATTCAATGCGCCGCTCGCTGCCCAGCCGACGTTGATCTGGTCGGTTGCCGGCGGAGGCGTGGTGGATGCCACAGGTCTGTTCACCGCGGGCGCGACCGCGGGAGGCCCCTTCAACCTCACCGTGTCCGGAGCGGGCCTGACGGCCACGGCGCAAATCACCATCGGCAACGCGCCCGACACCGAGTCCCCGGCTGTTCAGCTGACCTCGCCGGTGGCGAATGCGCGTCCGCAGGGCGTCTTTCGCATTGCCGCCACCGCCACGGACAACGTCGGGGTCGTCCTCGTAGAGCTCTTCGCGGACGCGCAGAAGCTGGGAGAGATGTCCACCGCGCCCTTCGAGCTGATGGTCGACGCCGCGACCTTGACTGTCGGCCCCCACACCTTGACGGCGAGAGCCTCGGACGCCGCGGGGAACACGGCCATCAGCGACGGGGTACCCATTCTCATCGAGAGCGCCCCCATCGACACCAGCCCTCCGACGGTGCGGCTCACCAGCCCCACCGAGGGAGAGACGACGGGACTGATGCTGTGGCTCACCGCCGAGGCATCAGACGACGTCGACGTCACTCAGGTGCAGCTCGAGGTCGACGGTGCGGTGGTGGCCGAGCTGTCAGCTGCCCCCTGGACGCACCCGCTGGAGGTGGGCGCGGGCGAGCACTCCGTGGTGGCCATCGCGTTCGACGCTGCCGGCCACTTCACCCGCAGCGAGGCGGTGCGCTTCACTGCTTCCGAAGAGGTGGTGCCCCCATCCGGGCCACCCGAGGAGGTCGTCGGCAGCTGCGGCTGCTCCGGCCCCGGCGACGTGCCCTTCGTCTTTGGTGTGCTGCTGCTTGCCCTTGCAGCTCGCGCGGGCCTGATGCTCGGTAGAGCTCGGTAGAACGCGGTCAATCAAGGCCCCTTTTTTCATGGGGCCCTCTCGGACTACGGCTAGGCTCGCGCGCCTTCTTGGAGGTGGAAGCGATGCCGAAGACCAAGTACGTGCTGGCCATCGACCAGGGCACCACGGGGACGCGCGCGGTCATCCTCGATTCCCGCCTGCGCGTTCTGGGCAGCGCCTACCGCGAGCTCCGCCAGTACTTTCCCCGGCCGGGCTGGGTGGAGCACGACTTGGAGGAAATCTGGTCGTCCACTCAAAGCTGCATCGCCCGCGCGCTGGCGGCGGCGGAGCTGAAAGGAAAGCAAGTCGAAGCCATCGGCATCACCAACCAGAGGGAGACCACCGGGCTGTGGGCGCGCGACAGTGGCAAACCGTTGCACAAGGCCGTCGTGTGGCAAGACCGGCGCACCTCCACCCGCTGTGCCGAGCTGAAAGCGCGGGGCGAGGAGCCCAAGGTGCGCGCCACCACCGGGCTGGTGCTCGACCCCTACTTCTCGGGCACCAAGCTCTCCTGGCTGCTCGAGCAGGTGAAGGGCGCCTTGGCGCGCGCGGAGAGCGGCGAGCTGTGCTTTGGCACCATCGACACCTGGCTCGTCTATCGCCTCACTGGCAAGCAGGCGCACGTCACCGACGTCTCCAACGCCAGCCGCACTCTGTTGATGGATTTGGAGACGCTCTCCTGGAGCGACTCGATGCGTGCCCTCTTCGGCGTGCCCGCGGCGGTGCTGCCGCGCATCGGCGCTTCCTCTGAGGTGTACGGCACCACCCGGGGGATGAAGGTTTTGCCCGACGGCATTCCGGTGGCGGGGATGGCGGGCGACCAGCAGGCGGCGCTCTTCGGGCAGGCCTGCTTTTCCCCCGGCGAGTCGAAGTGCACCTACGGCACCGGCGCCTTTCTTTTGATGAACATCGGCGAGCGTCCCTTGCCCTCGCAGGCCGGCTGCCTCACCACTGTGGCGTGGAAGCTGAGCGGGAAGGTGAGCTACGCGCTGGAGGGCTCGGCCTTCATCGCCGGCGCCGCGGTGCAGTGGCTGCGCGACGGGCTGAAAATCATTCGCCAGGCTTCGGACATCGAAAAGCTCGCCGCGAAGGTGAAGGAGACGGGCGAAGTGGTCTTCGTGCCCGCGCTGGCGGGGTTGGGGGCGCCGCACTGGCGGCCCGAGGCGCGGGGGTTGTTCGCCGGCATCGACCGTTCCACCACCGCCTCGCACCTGGCGCTGGCGGTGCTCGAGGGCATGGCGCTGCAGATTCACGACCTCGCCGAGGCGATGAAAAAGGACTCGGGGAGGGACATCACCTCCTTCCGCGTCGACGGAGGGGCGTCGGCCAACGACCTGTTGATGCAGTTCCAGGCCGACGTGCTCGGCATTCCGGTGGTGCGGCCGAAGAACCTGGAAACCACCAGCCTGGGAGCGGCCTTCTTGGGCGGCTTGGGCGCCGGGGTGTGGCAGAGCCCGGAGGAAATCCGCCGCGCCTGGCGGCCGGACAAAATTTTCAAACCAAAGATGAGCCCCGAGGTGCGCGAGCGTCACCTCACCAAATGGAAACGCGCAGTGGAGCGGGCATGAGCTCCCTCTCCCCTTGGGAGAGGGGCAGGGTGAGGGGCGTCGGCCTCTGGGTATCCCTTCTTTTGCTGGCAACCGGTTGCCAACGCTGCGCCCGCTCGCCAACGCTCGACGCGGGCATCGCCGCCGCCCCCCCGGCACACAGCTCCATCGACCTACGGACCGCGCTCTTCACCATCTTCCCCGAGTTTCGCGGTGCCACCCTGGTGGAGGGGCGCGCCACCCTCGAGCGGCGGCTCTCCTGGAGCCTTCCGGAGGGAGCCTCGCTCTCCGACGCCGTGCGCCCGCTCTTGGCCGCCACCGGCTTTTCGCCTGCTGACGGCGGCGAAGCCTTGGCTCAGCGGCCTCCCTTCCTCCTCGAGGGCCGCCGCGAAGCAGACGAGGTCGTCCTCTCGCTCGTCTTACCTATCGGCCCGGAGGACGTGGGCAAGCTGTTGCAGACCCCGGCGCCGCTCTCCACTGAGCAGCTCGCGACCTATTTTCCCAAGCCCGCGGACGCCACGGTGAAGAGCGAGGTGTTCACCTTCGCCATCGCCTACACCGCCCCCGAACGTCGCGCTGGTTTCCTCGTGCGGCAGCTCGTCACCATGCTGCGCGAAGGAGAGTGGACCTCGGGGCCGCTTCCCCCCGGCTGGGAGGAGCTCGCCGACGCCGGCACTGCCCCCGAGGAATTCGCCCTCCAGGTTCAGCGTGCGCACAGCGGAACCACCATCGAGCTTCGCCGCCAGCGCACCCAGGTGTGGGTGACCCTCACCCAACCCGTCCCCGCTCCTCGATGATTGGGTGGCTCAGCAGGTCGCCACGGACCCGGCCGTGTGGTGCAGCTCGGAGAACGAGCTGTTCCAGTGCCGAAACGGTCAGTTCCAACCGTACTTCCTTCGTCAGCCCACGGCTTTCCAAGGGAGGAGATCGTCGCGGTAGAAGGGCACGAAGACCTCGACGGATTCGAGTCGCTCCTTGAAGAGCGGAAGAAAACCTGACCGTGTTGGCCCGGAAGCTCAGTGGCGAGCCTGTCGACTTGCGTTTCTCGTGTCCTTTTCGCTTGACAGGTTTTCGAGGGCACTCGCCGCGCCGCGCCCGACGCACGCAAGAAGGCTCCGTATTCGTACATTGTTTGGATTCTGCACGTGAACGCACGCGCGACGCTTCCCTCGCTCGTCTGCCCCGACTTCCCACGCCTGGCAG
>JBMORE010000047.1:0-27604 GCA_049322255.1 Myxococcota bacterium | reverse complement strand
GAGGCCGGCACCCCGTCTTGAACAGCCCTCGCCGATCCCGTACCTTGCCGCCTCGGCCGCTCCCCAGGTTCTCCCTTTGATCCGCTCCCTTGGACGTTCTTCCTGCCAGCTGGCGATCGCGACGCTCAGCCTTGCGCTGGGCTCTTGTCTACCGCTGCTCGATGGCCAGCCGCCCAGTCTGGCCAACCAGGAGATTCGCCTCACCCTCTTGCACACCTCGGACATCCACAGCCGACTCATCCCCTTCGACTTCACGCCGCTGCGCACCGACGTCGACCTGGGGCTGATTCCCGAGGCGGGGCCGTTCGGCGGGGCGGCACGAATGGGGGCGCTCCTTCGTCGAGAGCGCGCCCGCTCCGACCGGGTGCTCCACCTCGACTCGGGAGACTCCTTCCAAGGCGCGCCCATCTTCAACCTGAACTCCGGTGAGGTGGAGTTCCGCTTTCTCTCCAAGGTCCGCCTCGATGCTGCGGTGGTGGGCAACCACGAGTTCGACGCCGGAGCGAAGAACTTCGCCCTCCAAGCCAGGGACAACGCCAACTTCCCGCTGCTCGCGGCCAACTACGTCTGGGATGATCACCGCCAGCTGGAGAGCCACCAGGCGGGCCTGTACACCGCGCCCTACACCATCAAGGTCGTCAAAGGCCTGCGGGTGGGCATCATCGGCATGGCCAACATCTCCTCGCTCAACTCGATCGTCGAGGGCGGCAACTCGCTGCAGGCGACTCCCCTGGAGCAGAACGAGGCGGCCCGGGCCTACGTCGAGCTGCTCACGAGCGTCACCGACCTCATCGTGGTGGTCAGCCACTTGGGGCTGCACGAAGACCAGGACTTGGTGCAAGGCTACGAAGCCTTCTACGAGTACGGAAAGGTGAAGGAATTCGTCGACGGTCGCGGCGGGCGGCTCGACCAGTGGAAGGTCCTCCAATGGTTTGGGCCGGAGCGACAAGACTCGAGCGTGGTGCAGGTGCACATCCCCGGGGTGGTGGGTGTCGACGTCATCCTCGGGGGGCACCTGCACGTGGTGCTCAACCCACCGCAGCTGCTCACCGACCCCGCGGGCCGCAAGGTGGTGCTCGCGCACTCGGGCGCCTTCGCCAAGTACGTCGGGCGCCTCGAGGTGGTGGTGAAGATGCCTCCCGAGGGCGGCGCGCCGCAGATGGGCGAAGTCCAAAGCCACGACTACCGCGTCTTCCCCATCGACGCGCTCTGGTGCAGCGAGGCGATGCACGCCTACTACCGCTCCCAGTTCTGGCCTCCGGGGCAGTTCATGGCCGACCCCAAGGTGCAGGCAGAGGTCGAGGTCTGCCGCCGGCAAGAAGACCCGGAGACGACCGAGCTGCTCCAGCCCTACATCCTGGGAATGGACGTCGGCCTGCGGCTGACGTCGATCTTCGCCTACGCCCCGCGGGACATCGCCCGGCGCAACAACTCCACCGGCGGCGACTCGCCCTTGGGCAACCTCACCGCCGACTCGATGCGCAAGCGGCGCCGCGTGGAGGCGGAGGTGGCGCTCACCAACTCCTTGGGCATTCGCGACAACCTCTACGCCGGCCCGCTCACCCAAGAGTCGATGTTCAACGTGTTCCCCTTCGAGAACACCATCAACATCATGTACCTCTCCGGTCTGGAGATGCAGGAGCTGTTCGACTTCGTCGCCGAGCGCAGCTCCGGTCGCGGCTGCCAGAGCCAGGCCCAAATTTCCGGCGCCCGCTTCGTCATGGACTGCGCCCAGGTGCAGCTCAACGACCTACGCCTGCCGTGCGACCCCACCCGCCCCGGGGCGGACAACGGGAGCGACTGCCCACAGGATGGCCGAGAGGGCCGCTCCAAGTGGCAGTGCCTCGCCGAGCTGACCGGAGGCGGCCGTTGCTGGGCGCACCCGGGGACCCACATCGAGATCAACGGCCAGCCGCTCGACCCCCACGGCACCTACAAAATCGCGGTCAACGACTACATCGCCAAGGGCGGCTCGGGCTTTTCGGTGCTCAAGCGCAATACCACCCGCATCGAGACCGGCATCTCGCTGCGCGACTCGCTCATCGGCTACATGCAGGGCTTTTGCACGTGTGAAGACATTCTCGCCGAGCGACGCGATGCGCACGGCAACCTCGTGGGCAAGAACGGGCAGCTCTGCGGCAATTTGCGCGACGGCGCTTGGGCGGTCGACGAGCAGGTGAAAGAGTTCTGCAGCGTCGCCACCCGCTTCAAGGACGAGCTCTCGGCGGTGCGGGGCAACTGCTCCTGCGCCGACGTGTTCGCCGGTCGTGCCGATGTGTGCCAGGTGCCAGAGGTTTCGCCGGAGATGCGGCAGGTTTGCATCGACAGCGTGCCGCCCGGCCCCTCGCTGGGCAGCTGCACTTGCCGTGACGCGCTCGCCGGCGACACCCGGGCGTGCGGCAACATCACCCAGCAGACGCGAGCCTTCTGTGAGAACCCCACCGGGCTGGCGGTGGCGATGGGCGTCGAGGACGGGCGCATCGGCCGGAGGGTGAAATGACGCCGCGTAACAACCGGGAGCGGGATCGGGAGCGGGAGCGGCTTCGGGGACGGGGTCGGGAAGGGGTCACGTCCCACGCGGCCGGGCACGTGACCCGCCACCGAGAACCGTACGCGTCCCCGATGCCCGCAAACGCTCCCGCTCCCGCTCCCGCTCCCGATCTCCTCAGGGGTTGGCCGAACGCCAAGCGGCCAGCACGAGACTTGGCTCGACTGTTCTTTCCATTCGTCCTTCTCGGCTGCGCCTGCTACCCGGTCGAGCCTCCCGCCTCGGAGCGTCTGTCTTCGTTCGCCGTACAGGTCGGCGGCGTCTATCTCCCCGGGGCGCCGGGTACGCGGCTTCCGCTCTCGGTCGTCACCCCCTGCGCCAACCGCTTCGGCGGTCAGGCAATGGTTCCCGCCGACCAGCGCGGCACCAAGGACTGCCCGTTCCTCATGCCCCGCGGCACGGTGGAGATCGACGTCACCGCCACCGCCATCGACAACCGTGGAGAGCAGCTCTCCGACTTCTTCGGGCCGGTCTCCTTCCGGTCGGTGCCCGGCGACCTCACCGGCGACTACCCAAACCGCTGGGCGTTGGCGCACGAGGGCGTGGTCGCGGCCACCGTGAAGGTGGCGCATCTTTTCGGGGAGGTGCGCGTGTGGGCCGAGGACGCACCGCCCCAGCTCATCTACGACGGCGGAACGGTGACCGGCACCACCGAGGACCTGCCCGGCGAGCCCGAGCGCCGCACCTTCGCCACCGGGCTGTCGCCCATCCTCTACTTCGAGGAGCCAACGCTGGCCAAGGTGCAGATTCCCGACGGCCACGACAACCGCACCTCGCCGCTGGTGGGGCAGTTTCTCACCATCGGGAAAAACCCTGACTCGAACGCCAGGCTCTTGCACAGCTGCACCGACGACCCGGAGCGCGATGGGCAGGAGGCGCTGATGGTGGTCACCGGCACCGACCCCTCGGGCTTCTTCGTCACCGACGTGAATTCCTGCCGCCTCAAAGAAGAGCTGGCCGACCCCAATACCGGCTCCACCACGGTGCGGGTGCCCGAGCCGTCAGGGTACCTCCCGGGTACCTTCGGCTCGATGTTCATCTACAACTACTCCTTCCCCGAGGGGCTCGATCAGGGTGACTTGCTGTGGACCCTTTCCGGCGCGGTGCAGGAGTTCACCTCCACCACCCAGCTCACCTTCCCCGCCTGGTCGATTCGCGAAAAAGTGCGCCAGCTGCCCCCGTCGGAGTGGGACCGCTATTTGCGCCGGGTGTCCCCGGTGGAGCTCTCCTTACGCCACTGCGGGCTCGACCAGTCGCCCTTCGTCACCGATGTCTTGTGCGGCCACAACCGCCGCAACATGAAGCTGGAGAGCCTCGAATCGTCCCTGGTCAAGGTGCGCGACGTGCGCGTGCCCCAGGTGTTCACCCACTGTGACCTCGACGCCGACGGCGAGGTGCCCTTCTTCTGCGAAACCATCGTCCCCGTGCAGCCGGAGATTCCCTGCCAGTCCGGTTCCCAGTGCCCCAGCGGCACCTGTGACTTCAACACCGGCACCTGTGGCCAGTGGGGGTGGAGCGACTGTTCCTTCGAAGCCGACGAGGTCGAGCCGCCCGAGCTCGCCGCCGAGCGCCAGTGCCACATCGACTGCGCCACCGGGCAGGGGCAGTTTGCCGACACCTTGTGCGCCGAGCGCGCCACGTTCGTGGGCTTTGGGCAGTTCATCATCGAGATGGCCGGCCCAGGTCCAGCGGAGGCGGGCCTCGACCCCACCATCGCTCAACGCCTGCAACCGGTACCCATCACCGCCACGCCGGCACGCACGGGTAGCTTCCCGGTGGGCGCCGATGTTCGGGTGTGGTGCGACACCGCGGTGCGCTTCAAGGCCGGAGACACCATGGTGACTGCCTCCTCCACCGACACCGCGCTGGCCGCGCGCACGCTTTTCGAGCACCGGGTGACCAGCGACGCCGTTGCGTACCTCTCCTTCGTCGCCGACGGGGCCGCGCTTCCCGGGGCCTCCTGCACGGTGGCGATGAATTCGCACACCCGCCTCAATCTGGTGGTGAAGGACGCCGTCCCTGAGCTCCAGCCCGACTGCCGCACCGACGACCCCGACGCACAGAAGGCCGAGCAGTGCCGGTTCTTCCGCGGCGCCACCTATGACGTCGTCGGCCACCTGCGTCACCTGCAACCGGGCCGCCCGCGCTGGGTGATTCTCCCCCGCGACGCCGAGGACCTGTGCTGCCGCCCGGGGCCGGGGCTCTCTTGCCCCAAGCCGATCAAGCCCTGCCCGTAGCGGGGGTTTCGTAGTAGACGAAGCCTCCTTTGGGGGGCCTGTTGGAGGGGACTTTGAGAACGCTTCGCACCGCGGCCCTCGCTGCCTGTCTGGCCGCCGCACCCGCCCTGGCGGGGGACTTCGTCGACAGCCGTCTGTCGTTCGTCTTCGCCGACGACAACGTGCTCGCCGGTGCCGGCGAGACCAACCCCTCCAGCCCCAACGCCGGCTTCGGAGCAGGGCCGCAAAACACGCTCTTCTTCGAGAACCTCAACACCAAGTTCTCCGGCTTCGAGACACTCTCCAACCTGGTGCTCTACAAGTCGATGCCCGCCTTCTTCGAGGGCCTGACCACCGAGGCGGCCTTCACCGTCCTTTTCCTCGAGCGGCCCAGCGGCGGCATCGACTTGCGCGACAACTCGAGCTACATCCGCCTGGCTTTTCGACCCGCCTGGTGGGGCCCGAACGAAAGCCTCTCCCTCACCGGCTTTCCCGTCTCCGCCGATCGCTTTCGCTTGGGCTACGCGTACCGCATCTCCTGGGGCGGCACCGGCATCTTCACCAGCAACGCCTTCTCCACCGGCGTGCCGGGCATGAAACTCCAGATCACGCGCGACCGCTGGTACGCCTTCGCGGGGTTGAAGACCGCGCTGGTGCTCAACGAGCTCATCCTCGAGAAGGAGCGCCTCTACGGCTTTTTGGGCGGCGCGGGCGTCGACTTGACCCCCACCTTTCGTCTGGAGGCGGGCGGGGGTTATTTCCAAAAGGGCCTCATCCCCGGGCTGGCCAGCCAAGGCATCGCGGCGCCCATCAACTCGGCGGGCGGCTCTGCGCAAATCGTCTACCACCACGGCGTGCCGGTGGGGACGAGCGTGGACTTCAAGCTCTACCGCAACGACCCCGACGTCTACCAGCGCTTCTTCGCCCCCGAGCCGTACCCCGGCGGCTTCCAGGCCACGGTGTCGCTCGAAGGCAGCCAGTTGGTGCAGACACTCGCCGACCCCGACGTGCCCGCACGCACCGTTCCGCAAGGAGCGACCGCAGCCATCCTGCAGGCGCGCTTCAAGTACAACTTCCTACGCCTCCACGCCGTGGGGCTTTACCGCACGCTCTCGTACATCCAGTTCGAGGTGCCCGGCTTCCCCCCCTTCTTCGACTTCCCCGACGGCACGGTGGTGAAGCCCGAGATGTTCGCTGCCGCCGGCTTCGACTACCACTTCGCGGGCGCGCACTTCACCCCCGGCCTCACCTTGGGCATTCAGCAGCCGGCCTCCTTCAAGAGCCCCCAGACGGTCATTGGCGGCGCCGAGCCTCCCGCCAGCCTCTCCGGCGCGCGCACGGTGGTGGTACGCGACGTGAACTTGGTGTCGATTCTGCCCATCGGCTTCGACACCATTCCCATCCTCTCGGCCAAGGCCACCTTCCGCTGGGACCTGTCCGAGAGCGTCGCCGCCGTCGGCGAGGTCTATTACACCCGCGACGCCAACCGGGTGACCTTCCGCGACAGCGTCTCGGGAGTGGTGGAGCCGACCTTCGAGAAGGAGCATCAGCTGGGCTTCAACACCATCTTGCAGGCCCGCTTCTAAAAACCTCTGCCCCGCGCTCCTCCTCCTAAGGAGGCCGCAGGCCGATGCGGCTCCAACGAATTCCCTCCGGTCCGACGGAGAAGTAGACGCTCTCCACCTTGCCTAGATACTGACCTTCGGGAAGCAGCCCTCCCTGGGGCGTCTTTTCCACCCTGCCCACCACCAGCGGCTGCGGCCCGAGCGTGGGCGTCTCCAAGTAGAAGGCGGCCCATTCGCCGGGGTCGGGCTGAGCCCCATCACCCACTTTGCGCAAGAGCACCCAGTCACCCTCCAGGAGCACTGGCGCCAGCCGGTTGGAAGGAACACGCACCGCGTCGAGCACCGTCTCGCGCAAAAGCCCGGTGACGAGCTGCCCGCCAAAGAAGGCGACCAGATAGAAGAGCACGTAGGCCAGGAGCGTCTGGTAGGGCCGCCGCGGAGCCCCGGCGGGGCGCGCCTTCGCTTCGCGGTATGCCCACACCGCTGCGCCCACGTAGACGCCCAGCAGCACCGCCAGGCAGAGGGCGAGAAAGACCACCGTGGAAAAAGGCGCCAGCGCCCACACCCACGCGATGACCGGGACGAGAAAGACGGCCGCCGCCGCCCACCCGAGCGCGCGAAGAAGCTCGCCCGCATAGAGGTGGCCGAGCCCTGGGCTGAGCAGGGAGAGGAGAACCGCGAGCCACGGGCGGCGCACCGAAGAGTCGGCCAAAGCGGCGCTCATATACCGCTGCTCCGGTCGCCCGGCGAGAGCGGTCGTGCTAGCAAAGCCTTTCGATGAAGGCGATCAGCATCGGCGGAGGTCCCGCCGGCCTCTACTTCAGCCTCCTGATGAAGAAGGTGTTTCCCGACGCCGACCTCACCGTGCTCGAGCGCAACCGCGCCGACGACACCTTCGGGTGGGGAGTGGTGTTCTCCAAGGAAACGCTGGGGAACCTCGAGGAGGCCGACCCCGAGAGCTACCGCGCCATCGCCTCCCGCTTCGCCTACTGGGACGACATCGAGACGCACTTTCGGGGCACCTGCACCACCTCCACCGGCCACGGGTTCTGCGGCCTGTCGCGACAAGAGCTGCTCCTCATCTTGCAGGCACGCTGCCGGGAGCTGGGGGTGAAGCTTCAGTTCCAGCAAGAGGCGAAGCTCTCGGCCCTCCCCAAGGCCGACCTGATTCTCGCCGCCGACGGAGTGCACTCGGCGGTGCGCGAGGAGCTGGCCGCGCACTTTCGACCGTCGATCGATTGGCGGCGCTGCAAGTTCTGCTGGCTGGGCACCACCTTGCCCTTGCGCGCGTTCACCTTCGTGTTCAAGGAGACTCCCTGGGGCCTCTTTCAGGTTCACGCTTACCCCTTCCACCAGAGCACCTCGACGTGGATCGTCGAGTGCCGTGAGGAGGTGTGGAGGAAGGCAGGCCTAACGCACGCCTCGGAGGCGGACACCGTCGCCTTCTGCGAGAAGCTCTTCGCCGAAGAGCTGCAGGGGCACCGGCTGCTCACCAACAAATCGATCTGGCGGACCTTCCCCACCATCACCAACGAGCGCTGGCACCACGAGAACGTGGTGCTGGTGGGAGACGCCGCGCACACCGCGCACTTCTCCATCGGCTCGGGCACCAAGTTGGCGATGGAGGACGCCATCGCGCTGGTGGCGGCGTTCCAGCGGCTGGGCACCGGCGATGTCTCCGCCGCCCTCGCCGCCTACGAGGCCGAGCGCCGCCTCGAGGTCTCGAAGACGCAGCGCGCCGCCCAGACGAGCCTGGAGTGGTTCGAGAACAGCGCCCGCTACCTGGGGCAGCCCCCGCTCCAGTTCACCTTCAATCTCATGACGCGCAGCAAGCGCATCACCTACGAGAACTTGCGCGCCCGCGACCCCGCGCTGGTGGAGAAGGTCGACGAACAGCTCGCCCAAGCGAACCAAAGTCGAAGGTCCTCTGATGGCCGAGCGCCCTCTCCGCTCTTCGCGCCCTTTCGGCTGCGCGGGCTTTCCCTGGAGAACCGGGTGGCGGTGTCGCCGATGTGCATGTACTCGGCGGCCGATGGCACGGTGAACGACTGGCACCTGGTGCACTTGGGCAGCCGTGCGGTGGGGGGCGCGGGGCTCCTGGTCACCGAGATGACCGACGTCTCGGCGATCGGGCGCATCACCTACGGCTGCGCGGGGATGTACCGCGAGGAACACGCCGCCGCCTGGAAGCGCATCGTCGACTTCGTGCACACCCACTCGCGGGCGAAGATTTGCCTCCAGCTGGGGCACGCGGGGAGGAAGGGCTCCTGCCGCCTGCCCTGGGAAGGAGACGGCCCGCTCACCGAGGGCGCCTGGGAGACGCTCGCCCCCTCGGCCATCCCCTACGGCAACGCATGGCCCACGCCCAAGGAGATGAACGGCGAGGACATGGCCCGGGTGCTTCAGGAGTACGTACGCGCGGTGGAGCTCGCCGAGCGCGCCGGCTTCGACATGCTCGAGCTCCACGCCGCCCACGGGTACCTCTTGTCGAGCTTCATCTCCCCGCTCTCCAACCGGCGAATCGACGAATACGGCGGCGGCATCGAAGGGCGCATGCGCTTCCCTCTTCGAGTCTTCGACGTCCTGCGCGCCGCCTGGCCGAAAGACAAGCCGATCGCGGTGCGTATCTCGGCGAGCGACTGGCTGGGGCCCGACGGGCTGACGCCGGAGCAGTCGGTGACCGTGGCGCGGCTGTTCCACGAGCACGGGGCCGACCTCATCGACGTCTCCAGCGGCGGGAACGTGCCCGAGTCGCGGCCCCAATACGGGCGGATGTACCAAGTGCCTTTCGCCGACCAGATTCGGCACGAAGCGAAGGTACCGGTGCTGGCGGTGGGAGCGATTCTCGGGGCCGACCACGCCAACACCGTGCTCGCCGCCGGTCGCGCCGACCTGTGCGCCCTCGCCCGACCGCACCTGCGCGACCCTTACCTCACCTTCCACCACGCCGAAGAACGCGGCTACGACGCCCTCGCCTGGCCCAAGCCGTATATCGCGGTGCACCCCTCTCCATCTGGGAAAGGGAAAGGGTGAGGGGCGCCAACACGCCCAACTCACCCCAACTCGTCCCAAATCTTGGTCAAGACCGCCTCTGTTTCCTGAAGGACCTGATGGTTCCAGAGGCGCAGCACTCGCAGGCCTTGTGAGCGCAAAAACGCGTCGCGCTCTCCATCTTCGACCTGTTGCTCGGGCATCGCGTGCCCGCCACCATCCAGCTCGACGACCAACTGCGCCTCGTGGCAGTAGAAGTCGAGCAGATAGCGTCCCACTTGGTACTGGCGACGGAATTTCTTCCCTCGGACTTGCCGGTTGCGCAGTAGCTGCCACAACAAGCGTTCGGCATCGGTTTGGTCCTGGCGCAAGCGTCTGGCGAGCTCGACAAGAGTGAATTTGTTGTAGGAGGTCACACCCCTCACCCTAACCCTCTCCCAAAGCGAGAGGGGATCTACGCCGAGGTCATGCGCATCACCTCGTCGAAGGAGGTGAGGCCCTGGGCGAGCTTGCGCACCGCCGCTTCGCGCAAAGTGCGCATGCCCGCCTTTTTCGCGTGCTGGGTGATGGTGTCGGTCGACGCACCTTGGTTGATGAGCTCGCGTACCTGGGTGTTGGCGTCGAGGATCTCGAACACGCCGGTTCGCCCGAAGTACCCGGTGTTGCGGCACCGCACGCAGCCTGCGCCGCGCATCGGCCGCACCCCGCCTGCCACCAGAGGCAACGGCGTACGCAGCGCCATCAACTCATCGGGGGTGAGCGCCGCCTCCACCGCGCACGAGCCGCACACCCGCCGCAAGAGGCGCTGCGCCATCACCCCCAGCAAGCTGGAGGAGAGGAGAAACGGCGGCACCCCCAGGTCTTTCATACGGCTCACCGCGCCCACCGCGTCGTTGGTGTGCAAGGTGGAGAGCACCAAGTGCCCGGTGAGCGCCGCCTGAATGGCGTTCTCTGCCGTCTCGGGGTCACGAATCTCGCCCACCATGATGATGTCCGGGTCCTGGCGGAGGATGTGGCGGAGCGCTCCGGCGAAGTCGAGGCCGATCTTCGGTTGCACCTGCACCTGGTTGAAGGCGTCCCACACCATCTCGATCGGATCTTCGATGGTGGTGACGTTCACCTCCGGACCGGCGAGCGCCTTGAGCGCCGAATAGAGGGTGGTGGTCTTCCCGCTCCCGGTGGGGCCGGTGACCAGAATCAGCCCGTGGGGGTGGTCGATCCACGACTCGAAGACTCCCTTCTCGTCGGCCTCGAAGCCCAGCTGGGAAATATCCTGCACCAGCGTCTCAGGGTCGAAGATGCGGATCACCACCTTCTCTCCGAAGGCGGTGGGCAAGGTGGACACCCGCAGCTCCACCTCCCGCCCCTCGCGCTCGGTCTTGATACGGCCGTCTTGGGGCTTGCGCTTCTCTGAGATGTCCATGCGCGCGATCATTTTCACGCGCGAGACGATGGGAGCGTGCACCCCTGAGGGGAGCGTGTACACCGGGTGCAAGACGCCGTCGATGCGCAGGCGCACCAGGGAGCTCTCGCGCCGCGACTCGATGTGGATGTCGGAAGCGCGGTTGTCGTAGGCATACCGGAGCAGGTAGTCCACCGCTTGCACCACGGGGCGATCGGAAGCCTCCAGCTCCTGGGTGCCGGAGAGCGACACCAACTGCTCGAAGTTCTGAATCTGCGGGCCCACGGCGAAGTCGTCGGCCGCTTTCGCCAGCGTCTTCTTGAAGCCGTAGATTTCGGCAATCGCCTTGAGGATGTCGGCCTTGGCGGAGAGCACCGGCTCGATGGGCATTCCGGCGAGGTGAGCCAAGTTCTCGAACAGCTCGTGGTCGAAGGGGTTGGCCACCGCCACCACCAGCCGCCCCTCGGTCTTCTCCAGCGGCAAGAGCACGTGCTTTTGCGCAAACGGGCGGGAGACGGTGCGGGTGGCCAGCGCCATGTCCAGCTTGAGCGGGTCGATCTTCCGGTACGCCACCCCAGCGGCTTGGGCCGCAGCTTCGCTGACTCGGTCTTGGTCCAGGTGCTCGCCTCGCCCGTTGGGGAGCGGAATTTGAAACGCCGCCACCACCTCCACCGGAGAGACGTCGTAGCGCGCGGCCTCCTTCCCTTGCGCCCCCACGCCCTTGAGCACCCGAGCCCGCGCGGCGGTTTCTTTGGCCATCACCTCCTGGCCCTGCTGCGGAGCGAGCAAGCCCTGGCGGACCAAGGCCTGGAGCACGAAGGCGGTGGTGAAATCCGCCCGCGTCCGCTGCGGGGGAGCTACGGCTTCTGCCGGCGTCGAGCGAGATTCGCGCATGAGAGAAAGAGCACCCACAAGAGAGCATCGGTGGAGGTGGAAGGAGAAGCAACACTGCACCCGCATCCACCCGAACCGGGACCCGAGCCGGCGCCGCCGTCGGCAGGAAGGCCTTGGGTGGGGCGGCCTGCATCAGAACCACCGGGGCAGAGGGCGCAGCCGCCGTCAAACGAGGTGGGAGGCCGGCATTCCCCGTTGATGCACTGAGTGCCCACGGGACACTCGGGGTCGAGGCTGCAACGGGGGACACAGCCGCGCCCGGTGGGCAGATAGCCGCACTGCAGGCCCGACGGACAGGTGCCGGTGGTGCAGTCGCGCAGGCAGTACAACTCACCCCGGCTGCCGATGGGGTGACAGGTGCTCCCCGCCGGGCAACTGGAGCAGGCCAGGCCGCAGGGCTGTGAGCAGATGCCCTGGTTGTTGCCGTTGACGAACTGCGCACACACCTGGCCAGCGCCGCATTGGCTCGCGTCGGTGCAGGCGTCGCCAATCTGGCCCGAGGGGTTGTTGGTGGAAAGGCAGGTGCCGTCGCACACCCGGCAGACCGCTCCGGTGCCGCAATCAACGTCGCCCCGGCACGACGACACGCACACCCCGGGCGGGCCGTTGGAGGGCAAGACGCAGGTGTACCCGGAGCGGCAATCGCCGGTGCCCACGCGGCACTCCTTGAGGCAGCGAAAGGCGCCGCCGCCGAAATCGATGCACCGCGCTCCCACCGGGCAGCTGGGCTGACCTGTGCCGCAGTCCTGCGTGCAGTAGCCCGCCGTCCACGCCGGCGCGCCGGAGGGGAGCTGATTTTGAACGAAGCACTGGCCGTTCGCCGAGCCGCACTCGCCAGCGCTGGTGCAAGGCTTGCCAACCTGAGTGACGTACTCGCCCGGGGGCAGGCAAGCGCCGTTGTACTGGGGAGAGAACTCGCTCGAGGCCCCGCAGACGTACGGCACGCCGCAGTTGAAATTCTGGTTGAGCGGACAGCCCGTGCTGCACATCGGCGGCGCAAACCCTCCGCTCGCCAGCGGCGGACGAACGCACTTGAGGCTGACCTGCCCGCAGCCTCCGTCAGCCAGGCAGGGCGCACCCACCACGCCCGAGGCCGGGTAGCGAGTGCACAACGCTTGAATGTCGCGCTGGGTCAGCGTGCGCTTGGCCGAGCCGATGGGAGTGATGGCGTACATCACGTCAGCGGTATCGGCGAGCTCTCCGGTGTAGCTGTGATCGAGCCCCTGGCAGTGGCCCACCTCGTGGAGGACGATGCTCTCCACGTCGACCGCGCCCGTCGGCGTCGCCGCAAGGGTGCTCCAGGTGCGCTGGGCGCCGTTCATGAAGATGTCGCACTGCTGCAATTGGCCCGCGTACGAGAGGGGCAGCGTCATCGCGGTGACGTCCGAGCTGCCGATGGCGACGCCGTAGTAGGGGTCGGAGGTGCTGCCGATCCAGATCGTCGACACGTTGTAGACGTCGTAGGTATCGCGCACCTCGGGGATGTTGGCGGACGTCGACAGCCCCCTCGCCCGAAAGGCGGTGGCCGCGCAGGACACGTCGTCCCACCGTTTCCAGGCGTTGTCGGTGGCAGCCTGCACGTTGGAGAGGGTGAGCCCGGCGGGGTTTGGGCTGCGCGCGTCGAGGTAGTACTCGAACGGGTCCGCCGAGGTGTTCAGCATCTTGAAGGGCAGGTAGTTGTAGCTTCCCTGCGCGAGCGCGCCGGTGGCGGCGAATAAGCCCGCGGCGACGAGCTTCCACCTCACCGCGTCACCCCGGTTCCCTCACCTTTGCCCTCTCCCACCGGGAGAGGAAGGCCGACCGCCGCGCGAATCTCGGCGAGCACCTCGGCGAGCTTTCTCCGGGTGAAGGTGTTTTGGGCGATCGAGCGCAAAAGCACGTCCTCACCGACCAAAAGAAGCTTGCCCTCGCCCAGCGCCATCAGATTGCAACGCGCGGGGTGGGCAGGGTCACCGCAGCGCAAGAGCAAAAGGGCGACTTCGCCCGCGGCAAAGGTGGCATCACCCGGGATGTGGGCCTCCCACAGCCCGTGCGTGCCCCCGAGCTGAACGACTTCCAGCCGCTGGGGGCCGCTGCCCTTGTAACTCTCCTGCACCAAAACGGTGGTGACGGTGAGCATCCGCCGTGGGTCGTCCTGCGGCACCAAGGTGCGCGAGTCGAGCACCTGTGCGAGGACGACGCGGTCCGCCTCCTTGGCGCGCTCGCCGACGGTGCGCGCGATGACCGACGAGGCCAGCGCCCACGCCGGTACGAGAGCGAGCCCAGCCAAGAGGAATCGAACGGGTGTCATAACGCCGTAGCTTACCCGCGAAGAGCAGCGCCCGCCGCCTCCAGTGCTTTGCGGGAGGCCGGGGTCCATCCCACCGTGTGCGTTCGATTGGCAGGCCCGCCGGACTATTCTCCAGCGCCGTGTTCAATGCCCTAGGCTGCACCCACCCCGTTCGGCTCTCCATCGTCTCGCTGCTACTGACGGCTACGTTGGCAGGTGCCGCTCCACCAGTGGCGGCACCTGCTAAGAGCAACGACTGCGAGGCACAGCTGGTCAGCTGGAATGCTCGTGCGTCGCTCAAAGAGCCGCGGTACGCGCTCGATCTTCGCGTTGGTCACGGCCGGCTCCGTTATATCGGTGCCGAACACTCGAGTGATCCGGCCCACCCCCAGTACTCCACCATTGAGTCAGCGTGGGCTGAAGTGAGGCCAACGGTTGCGTTCTATGAGGGTCCCGACCGGCCTATTCCTAGCCAACGCGCGCAGGTCATTCGCGACACAGGTGAATCGGGCTTCCTCCGTTTTCTCGCGGCGCGTGACGGCGTGCGCCTTGAGCGCCTCGAGCCAGAACCACGAGCGCATTTCGATCATCTGCAAGAAGTATTTACCCCTGAGCAGGTGGCGCTCTTCTTCAAGTTGCGCGAGGCCGCCCGGCTGAGGGAGCGAAAGGGGGCGGACCAGGCGGCGATTGTCGCCGGCATTGCCAAGCTCGACTCGCGCGCCGTCGAGCTCGGGGTCCCCTTTGTACCGACGCCTCTCCCAGGCTGTCCTTGCTGGTGAGCGGGTATTCGCGGTCGTCGGGCGGGATCACGTCCCCCTGCAGGCGGCGGCGCTCAAATGCGCCCTTGCTCCCGGGTTTTCTGGCGTTTCACCGCGCTGATTGCCCAAGAGCGGCTCAGGGCATCAGCCTTACCGCCGCGCGGAGCGCCGTGTACCACCCACCAGCTTTTCGGCTGAGGCGTAGCCGACGAAGAGCTCGCCGTTCAGCCGGGGACGCTGCTTTCGACTGCCCGGCCGCAACCAGTCGTTCACCACCTCGCCTTTCCATTCGCGGGTGAAGGGCCGACGTAGGTTCATCTTCGCCCGAGCGACGCCACGGCTTCCGCGGTGCACGAAGGTGACCGTCCCCGACGCATCGACGAGCTCGACGACGCCCACGTGGGTAATTCCATCGTTTCGTCGACCGTCTCCATTTCTGTCATAGGTCTCACGGAAGAAAACGAGGTCGCCCCTCCGGGGCGGGCCGCGGTGAATGGCGCCCACCCGACGAGCCTGCGCATACATCGTGGCCGCACTGCCCCGAAGCTCGACCCCGATGGCTGCGTACGCCAGACGTACCAGCCCGGTGCAGTCGTCGGGGACGCCAGCATCGACCGCGCGCAGCGAGGAGCGGCCCACCCATTCGGCTGCGGCCGCCGCTACACGCTCGCCAACAAAGACCGGCTCCGCAGCGGGTGTCAGCCGTCCGCCACGGGCGGCGGCAGCGGGTGTGGCGCAGCCAAGCTGCAACCACAACAGTGGAGCAACGACCAAGCGCATCGAACACACCGTACGCCCTGGGCCGCACGGTAATTCAGACGCACCTTGGCCCCAGATGTGCTCCTCTTACCCACGAAGGGCGACGACCGCCGCCTCGACGAGGGCCTCGGGGGTGGGGCGTTCGGCCACCGCCGCCGCCAAAAAGCCCATAGAGCGCATCGCCGCCTCGGTGGTAGGCCCGATGGCCACCAGCTTCGCCGCCGTCAACATGCCCCGGCCCGCTTCGCCGGTGAGCTCGAGGAACGCCTCGAGAGTGCGGGGCGAGGCGAAGAGGGCCACCTGGGGAGGGCTGGACGACAGCTCCTGAAGGAGGGCCTCCGACACCTGCGCCGGAGCGCTCCGGTAGGCCGCCACCCGGGTCACCGGCACGCCGACGTCGGCGAGGGCCAGCTCCAGCTCCTTGCGTCCCTCCTGGGCGGCGGGCAGGAGCACCTCTTCGGTTGCAGAGAGCTCCCCTTGCAGCGCCTCGAAGAGGCCCTCTCCGGTGGAGACCGCCGCCTCCTTGGCGACGGTCAGGCCGTGGTCGCGAAGCGCCTTCGCGGTCGCTGGCCCCACCGCGGCGAGCTTCACCTGGGAAAGACGCGTGAGGGTGCCCGCTTCGCGCGCGGCCTCCACCAGCGCCTGCACCGCGGAAGGACTGGCGAAGACGACCCACGCGTAGCGCTGCAGCTGCTCGGCGGCGGAACGCAACGGGCGCGGATCATCGGGTGGAGAGAGCTCGAGCACCGACAGCGCGAGCACCTCGGCGCCCTCGTCCTCGAGGAGGAAACACAGCTCCTGCGCGCGCTCGCGCGGGCGGGTGACCAGCACCCGAGCTCCCTCCAACCGCGGCGGCCCCCTCTCTCCCCGGGAGAGGGTTGGGAGGGGAGGCGTCACGACTGGGGCACCTGCGGTCCACGACCAAAGGCGTGGAGAATCTCAGCGCCGCCGGCCTCCAAGAGCTCTTGGGCCAGCTCGTGCCCGAGGCGAGCGGCGTTTTTGGCCGAGCCGCGACGCTCACCGCGCACCACCTTGGAGCCGTCGGGCCGGCCGATGAGACCGCGCAGACGAACCTGGTCCTTCTCCACCGTCGCGTAGCCGGCGAGGGGAACGGTGCACCCCCCCTCCAAGTGGGCGAGGAAGGCGCGCTCGGCCTCGATGGCCGCGCGCGTGGGGGGGTCCTCCAAGTCCGCCAACAGCTCGCGAAGGGCCTCGTCCTTGGCGCGGCATTGCAAAGCCAGCACCCCCTGCCCCACCGCCGGGAGGCTCTCCTCGGCAGAAAGCACCTGGGTGACTTTCTCCTCCAGCCCCAAGCGCCTCAAGCCCGCCAGCGCCAGCACCGCCCCGGCGTAGTGGAGCTCCTCGGCGCGGCGCAGACGTGTCTGCACGTTGCCGCGTAAGGGCGCGACCTGGAGGTCCGGCCGCCGCTCGAGCAGCTGGCAGGTTCTCCGCAAGGACGAAGTCCCCACGGTGGCGGCGGCGGGGACCTGGGCGAGCCGAAACCCTTGCGGGCTGACGAAGGCATCGCGCGGGTCCTCCCGCAAAAGGACACAGGCGAGCACCAGCCCGTGCGGCATCACCGAGGTCATGTCCTTGAGGCTGTGCACCGCGAGATCGGCCCGCTCGTCGAGGAGCGCCTGCTCGATTTCCTTGACGAACAGCCCCTTGCCGCCGATCGCCGACAGGGGCGCAGAAAGAAAGCGATCTCCCTCGGTGGTCAGCTCGAGCAGCGACACCTCCTGCCCCGGCTGAGCGCGCGCAAGCAGCCCAGCCACGTGGCGCGCCTGCCACAACGCCAGCGGGCTTTGGCGGGTGGCGATGCGCAACGGCCTCACCGCTTCCCCCCCTTGGCGGCGCTGGCGGCCTCGATGCCGAAGAGCCGGGCAGCGGCGTCGGCCAGAACCTCGTCCTCGGGGCCGACGGCGCGCAAGGTGGCGGTGGGTTGGTGGAGCAGCTTGTTGACGATGGCCGAGGCCATCGCCTCGACGCTTTTCATCGCCTTGTCGCTGGAACCTTCGGCGGCGAGCACCGCCAAGGTCCGCTCCAGCTCGGCGCGGGCGAGCTCGTCGGCCCGAGCGCGCAGAAGCCCCAAAACCGGCAGCCCGTCACGCACCGCGCGGGCGCGCTGGAAACGTGAAAGCTCCTCGGAGACGATGGCCTCGGCCTTGGCCGCCTCCGCGGCACGGGCCGCCGAGTTCTCCGCCACGTTCCTCTGAATGTCGTCGACGTCGTAGGCGTACACGCCCTCGAGCTCATGCACCGCCGGGTCGATGTCGCGGGGCACCGCCAGGTCGACCATGAAGAGCGGCCGGTGCCTGCGTGCCTTGAGGTGGGGCGCGACGTTGGCGGGGGTGAAGATCGGCGTCGGCGAAGCGGTGGAGCAGATGACCACGTCGGCAGGCACGAGCAGCGCGGTGAGCTCGGAAAAAGGTTCGGGCGTACCACCGACCAGCGCGGCCAGCTCCTCGGCGCGCGCGTGGGTGCGGTTGGTGACGAGAAGCTGGGTGGCACCGGCCGCCTTCAAGTGCCGGGCGGCGAGCTCGGCCATCTCTCCGGCGCCCACCACCAGCACGGTCTTCTCGGCGAGACGGCCGAAGAGCTTCTTGGCCATCTCCACCGCGGCCGAAGCCATGGAGGTGGGCGCCCGCCCGACCCCGGTCTCGGTGCGCACCCGCTTGGCGCTGACGAAGGCCGCGGCGCAGGCACGGGCCAGCTCCCCACGCGCAGCGCCCACGCGCCGAGCCAGCTCGAAGGCGTCTTTCACCTGGCCGAGGATTTGCGGCTCGCCCACCACCATCGAGTCGAGGCTGGCGGCGACGCGGAAGAGGTGGCGCAGCGCCTCTTCCCCCGCGCGCTGGTAGAGGTGCTCCAGGGCTTCGAGGCCGCCAGCGGCGGCGAGGTGTTCGCGTAAGACGGCCAGGGCCTCCTCTTCGTTGGGAGCGGCGGCGTAGAGCTCCACCCGGTTGCAGGTGGAGACGAGCATCGCCTCGGGGAGCCTTTGGGCGATGACCTGCAAAAGCCCCGCCTGCCCCTCTTCGCTCAAGGCGAGGCGCTCGCGCACCGCCAGGGGGGCGCTTTTGTGCGACAGGCCGAGGCAGAACAGCTCCATCGCCTAATGCACCCCCGGTGGCCCGCCCCCCTGGAAGGCGGTGAAGAAGGAGACCAACAAGACGCAGAAGCCCGCCATGGTGAGCACCGCCGCCCGCTTGCCCTGCCAGCCGGCGAAGAAGCGAGCGTGCAGGAGCGCTCCCGAGCCCAGCCACGCCACCAGGGTGGCGATGGTCTTGGGCTCCCAACGCCAGGCGATGGAGGCCGCGTCGCTGACGAAGAAGGCGCCGGTCACCATCGTCACCGACAGCGCGATGAAGCCCCACACCACCAAGCGGCGGTTGAGCTCGTCGAGGAGCTGCAAGGAGGGCAGGCGCGAGAAGAGCACCCCGAACTTCTTGCCCTTCATCTGGCGCTCCATGAGCAGATACATCACCGCCACGCCGGCGGCGGCCCCGAAAGCGGCCACTCCCAAAAGGGCGATCGTCACGTGCAAGGGCAACAGCGGCCGCACCTGAGCGGGAAGCGGTGCCAGCGCGGCGTCGAGG
Organism: Myxococcota bacterium; assembly: GCA_049322255.1. Classification (GTDB taxonomy): domain Bacteria; phylum Myxococcota; class Myxococcia; order Myxococcales; family Myxococcaceae; genus JBMORE01. The sequence continues at coordinate 8,606 of JBMORE010000047.1, read as the reverse complement.
AGCAACCCCGGCACCAGCACCGCGAGGGCCACCGGCATCAAGAACGCACCGATGACCGGGGTGCGGTAACGAAGGTCGAGCACGAAGAAGATGGCCAACAGGAGCAGCGCCACCAAAGAGAAGCCCTGCGCCAACCCCAAAGGGACCATGCCCTGGGCGGCCAGGGTCATTCCCAGGGAGGCGCCGTGGAGAATCAGGCCGCTGCCCACGAAGAAACGCCCTACCACCGGCAGCCCCCTCCACTGGCGGACGAGGTAGGCGAGGTAGACAATCGCCGCCGTTCCATATTCGTGGACGGCGATGGAAAGCAGCGCGCGGGTCATCGACTACGAGAGCTTTCCCAAAAGGAAGTTGGCGAGCAGATCGGTCTCGGAGCTGGGCTTCTGGCCGGGCGCGGTCTTGATGACCACCTCGGCGATGTACCCCTCGGCGACCTCGTAGGCGCTCTCCCCGAGAATGACCGAGTCGGCCATGTGCTCGGCGCCCAAGGCCGCCAGCTGCGCCTGCGTTTTCACCTTCTCCGCCAGCTTGTGCTCGTCGGGTCCGCTCACCACCGTGCGAAAGTGCACCGCCGGTGTGACCGGGTAGCTGGACTGGTCCTGCGAAATCACCAGCTTGCCGTCCTTCAAGTCGGCCTTCTCGCTCAGCGCCCACTCCTCGAGCGTCGTTTGGGGGAGAAAAAGCTTCACCGGCGCGAATCTACCACCTTGTGCCCGCGGTGAACGCGCTTGCGGGCTTGGACCCTCCATATTATTTGAGCTGCCTTTAGGCTTGCCTGCTTCCTCGACGGCAGAAAGGAAAACAACATGGCTGGCGACATCATGAACGTGGACGACGCCCAATTTCAGAGCGAGGTGCTCAATTCGACGCAACCGGTGCTGGTGGACTTCTGGGCGACTTGGTGTGCGCCTTGCCGGGCGATCGCTCCGGTGCTCGAGGAGCTGGCCGGCCAATACAAAGGCAAGGTGAAAATCGCCAAGGTGAACGTCGACGACAACCAGGACACGCCGCAGCAATACGGCATTCGCTCGATTCCGACCTTGCTCCTGTTCAAGGGAGGCAAGGTGGTGGAGCAGATCGTCGGCGCCGCGCCCAAGGCCAAGCTCGAAGACGCCCTCAAGAAGGTCGTCTAAATGGCACGCCCGCGCAAAAACCCACTTGCGCCACCCTCGCAGCTCATCGCCTGGGCCCAGGTCTTGGGTGAGGCGCTGGGGCGTGGGGTGGCGGCCGGCGTTTCGACGGGCCTGGCCGCCTCGGGTCTTCCCATCAAGCGTGGGCGGGGACGCCCCCCCAAGCTGCTCGTCGGGGCGGTTCCGCCCGAGCGGCGTTGCAAAATCGAAGGCTGCGTCAGGCCGATGCGCTCCAAAGGCTTGTGCTCGGCGCATTACCAAGCAGCCCGGCGCAAGGCCCCGAAGAAATAGTGCTCGGCCAGCTGCTCAAGCCCAACGTCGAAGCCCTCATTCAAGAGAAGAATTGGGACTCGCTGAGGGTGGCGTTCGAAGACATGGACCCGGCGGACATCGCCGAGGTCCTGGAAGACCTGCCGCCCGAGGACAGCGGGGTCATCTTCCGTCTTTTGCCCAGGGACGTCGGAGGGGTTGCCTTCGAGTACCTGCCGGTCGACCAGCAGGCGGAGCTGGTCTCCACCTTGGGCTCCGAGCAGCTGATCAACGTGCTCAACGAGATGGCGCCCGACGACCGGACGCGCCTGTTCGAAGAGCTGCCCGCCGAGGTGACCAAGCGCGTTCTCACCTCGCTGCACCCCAACGAGCTCAAGGTGGCGCGCCAGCTGTTGGGCTACCCGGAGGACTCCGCGGGCCGCTTCATGACGCCGGAGTACCTGGCGCTCCGCCCGCAGATGACGGCACAGGAGGCGCTCGCGCACATTCGCCAGCACGGAAAGGGCCGGGAGACGCTCAACATCCTCTACGTCACCGACGAGAGGGGCAGGCTCTTGAGCGACTTACGCCTGGCCACCCTGGTGATGGCCGACCCCAAGGCGCGGGTGGGCGAGCTCGAAGATCGCCCGCTGGTGAGCATTCCCGCCACGACGGACAAGGAAGAGGTGGTGGCGGCCTTCGAGAAGTACGACCGGGTGGCGCTCCCGGTGACCGATTCGCAGGGAGTGCTGGTGGGCATCATCACCCACGACGACGTGCTCGACGTCGCCGAGGAAGAGGCCACCGAAGACATTCACCGGCTGGGCGGCATGGAGGCCCTCGAGGCCCCGTACCTCGAAGTCGGGGTGCTGGAGATGGTGAAGAAGCGCGCCGGGTGGCTGGCCGTGCTGTTCCTCGGCCAGACGCTCACCGCGACGGCGATGGGTTTTTTCGAGGGCGAAATTCAGAGAGCGGTGGTGCTCGCCCTGTTCATTCCGCTCATCATCTCCAGCGGAGGAAACTCCGGCTCCCAAGCCACCTCCCTCATCATCCGCGCGCTGGCGGTGCGCGACGTGGAGCTTCGCGACTGGTGGCAGGTTTTGCGCCGCGAGCTGGTCGCCGGAGCCCTCTTGGGGGGCTTTCTCGGCGTCATCGGCCTTTTGCGCATCGTGCTGTGGCCCAGCCGCGAGGCGACCTACGGGCCGCACTACCTCATGCTGGCGGCCACCGTCGCCGCGAGCCTCATCGGGGTGGTGCTCTTCGGTTCGCTGTGCGGCGCGATGCTTCCCTTCCTCTTGCGCCGGTTGAAGCTCGACCCCGCAGCGGCGTCGGCGCCCTTCGTCGCCACCCTGGTCGACGTCACCGGGCTGGTCATCTACTTCGGCGTCGCCACCTTCATCCTGCGCGGAACGCTGCTGTAGTTTTCGAGGCAAGGCTACCTTTTTCGAGGGCACTCTGAGAATGTCTCGACAAATTTAGAGTTTGGTCTGATATTGCCGAATATGATTGAGCGCCGCATCCGAGGCCAGCTCGCGGCGGACCTGGCCAAAAAGATGGTCTTGCTCTCGGGGCCGAGGCAGTGCGGCAAGACAACGCTGGTGCAGGCGCTCGCGGCCGCGGGTGGGGGGGCGTACTACAACTGGGATGCCGCGCCGGATCGCCTGGCGATCCAGAAACGAGCGCTCGATTTCGATCGCGGACTATGGGTGTTCGATGAGCTCCACAAGTTCAGGCGCTGGCGGAGCTTCCTCAAGGACCTCTCGGACTCCTACGGGCGGCGCAAACGGATTCTCGTCACGGGCAGCGCCCGGCTGGAGCTCTATGGGCGCGGGGGAGAATCGCTGCAGGGACGCTACTACGGCCACCATCTGCACCCCGTCACCTTCTCCGAGCTCCATGGCCTACCCTTCCAGACGGTGAGGTCCGTTCCAGCGCTGGGAACCGATCCGCGCCGCCTGCCGCTCGACGATCTGCTCATGCTCGGTGGATTTCCGGAGCCGCTCCTCTCCGGCTCCGAGCATGAGGCTGCCCGTTGGCGTCTCGCCTATGGAGAGCGCCTGGTCCGAGAGGAGGTGGCTTCGCTGGAGCAGGTGCGTGAGATCGAGCGAATCGAGCTGCTTTACGACCGCCTTTCCGATGTCGCCGGAGGCATTCTCTCCATCAACAGCCTGCGCGAAGATCTGGAGGTCTCGTTCGAAACCGTTCGCTCGTGGATCGGCATTCTCGAGCGGCTCGACGCCCTCTTTCGTGTTCCCCCCTATGGGCCGCCCCGCGTCAGGAGCGTGAAGAAGGAGCAGAAGGTCTATTTCTGGGACTGGAGCCGGTGCACGTCCGCGGGCGCGAGATTCGAAAACCTCGTCGCCACCCACCTCCTCCGAGCCGTTGACTGGGCGGCAGACGTCGAGGGCGAGAAGCTCTCCTTGCGCTTCTTTCGGCACCGCGAGGGCCACGAGGTGGACTTCGTGCTCCTGCGTGCTGGCAAGCCTTGGCTGGCCATAGAGGCCAAGCTGACCGACGACTCACTTGCGCCGGGGCTCCGCTATTTTTCCCAACGCGCGCAGCCTGCCTTCGCGTTTCAGGTGGTTCTCGAGGGCGCGCACGAGCGGCGCCTTCCAGACATCGGCCGTACCGAGGTTCGCGTGATCGGCGCGACCCGTCTGTTGGCAAACCTGCCCTAGGAGCGCCGCTAGAAGATGTGCCGGCGCATGCCGATGTTGACCAACAGGCCCATGCCGATCATCACGCTCACCATCGAGCTGCCGCCGTAGCTCATCAGGGGCAAGGTGATGCCGGTGACGGGGAGAATGCCGCTCACCATCCCGATGTTCTCGAACACTTGCCAAAAGAGCATCGCCGCGACTCCCACCGCCACGAAGGCGCCGAAGCGGTCCCGCGCGTTGAAGGCGACTCCCAGCGCGGACATGAGAATGAACCCGTAGAGCACGAGCAACCCCAAGCAGGAGAGAAAGCCCTGCTCCTCCGCCCACACTGAGAAGATGAAGTCGGTGTGCTGCTCGGGGAGGAAGAACAGCCCGGTTTGGGTTCCCTTCATCCACCCCTTACCGAAGACGCCCCCCGAGCCCACGGCGATCTTCGACTGCAGCGCGTGGTAGTTGGCACCCTTGGGGTCGGACTCGGGATCGAGCCAGCCGGCGATTCGGCGGTCCTGGTGCTTCTTGAGCAGCTGCCGCACCACCGTCACCCGTGGCTCCGGCTGCTCGCGGATGTAGTCGTTCCACAAAACGCCCGCCGCCACCGCCACTCCCAGCCCCAGCACTCCCCACACCCACCAGCGCACTCGGGCGAAGAGCATCATCGTCAGCGCGGTGAAGAACATCATCAGCGCCGTGCCCAGGTCGGGCTGCGCCAACACCAGCCCCAAAGGGACCATGAACAAGAGCGTGGGGGGAATGAGCCGCAAGAAGCCGTAGCCTTCGGCGGCGCCCCGCTCGTCGTCGTGGAAGAACTTGGCCAGCATCAGCACCATGCCGATCTTCATCAGCTCGGCCGGTTGCACGCGAATCGGCCCCAGCACGAACCACGACTCGGCGCCCTTGGCCTTGTGACCGAAGAACTTGAGCGCGATGAGCAGCGCGATGTTGAGGACATAGATGGGCACCGCCATGCGCTGGATGAAGCGATCATCGACGGCGGCGACGCCCACCAGGGCGACCAACCCCACCGCGAGGTAGGCCGACTGGCTGATCCACACCGGGGTGTGCGGTGAGCGCGACGCCGACGCCAAGTTGAAGATGCCGATGAGCGCCACGCACAGCGTCGCCCCCAAAAGGCCCCAAGGGACGTGCGGCATCATTCGCTTCTCGATACGCAGCTGCATCGTCAAGGCACCGGCGCGGACGAGGGGGGGGTGGAGGCGAGCTGCCGGCCGTCTCCCTTGGGCGGCGGTGTACCGAAGGCCGCCGCATCGCCCTTTTTTAGATCAAAGTACTTCTGCAACACCGCAGCAGCAGTGGGAGCGGCGTCCGACCCTCCGTGACCACCGTGCTCGTTGAGCACCACGATGGCGACCTCGGGGTCGTCGGCGGGGGCGAAAGCCACGAACCACGCATGGTCGCGCTGGAAGTAGGACATCTCTTCGGTCTTGAGGCGCACCGTCCCCAACCTGGCCACCTGCGCGGTGCCGGTCTTGCCGGCCACCACCACCTCCTTGAGGCGGGTGCGGAAGGCGGTGCCTCCCGGCTCGTTCACCACCGCGGTGAGCGCGTCGATCACCACGCGGCGATCCTCGGCGTCCATGGGCACTTGGCGCACCATCTTGGGTTGGAGCTCCTCGAGCAGATGCCCGTCGGGTGCCTCGATGCGCCGCACCAACTGAGGCTGGTAGAGGGTGCCTCCGTTGGCCACCGCGGCATACGCCATCAACAGCTGCAAGGGCGTGACGTTGACGTCTCCCTGCCCGATGACCGTGTTGAGCGCCATGCCCTTGGTGTAACCCCCTGGAGTGACCCGATCGTGGTAGGCGGTGTCGGGCATGATGCCGCTCACCTCGGCCAACACCCCGATGCCGGTGGGCGCCCCCAAGCCCAGCTCCTTGGCCTCTCGAGCGATGGCGTCGATGCCCAGGGTGTCGGCCACCCGGTAAAAATAGGTGTCGCAGGACTTTTGCAACGCCAGCCGCGCATCCATCGGTCCGTGACCGGAGTCCTTGTGGCACCGCCACACGCGCGAGCCCAAGCGGTAACCGCCGGGACAGTTGGTTTGGGTACGCGGGGTGAACACTTTCGATCGCAGCGCGGCGAGCATGCTGATGGTCTTGAAGGTCGACCCCGGGCTGTAGTGCTGCCCCACCGGGCGGGAGATCATCGGCTGAAGCGGGTCTTTGGCGATCGCCGCCATCTGGGCGGGAGAGATGCGCCCGGTGAGCATGTTGGGGTCGAAGGCCGGCCGGGAGAGGAAGGTGAGGAGAAACCCTGTCTTCACCTCGACCATCAGCACCGCGCCGGCGGTGCCGGGGAAGGCGCGCTCGGCCTCGGCCTGTAGCCGGGCGTCGATCGAGAGAACGACGTTGTTGCCGGGCTTGGGGGGCACGGTGTCCTCGTCGCCGAGCAGGCCCATCGTGCAACGCATGAGCTCGTCGTCTTCCTTCTTGCACCAGGGGCGGCCGCGCGCGTCGACCACTTCCTTGCGCCGGCCGTCGACTCCGCGCAGCCGCGACTCGAGCGCCCGCTCGATGCCTCGCCGCCCGATGTAGTCACCCAAGGCGTAATCGCCGCCGTTGGCGTTGAGGCGGTCGAGCTCCTCTTGGGTGACTTCGTTCATGTAGCCGACCGCGTGCGCCAGCACGGAACCGGCCCGGTAGTTCCGGTGCGGCACCGCCACCACGTCGACACCGTCGAGCTCCGACTCGTGCGCCGCCACCACGTCGAGCTCGTCGCGGGTCAAATCGGCACGCACGGTGATGGGCTGAAAGCGCGAGGGCCCCTTGGCCGCGTTGACCGCCCGAACCTGCTGTTCCACCCTCGCCCGTTGGCTCTCGTCCCAGCCGAGCCAGGTGGCGAGCTTGGGCAACACCTCGGTGGCGCAGCGCTGGCAGAAGGCGGGGGTGATGAGCACGTCGAAGGAGGGGCGCACGTCCACCAGGATTTCTCCCCGGCGGTCTTTGATCATCCCCCGGTCGGCGCGGATACGGCTGACCTTGACGTGGTTCTCCTTCGACTTGGCGAGGAACTCTTCTCCGCGAACGATCTGCAGGCGATAGAGGTTGATCGCCAGCACCAAAAGACCAGCGAGCATCGCCGCGCCCAGCACCAGGTACCGGGTCTTGTAGTCGCGGCCGGCGGTTTGATGACCCAGAGCCATGACCTAGCGCAGCGCCCCCGCGTCGTGCCGCTCGCTCCCCGGGTCGATGCGGCGAAGGAGCGGCCACATCAACCGCGCGGCGACGGCGGTGAGCAAGACTTGCAGCGGTAACCCCGAGAGCGCCGCGGTGGGCACCGTGCCCGCGGGCGAGGTGAGCCAGGAAAAAAACGCTCCCAACAGCCCATGGAAGAGATCGGCCCCTGCGGCGAAGAGCACGAACAAGGTGGGACCGCGCACCTCCACCAGCGCTGATGGCAACCGGGCGAGCACGAAGGTGAGGACGGCGAGAAAGGGGTACAACCCCGTGGGGCGTCCGCTCATCACGTCCAGCAGATAGCCGATGGCGAAGGAGGAGAAGGCGCCCTCGGCCACGCTGGCGCGAATGGAAAGAAACACCACCAGCGCCACGGTGACATCGATGCGGCTCACCGAAAGACCCAGGTAGCGCACCACCACCGATTCGACGGCGAGCAAGACGAGCGCGATGCCCACGGTGATGAGAAACCTCATCGCGGAGCACCCCTGCTGGGCAGCACCGCCACCTCCTCCAGCCGCTTGGTCTCCACCGCCGGTAAGACCGCCGCCTGGAGGAACATGCCCGAGGTCCTGCGCTCCACCGCGGTCACTCGGCCCACCACCAGGCCTTTGGGGTACACCCCGTCGGTGCCCGAGGTGACGACCAGGTCGCCCTCCTCCACGTCCTCCGTGCGCAAGACGTTGGCCAGCTTGAGCGCCTGGGTGCCTCCCGCTCCCACCACGGTGGCCCGCACCCGCGAGCGCTGCACCAGCACCGCCACCTTGCTCGTGGGGTCGGTCATCAGCACCACGTCGGAAAAGCCTCCCACCGCGCGCGCCACCTGCCCAATCACCCCGTCGGGGGTCACCACCGGCATGCCTGCGCCCACCCCCTCGTTCTCCCCCCGGGTGATGCGCAAGGAGAGGAAATCGGCCACGGGGTTCACCCCCACCACGCGGGCGATGACCTCTGCCTCGGGGGTCTGGTCGACGTACCCCACCACCCGCCGCAGCCTTTCGTTTTCCGCCGCCGCCTCGGTCAGCGCGTTGAGCCGTGAGCGCAGCTGGCCGTTCTCCAGCACCAGCCGCTCGTTTTCCTGTCGCACCCCGCGCAGCGCCACATACCCGCTCCACCCCGCCCCCACCCCGTCGACGAGCCAGGTGACCAGCCGCTGCACCGGAGAGGCGACCGCCAGCACCGCGCGGTCGATGAAGCTCGGCTCCCTGCCCTTGTGTCCGGTGGCGAGGAAGGTGCCGAACGGGTACACCAAGAGCAGCCCGACCACGAGCAGGTCTCGATAACGCCCTAGGAGAGACAGCACATGCCAGACTCTTGCATTTTCGGGTCGCCGATCCTACAGACTCGCGCCCAGCCTTCAACGTCATGACCGA
>JBMORE010000046.1:0-28292 GCA_049322255.1 Myxococcota bacterium | reverse complement strand
ACCATTCACAGTTTGGGAGCGCTTGAACGAGGGGCGCACATCGTCGTGGAGCTGGCCGGTGCTGGTAGCGCTGGTGGCGTGCAACGGCGGGCTGCGCGCGGGCGTGTACCGGGGCGATGACGTCGCATACCGGGTGGGCGAGCCTCCGGCCAGCTGGCGGCAGGTGGGCTTGCGCGACAACGACGTGGCCTTCGTCGACCCGGCGGGGCTGTTTCTCATCGGGGTGAACGCCACCTGTGAGGAGCACGGCGATCCTCCCTTGGAGGTGCTCACCCGCCACCTCCTCATCGGCTTCACCGATCGTGTCGAGGTTTCGCGGGAAGAGCGGCGCCTCGATGGTCGCGCGGCGCTGCGCTCGCACTACCGCGCCGAGCTCGACGGGGTGCCGGTGGAGATGGTCCTGTGGGTGATGAAGAAGGACCTGTGCGTCTACGACTTCACCTACCTCGCGCCGGTCGGCCGTCTCGCTGAGCACCAAGCCGCCTTTGACCAGCTGCTTCAAACCTTCACCACCGAGGTGTCGAAGTGAGAGCGCGGGCCGAGTCGACGCCGCCCTGGCACCCCGTCACCGTTCCCTCGTTCGGTCGCTTGCGCGCGCGGGTGGAGAGGCTGGGCGGCATGGTGCTTCTTTTGGGCAACGCGCTGGTGCGCGCGGTGACGCCACCCTTTCGGTGGGGCGAGACCGCCTACCAGGTGGTGATGCTCGGCAACCGCTCGCTCTCCATCGCCGGCTTGGTGGCTCTCTTCGCCGGCCTGGTGCTCACCTTGCAGTTCGCCGTCTTTCTCGCGCGCCTGGGCGTGGAGTACACGGTCGGGCGGGTGGTGATGGTGGCGGTGTTGCGCGAGCTGGGGCCCACGCTCACCGCGCTCGGCGTGGGGGCGCGCATTGCCTCCGGCATCACCGCCGAGCTGGGCTCGATGAAAGTGACCGAGCAGATTGACGCCATGCGCGCGCTGGGAGACGACCCGGTGAAGCGCCTGGTGACTCCCCGTCTGTTGGCTTGCGCCGTGGTGTTGCCTTCGCTCACGGTGATCGCCGACGGTCTGGCCCTGGTGGCGGGCGCGGTGGTGGTCCACTTCGAATACGGCATCGCGTTCCGCGCGTTTTTTTCCACGGCGCTCGACTCGGCCACCTTCGACGATTTCTTTTCGGGGTTGGGAAAGAGCTTCTTCTTCGGGCTGATCGTCGCGGTGATCGGCTGCTTCAACGGCTTTCAGGTCAAGGGCGGTACCGAGGGGGTGGGCCGCGCCACCACGGCCACCGTGTCCGCCGCGGCGGTCACCGTTCTCTTGGCCGACTATTTCCTCACCAAGCTCTTCCTCTTCCTATGAGCGCCGACTCTCCCGAGCTCATTCGCTTCGTGGATCTGTACAAGTCCTTCGGGGAGAACCGCGTTTTCTCCGGGCTGAACCTCTCGGTGCGCCGGGGCGAGACGCTTACGGTGATCGGCGGGTCGGGGGCGGGCAAGAGCGTGTTGCTCAAGACGCTCATTGGCCTGGAGCGCCCCGACGCGGGCCGCGTGTACTTCGAAGGCGCAGACGTCACGCGCATGGCCGAGCGCGAGCTGCGCGAGGTACGGCGCAAGGTGGCGATGGTCTTCCAGGGGGCGGCGCTCTTCGACTCGATGACCGTGCTGGACAACGTGGCCTATCCGCTGCGGGTTCGCTTCCCGCGCATGGCCGAGGAGGAGATTCGCGCTCGCTCGCGCTCCAAGCTGGCGCTGGTCAGCCTCAGCGGGGCCGGGCACCTGCTTCCCTCCTCGCTCTCGGGAGGCATGCGCAAACGCGTGGGGCTGGCGCGGGCGATCGCCACCGAGCCGGAGGTGATTCTGTGGGACGAGCCCACCACCGGCCTCGATCCGATCAGCCGAAGGACGATCAACACCCTCATCGTCTCGATGCAAAAAAAGCTCGAGGTGACGTCGATCGTGGTCACCCACGACATGACGAGCGCGTTCGCGGTGTCCGACCGCATCGCGATGCTCGCCGACCGACGCATCGTCGAGGTGGGCGCGCCCGATGAGCTGAAGGGCTCCAGGCTGTCGATGGTGCGCGAGTTTCTCGACGCGCGGGCGCTGGAGGAGGTGAGCGGACAGTGACGGACGGTCAGTCGCCGGCGCAAAAGGAACGCAAGAGCCTGTTGCGGGCAGGCCTCTTGGTGGCCGTGGGCTTGGCGCTCTCGGGAGTCTTCGTCTTTCTCATCGGGAGCGAGCGGCACCTGTTTCGCCGTTCGCAGACCTACCGCACCGCCTTCGCCAACGTCGAAGGGTTGTCGGCCGACTCGCCGGTGTGGCTGAGCGGGTTGGAGGTGGGGAGGGTGCGCGCCATCGGAATCGCGCCGTCGCCCCAAGGGAAGCAGCTGGTGGTCGAGCTCGAAGTGCTCGCGCGGTACGAGGAGTGGGTTCGCCGAGACTCGGTGGCGCGCATTTTGGGACGCGGGCTCTTGGGGGACAAGGCGATCGACGTGTCGATCGGCTCGAAAGAGGCGCCGCCGGTCGGCCCCGGTGGCTTCATCGAGAGCGGCCCGAGCGAGGATCTCTCGGCCCTGCTCAAACAGTCGGGCGAGATTCTTTCCAATTCGGTGGCGATCACCCAGCGGGTGCGGGAAGCGGTGGAGTCGTACGCCTCTCCCCAGCTGCAGGCCGACGTACTGGCGGCGGTGAGCAGTCTGCGATCGGTGATGGAGCAGGTGGAGAAAGGTGAGGGAGCGCTGCACACGCTCATCTATGACGTGCGCTTCGAGGGAACGCTGCATGCGCTCATCGACTCAGCAGCCCAGAGCGCCGCGCGCCTCGACCGCGCACTGGCCGAGACCGAGGAGCTGCTCGCTCGAGTGCGCACCGGCGAGGGCACGGCGCACGCGCTCCTCTACGAGCGGGAGGCGCTCACCTCGCTCGAGCGGGTGGGGGAGGCGGCCAAGGAGATCGCCACCTTCCTCGAAAGGGCACGCCAAAGCCCGGACAGCGCGCTGCACCAGATGGCATTCGGCGACACCGCCCAGTTCATGGCAGATCTCTCCCAGGCCGCCGACAACCTGCGCGCGGTGACCGCGAAGGTGCGCGAGGGCGAGGGCTCGCTGGGGGCAATCATCAACGATCCCACGGTGTACGAAGACTTGAAGCTCGTGCTGGGTGACTTGCGTCGCAATCGCGTCTTGCGCGGAATGGTGCGGTACCTGATGCGCAACGGCGACGAGTTGCGCAAGGCCGGCAGACCGACCGGAGCGGCGGAGCAAGGCACCGGCGGCAGCGGGCGGTAGCGTTTCGCCGCCAGCTACTTCGTGGCCTTCCCCGCCACCAGCGGCCTGTCGAACGGCACCTTTGGGTAGGAGTCGTAGGGCCAATCGACGTTGGCGAAGCTGCTCCCCGATGGCTTCTGAATGTCCAGCCAGCGGCGCAGGCGGGCCTGGCGCTCTTTGGTGTCCGGATGGTGGTCGAAGGCGCCTCCTCCCTTGGAGAGAGTGCCCACGAAGTCGATGTAGGGAGCAGGGGCGTAGCCGGCGGCGATGACCAGCTCGAGGGCACGCCAGTCGGCCTCGAACTCCTGGTTGGGGCCGTAGCCGCTGGCGAGGAACGTGTCCACGTAGCCGTCGGTGAGCGCGCGCAGCGCCTCCACGTTCTTGGGGTCGTCGAGCGCTTGGGCGAACACCAGAGTGAGCAAGTCAGGCGCACCCACCGCGCCGCCCACCACTACCGCTGCCGCCTGCAGCTTGACGGGCAGTTGGCACTGCTCCGATTTGATGTGCGAATAGACGTAGAGCGCGTGGCGCTCGGTGACGTGAATGATTTCGTGGGCGAGCACGCCTGCGAGCTGCGCCTCGTTGGTCAGCTTGCGCAAGAGCCCGGTGGTGACGAAGACGTACCCGCCAGGAGCGGAGACGGCGTTGACCACTTCGGATTTGAGCACCGCGAAGGTCCAGGGAATTTCGGGGCGGGTGGAGCGCATGGCGAGGTTCATGCCCACTCGGTTGATGAGGCGGCCAAGCTCATTGTCCTCAGAGGAGGGAAGGTGCAGCGTTTCCGTCTTGCCGGAGAGCTCATCGGGGGTCAGCGCGGGCCGATCGATGCGCAAGCCACCGCCACGCCGCACCAACTGGACCGCCACCGCGCCTCCGAAAGCCTTTTCTTCTTCGAAGGAGATGGGCTTGCGCTCGAGCTCGCGGCACTTCTCCTGCTTGTCGCGCAGCTTGCTCTTGGGCTGCACCGAGTTGAGGATGTCGGCGAAGGTGGTGGTTTTGCCGGTGCGGGAGCCCGTGCTGCAGCTGGCGGCGAGAAACGCGCAGAAGAGGAGTCGAAGCTTGGGGCTCATCGCTTCTTTCCTTTCTTCTGGGGGGCCGGGTTGGCAGAGGTTTCGGGAGGTGGCGGAGGACCGACCTCTGCCAGCCCATGTTTGCTGGTATGGGCGGTAACCTCCTTGAGTGTGATGCGCCGGGAGAGCTCGACGGCGGCGAGCAAGTCGCCCAGTGGGTCGGCGGCGGTGAGCTTGCCGTATTCAATCGCTCCCGGCCCCAGGCCCTTGATCGCTGCGGCGGAGGAGGCGAACGCGCGCGGGTCGACCTCTTTGTCGCCCTGCGAGGCGAGAAGCTCCTTTCTCGGAGCGTTCGGCGAGAGGTTGGTCTGATAGACGACGCCCTGTGTGCCGCCGTCCACGACTTGAACGCGGTGCCAGCGTGGCTCACCTTCCACCGAGCCCAGCCACATCACCTCTTCTCCTGGCTGGATCATTTGGAGCACCCGAGCGGTGGGTTCGGGGCTTTGAAACACGCGCGTGTTCTTCGAGCGCACGTAGAGCGTGCCACCCTTGGACACCGCCAACGCGGCACCCGCAGCGAAAAGAACCACAAACCAACCAGCTCGCGCCCGCGTCATGCCGTCGTGCTCTCAGTGGAAAGAAGATGGGTGACGGAGAATAGCGAGCAATGGAGCTCGCGAGTGGGAAAAGCGCTTCTCCAGGCACACCGTGATGATGCAGCCCCGCGGTCTGCTCCAAGGACAGCTTCGGCCCGAGGGGCGATTCCCCTGCCCCCTCGCTTGTGCGGTGTCGGGGCGTGCTGATAGTTTGTTCAGTGTCAGGCGCTGGAGGGGCCGATGCTGCGGACTTTGCGGATTTCGAACTTCGCGGTGATGGAGGAGGCCGAGCTCGAGCTGGGCCCGGGGTTGACCGTGCTCACCGGGGAAACCGGGGCGGGCAAGTCGATTCTCGTCGATGCGCTGGGGCTGCTCCTGGGAGGCCGGGCTGCTCCCGAGCTGATTCGTGCCGGCTGCGACGAGGCGACGGTGGAGGGGGTATTCGTCAAAAGCCCCTTGTTCGCCACGCGGCTTACAAAGCTGGGTCTTTCTCAGCAGGGGGAGGCGGAGGTGTGCGTGCGACGGGTGGTGAGCCGCTCGGGACGGGGGAGGGTGTACGTCGATTCGAGCCTGGTCACCGTCGGTGTGCTCGCCCAGCTGATGCGCGGGCTGGTGGACATCGCCGGCCAGCACGAGCACATGAGCCTCTTCGAGCCGGCACGGCACCGCGAGCTCGTCGACCGGCTGGAGGGGGTGGAGGCACCCTTGGCCGCCTACCGCGAAAGCTGTGCGGTGGTGGCGGCGATCGACGCCGAGCTGGCCGCTCTGGGAGGCGATGAGCGGCAGTTGGCGTCGCGCGCTGAATTCCTTCGCTTCCAGCTGGAGGAGATCGATCGTCTGGCTCCGAAGGAGGGAGAAGATCTCGCGCTCGAAGAGGAACGGCGCAAGCTCGCTTCGGTGGAAAAGCTGCGCCGGTCGGTCTTACAGGCCGAGTCTCTTTTGTCGGGGCAGGAGGGTGCTGCGCTCGACGTGTTGAGCCGCGCGCTGTCCTTGGTCACCGAGTCGGTGCGCATCGATGGCCAGCTGAACGCGGTTTTGGGCACGCTGACGGCGGCGAAGGCCGAAGCCGACGATGCGGCCAGGGGCTTATCGCGCTACCTCGGTGCGCTCGAGGTCGACCCCGCGCGGCTCTCCGAAGTCGAAGAGCGCCTCGATTCCTTACGCCGGCTGTGCCGCAAGCACGCCGCCCCACTCGAAGCGGTCATCGCGTTGCGCGAAGAACTGGCCTCGGAGCTGGAGAGCCTCGATCACCGTCGCGAGCGGGTAGAGGCTCTCATGGCTTCCCGGGCCGCCTCCGACCAAGAGCTCGTCGAGCGTGGCCTTGCTCTGACCGCTGCCCGCAAGAAAGCCGGCGCGCGCTTTTGCGCTGCCGCCAGCGGCGTGTTCAAAGAGCTGGCGATGAACCAGGCCCAGCTGGCGGTACGGATCGACGGGGTCGATCATCTGGAATTTCTCTTCACCGCCAACCCCGGCGAGCCGGCACGGCCCCTGGCCAAAGTCGCCTCGGGCGGAGAGGCCTCGCGGGTGCTCTTGGCCCTGCGTCATGCCCTCTCCCAGTCCGACGACTGCCAGTGTTACGTGCTCGACGAGGCCGACGCGGGGGTGGGGGGCGCGGTGGCCGAGGCCGTGGGGAGAATGATGAAGGCCGTGAGCGCCCACCGCCAGGTGCTGTGCATCACCCACCTTCCCCAAGTGGCGGCCTTCGCCGACGTTCACTGGGTGGTGCGCAAGACCTACAAGAAGGGGCGCACCCGCTCGTGGGTCGAGAGGCTCCGGCAAGGCGAGCAGAGGGAACGAGAGTTGGCTCGCATGCTCTCGGGGGCGGAGGTGACGTGCGAGGCAGTACGCGCCGCGCAGGCGCTGGTGCGTTCGGCGTCCAAGACTCGCCGCTTTCGAAGCCTTGCCGCGGAAAGGGGGGTCGCCTAGCATTCCTCGCCGTGTCCAGCCCCGCAGGGAAGACCACGGCACCCGCGATGCGAATCGTCTCCGCAGGTCTCACCGACGTGGGGAAAAAGCGCAACCACAACGAAGACAGCTTCCTCATCGACGAGGACATTCAGCTCTATGTCGTCGCCGACGGCATGGGCGGCCACGCGGGCGGAGGCACGGCCTCGCGCATCGCCGTCGAGACCATCGACCGCGAGCTGCGAGCTGCCCGGGACTCGAAGCACAACCCCTTTGCCGGTCAAACCAGTCTCCAAGATTCGCCCCTGCCCGAGGTCATTCGCAGCGCGGTGGAAAAGGCCTGCTTGGCCATCTTCCACGCGGCCCAGGACGATGCGCGGTTGGCGGGCATGGGCACCACCGTCATTTCCTTGCTCGTCAAGGGCGACCATGCCTACTTCGCCCACGTGGGGGACAGCCGGGCGTATTTGATTCGGGGAGACCTGATTCAGCAGATCAGCGAAGACCACTCGCTGGTCAACGAGCAGATCAAGGCGGGCATGATTACGCCGGAAGAGGCCAAGCACTCCCGGTATAAGAACATCATCACCCGTTCGGTGGGTTTCGAGGAGGAGGTTCAGGTCGACGTCATGGGCCTGGTGACGGAGCCGGGAGACGCCTTCGTGCTCTGCTCGGACGGGTTGGCCAACATGGTCGAGGACAAGGAGCTGCTCGAGGTGGTGAAGGGGACCCCCCACGAACAGACCCCCCAGCGGCTGATCGAACTGGCCAACGAGCGTGGAGGAGACGACAATATTACGGTGATTGTGGTCAAGGCAGTGTCGTCGCCTTGACGCTTGGGCGAGCCGGGTGATAGCCCGGAACGTGAAATCGCGGGGTTGGGGGCAGCTGGTGGTTCGGGGGGTCGAAACTAAGATTCTCCGGCACGCGTCTGTTCGTCGTAGGCGCTCACGGTGCAAAGGGGCTGAGCGTTGGCCAACAAGACCTTCACGCTGATTGTCGTTCCCGACCACAGCCAGCAGGTACGCCGCTACCGCGTCCAGAAGCGGTACCTGTGGCAGGTGGGGGGAGCGGGGCTGGTATTGGCCGCCCTCGTGGTCGCGGCGACCGGCCACTACCTCGTGGTCGCCAAAGACGCGGCCGAGAACGACATCCTCCGCAAGGAGAACGTCGTGCTCAAGACCGAGCTCAAGTCGATTCGCGAGCGAATCGACCACATCGGGGCCACCCTCGATCGGGTGGAGCGCTTCGACCAGAAACTGCGCGCCGTTACCCTCTTGTCCGACCCGCAGCGAAACTTGGCGATGGGCCCCACCTCCGAGCCCGGGGCGCCGTTGTCTCCCAGCGCTGACAACCAGTTCACCCGGTTGACCACCTCCGAAACCCCCAAGGCGCTCTCCTCCAGGCTCGACAAGCTCTCCGCCGAGGCCACTCGCCAGGAGCAGAGTCTTCAAGAATTGCAGGCGTACTTCCAAGACCAGAAGTCGCTCTTGGCATCGACCCCCTCCACCTGGCCGGTGCGGGGCTGGGTGACCTCGGATTTCGGCCAACGGCTCGACCCCTACACCGCCGAGCGGGTGATGCACGCCGGGCTGGACATCGCGGCGCCGCACGGCAAAGACATCGCTGCGCCCTCCGACGGCACCGTGGTCTTCGCGGGCCTCGAAGGGGGTTACGGCAACGTCATCGTCATCGACCACGGCTACGGCATCAAGACGCGCTTCGGCCACCTGGCGAGCATCAAGGTCAAGGCCGGGGAAACGGTGAAGCGCGGCCAGCTGATTGCCAACGTGGGCAACACCGGGCGCTCCACCGGGCCGCACCTGCACTATGAGGTGCGCGTCAACGGCCTGCCCCAGAACCCGCGAAAGTTCATTCTCGAGGAGTAGGCTCCGTTGACCTGGAGCTTTTTCGCCTTACTTTGCGCCGCTTGACGGCCTGGCTGGGCACCTGCCGCCTTCACACTCCGTGGCCCGAACGTTAAAGAAGGCCCAATGATCGAGTGGACGCTCAAAAAAATCATCGGCACCAAGAATGACCGCGAGCTCAAGAAGGCGTGGCCCAAGGTCGCCCGCATCAATGAGCTCGAGGAGAGGATGCTGGCTCTGGGCGACGAGGATTTTCCCGCCCAGACGGCTCGCATGAAGCAGGAGGCGGCCAACGGTCGCCCGCTCGACGACCTGCTCTTCGACGCCTTCGCGCTGGTGCGGGAGGCCGCCCGTCGCACCATCGGCCAGCGGCACTTCGACGTGCAGCTGATCGGCGGCATGTTCCTCCACCAGGGGTGCATCGCCGAGATGAAGACCGGCGAGGGCAAGACCCTGACCGCCACCCTGCCCTGCTACCTGAACGCGCTCTCCGGGCGGGGGGTGCACGTGGTGACGGTGAACGACTACCTCGCCCGCCGCGACGCGGAGTGGATGGGCCGCATCTACCGCTTCTTGGGGATGGGCACCGGCTGCATCCTCCACGACCTCACCGACAAGCAGCGGCAGGACGCCTACCGCGCGGACATCACCTATGGGCAGAACAACGAGTTTGGCTTCGATTACCTGCGCGACAACATGAAGACGCAGCTGCCGGACTGCGTGCAGCGCGAGCTCAACTTCGCCATCGTCGACGAGGTCGACTCCATTCTCATCGACGAGGCGCGCACCCCGCTCATCATCTCCGGCCCCACCGAGGACACCACCGACAAGTATTACCGGGTGGATCAGGTCATCCCCGGCCTGGTGCCCGACCAGGACTACGTGCTCGACGAAAAGAACCGTTCGGTGAGCCTCACCGACGAGGGAGTGGAGAAGCTGCAGAAGCGCCTGGCCGTCCCCAACCTCTACGCCCCGGAGGAGATCGAGACCCTTCACCACGTCGAGCAGGCCTTGCGGGCGCACACCCTCTACAAGCGCGACCGCGAATACGTGGTCAAAGAGGGTGAGGTCATCATCGTCGACGAGTTCACCGGGCGCCTGATGCCCGGGCGCCGCTGGTCTGACGGGCTGCACCAGGCGATCGAGGCCAAGGAGGGGGTGAAGATCGAGAACGAGAACCAGACGTTGGCCACCATCTCGTTCCAGAACTATTTCCGCATGTACTCCAAGCTCTCGGGCATGACCGGCACCGCCGACACCGAGGCCGAGGAGTTCGCCAAAATCTATTCTCTCGACGTGCGGGTGGTGCCCACCAACCGGGCCAATGTCCGCAATGACGTGGAGGACGTGGTCTACAAGACCGAGCGCGAGAAGTTCGAGGCGGTGGTGAACGAGCTCAAACAGCTGCACGAGAAGGGGCAGCCGGTGCTGGTGGGCACGGTGTCCATCGCCAAGAGCGAAGTGGTGTCGAGCTTCCTCAAGAAGAAGGGCGTGCCGCACCATGTGCTCAACGCCAAGCAACACCAGCGGGAGGCGGACATCATCGCCCAGGCGGGTCGCAGGGGCGCGGTGACCATCTCCACCAACATGGCCGGTCGCGGCACCGACATCTTGCTCGGCGGCAACCCCGAGGCGCTGGCCAAGGCCGCGGTGGGACCCGAGCCTGTCCCCTTAGACCCCGTCGATGGGCAGCAGCCCGACCCGGCGGTCTTTCAGAAAGCGCTGGCCGAGTACCACCAGCGCTACCAGGCGGAGTACGAGAAGTTCAAGGCGCAGACCCAAAGCGAGCGCGACGAGGTGGTCTCCTTAGGAGGCCTGTTCATTCTCGGCACCGAGCGGCACGAGTCGCGGCGCATCGACAACCAGCTGCGCGGGCGCGCGGGGCGCCAGGGCGACCCCGGGGTGTCCAAGTTCTTCCTCTCCCTCGAGGACGACCTGATGCGCATCTTCGGGTCCGAGCGCATCTCCGGCCTGATGGAACGACTGGGCATGGAGGAGGGGGAGGTCATCGAGCACAAATGGCTCTCGCGGGCGATCGAGAGCGCGCAGAAGCGGGTGGAAGGGCACAACTTCGACATCCGCAAGAACCTGCTCGAGTACGACGACGTGATGAACCAGCAGCGCAAGACCATCTACAAGCTGCGCCGGCAGGTGCTCGCCGCGGGCGCGGGGGTGCCGCTGGTCGAGTACGAGGAGGACGCCAAGACCAAAGTCAAGAAGCGCTCCGAGCTCGTCGTCGACTGGCCCCAGTTCAAGGAGATGGTCCTCGACGCCATCGAGGACGTCATCGTGGGCATCACCGACGTTTACGCCCCCACCAAGAACCCCACCGCGTGGGACCTCGATGGCCTTGTCCGCGCGGTGAAGGAAGCGTTCAACGTGGAGATGAGCTTCTCCCCCTCGGGCACGGTGGAGGAGCTGCAGGAGCAGATCTACCGGGTGGTGGAGAAGCACTTCGCCAAAGCCGAGGCCGAGCACGGCGAGCGCTGGTGGCGGGTGTGCCAGTGGTACTACCTGGGCACCATCGACCAGCTGTGGAAAGACCATCTGCTCGCGATGGACCACCTGCGCCAAGGCATCGGCCTGCGCGGCTACGGGCAGAAGGACCCCAAGCAGGAGTACAAGAAAGAGGGCTACACCGGCTTCGTGCAGATGCTGGGGAACATCAAGGTCCAGTTCGTCAGCCGGGTGGTACGGGTGCAGCTGCGCGACGCGCAGGAGGAGACCGAGCGTATCCGCCGGCAGTTGGAGGCACGCCGCAAGCAGGCGGTCGAGGGGCGAGCCAACGCCGAAGGCAGGCTCGAGCAAGGCTCCCGGCAGGCCGCCGTGCGTACCGGGCCCAAGGTGGGTCGCAACGACCCCTGCCCTTGCGGTAGCGGCAAGAAGTACAAGAAGTGCCACGGCGCCGCCGAAGCGGCGTAGGGAACGCCATCAGGGCGAGGACGGCTCGGCGCTGCAGATGGCTGCAAAGGCGGCGAACTCCGGGTGGCGAGCCGATGGACTCCGTGGACCTTCATCGTCGCCACGATGTTGGCGTCGTGAACCTGCTTGCCGCGCACCGAATGCTGCTCGACGAGCCTTTCCCATTCGGCAACGACCAAGCGACTCTCCTCGAGCACGAGGCAAATCGATCGCCACTCACGCACAGCGGGGTTTCGCTCGCGTCGAGCTTGGCCATGTAGGCGCCGGAAGACTCATAGCTTGGGTGCTCCTCCACCGGTGTGGCCACCAAAAGGCTCGTATCGAGAAAGACCGGTTCAGCGCCCATCGTTGCCGTAGAGCTCTTCCCGCCGGAGCGAACCGCCAGTCCACTCTCCCCCTCCCGAGAGCCTGGGCGGCTTCCAACCTTTGGGAGGCGGCCGGAACTTCTCCTTGCGCGTCGCCTCGGCAATCACCTTGGCGCGCTCCTCGGGCGAAAGGGCAGCAAGCTCGGCGACCAACCGCTCGAGTTCTTTCTGGTCTCGGGACAAGGGGAATGTACCTCGGTGAAGGGAGCCCACGCACGAGAGCGAATCGGAAGCCGTGCCGGAAGCTTGCCTCTTGGAGGATCCGTCTGCTAGTTACCCCGGACCCTTCGGGAAGTCCGGAGGGAACAGCAGCCAAATACTCACACGTCCGTTGCCGGTACCAGGTGCCTCCTTCCAAGGGGTTGGTTGCCGGGCCAGGGCGTGGCGGAACAACCGAATAGGAAGAAGTCACCATGGATCAGCAAGACAATCAGACCCAAGCCCAGGCCATGCAGGCCGCGGGCGGCATCACCATGAAGCAACTTTTGGAGGCCGGCGTTCACTTCGGCCACCAGACCAAGCGCTGGAACCCGAAGATGAAGCCGTACATCTTCGGCGCCCGGAACGGCATCTACATCATCGATCTCCAAAAGACGGTGCAGCTGGCTCGCGCCGCGTTTCGCTTCGTCTCCGATGTCACCGGCCGCGGAGGCGCGGTGCTCTTCGTGGGCACCAAGAAGCAGGCGCAAGACACCATTCAGGAGGAGGCCCGCCGGGCCGGTCAGTTCTTCGTCACCAGCCGCTGGCTCGGTGGCACGCTGACCAACTTCAAGACCATCAAGCAGGGCATCGATCGCCTCAAGGCGCTGGAGAAGATGGCCGAGGACGGTACCTTCGAGCGGCTGCCCAAGAAGGAAGTCGCCGGGTTGGAGCGCGAGCGCAGCAAGTTGGAGAAGAACCTGGGCGGGGTGAAGGACCTCTCCCGTCTGCCCGGCTGCGTCTTCGTCATCGACCCCAAAAAGGAGCACATCGCGGTGCACGAGGCCAGCCGCCTCGGCATTCCGGTGATCGGCGTGGTCGACACCAACTGCGATCCGGACGGCATCGACTTCGTCATTCCCGGCAACGACGACGCCATTCGGTCGATCAAGCTGTTCACCTCGAAGATCGCCGACGCCTGTCTCGAGGGCGCCGCGCGCTACAAGGCCTCGGGCGCCGCCGACCGCGAGGAAGAGCGTGAGGGCCGCGAGGAGCGCCGGGGTCCCCGCCGCGAGCGTGACCGCGACCGCGAGCGCACCCGCGCCGTACCCACCGAGCGCAAGCCGGTGGTCGAGGTGAAGTCGGTGGATCTCGTGCCTCCAGACGAGGGCGGGCAGGAAGTCGCCGCCAAGCCGGAGTGAGGAACCGACGACATGGCTGAAATCACCGCCGCGATGGTGAAGGACCTGCGCGAGAGGACCGGCGCGGGCATGATGGACTGCAAGAAGGCGCTCGCCGAGTGCGCGGGTGACTTCGCTCAGGCAGAGGAGTGGCTGCGCAAGAAAGGCATCTCCAAGGCTGCCTCCAAGGGAGGGCGCGTCGCCGCCGAAGGGTTGATCGGCACCGTGTTCAAGCCCGAAGTGGGCGTCTTGGTGGAGGTGAACTGCGAGACCGACTTCGTCGCCCGCGGCCCCGACTTTCAGGCGCTGGCGGGGGAGCTCGCCGAGCACGTCGCCAAGAACAACCCGGCGGACGTGCCGGGACTCTTGACGCAGAAGCTGGGCGGCAAGCTGGTCCAAGAGGTGCTCACCGAGCGCATCGCCAAGATCGGCGAGAACATCACCGTGCGGAGGTTTGCGCGCTTCGCTCCCGATGCGAAGGGCGCCTTGGGTACCTACCTGCACAGCGACCAGAAGACGGGCGTGCTCGTCGAGCTGAGCGCCTCGACCGAAGGGGCGGCGAAGAGCTCCGAGGTGCAAGGGCTGGCCAAGGAGCTGGCGCTTCAGGTGGCCGGCGCCATGCCCCAGTACGTCAGCCGCGAGCAGGTGCCCGCCGAGGTGGTCGAAAAGGAGAAGGACATCTTCAAGACCGAGCTCGCCCAGGCCAAGAAGCCGGAGAACATCTGGGACAAGATTCTCGTAGGCAAGCTCGAGAAGTTCTACGAGGGCGTGTGCCTGGTCGATCAGCTGTGGGTCAAGGACGACAAGAAGAAGATCAAGACGGTCATCGCTGAGGTGGCCAAGAAGGTCGGCGCCGAGCTGGCGGTGAGGCGTTTTGCGCGGCTCAAGGTGGGCGAGGGCATCGAGAAGAAGAAGGACGACCTGGCCGCCGAGGTCGCCAAGACGCTCCAGGGCTAACGAAATCTCGCGCTGGAGCGCTCGGCCTCGAACCAACCAGAGGCGAAGAAGACGGGAGCGGGATCGGGAGCGTTTGCGGGTATCGGGGACGCGTACGGTTCACGGAGGTCGGGCCAGGTGCCCGGTGACGTGAAACGTGGGACGTGGCCCGACCCCGTCCCCGCAAACGCTCCCGCTCCCGATCCCGCTCCCGGTTGTTGGCCGAGACCCATGATCGTTGATCCCCATCTCCGCGGGCGCTAGAAGCGTTAGCACCCATGTCCGACGAACGGCCGACTCCCCGGTACCGGCGCATTCTGCTCAAGCTGTCCGGAGAGGCGCTGATGGGCGAGGGCAAGTACGGCATTCACCCGCCCACGCTGACGCGCATCGCCTCCGAGGTGAAGGAGGTGGTGGGCCTGGGCGTTCAGGTCGCCCTGGTGATTGGCGGGGGGAACATCTTTCGCGGCGTGGCTGGCTCCACCGAGGGCATGGACCGCGCCAGCGCCGACTACATGGGCATGCTTGCCACGGTGATCAACTCCATGGCGCTGCAAGACGCGCTGGAGAAGCAGGGAGTCTTCACCCGGGTGCAGTCGGCCATCAAGATGGAGCAGATCGCCGAGCCCTACATCCGCCGCCGCGCGGTGCGCCATTTGGAAAAGGGCCGGGTGGTCATCTTCGCCGCCGGCACCGGCAACCCCTACTTCACCACCGACACCGCCGCCTCGCTGCGGGCGATGGAGATCAACGCCGAGGTGATTCTCAAGGCCACCAAGGTCGACGGGGTGTACAGCGCCGACCCCAAGAAAGACCCCAAGGCCAGGCGCTACCGCTCGCTGACCTATCTCGAAGTGCTCAAGCAGAAGCTCACCGTCATGGACTCCACGGCGATCTCCTTGTGCATGGACAACAAGCTGCCCATCGTCGTCTTCGACCTCACCACCAAGGGGAACATCAAGAAGGCGGTGATGAACCCCGAGGAGATCGGCACCTTGGTTGGTGGGAACGAGACGGTGTGGGCATGACGACCGCTGTTTGGTAGGAGCTGGCAATGGCACTTTCCGACGACGTTCTGAAGGACTTGCACGCGCGCATCGAGAAGACGCTCGACGACTTGCGCAAAGAGATGGGGAAGATTCGCACCGGCCGCGCCAATCTGGCGATGCTCGACGGGGTGCGGGTCGACTACTACGGCACCCCCACCCCGCTCTCGGGCTGCGCGGCGCTCTCGGTGCCCGAGCCCCGGCTGATCACCATCAAGCCTTGGGACAAGAGCATCATCAAAGACATCGAGAAGGCGATCAAAGAGGCCAACCTGGGTCTCAACCCGATGAACGACGGCGAGCTCATTCGCCTGCCCATTCCGCCTCTCACCGAGGAGCGGCGCAAGGAGATCGCCAAGCAGGTGCGCAGCAAGGGCGAGGAGCACAAGGTGGCGGTACGCAACGAGCGCCGTGACGCCAACGAGCGGCTCAAGAACCTGCTCAAGGAAAAGAAAATCACCGAGGACGATCAGAAGCGCGCCACTGAGAAAGTGCAGAAGGAAACCGACGGGGGCGTGGCCAAGGTCGACGACATCGTGCAAAAGAAGGAGAAGGAGGTCATGGAGGTGTGAGCTCCGTCGCTGGCCCGGGCCGGCGTGCGCTCGTGGCCGAGCCGTCGGTGCCTCATTCTTCCGCCCTGCGCCGCTTCCTCGAGTCGGCGGGCTTCGAGGTGCAGGTGGTGCACTATCTCGACGAGGCCGTGCACCGGGTGCGGGAGCGCGAGCTCGACCTGGTCTTCACTTCGAGCTCCTCGGCCTTCGCCGGCGAGCTTTTGTGCGCCAAGGTGAAAGAGCTCGTTCCTGCCTGCCCCGTGGTGTTGATGTACCCGGCCGAGGTGGACGACCCGGGTGAGCAAGCCGCTCGCGCCGGCGCCGACGCCTACCTCATTGGCCCGGTGAAGCGCGGAGCGGTGGTTTCTACCGCGCAGACCATGGTGCGCATTCGTGATTTGCGGCAGACCGTCGACCGGCTGGAGGGCGACCTGCGCCGGCACATCGCCGAGCCCCCGAGGGACTTGGAGAAGACCGAGGGAACCTCGTCGGATTTCGAGTTCTTCAAGAAGTACCTCTTGATGGAGATCAAGCGCGCGCGGCGCTACCGCCACCCGGTGGCCTTTCTCTTGGTGGCGCTCGACCAGTTCACCGAACGGTTGGCTGGTGCGACCCAGGCGCTGCGGCGTGCCGTGCTCACCGACGCGCTGCGGACCATCACCCGGGCAGTGCGAGACATCGACCTCGCGGTGCCTTTCGCCGAGAACCGCTTCCTCGTCTTTTTGCCCCATACGCCCCGTGAGGGGGCGCTGGTGGTGGCCTCGCGCCTGCACGGCAGCGTGTCCAACGTTCGCGCGGTGGAGAACCTCACCGCCTCGGTGGGGGTCGCCGCCTACGACCCGAAAGAGCGGCGGGCGCAAATCAGCTTCGGCAGCCTGATGAAAGACGCGGGCGAAGCGCTGCGTCGCGCGCAGGTCTCCGGGGGAGACCGGGTCGAGGTGTACGGCGCTCCTGCCCAACGCCGCAGCCGCATCTCGATGGGTTAAAAAGGCTAGAGCGCGTCCAGCACGGGCTGCCCCGGCGCCGCGTAGAAGAGCAGCTTGGCAGGGTTGTCGGCGTCGACACGTTCCACGCCGATCACCGTGCCCGGGTTTACCGGCTTGGGGAAGGACTGCATTCCCAACAGGTGAGCCGCCAGGGCTCCCATCGACGGCTGGTGGCCCACCAGCGCCACCGTCAGTCCCACGTGGTCTTGCAGAATCGAATCGAGCGCCCCCACCGGCATGTCGGGCAAGAGGCTCCGGTGGGCGCGCAGCGGGCCCTCGTGGTGGATCGTCACCGAGAGCAGCTGCGCCGTCTGCACGCAGCGCACCAGTGGGCTGGTGAAGATGGCGTCGAAGCGCTCCAACCGCTCGGCCAGGGCCGCGAAATGCTGCGCCATCGCTTGGCGGGCTTTGGCGGTGAGGGCGCGGGCCTCGTCGCCGAGACCTTCGGGTATCTCCGCGTCTGCGTCTCCGTGCCGAACCAGGACAACCTTCAAAGAACCCTCCAACAGCGCCGCGAACGGGGGGTCGGTCGTACACGACGTGAGCGCCCAAGGTCAAAGATTATGAGGCCACGGTTCCGGCTATTCTGTGCAGCCGCATGCGCAAGTCATCGTTCCTGTTGACGCTGCTGGTCATTTCGGGCTGCCAGAAGGGTAGCCCGCCCCCGCAGCAGCCCTCCGCGTCGGTGCTCCCGGTTCCCCAGGAGCGCCCGGCGGACAAAAAGCAGCAGCCCTACACGCTGACGGAGGCGAAGCTCACCGCCTTCTTCGATTACCAGCGCAAAGTGCTCGGACTTTATGCGCCGACGACGAAGGACCTGGCGCGTCTCGACGCCCATGGCGACGGAGGTGTGGCCCCTGCCGCTCAGGGAGCGGAGGAGGTGCTCGACGAGGTGGACAAGCGAGCCCAGGCCGAGGCCCGCGCCCGTGCCGAGGCAGCGCTGACCGAGGAGGACGTGCAGGTGATCGGACAGATGGTGTCCGACGTCTTCGCCAAGCGGGCGCTGGCGAGGGCACTCGACCATGAGGGGATGCTCGCCCAGCTCCAGAAGATGAAGGAGGGCCTGCCCGCCGAGGCGCGTGAGGGCGTGGAGAAGTCGATCGCCGAGATGCGGGCCCAGCAAGAGGAGCGAGCGCGGCTGGCCGAGGAGCGAGCGAAGTACGGCGACGCCAACGTCGAGCTGCTCCTTCGGCGGGAGGAGGAGCTGGCCCGAAACTGGGAGGCTTTGCTGTCGCAGACGGGAGAAAAGACGCGGTAGCCGTCAGATGCGTTTGAGGTCCGGCGCCTTCGCCAACAGCCGGTCGAGCCAGAGGTTGGAGATTTTCTCCAGCACGCTGTTGGCGCGCAGGCGGGAATTCAGGTGGCCGAAGTCGACGTGATCCAGCTTCTGGTCCTGGTTGAAGCAGGAGAAGACCACCGTCTCCTTCCCACTGACCGGGTCCACGTGCTTCTGCAGGCACTGGGCGCAGATCTCCTTCATCATGCACTGCATCGGGGAGTTGATCGACCCGATGGCCTCGTGCCCTGGCTTCACGTGGGGCGCGAGCACCGTGTGGCGGGCTTCCTTCACCGCGCGCATCATGCGATCGCTGCCGATGGCGATGATGCGGTCCACCTGCGAGAGAGGAACGAGCGGCACAAGCGCCAGCTTGCCTTCAGCGTAGGCGACCATCGCCTGCACCACGTTGCCCACGAAGGAGGCGTCTTGCGGCCGGCGCGGCTCGATGCGCTCTCCTGTATCCACCGACCAGATGATTTGGTCCGCGGCGCGCTCCAGCTCGTCCCGCTTGTAGCAGTCGCTCTTCTGCCGGTAGGCGGCGAAGTAGAGCACCTGGCTGCCGGCGGCCCGCAGCGCCTGCCCGATGGAGAAGAGCACCGCGTTGCCCAGCCCACCTCCGGCGAGCAACACCGTCTCTCCCGGAGGCGTCTCGGTGGGTGCCCCCGTGGGCCCCATGAGCACGATTCGCTCGCCCGGCTTCAAGGTGGCGCACAGCCGTGAGGACGAGCCCATCTCCAGCACGATGACCGATAGAAGGCCCTTCTCCTTGTCCACCCAGGCACCGGTGAGAGCCAAGCCCTCCATGGTGAGGCGGGTGCCGTCGACGAGGGGGGCGAGCGCCTCGTGGTTTTGCAAGCGATAGAACTGCCCGGGGCGGAAGTGCTCGGCGGCGAAGGGAGCGCGGGTCACCACCTCCACGATGGTGGGAGTGAGGCGGTTGACCGCCACCACGTGCGCGGTGAGCGCCTCGTCGAGATGAGCGAAGAGCGCAGAGAGCTTCTTGTCGCGCTCCTTTTGGCCGGCAGCGTCGCCGACGTCGAGGTGCGCCAATTCCTTGGCGAACAGGCGCACCACCTCGGGGTAGCCGTCCTTGGCCGAGGCCATCGCCTTCACCACGTTGCCCGCATAGGTCGGGTGGTTGTCCCCGTAGAAGGACACGAAGCGCCCGTCCTTTTGGTACGAGGTGAAGAAGCCGGCAGGTCTTCCTAAGTCCTCGTGCGCTTCGACGGGGGCGAGGCTGAACGCGCCGTCTTTCTCCTCCAGGGAAAAGCCCTTGAAGAAGGCGCGGTCGTCGTCGAGCGCGAAGGTGCCGGGGTGCTCCTTCTCGTAGGTGACGTTGGGCGAGGTGCCGGCGGCGACGCACACCGTGCGCGCGGGAAGCTCGAAGACCTCTCCGGTGGGCTTGAGCTTGCCGTCTTTGACCGCCATCCGCTCGAATTTGAGGGCCTTCACCGCGCCGTGCTCGTCGGCCACCGCCTCCACGGGGCTGGCGCGCTCGATGAAACGAATGCCTTCTTCCAGCGCCTTGACGATTTCTTCATGGTTGAGGCGGTAGGCGGGCGCCTCGGTGAGCGAGCGTCGGTAGCAGACGGAGACTCCGCCCCAGCGACGCACCAGCGGGACGAAGTTGGGAGCCTCCCCGGCGGCGGCGGCGCGCTCGCGTTCGGCGCGCACCGCTTTGCCGTGCGCAAGGAAGCGTTCGAGAAGGGGCCGCTCCTCGGCGTCGAAGCGCTTCCAGAAGGCATCGGGGCCGCTCTCGGCGGAGAGCTTCTCGTAGCGGGCGAGGACTTTTTCCACCTGCACCGGGTAGTAGGCGAACAGCTCGGTGGCGGTGTCGATGGCGGTGAGGCCGCCGCCGATCACCACCGCGGGCAGCTGCACTTGCAGGTTGGCCAGAGAGTCCTTCTTGAAGGCCCCGGTGAGCTGGAGCGCCATGAGGAAGTCGGAGGCCTTGCGGATGCCGCGCAAGAGGTTGTTCTTCAGGCCGATGAGGGTCGGCTTGCCGGCGCCGGCGGCGATCGCCACGTGGTCGAAGCCCAGCCGCCACGCGTCGTCGAGGGTGAGGGTGCCGCCGAAGCGCACGCCCCCGTAGATGCGAAAAGCGTCGCGGCGGGCCAGGGTGAGGTGGAGGAGGGTGAGGAAGTTCTTGTCCCAGCGCACGGTGATGCCGTACTCCGAGACGCCTCCGAAGCCCGCCAGCACGCGCTGGTCGAGCTCGCCGGCGATTTGGGCAAAGTCGCGAATCGGACGGAGCGGCTGCCCGTTCTTGCCGGTGAGCTCGTCGGGGAAGGGCTCGATCTTCAGGCCGTCGATGCCCACCACCCCGAAGCCCTCGTTGAGCAGGTAGTGGGAGAGCGTGTAGCCCGCAGGCCCCAAGCCGACCACCAGCACGTTCTTGCCCAGGTAAGGCAAGGCGTGGGGGCGCTTCACGTGGAGCGGGTTCCAGCGGGTGAAGAGGCCGTAGATTTCGAAGCCGAAAGGAAGGGCGAGCACGTCGGTGAGCACCGAGGTCTCGATCTGCGGAATGTTCACCGGCTCCTGCTTCTGGAAGATGCAGGCCTTCATGCAGTCGTTGCAGATGCGGTGGCCGGTGCCCGGGCACATGGGGTTGTCGACCATCACCATCGCCAGCGCGGCCAAGGAATCGCCGCGCGACTTGAGCAGGTGCGCCTCGGAGATGCGCTCGTCGAGTGGGCAGCCGGTGAGCGGAATGCCCAGCGGGTTCTTCTTGAAGGAGTGCCCTTCCGCCGCCGGGTCCTTGGCGGGGAAGCCCTTGGTGCACGAGTCCTTCTCGCGCTCGTGGCAGAGGACGCAGTAGTCGACTTCGTTCATCACCTGCCGCGTGTTCATGCGGCGGTCGGTGAGCTGAAAGCCGTCGCGGCGGCGCAGGTGCTCGTCGGGGCCCTCGACCGCCTCGGGCAGCTTGGGGTCGGGGACTTTCAGCTCCACCAGCTTGTCGAACAGCATCGGCTTGGGCAGCTGATGGGTCGGCCAGTGGCGCAGCTCGCGTTTGCCTTGCGGGTGCAGCGCGCGCGCATACGTCCACCGGTCGGCCAGAGAGAGCAAGCCGCGCACGGCGGCGAGGTCCTCGGCGTTCTTGGGAACCAAGGTGGTCGAGGCGAGCGCCGCGTGCAACGATGCCCAGCGCTCACGCAGCGTTTCTGCTTTCTCCACGGGTTGGCCGGAGAAGAGTCGTTCGAGATGGAGCAGGGTGAGGACCGCCTCCGCGAGGGCGCCTTCGGGGTCATCGGCCGTGGCTCGAGGGAAGCCCAGGCGCAAAAGGAGCCGTATCTGCTCCTCCAGCGCAGGCAGCTCGTTGACCGAGGGACGGTCGGTCGCTCCCTTTTTGAAGACCCGCCGGCTGATGAACTCCCGCTTGAACTCGAAGAGCCGGAGCTCGGAGGTCAGGCGCTGTTTCAAGCTCGCCAGCTCGGCCTCCACGCCGAAAAGCTTGCCGACGAAGCGCGAGACGTGCTCTCCCACACGGACCAGGAGGTCGGATTCGGCGGGGGGAGTGAGCGCAGGGCCGGACTTCTTCCGGTAGCTGTCGAAGGCGGAAAAGAGCGTGGCGTCTGCGGAGGCCAGGTAGGCGTCGAAGCGCTCGGACAGTCGTCTCAAGCCTTCGGGGCGGTAGAGGTCTTCGAAGAGGAAACCTTCAAGGCCCAGGCGGAACGGTTCGACGGCGGACGGGAGGGCTGTGAGCTGGCGCATGGTAAAAGGCGGGCTACCCGAAAACGGGCCCCTTAAAACCCATATTTCGCTCATCCAGGCAAGTCAGCGCTTGACGACCCCATGCGGTCCTTCTCGAGATCTCCACATGCCAAGGTCTCCATCTCCGTGCGCGGCGAGGTGCGCGCGTACGTGGTGGGAGCTCAGCACCTCGAAGCGCTCGAAGCACGGGAGAGGGGACACGCGCGTGCACGTGCCAGACCGCCGCGGATCGAGGCGTCGCTGGAGAGTCCCGGGAACCTCGACGAGGGCAGCAAAGAGGCCTCGTTGGGGAGCTGGTGGGACGCGATCGCCTCGCCCTCGCTTGGAACCACGGCGACGTTTACGACCGACTGGTCGTCGCCTGCGCCAGGCGGCTCGGGGTGCCGCTGACCACCGCCGACGCCGAAATCACCGATTCGAAGTTGGTGAAGGTGATCTGGTAGGGAAGTGCCGCCTTGCGCTCATCCTACCTGGTTCCATTCATCGGTGCGGCTGGCGTGCTGCTCGCGCACCATCCCATGCTGCTCACCGGCATGGCCCGCATGCAGTGGGACCCGGGCGACACGCGCTTCTTGAACTTCGCGCTCGAGCACTCGTGGGGCTGGCTCACCCGGCAGCCGAGCCACGAGACATTCTGGGACTTCCCCATGTTCTGGCCGGCGAAGGGCACCGGCGCTTACTCGGAGACGCTGCTCGGGGTCGCCCCCGTCTACTGGTTCTTCCGCGCCATCGGAGCGCGAGCGGACACGGCGATGCAGCTGTGGATCATCGCCATGTCCGCGCTGAACTTCGCCACCGCGTACTTCGTGCTTTCCCGGCTGTTTCGCTTCGGCACTCTGGCCGCGGCGTTCGGCGCGTTTCTCTTCTCGTTCGGTGCGGTGCGCGTCAACCAGCTCGGCCACGAGCAGCTGGTGCCGCAGTTCTACACGCTGCTCGCCCTCTACGGTCTTGGCCGCGCGCTCGAGACTGCGTGGGAGGTGGGCGCACAGTGGAAGACCGCGGGGCACCTGGGGTTGTTCGCGGCGTGCTCGGCCCTGCAGTTCTGGGCGGGCTTCTACCTGGCGTGGTTCTTCGGCGTGGCGCTGGTGTTGGCGGTACCGTGGGCGCTCGCCTTTCGCGAGAGCCGGGAGGCCGGCTGGCGGCTCGTGCATCGGCACCCGCTGGCAATCGTTGGTGGGGCGGCGCTAGGGGTGCTGATGCTCCTGCCCGCGGCGACCACGTACCTCGCTGCGGGCCGGCAGGTGGGCATGCGCGACTACGGCGAGGTGACCACCATGTTGCCGCGGCTCTCGTCGTGGATCGACATGGGCCCCTGGAGCTGGCTGTACGGGCGGCTGAACGAGACCGGCCTCTTCGACTCCATTCCCATGGAGCACGAACACCGGCTCGGGGTAGGGTTCGTGACCCCGCTGTTGTGCCTCGCCGGGCTCTTTTTCCTGTGGCGCAACGTCGCGGTGCGCGTGGTGGTTCTGGCGATGCTGACCTTCGTGGTGATCGGCATGTGGTGGCCGATCCTTGGCGCGCACGCGTCGGCGTGGAAAATGGTGTACCAACATGTGCCCGGCGCCGGAGCGATTCGCGCGGTCTCCCGCTTCGGCATTCTCGTGCTGTTGCCGCTCTCGCTGGGGCTCGCCGGAGTGGTGAAGCGGCTCCAGGGTTGGAAGGCGAAGGAACGCTGGGGGGCACTGGCCGCCGTTGGCGCGGTGGTCGCGCTTGAGCAGGGGCTCACCACACCGAGCTTCGACAAGGAGCGCGCGTACGGTGATGCGGCGGAGATCGCCCGGCGCGTCGACACGTCGTGCAAGGCGTTCTTTTACGCGCCGATCGGCAGCCGCGCGCCCTACTTCAAGCACCAGCTCGACGCGATGAGCGCACAGATGATCGCACGGGTGCCGACGGTGAACGGATACTCGGGTTTCAACCCGCCCAACTGGTTCCTCGAGCACGTCAACATGCGAAGCCCGATCGACCAGCCGCG
Organism: Myxococcota bacterium; assembly: GCA_049322255.1. Taxonomy (GTDB): domain Bacteria; phylum Myxococcota; class Myxococcia; order Myxococcales; family Myxococcaceae; genus JBMORE01. Next base: position 4,579 of record JBMORE010000046.1, on the reverse strand, counting down.
GGTCGACGCCGCGCTGAAGCACTGGGCCGCAGCCAACGGCATCGACGCATCTGGCATTTGCCGCGTGTACTTCCAGCCCGGGCTCGACGCTCCGAACCACGCGGTGTTTGTTGCCCAGAGCGTGCCGCCCCGGATGAAGGCCGGCGCACCGCAGCGTGTCTCGCTCACCTTCCGCAACCAGGGCTACGAGAGCTGGCGGCGCGCCGCATGGCACCGCTTGGGGGCGGCGGGCGCCACGAGGGCATGGGGCCTTGAGCGGGTGTACCTTGAGCGGAGCGTCAAGCCCGGCGAGGAGTACACCTTCGAATTCGAGGTGACTGCTCCGCCGCAGCCCGGCACGTATCAGTTCAGCTGGCGGATGGTGCAGGAGGTCGTCGAGTGGTTCGGTGAGCCATCGCCTCCAGTGGCTATCGAGGTCGTTCCCTGATGCTTGCGGTGCGCCGAGGGTTGCGGTACGCGACGTGGTTGCATGCAGGTGCCCCTCGCCGCGAGGCGAATGCTCGAGCTGGCGCGTGGCGGGCGGCTCCTTCTGGCCGTGGGTGCCTTGGGCCTCTTCGCCCGGTTGGTCTTGAGCTGGTTCGTGGTGGGGACCAACGATGCCCTGACTTGGCAGGACTTCGCCCAGGGGGTGGAGCGCGAAGGGGTGTCGTGGATGTACGCCCACGTGCGCGACTTCAACCATCCGCCGCTCATGGGTTACCTCGCGGCGTTCGCGCTCGAGACCTCGCGCGCGGTGCAGCTGCCGTTCTTCTTCGTGTTCCGGCTGCCGGTGCTCTTGGCCGAGGTGGCGTCGGCGCTGGTGCTCTATCGGGTGTGGAAGCGGCTCGATGGGCGCACGGCCGCCCTGGCGTGGGCGCTCTACGGGTGGAACCCCGACTCCCTTCTCGTCAGCGCCTACCACACCAACACCGATGCTCTGTGCGCGATGCTCTGTTTGCTCGCTTGCTACGCCTGGGAAGGCAAGCGCCCCGTCGGAGCGGGGTTGGCGCTGGGAGCGGCCATCAACGTGAAGCTCATTCCGGTGCTCCTGGTGCCGGTGTTCTTGGTCCGCGTGAGTGGCTGGAAGGGACTCGCCCGCTTCGGGGGTGCTCTGGCTGCCGGGGCGCTCCCGTTCGCGCCGTTTCTTCTTTCCGACTGGCGGTCGTTTCACCGCAATGCCCTCGCCTACAACTCGAACTTTGACAACTGGGGGCTGCCTCTCTTCGTGAGGGAGGCGCTGCTCTCCGAGCGGCTACGACCGTTCGCCCACTCCGCTCAAAGTATCCTCGAAGGCGGAGGGCGTTACGCAGTCCTGGCAGCGGCGATCGCGCTGGCGGTGTGGTGCTGGCGGCGGGGGGTAAATACCTACGTGGCCTCTTCGCTGGTCATGGCGGCGTTTCTCGTGCTGACCCCGGGGTTCGGAGTCCAGTACACCGTGTACGCCGTGCCCGTGCTCTTCGCGTCGAGCCTTCGTTGGGGTGCGCTCTACGCGGTGGCCTCGGGCCTCTTCGTGGCGCTGGTGTACTACTTGTTCTGGACCGGCTCCGTCCCGCTGCAGTCGGCCTTCACCACTCCCTTCCCTCGGCCCTCGCCGCTGTTGGGGCTGTTCGCCTGGGCGATTCTCGTCTGGTTTGTGGTGTCGCGTCTGCGCAGCCCTGACGCGGACCTGAACCGCGAGGGAGCCATGGATGCACGGTAGAGACGATCGTTGGGGGCTTTCCGTCGCGCTGGCGCTCGCGGCCGTCGCGCTCGGTCACGCACTCCAGGTCAGCAACGGCAACCTCCACCCGGAGTCGATCGTCTTCCTCTCCTCGGCGCTGGTGTTGTGCGTGGCGGGTGTCGCCGCGCCGAAGTGGGAGCGGCTGGAGCGCCTGGGCGATGCTCCGGTGGTCTTCGTCCTCTTGGCCGGAGTGGGGTACCAGCTCTACCGGCTATTGATTGCGCCTCCGGGCATCTACCTTCAAGTGGGGCCAGCGGCGTACGTGCCGTTCTTCGGAGGCTTGGGGGTGACGGCGGTGCTCGCGGGTGCAGGGCTGTCGCGCCAGTCCCCCTTAGGCCCGTTGCGGGTACCTACCATGCTCCTTGTCCACCTGCTTTTGGGAGTGTGGCTCATCCGCGCGTCGCCCAACCCGTTCATCGACGTTCACGTCTTTCAGCGCGACGGGGTGGCGGCGTTGCTCGCAGGTCAAAACCCCTACGCGATGACCTTCCCCGACATCTACGGCAACTCGCCCTTCTACGGGCCGGGATTGTCGGAAGGGGGGCGGCTCAAGTTCGGGTTTCCCTATCCGCCGCTGAGCCTCTTCTTGGCGCTCCCCGGGCAACTCTTCGGAGGAGACCACCGCTACTCTCAGCTGTTGGCGATGACCGGGGCCGGGGCGCTGATGGCGTACGCGCGGCCGGGAAGGGTGGCGCCCGCCGCCGCCGCGCTCTTCCTCTTCACCCCGCGCGCCTTCTTTGTGCTCGAGCAAGGCTGGACCGAGCCCTTCGCGGTGCTGCTCTTGGCATCGGTGGTCTTTGCCGCCTGCCGCCTGCCCCGCGCGCTCCCCTGGGCCTTCGGGCTGTTCTTGGCGGTGAAGCAGTACCTCGTCTTGGCCATACCACTGGGGTTTCTCCTCCTCCCTCGACCGCTGCCCGAAAAAAAGGAGCTCTGGCGCATGGGCGGCCAGGTGGTGGGCATCGGCTTATTGGTGACGCTCCCCCTGGCGCTGTGGGACGTCAAAGCCTTCCTCTGGGACGTGGTGACTTTGCAGACGGTGCAGCCTTTTCGGGCGGAGGCGCTGAGCTACCTGGCGTATTTCGCGCGGCAAGGAGGTGCGCCGCCGCCAACCGCGCTTGCCTTCGTGGTCGCGCTTCTGGGCGTTGGTCTTTCGCTGTGGCGCTCGCCGCGAACCCCCGGGGGCTTTGCCGCATCCTGCGCGCTGGTGCTGGCCGGCTTCTTCGCCTTCAACAAGCAGGCGTTCTGCAACTACTACTACCTGGTCGTCGGCGCGCTCTGCTGCGCGGTGGCGGTCGCGGGCCCGACCTACCCTCTGCCCACGGGAGAGGGAGTTGATCGCTTGCGTGCTCGCCGTGAGCCCTCGTCGAGCTGAGGGCGCTCCAGGCGCAGCTTCGCGGTGCGGGCGGCGCTGCGCGCCTTGGTGTCGCGCAAGAGGAAGTCGACGTCGGGCGAGCCTTCGGCGACCACGAGGATTTGGTAGGAAAAGAGCGACTTGCTCAGTCGGATGAGGGCCAGGTTCGCCGCCACCGCCGCCTTGCCCAACAGGCCATCGCCCAACACCTTGGGGAATGGCGCCGGCACGCCGCGAAGCTCCTTGATGCGGAAGCCCGAGTCGCGCAGCAGATGCTCGAGGCTGCGGAAGGTGAAGAGCCGGGTGTGGGTGCGGTCGAGAATGCCTGCCTTGCCGTAGTTGAACTGCCCGGCGGCGAGCATCAGCCGAATCACGACGAAGGAAACGTTGGGAGTGGTGAGCACCAGCGTCTTCGGCTCGTGGTCGAACTGGGCGCGCAGCCTCTCCAGAAACTTCTCCGGCTCCTTCAAGTGCTCGATGACGTCGAGCAAGAGCAGGTACTTGTAGGGGAAGACGTCGAAGGTGGGCGGTTGGTCGAGGTCTTGGACGAAGACTTTGACCTTGGGGTCTTTCTCCTTGGGAGGGTACTGGTCGACCACCGCGGTGTCGCAACCCTTCTTCACCAGCTCCTGTGCCATGCCGCCCGGGCCGGCACCGATGTCGATGACCTTGGCGCCCTCGGGCACGCGCGCCAGCGCCCACGAGTGGCTGGAGGGGTAGCCGAGCTTCAAGTCGTAGTGGTGGTTGTCTTCCACCATCGGGTCGAAGCGGCGCTGGTGGAGCAGGCCCGAGCGGTGGGCGACGTTCTTGAGCGTCGTCACCATCACGTCCTTGGCGTACTTCATCCCGTTCACCCTGCAGATTTCGTCGCCGTAGTAGGTGGGGATGGGCAGCTCCTGAATACGCAGGTGAGCGTTGAGCAGCTGAATGATGATTTCGGTGTCGAAGTGGAAGTCGTTGGAGTTGAGGCGGAACTGAATCTTCCGCAGCGCGGCCACCGAGTAGACCCGGTAGCCCGAGTGGAACTCGGAGAGCTTCGCGCCCAAAAGCATGTTCTGCGCCGTGGAGAGAATGCGGTTGCCCACCCATTTGTAGAGCGGCATGCCGCCCTGGAGCGCCCCGAAGGCGGTCATCATCCGACTGCCGAAGACGGCATCAGCGGTGCCCTCGGCCAGCGGGGCGACCAGCCGGGGCAGCTCCTCGGGGGCGTACTGGCCGTCGCCGTGGACCATCGCCACGAAATCGAAGCCCTCGGCCAGCGCGTAGGCGTAGCCAATCTTCTGGTTGCCGCCGTACCCCTGGTTGTACTCGTTCCGGAGCACCGTCATGCAGATCTCCGGGTGGTGCTCCTTGTACTCGCGGCCGATGGCGAAGGTGCGGTCCTCCGAGGCGTCGTCGACCACCAGCACCTCGCAGTCGTACTGCTCGAAGATGGACGCCGGAATGCGCTCGAGCACTTTGCGCAAGGTGCTCTCGGCGTAATAGGCGATGACGAAAATGAGCAGCCGCTGCTTGGGAGGGTGCGCCAT
>JBMORE010000045.1:0-3099 GCA_049322255.1 Myxococcota bacterium | reverse complement strand
TGGGCGCAAGCCCCGGTGTTGGCCACGGGCGAAACCCAGCCGGTGCCCACCGCGGGACAGTCGCTGCACGACCCGGCGATTTGGCTCCACCCCCACGACCTTTCGCAGAGCCTCATTCTGGGCACCGACGAAATCGGCGGCGGCATCTTCTCCTGGAACTTAGATGGCGGGCAGGAGCAGTTCCTCTTCCAGGGGCCGACGGCGGCGATCGACGTGCGTTACGGTTTCCCCCTCGACGGTGGGCCCTCCCCGCTCATCGCCTACAGTGAGCTGTCCACGGGAGTGCTGGGGTTTCTCTCGGTCGATGCCGGCACCCGCCGCATGTTCAACGTGGCGGCGCGCTCGGTGCTCACCAACCTCGTGCCCACCGGCACCGCGCTCTACGTGAGCCCCCTCGACCGCCGTTTTTACGCCTTCGTGAGCGGAGGCACCTTCGTGCGCCAGTGGCAGCTCTTCGCCGACGCCGGCTTGGTCGACGCCCGCCGGGTGCGGGAGCTGTCGGGGTTGACCGACCCCTCGTCGCTGGTGGCCGATGATCGGCACCGGTGGTTGTTCGTCACTGAGCGAGGCGTTGGCCTGTGGCGCTTCGACGCCGAGCCCGACGGGGGCGACACCGGGGTGCTCATCGACTCCTTCGACGGCGGGCGGCTGGTGCAGCCCCTGCAGGCGGTCGCGCTCTACTCCACCCGTGACGGCGGTGGGTACCTCATCGTCTCCAGCCGGGGCGATGACAGCTTCGTCGTCTACGAGCGAAACCCGCCGCACGCTTTCCGCCTCAAGTTCCAAGTCGTCCCCCACCCCGACGGCGGCATCGGAGGCGTCGCGGGCAACACCGGCATCGAGGTCACCAACCTTCCCCTCAACGCCCAGTTTCCCCAGGGCCTGTTCGTCGCCCACGACGTCTTCAACGTCACCCGCCCCAACTTCAAGCTGGTGCCCTGGCAGTCGATTGCCGACGCCGGCGTGCCCCCGCTGGAGATCGACACGCTCTTCGATGCGCGCGAGGGCGATGGAGGCCTCTTCGACGGGGGGCTGGACGGTGGGCGGCCCGGCGGGGGCGGAGGTAGCTTCGTAGGCCCTGGCACCTCGCTGCCTCCGGAAGAGGAGGGCGGCTGCGGCTGTGGTGGCGGCTCGGCGGCGGCGGGAGCGGTGACGGTGCTCGTGCTTTTGGTCTTCTGGGCCAAAACCCGGCGCCGGGGTTGAAATGGCGCCGAATTTTTGCGTTGGTTCATCCTCCTCGATGTCTTTCTTTCGCGCCTGCCTCTACCTCGTCGTCGCCGCGCTCTCCTGCAAGACGCCCAACGGCGCCGGCGGAGCTCCGGCAGGAAACCACGAGGGGGAGGGGGCACCCGCCGAGGCCCTGCGCATCACCTTGGTGGGGACCAATGACGTGCACGGGTGGGTGGCGCCGCACGTCACCAGGCTTGCCGACGGCGGCGAAGTCACCCAGGGCGGGGTGGCGACCTTCGCCGGCTACTTGAAGATTCTCCGCGAAGCCAACCCCGGCGGCGTGGTGCTGCTCGACGCGGGAGACATCTTTCAGGGCACGCTGGTCTCAAACCTCACCGAGGGCGAGGTGGTCGTCGACGCCTTCAACGCGCTCGGCTACCAGGCGGCGGCGATCGGCAACCACGAGTTCGACTACGGGCCGCAAGGGCCGGTCTCGGTGGTCCAGCCGGGGATGGACCCGTTCGGCGCCCTCAAAGCGCGTCTTAAGCAGGCCAAGTTTCCGCTCCTGGCGGTGAACATCTACGACGCCTCCACCGGCGCCCGGCCCGCGTGGCTGCTCAACGACGGTACGGTGATGCTCGAGGTGAAGAAGGTGAAGGTGGGCATCGTCGGGCTCATCACTCCCACCACGCCCACCGTCACCAACCCGGTGAACGTGAGCTCCCTGCGCTTCGGGAGCCTGGTGCCCGAGGCGCTGGCGGCCTCGCAGCGGCTTCGCGCCAAGGGAGCTCACCTGGTGGTGGGTTTGGCGCACGCCGGGGGCAAGTGCGCCTCCACCGACAACCCCAAGGACTTGGCCAGCTGCGACGTGAAGAGCGGGGAAATCTTCGAGGCGCTGCAAGGGCTGCCGCCCAAGACCTTCGATGCGGTCATCGCCGGCCACACCCACTCGGTGATTGGCCACTTGGTGAACGGAACCCCGGTGGTGGAGACCTGGGGCTTGGGGCGCTACTTCTCCACCATCGACCTCTACCTCGACCTGAAGAAAAAGGTGGTGCTGGAGGAGAAGACCATCCTGCGCGCGGCCATTCCCATCTGCACCATGGTGGACACGGTGAGCGGCGGCTGCGAGGCGCGAAAGCTCAAGGAGCAGCGTGGGGTGAAGCTTCTGCCGGCGACCTTCCTGGGGAAACCGGTGGTGCCCGACTCGGGCATTGCCGAGCTCATCAGGCCGGCGCTGAACAGGGTGGAGAAGGAGCAGCGGCGAGCGCTCGGGCTCACCGTGCCGGCGACGATGGGGCGCAACTACGAAGCGGAGAGCGCGCTGGGAAGCTTCCTCGCCGACTCCTTGCGCGCGATGGAAAAGTCCGACGTGGCGCTGCTCAACAGCGGTGGGTTGCGCGCCGACCTGCACGCCGGCGAGCTCACCTACGGGGCGATTTACGAGGTGCTCCCCTTCGACAACACGGTGGCCAACGTCACCCTCACCGGAGAGGAGCTGCGCCGCCTGCTCCATGCCGCCTACGGCTCGCGCAAGGGCGTCTTTCAGGTGTCGGGCTTGCAGGTGTCGCTGTCGCGCTGCCCGGGGCACGATCGGCTACGGGCGGTGACGCTCGTCGACGGCAAGGCGATTGAGCCCCAACGGCGCTACCGGGTGACGCTGCCTGACTTTCTCGCTCGCGGGGGAGACGGGCTGGGCGCGGTACTCTCCGCCTTGCCCCCCGGGCGCATCGATTTGGGGGAGAGCCGAGCGCTCAACTTCCGCGAAGCGATGGTCGCCCACTGGCAGAAGGCGAAGAAGCCCTTGGTGGCGCCCAAGCCCGGGCGGGTGGCCTTCGTCGATGATGGCTCATCGTGCAGCACCGCCGCCAAGCTCGACGGGCACGGCGGAGGCCCGTAGCGCTTCTTCAGGCGTCGGCGAAGCAGCAT
>JBMORE010000044.1:0-28693 GCA_049322255.1 Myxococcota bacterium | reverse complement strand
CTAGTCCGTGCCGAAGCGCGGCAGCCGTTGCCCACCGGTGAGCGCGGGGGCGAAGAGGTCGCCGTACTTGTCCAACCGGGCGCGCATGGTGCGGAGGTTGAGCGCACTCGGGTCGAGCGCGGGGGTGACTTCGCTCCAGTGAAGCGGAGCAGAGACCGGCGCTCCCTCGAGCGCCCGCAAGGTGTAGGGAGCGACGACGGTCTTGCCATAGCCGTTCTGAAAGGCGTCGAGGTAGAGGCGCCCGCGGCGCTTGGACTTGGTGCGTTCGGTGGTGGCCAGCAGGGGCAGGCCTGCGGCCAACGTCTGGGTGATGGCCACTGCGAAGTCCACCGCGTCCTCGTGGGTGTGGCCGCGCGCCATCGGCACCAAGACGTGCAGCCCGCGCTTGCCCGAGGTCTTCACCACGCTGGAGAGGTGGAGCTCTTCCAAAAACCCACGCAGCACGTTGGCGACGTGGACGAGGTCCTCCCAGCCGCCCTTGCCGGGGTCCAAGTCGAACACCGCCCAGTCCGGTTCCTCGAGGTGGCCTACCCGGCTGGCCCACATGTGCAAGGTGAGGGCGTTTTGGTTGGCCAGCCACAGGAGCGTCTCCGGCCGGTCGACCACCAGGTGCTCCACCGTCTTGTCGTCGTGGGGCAGCTTCACCGTGGTCATCCACGCGGGGGCCGCCGACAGCTCGTGACGGAAGAAGCCCGGGTGGTGAATGCCCTTGGGCCACTGCTGCAACGCCAACGGGCGGCCCTCGAGCGCGTGCACCATCACCTCCGCCACGTGCCGGTAGTAGGCGTAGACGTCGGCTTTGGTGATGCCGCTCCGAGGAAACATCACCTTGCTGCCGGAGCTGAGGGCAACCTCCTTGGGCAGAGTGGGGGCGGGCGGTGGCGATTGGGCTCGCACCGGCACCTCCCGTATACACTCGCGGGGCTGCTTGTCGGGCCGCAGGCCGAGAAAGGTGGGCGCCCGCAGGCGGCCGTCGCGTGTCCACTCCTTGAAGCCGACCTGCGCCACCAACTCGGGCCGCACCCACACCATGCTCCGTTCTCGGGGAGGATTCTTCACCGGGGGCGTACCCACCGCGCGTGGCTGCAAAAGCTCCCAAAGCACGCTGCGCTGCGCGCTGGAAAAACCGGTGCCCACCTTGCCGGCGTAGGAGAAGCCCGCGTCCTCGTACACCGCCAGCAAGAGCGCGCCGATCTCCTTGCGGCGGCTGCGGGTGGGGGAATAGCCGGCGATGGCCACCTCTTGGCTGTGGGTGACTTTCAGCTTGAGCCACTCGCGCGAGCGGCGCCCGAGGTAAGGGGAGCCACGGCGCTTGGCCAAAAGGCCCTCCAACCCGCGGCGGCGTACCTCGATGAGAGCCTCCTCGAGGGGCGTTGCCAATCGCTCGGCTACCAAAAGCGACGCGGGCGCGTTGGCGAGCACGCTTTCGAGTAAGTCGTGACGTTGCTCGAGCGGACGGCGCCGAAGGTCTTCTCCATCGAGCCACAAGAGATCGAAGGCCACGTAGCGCCGGTCGGCGCGCGGCTCGTGCAAGAGCTGGAAGTGGGAGACCCCTTTGGCGTCGAGCGCCACCACTTCGCCGTCGAGCACCGCTTCGCCCACCTGCAGGCGTGAAAGCGCCCCTGCGACCTCGGGAAACCGCCCGGTCAGGTCGAGCCGGTTGCGGCTCAGCAGCGACAGCTCCCCTCTCGAGAGGGCGGCGAGGGCGCGAAAGCCGTCGTACTTCACCTCCAGCAAGTAGTCCGGCCCCAGGGCGCGGGCGGTGCTGGGCTGGGCGAGCATCGGGGGCCAAAGTTTTTTGAGCAGCGCCGCCGGCTCCGGGTGAGGGCCGCGCAGCGTCGTCTTCCTCTGTGGCCCACGGGTGAGCACTCGCCCGGAGCGCACCGACTGGGGGCGCGCGGCCACCACGTCGTACGAGGCTTTCTCCGCGCCATCTTTGGCCTTGAAGAAGAGCCACTGCGGCTTGCCAGTGGGGCGGCGGGTGCGCACCAAGTGCCAGCGCCCGCGGAGCTTCTGGCCGAAGAGCTCGAATTGCAGATGCCCCTTTTGGCGCATCGCCGCCTCCTGGCCCGGAGGCACCGTTTGGTAAGTGCCTGCGTCCCACAGAATCGAGTCGCCTGCGCCGTACTCGCCCTCGGGGATGCGGCCTTCGAAGCCGGCGTACTCCAGCGGATGGTCCTCCGTTTCCACCGCCAGCCGCTTGGCCGCCGGGTCGTAGCTTGGGCCCTTGGGGATAGCCCAGCTTGCCAGGGCGCCTTGAATCTGCAGCCGCAAGTCGTAGTGCATCCGCCGCGCATCGTGCTTGTGCACCACGAAGCGCAAGTGACCCGGTGGAGCTGCCTGTTTGCCCGGAGCGGGCTCAGGGGTGATGTCGAAGCGCCGCTTGCGCCGGTACGCCTCGAGCCGATTCAGGCGCCTCTTGGTCTTCACCCCCGAACGATGTGCATAGGCTGCGGCGAGGGGGACTGTTCGCAGTTTCGCAGTATGGTGGAGTCGGCCCCATGCAGATTGTCTACGCAGGCATTCCCAACCTCTCGCCGATTCTGGCCATCGTGTGCGCGGGCTGGTTGGTCTACCAGTTCCTCGACGAGCCAACGCAGCGCCTCGTCCGGGCGGTTGGCTGCGCGGGGATTCTGGTCTTCTGGGTCTACGGACGTGCCGCAGAGGGAAGGCTCGGGAGCCTCGATACGGTGCTCGTCGCGGTGGTGTTTGCCGCTCTTGCGGGCACCTACGTCCTCGGCGCAATCAAGCGTCTCGTCGCCCGAGCGGGGGCGGTGCGTGCGGAGGGTCCTGCCGAGGACGTGCTGGGGGCACTGGGCTTCGTCTCCGTGCTCGCGCTGTGGGTCGAAATGCACCTCAGCGAGGGCGAGCTGCTCGAGCTCGAGGCGCTTCTCGGCGCGGTGCTCCTTGCCGCCGCCGCCGCGATGAGCGGGCTCGCCGCGCTCGAGCATTGGCGCGGAAGCACCGACACCCTCCGCTGGCTGTCGAAGGCGACGCGATACGTGAGCTGGGGCTTGACCCTCATCTTGTGGGTCGCCTACCTGGCGCCGTGGGACAACCTGGGAAGAATCCTCAAGCCCGAGAAAATCCCCCTGGCGATCGCCGTGGGGGTCGGTGCCGTCGTTCTCCTCGTCGTCGTCCTCGGTAACCGGCGCGACGAGCGGCGAAAAATGCTCCAATGGCCTGACCGCCGACGCTGAGGCGTTCCGGGTCGGGTCGGCTACACCCTGTCTTGCAGCTCTCGCACGCCCGCCACGTGGGCGCAGTTCGCGCAGCAAAACATCTGCTCACCCGTCTCCACGCCGTGCCCGATGATGCGCACTCCGCACTGAGCACACTCCGGAGCCAGCGCGAAGATGGCGCATTCGAAGCAGTCGAAGGTGTGTGATTCGTCTTTGAGGATGAGGGTGAATGCCTTGTCGTATTCGTTCCCGCAGGTTTCGCAGCGTGCCATCGCTTGCCTCCCCCGGACGGCCGGGACGCGTTGGGAACGACGAGCTCGCCCTCGCCCCTCACCAGCTCGTTCCCAAGCGTCCCTGGGACCTTTCGGTCCTGCTGGAAGCTACGAACGGCCTGCGCGGAAGCAACCGGTTCGCCCGGCCTCGGCTTTCGTTCGCTCGCTCGGAGGGCAACTGAGACGCGTAGAGCGTGCTAGAGCACCGGAGCTGATGACGCCGGTGCGCTACCAGCCGGAATTTCTCTACGCCGAAGGCCGGCTTCATCGCGGGCGCGCGCTCACGGTCGATGGGGAAGGGTGCGTCGCCTCCGGGCAAGTCGACGGCGGCGAAGCCATTGCCCTCCCTGGGCGGGCGCTCTTCCCCGGGCTGGTGAACGCGCACTCCCACGCCTTTCAGCGCTTGCTCCGCGGCCGGGTGCAGGTATCCGCGGGGCGCACCACCGACGACTTCTGGAGCTGGCGCGAGCAGATGTACCGCGCGGCGTCGGTGCTGGGCCCCGAGGAGCTCTATGCGGTGTGCCGGCAGACGTTTCTGGAAATGGCGTTCGCCGGTGTCACCGCGGTGGGCGAGTTCCATTACCTTCATCACCAGCCCGACGGCCGTCGGTATGCCGACCGGCAGGAGCTGGCGTGGCAGGTGTTACGCGCCGCACGCGAAGTGGGCCTGCGCATCGTGCTCTTGCGGGTGGGGTATGCGCGCGCGGGGTTTGGTGTATCGGCAAACCCACGTCAGGCGCGCTTCATCGACGAGAGCGTCGACGCTTTCCTCGCCGCGGTGGAAGAGCTCTCCGCGAAGAATCGCGACCCGCTGGCGACAGTGGGAATGGCGCCGCACAGCGTGCGCGCGGTGCCGAAGGAATGGATGGAGGCCCTCGGCAAGCTGCCGCCGCGGCTGACGCACCTGCACGTGGCGGAGCAGCCCAAAGAGGTGGAAGCCTGTCTGGCCGAGCACCGGCGACGACCGGTCGAGCTCCTCGCCGACGTCGGTTTGCTCCATGCCCAGATGACCGCGGTGCATGGCATTCACCTGACGGTGGAGGAAGTGAGCGCGCTCGGACGAGCGACGGCCGCGGTGTGTGCCTGTCCCTCCACCGAACGCGACCTGGGCGACGGAGTGGTGCCGGCCGATGCGCTGGCGACCGCCGGCGTGACGCTCGCCCTGGGGAGCGACAGCCAAGCGCAAGTCGACCTCCTCGACGAGGCGCGCCAGCTGGAGGGCCACCTGCGCCTGATTCGTGGGCGACGTGGCGTGCTCGACCCGGTGGGGCTTTTTCAGGCGGCGACCCGCGGTGGCGCCAGGAGCTTGGGGTTGCCCACGGGGGAGCTCGTCCCCGGAGCGCCGGCCGACTTCTTCACCGTTGACTTGTCCCACCCCTCGCTCGTTGGCGTCGCCGAGGAGGCGCTTTTGCCCGCAGTGGTGTTCGGCGCCGAGAAGACCGCGGTGCGCGAGGTGGCGGTGCAGGGCCAGCTCATCGTCCGCGAAGGACATCACCCCCTGGCCGAAGACATCGGCCGCTCTTACCTCGAGGTGGCGCGGAGGCTGATTTAGGTGAGTGCGTTCAAATCCACCTTGGCCGAGTTGGTGTCCATCGATTCCACCTCGGTGCGCAGCAACGCGGCGCTCATCGACCTCGTCGAGTCACGGCTCCGGCGCGCTGGGTTCGACTGTCAGCGGCAGCGGTACCAAGACGAAGCAGGAGTCGAGAAGGTGAACCTCCTGGCGAAGAAAGGAGAAGGCCTGCCCGAGCTGGCGTTGGTGGGGCACTCCGACTGTGTGCCCTTCGACGCCGCGTGGAAAGAGGCGCTCGTGCTCACCGAGAAGGACGGCCGCTGGTACGGGCGCGGGGCCTGCGACACCAAGGCGTACCTCGCCTGCGCTCTGCACGCCGCCGAGCGGGCCGTGCCCAAGAAGGCGCTCTTGTTGGTGTTCACCGCCGACGAAGAGCTGGGCTGCGTGGGTGCCAAGCACCTCGTCGAGGCGGGGCTTGGTCGGGCGCGGCACGCCATCGTCGGTGAGCCCACCTCGCTCACCCCCATTCGCGCCAACAAGGGGTACTGTCTTGCCGAGGTCGAAGTGCATGGGAAAGAAGGGCACAGCGCCTACCCCGAGTCGGGCGCCTCGGCCATCTTCCGCGCCGCTCGCTTCTTGCGCCGCCTGGAGGAGCGGGCGCTTTCCGACTTTCGCGCCGAGCGCGACGAGGCCTTCGAGCCGCCCTACGGCACCATGAACGTGGGCGTCGTCTCCGGAGGGAGGGCGAAGAACGTCATCCCCGGGCGGTGCAGCTTCACCGTGGAGTGGCGGCCGTTACCCAAGCAATCGGTGGAGAAGGGAAGGCAGCTGCTCGACGACGTGGCAGCGGAGATGCGGGAAACCGACCCTGGCTTTTCTTGCACCGTGCGTGTCTTGCGCATGGACCGCGGAGTGGACACGCCCGCTTCAGCGGAGGTGGTGCGTTTTCTTTCAGAGAAGACGGGGAAGGCGCCCGCCACGGTGGCCTTTGGCACCGAGGCTCCGCAGCTCACTGCGTTGGGGGCGCAGGCGGTGGTGTTCGGGCCAGGCGACATCCGCGTCGCCCACCAGAGCGGCGAGCACGTGCCGATTGCCGAGGTGGAGGCCTGCGAGCGAATTCTCGCCGAGGCAATTGCCCACTTCTGCGGGTGAAGCGCGGCCAGCCGGTTCGAGTGTCTTGGCGTGATGCCCGACTTTTTTCGCCGATTCGACTGGACGCTGGTGGGGGACCCGGCTCTTCGTTTCGAGAACCTGGTAGCAGCGCATCTGCTCAAGTGGGTCCACTACCTCGAGGACACGGAGGGGCGTGACATGGAGTTGCGCTACTTCCGCGATGTGGACGGCCGCGAGGTGGACTTCGTCGTCACCGAACGAGGGCGACCGACACATCTCATCGAGTGCAAGTGGTCGGACACGGAGCTCTCCAAGTCGCTTCGCTACCTCGCCGAGCGCTTCCCCGACGCCGAGGCGTGGCAGGTCTCCGCGGTGGGGAAGAAAGACTACGTGACGCCCGCGGGCATTCGCGTCGCCCCCGCGATGACGCTGCTGTCCTCGCTGGTGTGAACGGAGAGGGGAGCCGTGCTCGTCATGCCGAGATGCGCGTGGATCTCAGCAGAGCGAAGCTGCCGTACGTCAGCAGTGACCGCTCTACTGGTGATAAATCAGGGTTCGCCGATCAATCCAGCCCGAGCACTCGGCGAATGCCGGCTTCAACCTCCGGCAATGCCTTGGGAGGAGCTCGGCCGATTTTTCGCTTGAGCCGAGACTTGTGGACAGGACCTACCGACTCACATTTCGCGTAGCTGGTCGCTCGAAGCCCTGTGGTGGCGGGATCGTTGGGGAGCCCTACGCGCAAAGGCCCGGGATGGCTGGTGACCGGAACGACGAGCACATCGGGACAAAGGTCGTTGATTGCGTTGATGCTGACCACCAATGCCGGCCTCGGCTTTGGGTGGGATGCCGGCTCGATGACCCAAATATCGCCACGGCTTATTCGCTCCACATCGCCTCCGCCATCGTTCGCTCCCAACTCTCACGCTCGGTCCTCTCACGGTCCTCCTCGCGTACCGCCGACAACGCATGCCGCAGGCGTTGATCGTCTTCGAACCGCTTGAACTTCAGAAGAATCCTCTCCAGTTTCTCCGAGCGCGTCTCTCCAGGCAGCTGATCCAGAAACTCTACGAGTGGACTTTCGATGGTGACGGAGACTTTGGCCTTCATTCTGTCCTCCACAATGTCTTCTTTTGTGGAGGATAATGAGGAGGACACCTGGGTGCAAACTGAGTCAGATTGAGAGGCTTACGCGCCCTTCTCTACCTTCTGCAGCTCCTCCATCCCCGGCAGGGTGGAGAGGTCGGGCACGATGATGATTTCGATGCGCCGGTTGGCGGCGCGGGCCTCGGGTGAGTCGTTGGCGGTGGTGGGCTTGCTGTCGCCGAATGCCGCGGCGCTGATGCGCTCTTTGGGCATGCCGGCGTCGACCATCGTCTTGAGCACGGTGAGCGCGCGGGCGGCGGCCAGCTCCCAGTTGGAGGGGTACTGGGCAGTGGCGATGGGCACGTTGTCGGTATGCCCTTCAATCTGGAAGGAGCGCTTGGGGATGGAGGCGAGCAGCTGCGCCACTTCGGCGATGGCGACCTTGCCGTCCTTGGAGAGCATCGCCGAGCCGGAGCCGAACAAGACGTCGGTGGCCAGCACCACCACCATACGCCCGTCGATGATGCGCACCTCGAGCTTGCCGGCGTCGATGAGCGACTTGAACTTGACGAGCAGGCTCTTGAACTCGGCGATGCGCCCCTCGGCCTCTTCCTTGCGCCGCTGCAGCTCGGCGAGGGCGGCGGTCATCTCGCTCACCGAAGCCTGGAGCTTGCTCTTGTCCTTGAGCATCGAGGCGAGGTTTCCCTCCAATTCGACGACGCGCTGGTTGAGCTCGGCGATGCGCTCCTCCTCGGAGGCGAGCGTGGCGCGTAAGTCGGCCTCCACGCGCTGCATCTTCTCGGCGCGCTGCTCTTCTTCGCGCAAACGCTGGTTTTTCGTCTCCAGCTGCGACTGCAGCTCGTCGGCCTCGGCGCGCAAGGCGTCGTAGGTGCCTTGGGTGACGCAGCTGCAAAGGAGGAGCAGAGCGGGGGCTTTGAGAGCGTGCATGGCCCGAATAAACCACTCACCCCGGCCAACGCGAAGCGTTACAAACGTGCCCGGGAGGAGGTTCAAATGGACGCCATCAAGCGCATCGTCGAGCTCTTGGAGGACGAGTCGCCGCGCAAGCGCATCGCCGCCGCGGTGGTGTTGGGCGAGCTCAAGGTGAAGGACCCGGCGGTGGTCTCCCGGCTGGTGCAGATGGCCAAAGACCCGGTCGAGGCCTTCGCCGAGGCGGCCATCGAGGCGCTGGGGGAGATGGGGGCAATGAAGGCGCTCCCGGTGCTCCTCGATTCGCTCGGGCGCGGAAAGGAAATTCAGCGGCTGGCCTCCCGCGCCATCGCCCATCTGGGCGAGGAGGCGCTTCCGGACATCCGCTCGCGGCTGGCCGACGCCACCCCCGAGGTGCGCGCCGCGCTCTCACAGCTTCTTCCCGCGGTGGGTGGGAGGCTCTCCTTCGAGATGAGCCTGGAGGGAATGCGTGGGCAGCCTTTCGACGCGGTGAACCGGGTGGCGCTCTCGGTGCGGCAGGAGGTGAAGTCGGCCTCGCCCGCGGAGCGCAAGTCCATTCGCGCGCAGGTGGAGAAGTTCCTCGACAAGAAGAAGACGCAGGAGGACGAGCCGGCGCTGCGCGGAGGCCTGAAAGTCTTGGGCTACCTGGAGCTGCCGGAGACGGTGGACACCTTGCTCGGCTACCTCTCCTCACGCCAAACGACGCCGGTGCGGGTGGAGGCGGCCACCGCGCTGCGCTTCGCCATGGCTCAGGGCGCCTCGAAGAAAGCGCTGCGCAAGCTGATGGACCTCCTCGAGGACAAGGACGCGCTGGTGGCCCGCGCCGCCCGCGACACGCTCACCGTCTTGAAAATCGGCCCCGAATTCTCCGAGGAGCTCGCCGAGCTGGCCACGAGCAAGGACGTGGAGGTGGCGCTGTGGGCGATTTCACGTCTGGGCGCCATGGGCGGAAAAATTGCGGAGAAAACCCTGGTGCCGGTGGCCCGTGGACCCGAGCGGGTACGGGCCGAGGCGGCCGCGAAGGCGGTGGCGGTGCTCCCGGGCGGGGAGGCGCTGCTTGCCGAAGGGCTCGCCGATGCCGAGGAAGAGGTGGGCGCCCAGGTGCTCGCCGAGGTGCTCAACCCCATCGCCTCCAAGCTTTCCAAGAAGCAGGTGGCGATGCTGCTCAAGGCGGGGACGAAGATGCTCACCGAGTCGCTCGCGGTGGCCCGGCGCCAGCTGGAGCCGGTGCGCAACGCCGACCCGAGGGCGTGGGCGGAGACGTTGCGCGACAAGGCCGAGGCCCTGCTGAAGAAGGATTCCGCACGCGCGGAAGCCATCCTGGGTTCGCTCACCCGTTCCCCCCTGGCGACTCCGGAAGACCGCTACACCCATGCGGTGCTGCAGCTCACCCGTTCACCGATGGACCCCCACCCCAAGGCCCGCCAGCGCGATGCGGCGTTGACCGACTTCGAGCGCCTGGTCGACGACAACTACCCGTTGGTGAAAACCCTGGAGAAGGACAAACGCGTCTCTGACGAGGCGCGCTATTACGTCGGCTTTCACTTCGCCGAGCGGCCCACTCCCGAAGCACGCTCCGTGGGCGCCTCCCTCCTCGAGGGGCTGGCCGGGAAAGGCCGCACCAAGCTGGCCAAGTCGGCGAAGAACAAGCTGGCGCTCTTACAGCTGCGGTGAAGCGGTTCCATCAGCAGTCGCCGAAAACTCTAACCGCCAAAAGGTCATAAAATGAGCCCGGCGGACTTGAGAAAGGCCCGGGCCCGGTCGACGAACTGACGGGCGTCGCTCATCGCCGCTTCCGCCCCAGCGGGATCGAGGATGAAGGCCGCGTCGTAGTCGGCGGACTCCCGGAACTTTTGCAACGTCGCGAAGATGCGACTGGTATCGGCGGGCAGCTTTTCGGTCTTCACCAGATGCAGCTAGAGCAGGTGTGCCACGCCAGCATGGGAGCGTGGTTCTTCACCAACAGCGAGGCAGAGCGCGCGAGCGAAATGGAACGCGGCGTAATAGGCGCGCGAGGCTGCTCCGTAGTGCAAACCGCCACGAAGAAGCTGGTTTGCTTCCTCGAGCGCTGCTGCTCCGCGATCGACTTCGGCAGCGACGTTGAGCTTGAGGTTCTCGGGGCTCACAGGATGACCTCGTCAGCTGCCACGCTGCGAGCGAACGGGTTTTCGATTCGGACCAGATAGTCCATTCGCTCTGTGGAGTAGATGGCCGGGCTGAGCCAGACCCCAGAGACTTCTCCGGCATCGGCCGACAACATCGCCGCCGTACGTTCGTCGCGCCAGTCTGCGCCGTCGATGAGCACCAAGACGTCGATGTCCGAATCGACGTGCTGTTCGCCTCGGGCCCAGGAGCCAAACAACGACACTTTACGGAGGCGGCTGGCGAACTCGGCCCGCAGCCTTGTCTCGTACTCGCCAATCGCGCGGCGCACGTGTTCGGGAATCTCGTCCGGGCGGAGGGACATCGAGGTGAAGGATAAGCTCACCGGCTGCGGCCTCCAACCCCGGCCGAGGTCCTGTCAGCCAATGACTGTGGCGCCGGCCAGCTCGCGTAAGACCTTCTTCGCCTCGGCCACCAGGTTCTGCCCCTCGGGAACTTTGGCCAACAGCTTCATCTCCGGGGTGAGGCGGTAGACACCCTTGGAGCGTTGCACCAGCGCGGCGAGCTTGAGGGGGTCGAGCGCGGCATCGGGCCCCAGCGTCACCACCAGCCGCCCGGGCCCCGCCTCCAGCGCGCGCAAGCGAAGGTCGCGCATGTCGATTTTGAGCGCCATCAGCTCGGAGAGATTGTCCACCTCGTCGGGGGCCTCGCCGAAGCGGTCGACGAGCTCGCTGCGCAAGTCGGTGAGCTCGTCAGGCGTGGCGGCCACCGAGAAGCGCTTGTAGAGCATCAACCGCTGGTGCACGTCGGGCACGTAGTCGTCGGGGATGAAGGCGGGCAGGGGCAGCGTCACCTCGGGCTCCACCTCGGTCTTGGGCGGCTCACCGCGCATCTCGCGCACCGCCTCGTCGAGGAGCTGTGCGTAGAGGTCGAAACCAATCGCCTCGATGGAGCCCGACTGGTCAGGGCCGAGCAGATTCCCCGCGCCGCGAATCTCCATGTCGTGCGAGGCGATGGAGAAACCCGCCCCCAGCTCGGTGAACGCCTGCAATACCTCCAGCCTTCGCTGGGCGTCGCGGGTGATGGTGCGCCGCGCGGGCACGAGCAGGTACGCGTAGGCGCGCTCGTGCGACCTGCCCACCCGGCCGCGAAGCTGGTAGAGCTGCGCCAGCCCGAAGGCGTCGGCGCGGTTGACAATCATCGTATTCGCCGAAGGAATGTCGATGCCGCTCTCGATGATGGCGGTGCACAACAGCACGTGGTGCTTTTTCTCCACGAACTCAACCATCACCTTCTCCAGCTGCCCCTCGGCCATCTGCCCGTGGGCGACGGCAATCTTCGCCTCCGGCACCAGCTCCTTGAGAAAACGCTCCATGGAATGGATGGAGGAGACGCGGTTGTGCACGAAGAACACCTGCCCCCCGCGCTGCAGCTCGCGCACAATCGCCTCGCGAATCTGCGCTGGGTCGAACTTGAGAACGAAGGTGCGAATGGCGCGGCGGTCGGCCGGCGGGGTGGCGATGATGCTCATGTCGCGAATGCCAAAGAGCGACATGTTCAAGGTGCGCGGAATGGGAGTGGCGGTGAGGGTGAGCACGTCCACTTGGGTGCGCAGGCGCTTGAGCTGCTCTTTGTGCTTCACCCCGAAGCGCTGCTCTTCGTCGACCACGAGCAGCCCCAGGTCCTTGAACGCCACCTCGCTGCTTAAGAGCTTGTGGGTGCCGATGAGCACGTCGACCTTCCCCTCCTTGGCGCGCGCCAGCGCCTCACGCACCTCGGCGGGTTTGCGCATGCGCGAAACCACCTCCACCTTCACCGGGTAGTCCTGAAAGCGGCGCTGGAAGGTGAGGAAGTGCTGCTGGGCGAGCACGGTGGTGGGCACGAGCACCGCCACCTGCTTCTTGTCGAGCACTGCCTTGAAAGCGGCGCGCATCGCCACTTCGGTCTTGCCGTAGCCCACGTCGCCGCACACCAGCCGGTCCATCGGCTCGGGCTTGTGCATGTCAGCCAAGACGTCGTCGATGGCTTTTTGCTGGTCGGCGGTCTCCTCGAACTCGAAGTCGGCCTCGAACTGGCGGAAGTAGCGGTCGGGCTCGGAGAAGGCGGTACCGGGGTGCGCCTTGCGCGCGGCGTAGAGCTGGATGAGCTCCGCCGCCATCTGGAGCAGCTTCTCCTTCACCCGCTTCTTGGTGCGCTCCCAGCTGCCCGAGCCCAGGCGGTCCAGCGCCACCTTGGAGGGGTCGCCGCCGGAAAATTTCTGAATGAGCCGCATCCGCGACACCGGCAGGTAGACCTTGTCTTTGCCGGCGTACTCGAGCACCAGAAAGTCCCCCGGCACCCCGCGCACCTGCATCTTGGTCAGCCCGGTGTAGCGGGCGATGCCGAAGTCGGTGTGGACGACGAGGTCGCCCTCTTTGAGGTCGCGAAAACCGGCGGTGAACGGCGACTCGGCGCGGCGGCGGCCGGTTTTGCGGCGGGCGCGGGCGCCGAAGATTTCCTCGTCGGAGACGACGGCAAAACCACTCGCTCCGTCGACGAAGCCCTGCGACACCTCGTGGGTGAAAAGATGAGCGAACACCGACGGGTCGTAGAGCCGGGAAGGGTCTTCGAGCGGTTCTGGGCGCACCTTCACCATCACGTTGCGGTCGAGCAAGAGCCGCTTGAGCCGGTCGGCTTGGCCCAAGGAGCCGCAGGCGATGGCTGCGGCGATGCGTGCATCGCGCCAGCGGGAGAGCCGCTCCACCAGGGGCGTGAGCGCTCCCTCCTCCCCGTGGTGAGAAAGAATGTCCCGGCGCAGCTCCTGGGTGGAGCCGAAAGAGAAGTGGACCGGCGGGGACTGGGCGAAGTCCGAGCTCAGCGCCAGTCCGCCGCCCTCCACCACCCGCAAGGGCGCAAGGCGCGCGCGCACCTCGTCGGGAAAGAGGAAGTGGGCCGGGGGCGGAAGGGCGAGGTCTTGGCGCCCTTCGGCGTCGGCGAAGGAGCGCTCGAGGTCACTCACGAGCTCGCCCACCGTGCGCTCCACCGCCACCGGGTCGTCGACGTAGACCAGCGGCTCCTTCGACCAAAAGGGCAGGTAGTCGAAGACGCTCGCCAGCCCCCCTTCGAAGAAGCCGGGGAGCAGCGCCTCCAGCCCATAGGAGGGAAGGCCCTCGCGAATCTGCTCGATGCGCTCGCGCACCTTGGAAGAGGGAACGTCCACTCGCTCGGCGGCGGCGCGGGCAGCGGCTTCGGCGGCGGCGCGGGTGAGGGGGGTGAGCAGAAGCTCGCGCGCGGGGAGCAGGTACAGCTCGTCGAGCGCATCGACGGTGCGCTGAGTCTGAGGGTCGAACACCCGCATCGACTCGATGGTGTCCCCGAAGAGCTCGAGGCGAACGGGCCGTTCGTGCAGCGGGGGAAAGACGTCGACGATGTCTCCGCGCACGGAGAAGGTGCCCACGTCCTCCACCAGCGGGGAGGAGAGGTAGCCCATCTCCACCAGCTTGCGGGCCAGCGCGTCGCGGCCGTGCTCTTGGCCTTTGCCCAAGAGCTCGGAGAGGTCGTTCATCACCTTCGGCGGCAAGACCTTGCGGTGCAGCGCGCGCGCGGAGAGGACGAGGGCGGGAAAAGGCGTGCCCTGGCGCAGGTGGAAGAGCGCTCCCAGCCGCTCGGTGACCACTGCCGGAGTAGGGGACAGCTCGTCGTAGGGCAGGGCTTCATCGGCGGGCAGCCGCAGCACCCGTGGCGAAAGGGGGGTGCCTTCGCCTCCCAAGAAGAACGCCAGGTCGGCGGCAAGCTGGTCGGCCTGGTCCTCGTCGGCGGTGATGCACACCAGTGGGGCCTTCAGGCGCTTGGACAGCCTCGAGAGCACATACCCGCGCGCGGCGCCCTTGAGCCCTTGGGTGCGTACACGGCGGGAGTGGGAGAGGGCGTTCGTCAGGCGTTCGAGCGGATCAACCCCTTCCGCGCCGGCGCGCGGCAGCGTTTCGTTGTCTGAAGGAAGCTGAACCTCGGACATCGACGGCCTGCGCGGGGTCTATCCAGCCGGGAACCGCGGTGCAACCCAGTGCTGTTCCGAAGCCCAGGATGTCGTCTCGCCACTGAACGCGGCGGCGTCACGCATTCGGGTCGCCGACCTTTTGCCTTAGGCGAACGGGTCGAGCGAGCGGGGGCACAGCTCCTCTTCGTCCTCCTCGCCCTTCTTGTCCTTCCCCTTCTTGCCCTTGTCGTCCTTCTTGTCTTTACCCTTCTTGTCTTTTTGAACGAGCAGGGGTGAGTCGGAGTGGGCGACGCGCTGCGCCACCGGGGGGGACGACCCTCCGAACGTCAGGAGGGCGAGGGCGGTGAGGAGGAGGCCGAAGGTCTTCATGGCAATCTGCCCTGACGGCGCCCTCCGTATGCCTATTCAACGAGTGCCCCCTCTCCCGCTGGCAGAGGGTTGGGGTGAGGGGCGCTACCCCTTGCCGAACCCGCGAACGAACTTCACCAGGCCCTTGATTTCGTCCTCGGAGAGCTTCTCCTTGAAGGGCTTCATCTTGGTGTCTTTTTCCCCGTTGGAGATGACCTTGAAGATTTTCTCGTCGGAGTTTTTCGACTGCCACTCGGCGGTGGAGATGTCGGTCATCTTCTCCTTCTTACCCGTCTTGGTGTCCGCCTTGCCGTCCATCCCGTGGCAGCTTTTGCAATGCTTCTTGTAGAGGGCGGCGGTCTCGTCGCCCGCGAGCGCAGTGAAAGGCACGGCGACTGCCAACAGAACGGCAAGAGCGAGCTTTTTCATGGACGTGAGCCTCCAAGGGAATGCGGCAAAAGAACGTTGCGCGAATTCGACGGGGTCGCGCTAGCGAAATTTAGCGTCGGCATCGGCCTGTGTGCGTAGGTAGGAGATGACCGCCGAAAGCTCGTCGTGGTCGAGCTTCTCGTGAGGGAAGGCATCCATCTCATTGTCTTTCCCGTAGAAGTGAAAAGCCCCTGGCTGGCGAATGAAGGCGGCCAGCCACTTCTCCGAGGCCCAGCCTTTCAAGTCCGGTCCATCGCCGGTCCCTTGGCCGTCGAGGCTGTGACAGCTTTGGCAACCCTCGCTGTCGTAGAGCTCCGCGCCTTTCTGGGCCAGGGCCTTGTCCACGTCGGTGCGCCCCGCCTGGCTGTAGACGAACTCGACAATTCCCTTCAGGTCTTCCTCCTCTCCCTCGAACGCATCCATGGAGTCGATTTTGGTGTTGCCGAAGAAGTGCTTCGCGTCGGGCGCGCGCATGAAGGCGGTGAGCCACTTGCGGCTGGCGTAGCCCTGAAGGCACACCACCCCGTCGTAGAGAAGGGTGTCGCAGCTCTTGTGGCAGTTGGCGCACTGCAGGGCGAAAACCCGGCGGCCCCACACCAGCGGGTCGTTCTTGTACAGCTCGAGCGGGCCGGTGACTGGCACCCCGAGCGCCGCCAGCCGCTTCGCCTCCTCGGCCAGCGCCTCGGCCTGGGTCATGATGCGCGTCACCTCCGGGTCTTTCTGGTCGGTCACCACCACCATCGCCCCCAAACCCAAGGCGCCCACCCCGCCCAGCACCACCGCAGAGGCGAGCAGCTGGGGCGAGCGGGAGGTGATTTTGGACAGAGCCTTGTCGAGGAAAGGAATGAGCGCGAGGAAGGTCATCGCCGCGCCGGGGAGCACGGTGGTGGCGATGAATTCCTGCTCCCCGGTGAAGTAGTGCCGCAGCTGGAAGACCGGCAGCATGTACCACTCGGGGCGGGCGACGAACTCGATGGCCGGGTCGGCGGGAGCGTGCAGCTTGGCGCCGCCGCGCACCACCACCACCGCCACCAACACCGCCACCACGAGGAGGGAGACGAAAAGGTCCTTGAAGAGCTGGTGCGGCCAGTAGGGCTCGGAGCGGGCGGCGGCCTCGGTCTCGCTCATCCCCAGCGGCACAGTGGCACCCTGACGGCGGCGAAGCATCACGTGCAAGACGATGACGCCGGCGAAGAGGGCCGGGCCCACCCAGGCGTGCAACGCGTAGAGGTGGGTCGAGGTGAGGTTGCCCGGCTGCGACCCGCCTTGGATGACGAGCTGCGCCGGCTCTCCCACCACCGGCTGGTTGCCGGTGATGCTCAAGAGCACCTCGGTGGCCCAGTAAGAGTGCAGGTCTCCGGGGAGGAGGTAGCCGGTGTGGGAGACGAGCACCAACAGCTGCAAAAGGAGCACCCCGATGACCCAGTTGAGCTCCCGCGGCGAGCGGTAGGCGGCAAAAAAGAGCGTCTGCAACAGGTGCACACCCACCACCACCACCATCGCCGAGGCGCCGAAGTGGTGCAGCCCGCGCATCAGCCAACCCAACGTCACCTGGTTTTGGATGTAGCTCACCGAGGCCCAGGCGGCGGTGGAGGTAGGCGCGTAATAGGCGGCCAGCCCCACGCCGGTGAGCGCCTCGAGGAGGAACAACACCAAGAGCACCACCCCGAAGGTGTGGGCGATGCGGCTGCCTCCTTGGACGCTGCCGCCCAACAAGGCCTTCAGCATCGCCCGGTGAAAAAGCCGCTCGTCCAGCCAGTCGCCGATTCGCCGAAACATGGCGAGCTATATCTCCTGCACGGCGCGCACCCCCTGCTTGAAGCGCGCGTAGCGGACGAACACCTCCTTGCCGCGCACCTCGACTTTCAGCTCGTCCATCGGGCGCGGTGAGGGGCCGGTCATCGGTTTGCCGTCGAGGGCGAAGGCGGAGGCGTGGCAAGGGCAGGAGTACGTCTCCTGGGTGGCCAAGCTGATGGCGCAGCCCGAGTGGGGACAGATGGTGGAAAGCGCGCTCACCGTGCCATCGGGCTTCTTGTGCAGCCAGACGGCGCCCACCACTCCCTTCGTGCGTGTCCAGCCGTCGACCACCGTGGAGGTGAGCTCGACCCGGGTGGGCACCCCGGCGGTGAGCGCGTCGAGCGAGCCCGCCGGAAGAAAGCCGTCTTTGTCCCCGTTCTTGCCGCGCGTCCACAGCGGAGTGAGCAACGCTCCGACCACCGGAACGGCACCGAGGGCGGCGAGCAAGCCTCCCACCAGCACGGTGGCCGCCTTGAGGAAGCCACGCCGCGATTCGCCGCTGGCCGTCACCGAGGAGTCATTCATTCACAAGCCCAGGCCCCCTCTCCCTCTGGGAGAGGGTTGGGGTGAGGAGCGCCAGCATAGGTCAATTTCGTCTACCGTCCAGCCCATGAGTGCCCCCGCTCGCCTCACGCTCCTCGTCATCTCCCCCGGCGCCGTCTTTCCTCTCGAGCTGCCGGCCGGGCAAGCACTGGTGCTCGGTCGTGGAGAAGGGGCGGACGTCCGCGTGGAAGACAAGAAGGTCGCCAGGCAGCATCTGCGGCTGACGGCGGCAGGGGAGCGGGTGGAGCTGGAGGAGCTCTCCCAAGGTGGCACGCGTCTCAACGACGTGCAGCTGCGTGGCCGGGCGTCGGCGCGGGCGGGAGACTCCATCTCGCTGGGAGAAACGGTGCTCCTGGTACAGCTGCACCGGGCCCCGCGTGGAAAATGGCCGCTGGCTGGGCCCTTGGAGCTCGACCGCCGCTGGGCCGATGAAGTCGCGCGGGCGGTGCGTTTCGAGCGGGGAGTGGCGCTCTTGCTCCTCAAAAGCCCCGCGCGCGAAAAGGGGGTGGAGCTTTTGGAGAAAAGCCTCGCCACCGACCAAGCGCTCGCGACCTGGGGCACGCTGGCCGGGGACGTCTTGGGGGCGGTGCTGGCCGAGGTCTCGACGGAAAGCTTCGCTTCGATGAAAGACCGCCTCACCGGGGAGCTGGGAGAGGCGGGGGTGCCGTTTCGGCTGGGTTGGGCGCTCTGTCCAGACGATGGCGCCAGCGCCGAGGGACTCCTGGAATTCGCCTTGCGCCGACTGGCTGGCCGCGAGACGTCTTCCTGGGAGGAGCCGCTCTTCGTCGACCCGGTGATGGTACGGCTTTGGGCCGCCATCGAACGGTTGGGGCGCGCGCACGCTCCGGTGCTTTTGGTCGGGCCGGAGGGCAGCGGCCGGCACACGCTGGCGCAGGCCATTTTCCACCGCTCGGGAATGTCCGGGCCCTTGCGGGTGGTGCGCTGTCTGGGAGTACGGAAAGGGGAGCTGGAGGAAGGGCTGTTCACGCCCCAAGAAGGAGCGCTCTTCCTCGACCGAATCGACGCCCTGCCCGAAAAACTGTTCCAGCGCCTCCCAGGCTGTCCCTCACGCATCTTCGCCTCCACCCCTCTCCCCCTGGGAGAGGGCAAGGGTGAGGGGCGCCAACTCTTCTCCCGCTCCACTCTCACCCTCCCACCCTTGGCCAATCGACCCAGCGACATCCTCCCCTTGGCCGAGCATTTCTTGGGGCAGCTTCGCCGCCGTCGATGGTCTTTGGCGCCAGCCACGCGGGCGGCGCTCTTGGCCTACGACTGGCCGGGCAACGTGCGCGAGCTGCGCAACGCCATGGAGCGCGCCGCCCTGGCCGCCGAATCCGACGAGCTGCGGCCCGAGCACCTGCCGCCCAGGGTGACAGAAGACGCGGGTCCTTCGGGTGGGGAGAACCTACGCTCCGCCCTCAAGGCCGCCGAGAAAGAAGCGCTGCTCAAGGCGTTGGCGCGCACCCAATGGAACGTCACCGCCGCCGCGCGTGGGTTGGGTTTGCCTCGACGCACGGTGGTGTACCGCATGGCTCGCCTGGGGTTGCGCCGGCCAGCTCGCTGAAGGCCGCTACCATCAGGGCGAAGGCCAGAAGTCGACGGATTGACCGGAGACCGTCGAATGAGCATAGAATAGATCGGATTCGTTAATGTATTCATCAACGAGATATTTCTATGCCTCTGAAGTCTGAAGACATCGTGCCGATCAATCAGGTGCGTGCCCGCTTCACCGAGCTGGCGGAATCGGTTCGATCTGGCACTGAGAAGATCATTACCCGCAACGGTGATAGCTATGTGGCGCTCGTCGACGCACGGCGGCTCGACCACTACCACCAGCTCGAGCGAGAGCACATTCACTTGCAGCTTCTCGACCAGGCGATCCGAGGTCTGGAAGATGTCTCGGCGGGTCGAACGTTCAGCGTCGCTGAGCTGCGAGCGCGACTGCGAAAGAAGCGACCGCCGCGAGCGCGGTGAATGCGCCCTTCCGTCGCGCCACGCGTCTCCGTTCGAGTCACCGAGAATTTTTCCCGGAACCTCGACGAGATCGAGTCGTTTCTCGGTGCCGAACAGGCGACGGGAGCATTCGCTTCGCTCGTGAGGCGCCTGTTCGAGGAGGTCGTGCCTAACCTCGAGCGTTTCCCCGAGCTCGGAGTCAGCTTCCTGTCCCGAAAGCCCAGGTCGGTGGAGGCCACCGCGCTCAGTCGCCGGCTGGCCGCCATGGCGGGACCCACTACGAAGGTTCGAGAGTACCTGATCGACCAGTACCTCATCTTGTACGCAACCAGGAAGGCGACGGTCTACCTGTTGGCGATACGCCATCACCGCCAGCTCTCCTTCGATCTCGAAGGCACCTGGGAATAGCCCGCGGTCGCGGACGGCTACATTCGGCGCCTCGGCCGTTCTTCGGTTGCTGATGACGGCCAACACCTCTCGCTTGCCTCCACACCGGCACAGCTCATCCGCCGCTTCAGGGCGAAGGCCAGAAGTCGACCGACTTGCCTTGGGGGGCCAGCCACACCGCCTCGAGGTGCGCCTGGGCCCCGGTGTCGGCGGCGTCATGGCGGGTGGCCACTGCGAGCAGGCCGAAGTAGGCCAAAAGGGTGAGCGCGCCTGCCACCCAGGTGGGAGCGCGCCCCGCCTTGGCGAGCAAGAAGGCCACCCACCCGGCGGCGACGAGGAGCGCCACCAGCAAGGGCAACCCCGCCCAAGGGTTGGGTGACCCCAGCAAGGTGAAGACCGACGGCGGCAAGTAACCTTGGCGAAAGAGCGGCAGGGCGAGGCCGAAGAAGGCGTTGGAGACCGCGTCGGGCACGTAGTTGACCAGCCCGATGACTCCGCTCACCACGATGGAGCCGGCACAAGCGCCTGCCACCAGCCCCAGGCCGATGCGCTCTTCGAGAGAAGTCGGCTGGCGCAGCCGCTCGAGGAAGAGCCCCGCGGGGAGCAAGAGGAAGGGCACCAGCGGAGTCAGGTGCCGCGGCCCGCTCGTCCACCCCCACGACTCGTAGCTGAAGGAGGAGGTGAAGTAGGCGTACGCGAAAAGCAAGGAAACCGTCAGCCAGAAGAGCGGCTTCCATTCCCGAAGCCGAAAAAGCCCGGGGAGGGCAAGGAGCAAGAAAGGAGCAAGGGTGAACAGGCCCCTCAGCGGCGAGAAGAGGGAGAGGGCGAAGGCGCGCGGATCCGGATAGCGAATGCCCAAGAAGCCGCCCAGGTGCCAGGGCTGGTAGGCCTGGTCGGCGAGGTATTTGTAGCCGGTGTGCAGCGGGTGCCCGAAGGCGGCCTGGTGGTAGGCGGCGAGGAAGAGGACGAAAGGGAGCGCTCCCACCGTGGCCAAGAGCGCCCGCCTTCCCAGGCGAAGCCACCTCTCGCGGCGGCTGCCTTCGCCTCCCAGCACGCCGACGGCGGCGAAGCTCAACAGGCCGAGCAGCGCCAAGCCAGCGGTGTATTCGGCGGCGAGGGAGGCTCCGGCGAAGGCTCCGGCCAGGAGGTAGCCCCGCTCGCGCCATTCATTCCGCTGGCACCTCCACAGCGAATAGAAGGAGGCGAACAACAACACTGCCACCACCTGATGGCTCATGAACAAGAGGGAGTAGGCGAAGGCGAGCGAGCCCAAGGCGTAGGTGGCGCACAGCGCGTCGGCCACCGGCTCGCTGACATACGAACGCAGGAAGCGGCGCAGCCACACCAGCATGAGCAAGGTGGGAAGCACGGTGAGAAACAGCCGCGACCAGAAGACTTGGGGCACCTCGGGGACGGCGTTCGGCCCTCCGTCGCCGAAGAGCTTCAGGGCCGCGTAGATGGGCGCCGCCAAAAAAGAGAGCAAGGGCGCCTTGGAAGGGTAGTAGCGCCCGTCTTTCACCGAGAGGTCGCCCACGTAGCCCCATTGGCGCAAGGCCTCGTTGAGCTGGAGGGTGCGGTGCTCTACCAGGGCGCGGGCTTGCCACAGCCGGCAAAGCTCGTTGGGTGAGCGCAAGCCGGGGTGGTAGGGAAACGCGGTGAGATAGAGCCCCGCGACGAGAAAGAGAACGCCAGGCCGGCTCAAAGCCGCTTCACCCCCACCGCGAACAGGCTCATGCCGATGGGAAGGCGAAAGTTGGATTCGACGCGGGCGAAGAGGGGAGCGAGCTGGTCGTAGACGCGAAGTTGCAGCGCGGGCACCGCCCGGCGGCGCAGCACCCGGCCGTTGAAGAACCACCCGGGAATGCCGGCGATGTTGAGCCACTCCAAGTGGTCGACGGTAAATCCGTTCTCCTCCAGCACCGTGCGCAAAGAGTCGTGGGTGTAGCGGCGGTGGTGGCCCACCGCTTCGTCCATGGAGCCGTAGAGCGCGGGGAGCGCGGGGACCAAGACGAGCAGCTTTCCCTGCGGAGCGAGAATGTCGGCGAAGCGGCGCACCGAGGCGGCGTCGTCGGGAATGTGCTCGAGCACGTTGGAGAGGACGATGGTGTCGAAGCGCTCCTTTTGCAGGGCCTCCCAGTCGGCCAAGGCCACGTCGGACAGGTAAGGCCGCACGTGGGGCCGGTCGCGGAAGCGGTTCTTCAAGCGCTCGACGTAGAAGGATTCCACCTCCAGCGCCACCACCAGCTCGCGGCCTTCCTCGAGCTGGGCGGTGATGGTGCCGATGCCCGCGCCCACCTCGAGCACCCGCTGGCCGCAGTGCGCGCGTAAGCGCTGGCCGAGGTAGGCGTTGTAGTTGGGCGCCCCACTCTCCATGCGCGAAAGGGTGTTGTAGCCCTCGTGCTGGTTGTCGGCGTCGTTTTGCACCGAGGCGTAGCGCAGGAGGGTACGCAGGTTGGAGAGGCGCGACCTGAGCGGGCGCTGCGGGACGGCCTCCACCGGCACCTCGGCGAAGCGGTAGAGCTGAGCGGCGAGCTTGACCACGATTTCAGCGTCCACCTCGTCATGGGTGCTGGCCAGCTTCAGATTCCGCAGCGCCTCGGTGCGAAAGGCTCGTTGGCCGGAGAGCGGATCGGAGAGCGAGGCCTCGGTCACCCAGTGGGTGAAGCGGGAGAGCGCGCGGTCGGAGAGGGTACGTCCAGCGCGCACGGCGAAGACCACATCGGCGGCGTTGGCTTCGATGGGCTGCAAAAGCTGAGGGTAGACCTGGGGTGAATAGGCAGCGTCGGGGTCTTGCAGCACGGTGACCTCCCCGGTCACCAGGGGAATGGCGGCCTTGAGCGCGCGGCCTTTGCCGAGGACTCCCTGAAGAACGCGGGTGCCATTGGTGTGGGGGAGGTCGAGCTCGCCTTCGCCCACCAGAATTACTTCGGCTTTGCCGTGAAGCTTTTGGGCCAAGTCGGCGGCGGCTCCGCGCGTCTGTTGGTCGAAGGGAATGATGACCGAAAGGGTGGGCACGGCGTGTAGCTACCATGGGTTGAGGGAAATCTGGTACGTACCCCAAGGAACCTTAGGAGCTTCACCTTCGTGCAACCCACGGTGACGAACCAGGACGTCGTCGGGAACAACCCGATCGACCCCAAGTACTACGTGCGGGTCTTCCTGCGCCGCAAGTGGCTCATCCTCGCGGTGTTCGCGGTGGTGGTGAGCTCGGTGACCGCCTACACCTTGCGCCAACCCAAGGTGTACTCGGCGAGCACTTCGGTGATCATCGACGTCACCGCGCCCAAGTTCCTCGACAAAGAAGTGCAGGACGTCACCGACAGCTCGTATTCGAACTACTGGGCCAACCGCGAGTACTACGAGACCCAGCACAAGGTCATCACCAGCCGGGCGGTCAGCCAACGGGTGGTGGAGAAGCTGGGGTTGCAAGCCGACCCTTCCTTTCAGGGAGCGGACGCCCCCGCGCGTTTGCAAGGGAAAATCTCGGTCAAGCCGGTGAAGGACTCGCGCATCGTCAACATCGTCATCGAAGACCAAGACCCCAAGCGGGCGGCCCTCTTGGCCAACGAAGTCGCCGAGGCGTACATGGCCGAGAACCAGGCGCTCAGGCTGAAGATTACCGAGAGCGCCTCCCAGTGGCTCGAAGAGCGGCGGGAGTCCCTGGAGGAGAGGTCGAACAAGAGCGAGCTGGCCCTCTATGACTTCAAGAAGAGCGCCGACATGCTCACCACCAAGCTGGAAGACGCCCAGAGCATGGTGAGCCAGCGGCTCAATGTCCTCAACGCCGCCCTCACCGAGACCCGGCTGAAAATCGCCGGCCTGCGCGCGCGGGTGGAGGCGATTCGCTCGGTGCAGAAGGCGAACAAAGACTCCGGCGGGCTGTGGGCGGAGGCGATTCCCGGGGCGGCGGAGAACAACACCGTGCAGTCCTACAAGACCCGCTACGTGCAGCAGAACGCCGAGTGCGTGGAGCTCAAAGAGCGCTACCTCCCCGACCACCCCAAGCTCGCCGCCTGCCTGGACAAGCTGAGGCTCTTCGAGTCCGACCTGGTACGCGAGCTGAACAACATCGTGGTGTCGGCGGAGGCCGACCTCAAAGAAGCGGTGACCAAGGAGAAGAACCTCTCGGCCCTCTTCGATGCGGCGAAGGCCGAAGCTTTCGAAGTGAACAAGAAGCAAATCGAGTTCGAGCAGCTCAAGCGCGAATCGGACAACAACCAGCGGCTCTATGACTTGGTGTTGAAGCGCTTGAAGGACATCGAGCTGTCCGGGCTCTTGCGGGTGAGCAACGTGCGGGTGCTCGACGCGGCGCGGCCCAGCTTCGCCCCGGTGCGCCCCAACGTGCGTAACAACATTCTCTTGGCGCTGGTGATTGGGCTGCTCGGGGGTTTCGGCTTGGCGCTGCTCCTCGAGTTTTTGGACTCCTCGGTGACCAGCCAAACCGAAATCGAGGAGCAGCTGGGGCTACCCTTCCTCGGCTTCATCCCCTCCATCGCCGATGAGAAGGCGCCGATCGCCCAGCGGGACCTGCACATTCACCATCAGCCCAAGTCCTCGGTGGCCGAGTGCTGCCGCGCCATTCGCACCAACCTGCTCTTCATGTCGCCCGACGACCCGTTCAAGTCGCTGGTGGTGACCTCCAGCGGGCCTCAGGAAGGCAAGTCGACCACGGTCATCAACCTGGGCATCACCATGGCGCAGTCGGGGAACAAGGTGCTGCTCATCGACACCGACATGCGCCGGCCGCGGCTGCACAAAGCGTTCGGAGTGCCCAACGACATCGGGGTGAGCTCGCTGGTGGTGGGGGAGGGCTCGGCGGAAGGTGCGGTCAAGGCCACCGAAGTTCCCAACCTCTTCGTCCTCCCTTGCGGACCGATTCCCCCCAACCCCGCAGAGCTTCTGCACACCCAGGCGTTCAACGAGCTCTTGAAGAAGCTCTCTTTGACCTACGACCGGGTCATCTTGGACAGCCCTCCCATCGGGGCTGTCGCCGACGCAGTGGTGCTCTCCACTCGAGTGAGCGGGGTGGTGATGGTGCTCAAGGGAGGCTCCACCCAGCGCGAGGTCGCCAAGCGCGCGGTGAAGCAGCTCCAGGACGTGCGCGCCAAGCTCTTCGGAGCCATCCTCAACGACATCAACCTCGAAGACTCGAAGTACGAGTACTACTACTACGCGTACCGCCGGTACGGGTACTACTACGGCGAGAAGAAGGAAGAGAGCGCGTAGCAATCCCTCTCCCCGTGGGAGAGGGTAAGGGTGAGGGACCCCAATTCACCCGTGTTCTACTTCCTCTCGAAAATCCTCGACCTCGTTTTCACTCCCCTCTTCTGGTCGCTCGCCCTCCTCGGTGCAGCGCTGCTGCTCTCCCTCTGGAGGCCTGCGCGCTCGCGTTGGTGGCGAGGCTGCATCGTCGCCTCGATGGCGTTGCTCTACCTCTTCTCTCTCCACCCCGTCTCCAATGCGCTGCACCGGAGCCTGGAGGACACCCCGTCTACCTTTCGCGCGGACGTCACCTACGACGCCGTCGTTCTTTTGGGAGGCATGGTCGACCTCACCTCGCGGGTGGAGGGCCCACGCAGCTACGGGAACAACGTCGATCGGCTGCTCGCGGCCTACGACTTGTTACGCACGGGGAAAGCGCGCGAGGTCTTCGTCACCGGCGGCCATCCCGACAAGCAACGGCCCGAAGCCAGGGAAGCGCCCACCCTCGCGCGGCAGCTCGAGGAGTGGGGCATCGAGTCGAAGCGAATCGTCGTCGACGGCGACGCGCGCAACACCTACGAGAACGCGGTGAATGCCGCGAAGGTGGCGAAGGCGCGGGGATGGAAGTCGGTGCTCCTGGTGACCAGCGCCTTCCACATGGCGCGGGCCGGAGGCTGTTTCCGGGCGGCCGGATTGGAGGTGGACATGCTGCCGGTGGATTACCGCGGGTTGGATGAGGCCCGCGGGTGGCTTCCACGCGCCGAATACCTCGAGGAGAGCACCCATGCCCTACGTGAGCGGGCGGGGAGGCTCGTCTACCGCGTTCGCGGCTACAGCCGGTAGTTGCTAAAGCCCGTAGAGTCTCAGCGTCTCGCGAATGACGTGCTCGAGAGAGAACTCCGTCTCGGCGCGCCGCCGGCTGCGTTGGCCGAAGAGGCGACGTCGTTCTGAATCGGCAACGAGGGTTCTGAGGGCATCGGCGAGGGCCACGGAATCGCGCGCAGGGACCAACAGCCCGTTCTCCTCGTGTTGAACCACCTCTCGGCAACCGGGAACATCGGTGGTGACGATGGCGCGCCCACAGGCGGCGGCCTCGAGAAGCACCTTCGGAAGTCCCTCCCGGTAGGAGGGCAGGCAGACGATGTGCG
Source organism: Myxococcota bacterium (assembly GCA_049322255.1). Classification (GTDB taxonomy): domain Bacteria; phylum Myxococcota; class Myxococcia; order Myxococcales; family Myxococcaceae; genus JBMORE01. The sequence continues at coordinate 2,693 of JBMORE010000044.1, read as the reverse complement.
CCTGGGCGAAGACCTCGGGCATGTCCTCGCGGTGGCCCCACCATTCGACGGTCCCTTCGGCGACCCAGGAGCGGACGTCGTCCTCGCTCAGTGAAGCTGGATTGCCGGCGTCGACCGCTCCCACCAAGACGAAGCGCGCTTCGAGTCCGCGCGAACGCAAGGAGCGAGCGGCCTCGACGAACTCACGCACTCCTTTGTCCAAGAGCAGCCGCGACGCCAGCACGACCGTCGGGGTGCCCTTCGGCTCAGGAGTGGGAACGAACTGCGCGATGTTCACCCCGGAGCCGCGTATGAGCACCGAGTCTTCCGCTTCGACCAACCCACGGCCGACGAGCTCGTCTCGATCGTCGGGATTCTGGAAGATGACGGAGAGCTTCGGGTGCGCAAAGGCGAAGCGGTACCCCAGCTCCACCAGCTTGCGACGGAGGGTGGCGCGCGCTCCTTGGGCGATGAAGATGTAGCCCAGGCCGCTGACGGCGGCGACCACGCGAGGAACGCTCAAGAGCCGCGCGGCGATGCTTCCGTAGAGAACCGGCTTGATGGTCACCAGGTGGACCAAGTCCGGACGGAGCCGGCGAAAGAGCCAGGCGAGCTGGGCGAAGCTTCGCAGCTCGGCCAGCGGTGAGGCGCCTTTCCGCGACAGCTCGAAAGGGTGGAAAGTGAAGCCATGCGAGCGAATGCGTTCGCTGCTGGGAACAGCCGGAGTGGCCACATGCACTTCACAGCCAGCGTCGCGCGCCGCCAGGGCGATGGGTAGCCGGTGGGAGAGAAAGAAGTCCGGGTTGTTGACGACGAAGAGAATTCTCGTCGTGCTCATCTGCCGCCGCTCCGGGCCTGGGCCACGTACCAGTCCATGGTGGCATCGAGCCCTTGGGCCACCGAGAAGCGCGCCTGGTAGCCAAGCAGGCGCTGGGCCTTGGAGATGTCGGCCAACGAGTGGCGGATGTCTCCGGGGCGGAAGGGCTGAAAGTCGGGCTGCAGCGTCACCTCGAGACGCGTGGCGATGAGCTGATGGAGCTCCTTGAGCGTGGTGCGAGCGCCGCAGGCGATATTGAACACCTGGTTGGAGGCCTCCGCGGGCGCGGTCGCCGCGAGCAGGTTGGCCTGTACCACGTTGTCCACGAAGCAGAAGTCGCGGCTCGTCTCTCCATCGCCAAAGAGCGTGCAGCGTTCGCCGTGCAAAAGGCTCGCAATCCACCGCGGAATGACCGCCGCGTAAGGACCTTCCGGGTCCTGCCGGCGGCCGAAGACATTGAAGTAGCGCAGGCCGATGGTGGAAAGCCCGTAGGAGTCGTTGAACACCCGGGCGTAGACCTCGTCGACGAGCTTGGAAACGGCATAAGGAGAAAGCGGGCGGCCGAGCTGGTCTTCCACCTTGGGGAGCGCTGGGTGGTCGCCATAGACCGAGCTCGAGCTGGCGAAGACGAAGCGCCTCACCTTCGCGTCGCGCGCGGCGAGCAGCATGTTCACCGTGCCGTCGACGTTGACCTGATGAGTGGAGAGCGGGTCTTTGATGGAGCGAGGGACCGAGCCCAGAGCCGCCTGATGCAGCACGAAGTCCACCCCGGTACACACCTTCCGACAAGTCTCGAGGTCTCTCACATCCCCTTCGAAGAATCGAAACCCCCTCTCCCCTTGGGAGAGGGTTGGGGTGAGGGGCCTCAGCTCCGCAACATTCCTCCGATGCCCCGTGGCGAAGTTGTCCAGCCCCACCACCGACTGCCCCAGCTCGAGCAGCCGTTGAACCAGGTTGCTCCCGATGAACCCCGCGGCCCCGGTGACCAGCCATGTCTTAGGCTGCCGGCGCAGCTCGCCTTCGGTCTCCTCGAGCCTTCCCATCAAACGCACACTCTTTCATATCCGGCGTGCGCGCAACGGGGTGCTGGCGCTACATTTGAAAGCGATGGATAGAACCCAAGACCTCAGTGAACGGCTACAACGAGCGCTCGAGCCCCGCCCCGAGGTGCTCGAGGCGTACCTTTTCGGCTCGCAAGCTCGTGGGGACGCGGTGGCACACAGCGATGTGGATATTGCCGTCTACGTCGACGAGACGAAGCTCCCTGAAGCCCCCTTTGGCTACGATGCCCATCTCATCTCCGAGCTGATGGGAGCGCTGGGTTCCAATGCGGTCGACGTGGTGGTGCTCAACCATGCGCCGCCTCTGCTCTACCACCGGATCCTGCGCGATGGGGTGAGGCTGGTTGCCAAGAACTTGAGGGCCACGACGACCCGAGAAGGACAAGCTCTTTCGCGTTACTGCGATGATGCGCCTCGACGCGCACGGGTAGACGCCGTGCTCTTTGGTCCAGGGGAGCGCTCCTCGTGAGCCCCGGGCGTATTGACCTCGCACTGGTGCGCCGTCACCTGGCAGCACTCCGCGGCGCGCTCGCCCACTTGCGCCGCCACACGGGCCGCCCAGCAGAAATGCTCGTGACCAATCTCGACGAGAGTTGGGCGGTCCTTCATGGATTACAGCTGTGCACCCAGAACGCGCTCGACATCGCCACACACTTGTGTGCCGCCCTGGGCCGCGACGCGCAGGACTATCGCTCGGCGATTGACGGTCTGGTCGCGCTCGGAGTGCTTCCTCCGGAGTTTGGCAGCCGCTTCCGCGATGTCGCCGGATTCCGCAACATTCTGGTGCACGGCTACTTGGAGGTCGACCTCCGGCGGGTGCACACGCTGCTCAACCA
>JBMORE010000043.1:0-29215 GCA_049322255.1 Myxococcota bacterium | reverse complement strand
GCCTCTTGAAGTGTTCGCCTCACCTCCCTATATTGCGCGCCTTTTGGGCGCGGCCGAGAATTCAAATGGTTGTAAAGATTGAAGAAATTCCCCAAGAAGGCCTCGCGCTGAACGAACCCATCGCCCGCGCGGTGCTCGACGACGCTTTGACCGAGCAGGGCCGCGACACCGGCTTTCGCGCTCGCGGGGAGGCGCGGCTGTCGGCGCGTCTGCACAAGGTGAGCGGAGGGGTGCTCCTCGAGGGTGCCTTCGACGCCGAGCTCACCGCGCTGTGCAAACGCTGCCTGGCCGACGTGCCGCTGACCGTGCCGGTGAGCTTCACCCTGAACCTGGTCCCGGAAGGTTTGCTCCACGGCGAGACCGCGCCTGGGGAAGACGACGAGCATGGCGAGCGGGCGGGCTCGTTCGACTTGGGGGAGGCGGACCACGACGTTTTCGACGGCAAGAAGATCGAGCTGGACCCGATCTTGCGCGAGCAGGTATTGCTGGCCCTGCCGATCTCCGTGGTCTGCCGGGACGACTGCCGAGGCCTGTGCTCGGTGTGCGGGCAGAACTTGAATGAGAGAGAGTGTGGTTGCGAGCGGAAGGTCCTCGACCCGAGGCTCGCGGCGTTGAAGGACATCAAGCTTTAGCTGAAGGAAAGAAGCCATGGGCGTACCCAAGAAGCGGACTTCGAAGATGCGGCGCAACCGCCGTCGCGCGGCCAACAACAAGCTGAAGGCCGTGGTGCAGGTCATCTCGTGCCCCAACTGCAAGGAGCCGGTGTTGCCGCATCGTGCCTGCGCTTCTTGCGGACAGTACGCAGGGCGCGAGGTGGTCGCGGTCGAGTAGGGAAGGGCCGTGCGCCTCGCCCTCGATGCCATGGGCGGGGACCTCGCCCCGCGCGCCCCTGTCGAAGGGGCGGTTCTCTTCGCCCGCGAAGTGCCCAGTCACCAAGTCGTCCTGGTCGGCGACGAGCGCGCCTTGCGCCCGCTGCTCGAGGGCGTCAGAGGTGGGCGTCCGCCCAACGTGAGCCTGCGCCACGCCTCCGAGGTGGTGGCGATGGAGGAGCACCCGGCCCAGGCGATTCGCAAGAAGAAGGACTCGTCCTTGCGGGTGTGCTTCGAGCTGATGGCCAAGGGCGAGGCCGAGGCGATGGTGTCTGCGGGGAGCTCGGGAGCGGTGATGGCGGGGGCACTCTTGGTGCTCGGAAGGGTGAAGGGCGTCGAACGGCCGGCCATCGCCACCCTCTTTCCTGCGCTGCGCGGTGAGGGACGCTGCCTGCTCCTCGACGCCGGAGCCAACGTGGAGTGCAAGGCCAGCCAGCTGGCGCAGTTCGCGGTGATGGGAGCGGCGTACGTGCACCGCGTGCTGAAAGTGGCGCGCCCGCGGGTGGGGCTGCTCTCCAACGGCGAGGAGGACACCAAGGGCACCCCGCTCACCCGCGAGGCGTTGGCGCTCTTGCGCCAAAGCGACCTCGATTTCAAAGGCTACGTGGAAGGGAAGGACATCTTCTCCGGCAAGGTCGAGGTGGTGGTCACCGACGGCTTCACCGGCAACGTGGTGCTCAAGACGAGCGAAGGCACGGCGATGGCGGTGGCTGGGCTCTTGCGCAGCGCGGTGAAGAAGGCCGGGCTGTCGGAGAAGCTCGGCGCGCTCTTGCTCGGGCCGACCTTCGCCGGGCTGCAACGGGTGGTGGATTACGCCGAGTACGGGGGAGCGCCCCTGCTCGGCGTCGACGGCGTGGGCATCGTGGCGCATGGGCGGAGCAGCCCCAAGGCGATCAAGAACGCTCTTCAGACCGCGCTGCGTACCGCCGAGGTCGGGCTGCGTGGCGAGCTGGCGGCGGCGATTGCCCGCGCTGCGGCCTGGCTTCCAAGAGGCCCAGCATGAGGGCATCCTCCGAAGTGATGCCCTGCGGTGAAACCAGGGGAGCTCAGGGTTCCGCTGTTTGTCCGAGCGGTATTCGCCCTGGTCGAGGTTCACCGGCGTAAAATCGTCGCCGATGCGGCGATTGATTTGGCTAGGAGTTGGATTGGCGGTAGCCGCTTCGCCCGCGTGCAAGTGGCAGACGCGCGCCGAGGTCGACCGGGAATGGCTCGACGAGGTGACTGGCTCCTTCGAACTACCAGAAGAGGACCTTTCCGGGCGGCCGCCGCGCGTCTACCGGCTCAGGGTGTATGCAGATCAGAAGTACCGAGCTCACGAGGCGCTCTGGAAGGAGCGCTTCGCGGAGGTGATAGACAAGGTCAACACGATCACCCGCAGCTGGTTCGCGGTGGAGTTCCAGGTGGTCGAGGTGGTCGAGTGGGTTCGCCAGCTGAACGAGAGCGAGATGTCTGTTCTCGGACGTGAGGCGAACCGGTCCGGTGTGGATTGGGTGGTTGGGCTGCTGGGGCCTGACCCCATGGGCGAGGCTGACGGCGGCTTGTTCGTGGGGCAGTCGCAGTACTTTGGCGACATGCTGCTGGTGCGAACCAGCCTCAATCCCCACATCTACCGTTCCTGGCGCGATGCAATGGCCCTCGAAACGACGGAAGTCAGACGCGCCTACGCCAGGTACATCGTGCTCAACGAGGCGCGGGTGTTTCTTCACGAATGGGGACACTCCCTCGGAATTCCGCACGTGGTTGACCAGGCGTGCGTGATGCACCTCACCAATCACAATGTCGTTCGGTTTTCCGCGCCGGTTGCACAGCTCATTAGATTGGGGCTGGAGCGCCGCGACGAAGGCCTTCGGGACTCCACGGCGCGCGCGGAGTGGACGACAGATGCCGTAGCGCTCGTTCAAGATCACTCATCGAGCTTCGTGCACGAGGATTTCTGCGAGGTGAACAAGTACGCCAAGCAACTGGCTCAGGCCGAATTCGAACGCACCGAGATCTGGCACGAGATCGTTACCAGGAACTTCGTCCTACGTGCCGAGCTCGACTCAACGCAGGCGCGAGAACTCGCCATCCGAATCGAAATGGAGCGTCGCGCATTCGAGCGAATTCTTGGTGCCGATTGGCTGAGCCCGCTCATCGTGTTTGTGCCGGGCCCCAAGGCGTTGGCCCGACTGCAGTTTGAAGGGTTCAATGATCTCGTCATTCACATCCACGGGAGGTGGCTCGTTATTGCTCGAGTCACACCCGACAGCGAAGAATCGTTGCACGACAGGGTGCATCGCATGCTCGCCAGCGCAGTGTTGGGACGCTCACTGTCCTTACACCGCGCGTGGCTCTACCAAGGTATGGCGAGGTATCTCGCGGGAATCGAGGTGGATCCGGTAGGAGGTACGCTCGGTACCGGTAACCTCGACGCGTGGAGACAGTCCCTGGGTACTCAGAGAATGCCAATCGCGACTCTCTGGGATTGGCAGGGTGAATCCGGCCCCGATGGTAGGCGCAGCGCCCTCGCCAGCAGCTTCGTGGCCATTCACTGCCTCCTCGAGCGCAGGCCTGACGTCTTTCGCCGCTTTCTGGGAGCGATTCTTCCCCCCGGGGACGAAAGGGCGGTTTGGTCCACCCTTTTTGGAGCGGTGCCCCACGTTGGCCTAGAGCGAGAGATCGACCAGTGCGCTCGGAGCGTTGGTTCCCCAACCTCGGCGACGGTCGAAATCCCGCGATTCGATGAACCTCGCGTTGCATCGCGTGCCGAGACTTACGCCAACCGCGCCCTCCTTCTGGCGTATTTCCGGCAGCGGGACAAAGCGATTGCTGAGGCCCGTCGAGCTCTGCGGTTCGATTCGACGGTGCTGGAGGCTGAATGGGTTCTGGCGTTCCTGGAAAAAACTGTGGACGAACGGCTGCGGCTCGCCAAGGAGTTGGTCGCGCGATACCCCGGCAACGTGCAGGCGTGGAGCTTGTTGGGCGAAACGGCGATGGAGAGCAGTGAGGAGTCCGCCGACGTGAAGTCGATAGTCGAACGGTCACTGAAGGAGGCTCCCGTCGATCCAATGCTGTTCGACAAGGCGGCCAAGTACCATTTGAAGCGAGGAAACGCGAAGCGGGCTCTAGAGCTCTCGGCACGCGCACTGGCGGGGTGGCCTTCCAGCGCGCTCTACGTTCGCACCCACGCCGCCGCGTGGAAAGCAGTGGGGAGTTGTGACGAGGCGCTACGGTACCAGCGCATCGCCGTCGAACGAATGGCCGCGAGAGGACACCCGAAAGACGTGATGTCGGAGGAGGCGGCAAGGGTCGAGGAGTACACAGCGTGTGCCGCCAGGGCTGTTGCTGACGGAGGACCAGTCGACGGCGGAAGGCGCTAGCGAGTAGGTCTCCAATCAATTGCAGACGGTCTTTTCATCGCACGCCTCCCGGCTGGCTCGGGGCGAAGCTGGCAAGTGCTGAACGCCGTGAACCAGCTCGGTTTCAGCGGCGCGATTTGGCGCGCTCCTCGGCGACCAGCTTCTGGGTGTGGGCGATGAGCTCTGGCCCACCCACCGGGCCGTGCCCGGGCACCACCTTCGCTGCGTCGTAGGCGCGAAGCTTCTCCAAAGAACCGCTCCACGCGTCGAGGTCGGCGTCACCCATGAAGCCCAGCTTCGAGCGGCCGGTGACGAGGCACCCGGCGAAGAGGACCTTCGAGCCGGGCAGCCACACCACCACGTTGTCCGGCGAGTGTCCTGCGCCGGGGAAGAACACCTCGAAGGTTTGGCCTCCCAATGTCTTCTGCAGTGGCGCACCGCTGGGAAACGACTCGTCGGGCCGCAGCGATGCTGGGAGCCGGCCGGAGGTGAGCTCGCTCGCCCAGATGGGGATTTCCCGCGCGCGCAAGTGGGCGTTGCCGCCCGAGCGGTCATCGTGCGCGTGCGTCGTCACCGCCAGCGACGGCAGAGGGCCGAGCTCGTGGACGACCCAATTAAGAATCGCCGCAGTGGTCACATCGTCGTACGGCGCGTCGACCAGGAGCACCTCGGCTCCCAGCCGCGCCACCAGTGCATTGCTGGGGTACGGCTGGTCGACGGTGACGACCCACACTCCGTCGGCGACGCTCTGGGCCGCCAGCCCCTGGGCAAGCTCGACCCCTCCGCCCTCGAGCGTGCGGTAGTGATGGCAGCCACCCGCGAGGAGAAGAAGGAGTACCAGGCTCGAGCGCATGAAAGTCGATTTCTAGCAGAGCGAGCGCGGCAGTCGATGTTCCGGCCTCGATGCATTGACTCGCTGGCTTCGCACTGCGTACAGCGCTTCGCACCCTTCAGAGAAGGGAGCGGATGACAGAGCGCACGCTTTGTGTGTAGAGAACCCGCGCGGAAGGCGAAGCACACGACGGCGGGTTCGTAGAGGGTTCCCGCCACGCACGGAGTCGCACAGGTGCCCAAAACGCAGATCATCGGAACCGGCTCGTACGTCCCCGAGAAGGTCGTCACCAACCACGACCTGGCCAAAATCGTGGAGACCTCCGACGAGTGGATCGTCGAGCGCACCGGCATTCGGGAGCGCCGGCAGGCGGCGGAGGGCGAAGTCACCTCGGACATGGCGGCGAAGGCGGCGGTGCGCGCGCTGGAGATGGCCCGCACCCGGCCCGAGGAGCTGGACCTCATCGTGGTCGGCACCATCTCGCCCGACCTACCCATGCCCTCCTGCGCCGCGTTCGTGCAGCACAAGCTGGGGGCGAAAAAGGCCTTCGCCTTCGACGTCTCGGCGGCGTGTGCAGGCTCGCTCTACGGCATGTCGATCGCCGATCAGTACGTGAAGAGCGGCGCGGTGAAGCGGGCCCTGGTCATCGGAGTCGAGCTGCTCACGAGCATCGTCGACTGGGGGGACCGCAACACCTGCGTGCTCTTCGGCGACGCCGCGGGGGCGATGGTGCTCGGCCCGGGCAAGAGCGAGTCGCGCGGCATTCTCTCCACCCACCTGCACACCGACGGGGCGCTCACCGACATCCTGTGCATCCGCGGCGGAGGGACGAAGCAGCCGATGGACGAGCAGGTGCTCGCCCAGAAGCTCCACAAGGTGTCGATGAACGGCAAAGAGGTGTTCAAGTTCGCGGTGCGCGCGCTCACCGAGGCGAGCCACGAGGCGCTCACCGCCAACGGACTTTCCGCCACCGACGTGACCCACGTCATCGCCCACCAGGCAAACTTACGCATCATCGACGCGGTGCTGCAGCGCTTGGCGATTCCGCGAGAAAAGGCGTGGCTGAACATCGAGCGGTACGGCAACACCTCCTCCGCTTCGTTGCCGATGACGCTCGATGAGGCCAATCGCGCCGGCCGGCTCAAAGCGAACGACGTCATCGCGATGATGGCCATCGGCGCCGGTATGACCTGGGGCAGCGCGGTGGTGCGCTGGTAGGAGCAACGATGGCCAAGCTCGCGTACATCTTCCCCGGCCAGGGGAGCCAAGCGGTGGGTATGGGCAAGGCCCTCGCCGACGCTTTCCCCGAGGCCAAGGCCGTCTTCGACGCCGCCGACGACGCGCTGAAGGAGAAGCTCTCGGCCCTCTGCTTCGAGGGCCCGGAGGAGTCTCTCAGGCTGACCGCCAACACCCAGCCGGCGATTTTGGCCACCTCCATCGCTGCCCACGCGGTGTTCGCCAAGCGCGGGCCCAAAGCCGACTTCGTCGCCGGCCATTCGCTGGGCGAGTACTCGGCGCTGGTGGCGGCAGGGGCGATGGGGCTTTCCGACGCGGTGCGCTCGGTACGCCAGCGCGGCAGCTTCATGCAAGAGGCCGTTCCCCCGGGGGCAGGCGCGATGGCCGCGGTGCTCGGGCTGGCGCCGGAAAAGGTGAAGGCCGTGTGCGACGAGTGCGCGCAAGACCAGGTGCTCTCTCCGGCAAACTACAACGAGCCGGGGCAGACGGTGATCGCCGGACACGCCGAGGCTGTCGAACGCGCCACCCCGAAGCTCAAAGAGGCCGGCGCCAAGCGCGTCCTGCCCTTGCCGGTGAGCGCTCCTTTCCATTGCGCGCTGATGGCGCCGGTAAAGCCACGGCTCTCCGAGGTGCTCGCTAAGGTGAGCTTCCAGGCGCCGGTGGCTCCGGTGATGACCAACGTCGAGGCCAAGCCGAACAACGACGCGGCACGCATCGCGTCGCTCCTCGTCGAGCAGGTGACGTCGCCGGTACGGTGGATCGAGTGCGTGGAGGAGCTTTCCCGCCAGGGCGTCACCCGCTTCGTCGAGCTGGGGCCCGGCAAGGTGCTCTCCGGTTTGGTCAAGCGCATCGCCAAGGACGCGCAGGTGTTCAACGTCGAGGATCCCGCCAGTCTGGAGAAGACGCTGGCGGCGCTGGGAGGGGTCTGACGATGAAGGATTTTGCAGACAAGGTGGCGCTGGTCACCGGCGGCTCTCGGGGCATCGGGAGGGCGATCGCGGTCGAGCTCGCTGCGCGTGGAGCAGCGGTCGTTTTTTCTTACGCGGGCAACGAGGCGGCCGCGAGCGAGACGTTGGCGCTCATCGAGAAGGCGGGCGGCAAGGCCAAGGCGGTGCGTTTCGACGTCGGCGACACGGCCGCGTGCCAAAACACTGTCGACGAGGTGGTGAAGGAGCACGGCCGGCTCGACGTGCTCGTCAACAACGCCGGGGTGGCGATCGACGGCCTCATCCTGCGCTTCAAGGACGAGGACTGGGACAAGACCCTCGACACGAACTTGAAGGGCGCCTTCGCGCTTATTCGTGCGGCTGCTCGCCCGATGATGAAGCAAAAAGGCGGCGCCATCGTGAACCTCACCTCGGTGGTGGGCGAGATGGGCAACGGCGGCCAGGCCGCCTACGCGGCTTCCAAGGCGGGCATCATCGGGCTCACCAAGGCGGTGGCCAAGGAGCTGGCCAGCCGCCACATCCGCGTCAATGCGGTTTCGCCGGGGTTCATCGACACCGACATGACCGCGAAAATCTCCGAGGACACGCGCCAGAAGATGCTCGACGCGGTGCCGTTGGGGCGACTGGGCACCTCTCAGGAGATTGCCCGTGCGGTCTGCTTCCTCGCCAGCGATGCGGCGGCCTACATCACCGGCGAGGTGCTCAAGGTGAACGGCGGCATGTACATGTAGCGAGCAGGCGCGAGGGTGGGTTATACCGCCCGCGCTTTTGAAAACCGGGGACAAGCCCCGAGAACAACGTGGTTTTTTTCGGAGGGTTGAAGAACGTATGGCGACGACCGCAATCGAGGGGAAGGTGAAGTCGATCATCGCTGACCAGCTGGGGGTCGGCGAAGACGAGATCAAGCCCGAGAGCTCCTTCATCGAGGACTTGGGGGCCGACAGCCTGGACATCGTCGAGCTGGTGATGGCGATGGAGGAGGAGTTCGAGGTCGAGATTCCCGACGAGGAGGCCGAGAACATCAAGACCGTCGGCGACGCCATCAACTACATCAACACGCACAAGAAGTAAGCGTTAGGAAGGGCTCGTGTCCAACCGCCGCGTCGTCATCACCGGAACTGGGCTCGTCACCTCGTTGGGGACGGGTACCGAGAAGACCTGGCAGGCGATGCTCGGTGGGCAGTCGGGCATCGGGACGATCACCCGCTTCCCGGTGGCGAAGCTGGATACGACCTTCGCCGGCGAGGTGAAGGACTTTCAGCCCGAGGCCTTCATCGACAAAAAAGAGGTCCGCCGGATGGATCTCTTCACCCAGTTCGCCCTCGCCGCCGCCGAGATGGCGGTGAAGGAGAGCGGTCTACCCATCGGTTTGGACAAGCCCCACGGCTACGCCAACGAGCGGGTGGGGGTGATCGTCGGCTCGGGCATCGGCGGCATCAGCTCGCTCGAGGAGCAGCACAAGAAGGGCCTGGAGAAGGGCTTCGATCGCCTAAGCCCCTTCTTCATCATTCAGATGATCATCAACATGGCGCCCGGGCTCATCACCATCCGCTACGGGGCCAAGGGGCCCAACTGGTCGCCGGTGAGCGCGTGCTCCACCAGCGCGCACGCCATCGGAGAGGCGTTCAAGTCGATTCGGCTGGGCGAGACCGACGCGGCGATCGCCGGCGGCGCCGAGGCGGCCATCACTCCGTTGGGGGTGGGCGGCTTCTCGGTGATGAAGGCGCTCTCCACGCGCAACGACGCTCCCCAGAAGGCCAGCCGGCCCTTCGACAAGGAGCGCGACGGCTTCGTCATGGGCGAGGGCGCGGGCATCTTGGTGCTCGAAGAGCTGGAGCACGCCAAGAAGCGCGGCGCCAACATCCTCGCCGAGGTGGCCGGCTACGGAGCGAACTCCGACGCGCACCACGTGACCGCGCCGGCTCCCGAAGGGGAGGGTGCGGCCCGTTGCATGCGCCTGGCTCTGGCCAGCGCGCAGATGAACCCGGAGGAGGTGGGGTACATCAACGCCCACGGCACCTCCACCCCGTACAACGACGCCAACGAGACCAAGGCGATCAAAACCGTCTTCGGCGCCCACGCGAAGAAGCTGGCGGTGAGCTCGACCAAGTCGATGACCGGCCACATGCTCGGCGCGGCGGGTGGGGCCGAGGCGGTGGTGAGCGTGCTCGCGCTGGCCCGCGGGGTGTTGCCGCCCACCATCAACTACCAGACCCCCGATCCGGAGTGTGACCTCGACTATGTGCCCAACGCGCCGCGTGAGGTGCGGGTGAACGCGGCGATGTCCAACTCCTTCGGGTTCGGCGGCACCAACGCCGTGCTTCTCTTTAGACGTTTCAAATAGAGGAACCCCAAGCCTCCTTGCGTATCGTCCTCGCATCCGACCATGCCGGGCTCGAGCTCAAAAAGGAGCTCCTCGAGGCTTTGCGCACGCGCCCGGTGGAGGTGGAGGACTTGGGCGCCTTCACCAACGACTCGGTCGATTACCCTGACTTCGCCTCCAGCGTGGCCAAGAAGGTGGGAGCCGGCCTCGCCGACGTCGGCGTGCTGGTGTGCGGCACTGGCATCGGGATGAGCATCGTCGCCAACAAGCACCGCGGGGTGCGTGCGGCGTTGGCCCACTCGGAGTTCGAGGCACGCATGGCCCGGGCGCACAACGACGCCAACGTGCTCTGCCTCGGCCAGCGGGTGGTGGGGCCAGGCCTGGGGCGCGCCATTCTCGAGGCGTTTCTCGATCAGCAGTTCGAGGGCGGACGACACGAGCGAAGGGTGCAGAAGATTCGCGATGTGGAGAGCGGGGGGTGAAGCGCTTTTGCGCGCTGGCTGTCGTGGCTGCCGCGTGCACCCCGCGGACCCAGCTCGTCCCCGTGCGCAAGCCTGTGGCCCAAGAGGTCTACGTGGGCGAGAAGCGCTGTGACGTGTATGACTACGTTCATGCGACCGACTTACCCGACGGCGCCCAGAACCTGGGTTGGGTGGTGGTGGAGCGGGCCGAAACCGACGAGGAGACTTACCTCGAGCTGCGGAAGAAGATTTGCGAGCTGGGCGGAGACGCCCTCTCGCAGCTGGCGTGGCTCACCGACCCCGGCCAGCCCGAGCCGACCAAGCTCAAGGCCAACGCCTGGTCGCTACCATAAACTCCCTCTCCCGCTGGGAGAGGGTAGGGGTGAGGGGCAAGAGCTATAACCCCTCACCCTTTCCCTCTCCCAAAGGGAGAGAGATGACGAGGTCAGAAATGGAAAACACAGCTCCGTTGTCGCAAGTCGACCCCGAGATCGCCCGGGTGATTCGCGAGGAGACCCGCCGCCAGGAGGAGGGGCTCGAGCTCATCGCTTCGGAGAACTTCGTCAGCCCGGCGGTGCTCGATGCGCTCGGCTCGGTGCTCACCAACAAGTACGCCGAAGGCTACCCAGGCAAGCGCTACTACGGTGGCTGTGAATTCGTCGACGTCGCCGAACAGCTGGCGATCGACCGGGCCAAGAAGCTCTTTGGCGCCGAAGGGGCCAACGTGCAGGCGCACTCAGGCTCGCAGGCGAACATGGCCGCCTACATGGCGCTGATGAAGCCGGGCGAGCTGATGCTCTCGCTCGATCTCAACTCCGGCGGCCACCTCACCCACGGGGCGAGCTTCAATTTCTCCGGCAAGCTCTACAAGGTCGTGCACTACGGCCTTGCCCGCGAGACCGAGACCATCGACTACGCCCAGGCCGCTGCGTTGGCCAAGGAGCACAAGCCGAAGGTGGTCGTGGTGGGTGCCTCGGCCTACCCCCGGGTGATCGACTTTCCGAAGTTTCGTGAGATCGCCGACGCCGTCGGCGCAGCAGTGGTCGTGGACATGGCGCACATCGCGGGCTTGGTCGCAGCGGGTGTGCACCCCTCGCCGGTGCCTTACGCCGAAATCGTCACCACCACCACCCACAAGACTCTGCGCGGGCCGCGCGGCGGCATGGTGCTGTGCAAGGAAGAGCTCGCCAAGCCGATCAACAGCCAAATCTTCCCCGGCATCCAAGGCGGGCCGCTGATGCATGTCATCGCTGCCAAGGCGGTCGCCTTCCAGGAGGCGCTCTCGCCGGCGTTCAGGGAGTACCAGAAGCAGATCGTTCTCAATGCCCGGGCTCTCGCTGAGGCGCTCCAAGGAGAAGGTTTGCGCCTGTGCTCTGGTGGCACCGACAACCACTTGATGCTCGTCGACCTGCGGGCGAAGAAAGTCTCCGGCAAGGCGGCCGAGGAGGCGCTGGGAAAAGCGGGCATCACCGTGAACAAGAATCAAATTCCCTTCGACCCGGAAAAGCCGACGGTGTCCTCCGGGGTACGCATCGGTACGCCTGCGGTGACCACCCGGGGAATGAAAGAGGCCCAGATGGCGACGATTGGAAAGCTCGTCGGCAAAGCGCTCGACCAGGCCGGCGACGAGAAGGCGCTCGCACGAATCCGCGGAGAGGTTCGCGAGCTGTGCCAGCAGTTTCCCCTGTACGCTTCGAGGGTGAAGTAGCTCGTCTATGCGCTGCCCTTTTTGTCGCGACCCGGAAAACAAGGTCATCGACTCGCGCGAGTCGCACGAAGGAGCGGTGATTCGCCGGCGGCGGGAATGTCTGGAGTGCAAGCGGCGCTTCACCACCTACGAGCGGGTGGAGGAGCTCAACCCTCTGGTGGTGAAAAAAGACGGCCGGCGCGAGGCCTTCGACCGCGACAAGTTGCTCGCCGGCTTGAAGAAGGCGTGCGAAAAGCGGCCGGTTTCGGTCGACCAGCTGGAGGCGGTGGTCACGGGCATCGAGCGGCGGCTCCAAGAGATGGGCGAGAAGGAAGTTCCCTCCACGGTCATCGGCGAGGAGGTGATGCGCCGCCTCCCTGAGCTCGACGAGGTGGCCTATGTGCGTTTCGCCTCGGTGTACCGCTCGTTCCGCGACATCGCCGAGTTCATGAGCGAGCTCAAAGACCTGCTCGACGACCAGGCCAAGGCCAAGCCGGCGGGCAAGGGAAAGCCCAAGGGACAGGCGGAGCGGATGTGAGGCTGGTCACCCGTGCAAGGCTGAGCGAGCGGCGGGTTCCCCGCGCCGCCAGAGCCGCCGACTTCGATCTCGCCGTCGCCGAGTTCTTCATGCGCATCGCGCTGGAGGAAGCCGCGCGCGGCCTGGGCCGTACGCACCCCAACCCCGCGGTGGGCGCCATCTTGGTGAAGGCGGGGAGGGTGATTTCCCGCGGCCACCATCAAAAGGCCGGCGCTCCCCACGCCGAGGTGGTGGCGATCGAGGCCGCCGGAGCCCGTGCCCAGGGCGCCGATCTCTACACCACGCTCGAGCCCTGCGACCATTTCGGGCGCACGCCGCCCTGCGCTCAGGCAATCCTCGACGCGGGGATTCGGCGCGTGGTCTACGCCTCGTCTGACCCCAACCCGCTGGTGAACGGACGAGGGGTGCGCCGGCTGAAGCGGGCAGGGGTGGAGGTGCTCGGCGGAGTGTTGCAACAAGAAGCCGATCGCCAAAACCGCCCGTTCTTCAAGTTCATGCGCACCCGCCTGCCGTGGGTCACACTCAAGGCAGCGGTCACGCTCGACGGGAAGCTTGCCACTGCCTCCGGGGAGTCGAAGTGGATTACCGGCGAGGAGGCTCGAGCCTATGTCCAGAGGCTGCGCGATGTGGCCGATGTCGTTCTGGTAGGCGCGAACACGGTGGAGCATGACGACCCCCGCCTCACCGCACGCGTCGAAGGCGGGAGAGATCCGGTGCGGGTGGTGGTGGATTCGCACCTGCGAACTTCGCTTCAAAGAAAGGTCTACCGCCAACGCACGACGCGAACGATCGTGGCGACGTTGGCCGACCTACGCTCGGCCAAGGCGCGGGCCTTCACCGCCAGCGGCGTGGAGGTGTGGCGTGTGCGCGAGCGGCACGGACACGTCGACCTGGGGGCGTTGATGCGGCGCCTGGCCAAAGAGGGGTATCTCCATGTGCTCGTCGAGGGTGGATCGGAGGTGTTCGGTTCCCTATTGCGCGAGCGCCTGGCCGACGAGCTGCTCCTGTTCGTCGCGCCCAAGCTCATCGGCGGGGAGGGGTTGTCGTGGTCGGGCGAGCTGGGGGTGGCGCGAATGGCGAAGGCGCTCGCGGTCGGGAAGCTGGAGGTCGAGCGGTTCGGGAACGATCTGCTGCTCAGAGCTACTCCCTCTCCTTCTGGGAGAGGGTTGGGGTGAGGGGCAAGAGCACAAATCCATTGCCGTTACCCACTGGGCTTGGTCTTTTCCCGCTCATGGCGCGTGACGACAACCAGAGCTTGAGGCAGTTCCTTCGGGGGGTGCCGATCTTCGGCGGTCTGGAGGGACGGCGGCTGGACAGCGTGATCTCCATTCTCGGTGAGGACACCTTCAGCACCGGGAGCACCATTTTCAAGGAAGGCGAGCTCGGGCGAACGATGTACGTGCTCGCCGAGGGCGAGGTGGAGGTTTTGCGCTCTTCCGCCGAGGGGACACTGGTTCCCATCGTCAAGCTGGGGCCAGGAGAGGTCTTCGGCGAGATGGCGCTGGTCGAGCTGCAGCCGCGCTCTGCCACCGTGCGCGTGTCGAAGAAGGCTCGCACCTTCACCCTCACCAACCCCGACTTGTATTACCTCTACAAAGAGGACAACTACGCGTACGTGCTGGTGTTGCAGAACATTTGCCGCATGCTTTCACGCCGCTTGCGGAAGGCAGACAGCCGCATCGCCGAATTTCTCACCCGGACGTCGATGAAGCCGACTCGCCCCTTACGCCGCGCCCGGCGCTGAGTGGATCGACGCTTGCGCCGTGATGGTTGCTGTCGCCGCTGCCGAGCCGCCACGGAGTGGATCTGGCATGAGGGAAACGAGTGGGGTCAGCGTTCGAGCGCAACGCCGGTGCCCACCAGCGCTACGACCCGGGCCTCCTCCCCTTGTCGGGGTCCCGATATTCGTCAACTCCGAAGGGTTGACGAATAGGTTGACGATTAGGATTTCTCCTCTGAGGCGGTTGACGATTAGGTTGACGCAGGGGTTGACGATAAGGCCGACCCCTGCGAGGAGGACCCCATGGGCGGGTCCGATGTGAAGAGTGTGGTGGAGCGGCTTGCGCGACGTGGACCGTTCGGCAATCGCCAGGTCGCTACCGAGCTGAAGGTTTCGCGGCAGGCTGTCCACAAACAGCTTCGCCTGATGGTGGAGCGCGGCGAGCTAGAGGTGGTTGGACAAGGCCGCTCGGCCCGGTACCAGCGGGTCAACCAGGAGGGCCAGCTCCGAGGCGTGGCGTCGGGTTCTTCCCCGGCCAGCGTGTTTTGGAAAGAGCTCGTCTCGGAGCTACGCGCGACCTCGTACGTCGAGCTCTTTCCGGTTGCGAGCCACTTCTCCACCCGAGCCGAGGCCAGGAAGCTCTTGGACGACTGCCCCATGGGGAACAGGGTGATCGTCGACTTCCACGGCGTCTCCTCGGTGACCCCCGCCTTCGCCGACGAGCTGTTCAACGCCCAGGCCTGGGCAAACGCGCTCCGGCTCCAGGCGATCAACGCTGCTGCTTCGGTGGAAGCGGAGATCGTCCGCGCACTGCTCAAGCACCAGGCTCGGACGCGCGATGATTGAGGGAGGCTCGTCGTGTTCACGGGGCTGATTCAAGACGTCGGTCAGGTCGACCGCGTGACCGCCGGCCCGGTGACCGACCTGTGGCTAAAGACGTCGCTGCCGGTGACCGACTTCGCCGTGGGTGAGTCGATCGCTTGTGACGGGGTGTGTCTGACGGTCGTCGAGAAGTCCGCGCAGACCTTCAAAGTGCAGGCTGCTCCCGAGACGCTTGGGCGTTCGACCTTGGGCACGTGGCGCCCGGGAACGAGGGTGAATCTCGAACGCGCCCTCCGGGTGGGCGATCGCCTGGGCGGGCACCTGGTGCTCGGCCATGTCGATGCGGTGGCGCGCTTGTTGGAGCGCCGAACGGAGGGTGGCTCGCTGGTCCTCGCGTTCTCGTTGCCCAAAGAGCTGGCGGCGTTCTTCATCGAGAAGGGGTCGGTGACCATCGACGGCGTCAGCTTGACCGTCACCTCCCTCGCCGCCGACCGCTTCGGAGTGATGCTCATCCCCGAAACACAGGAGCGAACCACCCTCGCTGCCAAGCAGGTGGGCGACGAGGTCAACCTCGAAGCCGACGTCATCGGCAAGTATGTCGCCCACCTCTACGGGCTAAAGGCTATGACCATTCCATGACCCGCACCAACGAAGCGAGCATCGCCCTGGTGGAGAAGGCTCTGGCCGAGATCCGCAAGGGGCGCATGGTCGTTCTCACCGATGACGAAGATCGGGAGAACGAAGGCGATCTGGTGATGGCTGCCACCAAGGTCACCCCCCAGGCGATCAACTTCATGGCTACCCACGGACGGGGTCTCATCTGTCTGTCGCTCACCGAGGATCGTATTCGGCAGCTCCATTTGCCGTTGATGGTGCAGGACAACACCTCGCCTTATCAGACGGCCTTCACCGTCTCGATTGAGGCGGCGAGGGGCGTCTCCACGGGGATCTCCGCCGCCGACCGAGCAAGGACGGTGCTCACAGCGGTAGCTCCCCACGCCAAGCCAGCGGACTTGTCCCGCCCTGGTCATGTCTTCCCCTTGCGCGCCCGGGATGGCGGCGTGCTCGTGCGCACCGGCCAAACCGAAGGCTCGGTCGACCTCGCACGCCTCGCCGGTCTCTATCCAGCGGGGGTCATCTGCGAGGTGATGAACCCGGACGGCACCATGGCGCGCCGCCCGCAACTGCAAAACTTCGCGCGAAAGCACCGCCTGGTGCTGCTCTCGGTTGCCGACCTCATTCGCTACCGGCTGGCCCGCGAGCGTCTGGTCCGCCGCGTCGCCACCAGCCGGCTGGTGCGCACCGGCGAGGGCGAGTTTGCCGCCTACGCCTACAAGAGCGAGGTCGATGACGCGGTGCACGTGGCGCTCGTCAAGGGTGAGCTGTCCGGCGCTCCGATGCTCACCCGCGTTCATCGCGCCTGCCTGGCAGGTGACCTCCTCGGGTCCAACGCGTGTGACTGCGGCGGCCAGCTCGCGCAGGCGTTCAAGCGCATCGCCGCGGAAGGGCGCGGTGTCGTCGTCTACCTTCAGAAGGCCCAGAGCGCGCGTGATCGGCTCAAGTGCACCCACAGCTCGAACGAAGACGTCGTCCCCGGCCACAAAGATCAGACTCGCCTGCGCGAGTTCGGCGTGGGCGCGCAGATTCTCAAGGATCTGGGCCTGTCACGCCTTCGCCTGCTCACCAACAACCCCAAGAAGATCGTCGGCCTCGAAAGCTACGCGCTCGAGGTGGTGGAGCAGGTGCCGCTCACCGCCAGCAACACCCGTGTAGCAGCCCGCGCTCGTCCAAAACCTCCCAAGCGCCGAGCCGCGCGCTAAATTGGCAAACCGGTCATGCCTCGTTTCATCGAAGGAAACCTCACCGCCCCCCAGGGCCGCTTCGCCCTCTGCGTGGCGCGCTTCAACTCCTTCATCACCGAGAAGCTCCTCGAAGGAGCGGTCGATGCGCTCGCCCGCCACGGGGTCGCCGACGCCGACGTGGACGTCTACCGGGTGCCGGGCACCTTCGAGCTGCCCGGGCTGGTCAAGAAGCTCGCCGACGGCGGCGAGTACGCCGGCATCGTCGCCCTCGGTTGTGTCATTCGCGGCGGCACCCCGCACTTCGAGTACGTCTCCTCGGAGGTCGCCAAGGGCATCGGCTCGGCGGCGTTCGCCGCGTCGTGCGCCGTCACCTTCGGGGTGCTCACCTGTGACACGGTAGAGCAGGCGATCGACCGCGCGGGAGTGAAGGCCGGCAACAAGGGCGTCGAGGCCGCGGTGGCCTGCCTGGAGATGGTCAACCTCCACGCGCGGTTGAAAACGTCGCTCCGGCGAAGGCCCAAGCCATGAACGTCCCGCTCCAGCCGCTGGAGGGTGGTCGGTAGATGGGCGCGCGTCGCCGGGCGAGGGAGCGCGCGCTGCAGGCGCTCTACCAGCTGGACATGGGGACCACCACTCTCACCCCCGAGGAGGCGCTGGAGTCCGCCTGGTCGGCCTCGGCCGAGGAGGGCCCCCGCGACGAAGAGGCGCACGCCTTCGCCCTGGAGCTGGTTCGCGGGGTGCGCGCGCATCTGGACGAAATCGACCGCCTCATCGAGGAGCACAGCCACCACTGGCGCCTCGACCGCATGTCACGCATCGACCGCAACGTGCTCCGCCTGGGCATCTTCGAGCTTCGCCACCGCGAGGACATTCCCAAGAAGGTCACCCTCAACGAAGCGGTGGAGCTGGGTAAAGTCTTCGGCAGCGAAGAGTCGTCGGCCTTCATCAACGGTCTGTTGGACCGCGTGGCGACCGCGGTAGGCAAAGAGTGAACGTCTCCACCCACGACATCAGCCTCGAGACCCTCGACACGCTGACCGAGGTGGACAGCCTGTGCCTGTTCATCGGCGAAGACGAGCGGCCGCTGTCGGGCATCGCCGGTTTTTTCGATTGGCGGCTGTGCGGAGGCCTCTCCCGGGTGCTGCGCCAGCGCTTCTTCACCGGGGCGCAAGGAGATCGGCTGCTTTTACCCACCGACGGCCGGGTGGCCATGGGGCGGGTGTTCGCGGTGGGGTTGGGCAAGGCCGCCTCCCTCTCGGTCGAAGCACTGGGCGAAGCGCTCGCCGGCGCCGCACGAATGTTGAACAAGGCGAACGTGCAGGGGGTGGCGCTCGAGCTTCCCGGCGAGGGCAGGCTCGACGATGCGGTGAGGGCTGAGGCCTTCTCACAGCGGTTCCGCCCCGAGTTCAAAGGCGCTCGGGTGGCGTTGCTCGCCGAAAAACCGCTGCGGATGCGCTTACCCAAAGTCGCTGGGGCTCAAGGCCGGTGAGCATGGGTGCCCTCATCCTCATGCCCCTCGCCGACGCAACCTGGAGGCCCTGGTCGAGCGCGGGCGCTGAAGCGTGTTAGCGTTTCGCCCGGTCGCATGGGCTTCAAGGTGCTGATCGTCGAAGACTCGAAGGCCTCGCGGGAGCTCATCGCCGCGACGGTGGAGTCCATTGCCGGCATCGAGGCGGTCACCGCCGGCAGCGGCTTCGAGGCGCTGAAGATTCTTCCCCGCCACCGCTTCGACCTCATCATCACCGACATCAACATGCCGGACATCAACGGGCTCGAGCTCATCAACTTCGTGAAGAAGAACCCCAACTACAAGGACACGCCGCTGTTCGTCATCACCACCGAGGGCCGCGAGCAAGATCGCGCCAAGGGCCTGGCGCTGGGCGCCGCGGAGTACCTCATCAAACCCTTCCAGCCGCAGAGCCTGGAGGGGCTCCTGCGTCGCTACCTCAGGCTCGCGTGAGCTTGGGCGGCCGCGGCCACGACGACTTCGTCGCCGAGGCCACCGAAATCCTCGACCACCTGGGGCGTGATCTCTTCGAGCTCGACGAGCGGCGTGGAAAGCAGGTCGATCCCGACCTCGTCAACGGCATCTTCCGCGCCGCGCATTCGCTCAAAGGGCTGGCGGGCATGTTCGGCCACGATCACATCGCCCATCTCGCCCACCGCACCGAAGATCTGCTCGACCGCCTGCGCCTGGGGAAGCTTCAGCTCTCCGGCGAGGTGGTCGACGCGCTGATCGACGCGCTCGACGTCTTGCAAGCGCTGGTGGCCGAGGCCGTGGGAGGCAAGCGCTCCGAGGCCAGCGGGGGGAAAGCCTCGGCGTTGGCTCAGCGGCTGGAGACGATGGGCACTCTCCCCTTGCCCACTGCGGATGACCCGCTCGACAGGCTCGCCCTCGACCCGCGTGTCCGCGCGGTCTTCACCGAGTACGAAGAGCACCGGCTGCGCGAGAACGTGAAGAGGGGCGTCGCCGTGTGGAAGGTTCGCGCGGCCTTCGACCTCTCCGACTTCGATCAAAGACTCGCGCGCCTCAACGCCGCTCTCAAGCCGCTGGGAGAAGTGATCAGCACCTTGCCTTCCAGCGAACCGGGTGACGCTTCGAGCATTGCCTTCGACCTCATTTTCGGTAGCGCGAAGAACGCGAAGGAGATTGCCTCGGCCCTCCAGGGGTTGCCCGCGGCGGTGATCCCTCTGGAGGCGAAGCCGGAGGGCAGGAAGAAACGGCGTGCCCGTATCGAAGCCGCTCCCGCCGTCGCGGTCTTGCCCGCACCGCTCGAGCCTCCTTCCCGCGCGGAAGCCGAATCGTCTTTGCGCTCTCTCACCCAGACGGTGCGGGTGGACATCGGCCGGCTCGACGCGCTGATGAATTCGGTGGGCGAGCTCCTGCTCATCAAAGCCAACGTGCAGCGGCTCGCCGAGGCCGCCCGCAGCGGGGGCGCGCTGGCGGTGTCCAAGCTCTGGGGTCAAGAGCTCTACCGTGAGAGCCGGCTGCTCGAGCGCAAGCTCGACGAGCTGCAGAAGGGCATTCTCGAAGTGCGGATGGTGCCGCTCGGCCACGTGTTCGACAAGCTGGCCCGGCTGGTACGGCGCGTCGCGCGGGAGATGGGCAAGGAAATCGACTTCGCCATCGCCGGGGGAGAGGTCGAGCTCGACAAGCTCATCGTCGAAGACCTCTCTGACCCGTTGATGCACCTCATTCGCAACGCGATCGATCATGGCATCGAAACGCCCCAGGCACGCGCGGAGAAAGGCAAGCCTCGGCGAGGCACGGTGGCGCTTCGTGCCGCGCAGCGTGGCAACCACGTGGTGATCGAGGTGAGCGACGACGGCGCAGGGCTGGACGAGGAGCGCATTCGCGAGGTGGCGATCTCACGGAGCTTGCTCACCCGCGAGCAGGCGCACCAGCTGGGCCGCCGCGATCTCTTCCACCTCGTCTTCCTCCCCGGGTTCTCCACCGCGCGGAGCGTCTCCGAGCTTTCCGGTCGCGGGGTCGGGCTGGACGTGGTGAAGACCAACCTCGCCCAGATGTCGGGGTTGATTGACGTCACCAGCCAGGCGGGGCAAGGCACCACCTTCACCCTCACCCTGCCGGTGACCTTGGCGATCATCCGCGCCCTGGTGGTGTCGGCGAGCGAGCGCACCTACGCGGTGCCGCTCAACAGCGTGTTGGAGATCATCGCGGTGGAGGACGCACAGATTCGCACCGTCGAGCGCCGCGAGGTGGTGTCCTTGCGGGGACAGACGCTGCCCTTCACCCGCCTCTGTCGGCTCTTCCGCCTGCCCGAGCAGCCTCGCGCGAGGCACTACGTGGTGGTGGTCGGCCTGGCCCAGGAGCGGCTGGGCCTGGCGGTCGACGAGCTGGTCGGCCAGCAGGACGTGGTGGTCAAGCCGCTGCCGGGCCGGTTGCGTCACCTGGCGGGCATCGCCGGCGCCACCGACTTGGGAAACCGCAAGACCGTGCTCGTGCTCGACGTCGCCGGGTTGATGGAGAAGCAAGGCATGGCCCAAGGCAAAGCCCTCGGGTAGGGTGAGGCGCGGCTTTCGAATGTCGCGCTTCGCCGCCCTCCTCGAAGACTTCTTCTACCGGCCCGACGAAGAGCTGGTGGGTCTGTTCGACGTGCCCGTCGGGCCCGAGGAGCTTCCTTTGCCCATCGAAGAGGAGGCGCTCGAGGAGTTCATCGCCTTCGATCTCGAGGCCGAGCGTTACGCGGTGCCCATTCGCGAGGTGCGGGAGATTCTCAAGGTTCCACCGCTCACCGAGCTGCCGCGGGCGGAACCCCACCTGCTCGGGCTGATGAGCCTGCGCGGCGAGCTGATTCCGGTGCACGACGTGAAGGTGCGGCTGGGGCTGGCGAGCGCACCGCCCAAGATTGCCGGGCCCGCCCCGGAGCGCGTGAGGCTGCCTCGCACCGCCCGGGTGATGGTGGTGCACGGCGAAGAGGGAGACGCCGCGCTCTTGGTCGACGCGGTGCGCGAGGTGGTCAGGCTTCGCCCCTCGATGATCGAGCCGCGGCCGCCCGGGGTGGGTCGGGAGCGCGACGGGGTGGTGGGCTTAGGGCGGCACAAAGAAGCGCTGTACATCCTCCTCGACCTCGCGGAGGTGCTCTAGGTGAGCGCCGAGGCGACCGTACAGCTGTGTAGCTTCTACGTCGGTGCGCAGGAGTACGCGCTCGACATCATGCGCATCGAGGAGATTCTCCAGCCACCTCCGGTGACGCCGGTGCCGCGTGCGCCCCCCGTGGTGGAGGGCGTGGTCAACTTGCGGGGGGTCATCCTCCCGGTGGTCGACCTGCGCCGGCAGCTGGAGGCGGGCGCGCCTCCCCCGAAGCTCAAGCCCAAGCTCATGGTGTGTTGGGTCGGCCGGCGGCGAGTGGGGGTACTGGTCGACGGTGTCTCCGACGTGGTGCGGCTTCGCCCGAGCGACATCAAGCCGGCTCCGGCGCTGGCGACCGGGGCGGTCGACCCCTTCGTGGTGGGGGTGTGCGGCCCTCCCGATCGGCTCAAGCTCTTGCTCAGCCTCAAGGCGCTCCTGCGCCTCTCGAGCCCTGCTGGAGTGAAGGGTCCTACATGAGCAGCGCCGACGAAGAAGCCCGTTACCGCGCCCTCCTCTCCCTCCACCCGGCGAAGCCCGAGAGCCTCGAGCCCTTGGTGCAGGGGCTCTACGACGAGAGCTGGCGCGTACGCAA
Source organism: Myxococcota bacterium (assembly GCA_049322255.1). GTDB lineage: Bacteria > Myxococcota > Myxococcia > Myxococcales > Myxococcaceae > JBMORE01. The sequence continues at coordinate 7,454 of JBMORE010000043.1, read as the reverse complement.
AGCGGCCACCGAGCAGCTCTGCCGCGCTGCTTCGCTGGAGCCCTTGGTGCCCCGGCTCCTCCAGGTGCTCGCCGACCGCGGACAGACAGGCGCGCGCAACGCCGCTGCCGAGGTGCTTTCTCGCCTGGGCGTGGTGGCGGCGCCGGCCCTGGTGGGTCTTTTGCGCCACGACGATCCGGACCAGCGCAAGTTCGCCGCCGACATTCTGGGAGAGGCGGGCGGTACCTCGGCGGTGTCCGCGTTGGAGGCTGCGCTCGACGATCCAGACTTGAACGTGCGCGCCTCGGCGGCGGAGGCGCTCGGCCGCATCGGCGGCGAGGCAGCCACCCGGACGGTGGAGAAGCTCGTCGCCTCGCCGGAGCCTCTCTTGCAGCTGTGCGCGCTCCAGGCCTTGGGGGCGCTGCGCCATGCTCCACCGCTGCCGGTCCTGGTGCCATTGCTCGAGGACCCGATGCTGCGCGCCAGCGCTTACCGCCTGCTCGGCCTCATCGAGCAACCAGCGGCGATGGAGCGAATCTGCCGAGGCCTTTCCAGCGAAGTACGTTCGGTGCGCCAAGCGGCCTTCGCCGCCGTGGGCATGCAGCGCTCCTTGCTCGAGGGCCCGCGGCGCGCCGAGCTGGAGGCGGCGATCCGTTCCGGCTTGCGCGGGGTGGGAGAGCTCTTGGGCCTTCTTTCCCAAGCCCTCGCCCACGAGCAGCTCGAGGTCCGCGCCGGCGCCCTCCTTGCTGTGGCCGCCTTGCGGGAGACGGCGCTCGCCGCGGAGGTCGCCGAGGCCGCCCAAGACGGCCGGCTCGCCGAGCTGGTGATTCGTACCCTTTCCCGCTTGGGTCCACCGGCTGGCCGCGCGCTGCTGGCGCGGCTGCCCACGCTGTCGGCGAGCGCGCAGTCGGCGGCCGCGGCCGCGCTCGAAGAGCTGGCCGACCCCTCCCTGGTCGAGCCGTTGTGGGCGCTGGTGGAAGGGGGCGAGCCCGAGCTGGTGTCTTCGGCGGTGCGGGCGCTGGGACGTTCGCGGTCGAGCGCGGCGGTGGAGAAGCTCGCCGGGCTTCTCGGTGACAGCGCCTGGGCGCCGGCCGCCGCGCGCGCGTTGGTGATGCTGGCAGAGACGTTTCGCGCCCCGGTGCGCGAGGCGCTCTTTGCCGCTGCGCCCACTTCGCCCCACGTGGTGTTGGCCCTTGCCCAGGTGGCGGGTACCGAAGCCCTGCCGGTGCTCAAGTCGGCGCTACGGCACGCCGACTTCGCTGTCCGCGCGGCGGCGGCGGAGGCGGTCTGCGAGGTGGGAGGAGAGGAGGCATGGGCGCTCGCCCAGCACGCGCTGGCCGACGAGGCGGCACCGGTACGGCAGGCGGCGGCCCGTGCACTGGGAAAGCTCTCGGGCGCGCAGGCCGCGTCGCTGCTCAAGGTGGCCTTGGGCGATGAGGATGCCGCGGTGCAGGTGGCGGCCATCGCGGCTGCGGGCGACGCGGGGGCCGTCGACGTCGGCGAAGCCTTGGAACGGCTGGTCGACGCTCCCGATGGGTTGTGCGCGCTGGAGGCGGTGCGCTCGCTCGAACGGCTGGGTCGCTTCACCCCGGCGGCGTTGGCGCGGGCGGTGCGGCACCCCGACCCGGAGGTGGTGAAGGCGGCGCTCGCCGCTGGCGCCTGGATGCCCGAGGGGGTCGCCGAGGCGGTGGCGCGGCTGTCCCACCCCCGGTGGGACGTGCGCGCGGCGGCGGCCCGGGTGCTGGGTGATTCAGGGGGAGCGGAGAGCCGGCCGCACCTACAAGAGGCGTTGGCGCGCGAAGCCGACCCCCTGGCTCGACTGGCCCTGGAAGAGGCGGCCGCCAAGCTCGCGGTGCGTTAGAGCCGTGGCGCTGCTCGACGACAGCCGTCCGAAGATGACCCCCGAGGAGTTTCGGCTCTTGCGCGACCTGGTCCACGACCACTGCGGCATCCTGGTGCGGGAGGAGATGCAGTTCGTGATGGAGCGGCGGCTGTGGCCACGCCTGGAGGCCCTCGGCCTGTTCGACTTCGGCGCCTATTACCGCTGTCTGCGCTACGACGAGCGGCGCCAGGTCGAGCTCGAGCTGGCGATCGAGGCCCTCACCACCCACGAGACCTACTTTTTTCGCGAGCCATTACAGCTTTCCGCCTTCTACGAAGAGCTCTTGCCGCTGTTGGCGAAAGCCAACGCCTCCGCGCGGCGCCTGCGCATCTGGTCGGCGGGGTGCAGCTCGGGGGAGGAGGCCTACACCCTCGCCATGCTGCTTTTGGAGAGCCGGCGCTTCGAAGGGTGGGACGTGGAGGTGTACGGCACCGACATCTCCAAGCGGGTGCTCGCCACCGCCCGGCGCGCGGAGTACGGCGCCTCGGCCCTGCGCGCCACTCCCGCCTCGTTGATCGAGCGTTATTTTTTGCCCGCCGGCGCCCACAGGAAGCAGGTGAAGGAGAACGCGCGCGCGCTGGTTTCCTTCGGTCACTTGAATCTGCTCGACGCCGAGATGAGCCAGCTCGTCCCCCGGATGGACGTGGTCTTCTGCCGCAACGTGATGATCTACTTCGATGCTCCCGCGCGGAAGCGGGTGCTCCGGATGTTCCACGAGAAGCTGGTGGAAGGCGGGTACCTTCTGCTCGGTCACTCCGAGAATTTGATTTCTTCCACCGCCGACTTCGAGCTGGTGCACCTCGAGTCGGACTTGGTCTATCGCCGGCCCCTGCGCCCAAAGGAGGGTGAATGAGCCTTGCGCCTCTGCAGGTCCTGGTGATCGACGACTCGGCGGTCAACCGGAGGGCGATCACCCAGCTGCTCGAGTCCGTTCCCGACGTGAAGGTGGTCGACCGTGCTCGGGACGGCGAGGAGGGCCTGAAGAAGGCGACGCTCCTGCGGCCCGACGTCATCACCCTCGATCTGGAGATGCCCAAGCTCGATGGCTTTTCCTTTTTGCGGTTGCTCATGGCCCACACCCCGACGCCGGTGATCGTCCTGTCTTCGTACGCGCACAGCTCCGACGTGTTCAAGGCGCTCGAGTTGGGCGCGCTCGACTTCATCGCCAAGCCGGCCCGCCCCGACAAAGAGCAGCTGGAGCGCCTGCGCAAGGAGCTGCTCGAGAAGGTGAGGGCGGTGCGGCTTTGGCGGCGCGCAGGTGGGGCGGCGGTGCGTACCGGAGTGGCCGGGCCGGACCGCGCGGTGCAGGTGATTGCGGTGGGAGCGTCGACCGGCGGGCCGCCCGCGGTACAGCGCTTGCTCGAGTCGATGGCTGGTCAGCCAGTGTGTTTATTGGTCAGCCAGCACATGCCCCCGCGGTTTACCCGCGCCTTCGCCGATCGGCTGGACCGCATCGGCTCCTTCAGCGTGAGTGAAGCCCAAGACGGCGACATGGTGCGCTCAGGCCACGCGTACATCGCGCCGGGGGGAAGGCACCTGTTGCTCGCCGATAAGAAGGGCCAGCTTTCGGTGCGCGTCGCGGCGCCCGAAGACGACGACAAGCACGCCCCTTCGGTAGATCGGCTCTTCGCCAGCGTCGCCTCGTGCCTGGGCCGCGAAGCCATGGGCGTGGTGCTGACCGGGATGGGCGCCGACGGTGCAAAGGGGGCGCAGGACATCGCCCGTGCCGGTGGGGCGGTGTGGGCCGAGTCGGAGGAGACGGCGGTCGTCTTCGGGATGCCCAAGGAGGCGATCGCCACCGGCGCGGTGAAGCACGTGCTCCCGCTCGGAGAGCTCGGCCCTTCTCTCGTATCTTCGCTCGCTCATCGCTCTCCCCATGGGAGAGGGCAAGGGTGAAGGACCCCAACCTGGTGAGAGACCGCGAGGTGCCGTGCTAACTTCCTCGCTCATGTCGCCCATCCACGCGCTGGTCGTCGACGACTCCCAGGCGATGCGCAAAAGCCTCATGTACGCGCTTCAGCGCATGGGGAACGTGGTGTGTGTCGAGGCGCAGGACGGGGCCGAGGCACTGCGTAAGTTCGCCGAAGGAGCCTTCGACATCGTGCTCACCGACATCAACATGCCGCTGCTCGACGGGCTCAAGCTCATCGGCCACATTCGCCAGGACAAGAAGAAGAGCGCGGTGCCGATCATCGTCATCACCACCGAGAGCGCCGAGACAGACCGCGCCCGAGCGATGAAGCTGGGAGCGAGCGCGTACCTGGTCAAGCCGGTGCAGGCGCCGCTGGTGCTCGAGACGGTGAAGCAGCTGCTCGAGGTAGACTAAAAAGCCGGCTCGCCATGCGGCTGCTTCGATGGAGTCCCTTGCTGTGGGTGGTGGCTGCGGCGTGCGCCGACCGTCGAGACGTCGCGCCAGCGTGCAGCGACGAGCGCGCCTCCGTCGACGCCGGGGCAGGGCTGACCTACCTGGCCGACGTCGAGCCGATTCTCTTGGCGCGGTGCAAAGGCTGCCACGTGGCGGGCGGGGCGGGGCCGTTCCCGCTCACCACCTACCAGGAGGTCTTCGCCAAGCGCCACGCGGTGCGCCAGGCGGTGGAGCAGCGGGCGATGCCGCCATGGTTGCCGGCGAAGTGCTGCAACGAGTACCTCTTCGATCGCTCGATGAGCGATGCGGAGGTGGCCATTGTCACCGCGTGGATCGACCAAGGAGCACCGGAGGGGACGGCTTTTGCAGAACCGGGCCCCGCGCCCTCCGTGGGCCTTTCGCGAGTCGATGTCCGCGCCTCGATGCCCGAGCCGTACGTGCCCAAGCCCCCTACGGGCACCAGCGATGACATGCGCTGCTTCGTACTCGACTGGCCCGCGGCGGACACCCGCTTCGTCACCGGGGTGAACATCATCCCCGGGCGGCGTGAGCTGGTGCACCACGTCATCTTGGCCATCGCATCGGGAGACGACCTGTCCGTCTTGGACGAGCTCGATGAGCGCAGCGAAGGCCCGGGCTTCGACTGCAACGGTGGCTTCGCCCGCGCGCGCGTCACCGGCACCATCGGGGGCTGGGAGCCGGGTGGCCCCGGGCTCGACTTTCCCGACGGGCTGGGGGTGCGGGTGGAGGGAGGCGCAAAGCTCATCCTCAACATTCACTACAGCGTGGCTTATTCGCCGCCGGCGCCCGACCAGACGGTGGTCGAGCTCAAGGTCGACGAGACAGCACGGCCGTTCCGCACGGTGACCGTGGCCAACCCGATGTGGCTGGTGGACGGGGCGATGACGGTGAAGGCGGGCGCCAGCGACGTGCCGTACTCTTACCAGTTCGACCCCACCGGGCTGTTCGGCCGGGGCAAGGCGATGAAGCTCTACTCGGCGAACATCCACATGCACGAGTACGCCTTTGCCGGGACGTTGGGCGTCGTGCGTCAAGACGGCAGCCGCGAGTGTCTCTTGCACATCCCCCGGTGGGACCTGCACTGGCAGGGCTACTACTGGTTCAAGGAACCCACCACCCTTCGCCCCGGCGACCAGCTGTTCATCGAGTGCCGCTTCAACAACTCGCCCTCCAACCCCGCGGTGGCCGCCGGCACCAAGCAGCGCGTGCCGCACGACATCGATTGGGGCGAGGACGAAGACATGTGCGCCGGGTTCTTCAACTTCGTGGAGGCGGAGTGAGGTTTTGGCTTTGGGGCGTTGCCGCCTTCGCCTGCGGCTGCGCGTCGGTGGGGCCTCTGGGGCGGGCGCGCACCCTCGAGGTGGGGCACACGGAAGTCGTCGCCGCTCCATCGCTGGGTGTCTTGCGCGCAGGGGGAATGGTGCTGCCCTCGGTGGTGGTGGAGGCGGGGGCGCGGCGTGGCTTCACCGAGCGCCTGGAGGGCGGGGTGCGTCTGTGGGGGCTGCCTGGGCGCGGCTTTTCCACCTTCGGCGGTGCCCTCGAGGGGAAGATCCAGCTTCGGCGCTCGCAGACGTCGGCGAAAGGCACCGACGTCGCGCTGGCAACGGCCGCCGGCTACCACCAGGTGACGCTGGGCGGGGCGCCTTCGCGGGCGGGAGTGGCGTCGTTGACCCTGATGCTGGGCTTCAACTTCAGCGAGCGCCACCAACTCATTCTCGGCCCGCGGGTGGTGGACCAGCTGTGGACCAGCCCTGGCGCAAACACCGTCAACGCCGTCCTCTTTGGAGCGTCGGTGGGGTTCGCCTGGCGGCTTCGGCCTAGCTTCACGCTTCTGCCCGAGCTGTCCTTGATGCACAGCCCCACCACCCTGGTGCAGGGAGACCAGGTGGTGAAGTCGAACGGGAGCAACCTTTTGCAACTGTCGGTGGGGCTGCTTTTCGACACCTAAGGGGTGATGCGCTCCATCATCCGCGCGAAGGGAATCGTCTCGCGCACGTGGTGCAGCCCGCACATCCAGGCCACGGTGCGCTCCACCCCCAACCCGAAGCCCGCGTGAGGAACGCTGCCGTATTTGCGCAGGTCGAGGTACCACTGGAACGCGTCCATCGGCAGCTGGTGCTGCTCGATACGCTTGACCAGCTCGGAGAGGTCTTCTTCGCGCTGGCCGCCGCCGATGATCTCCCCGTAGCCCTCGGGGGCGAGCACGTCCATCCCCAGGGCGACCTTGGGGTCGGCCGGGTCGCGCTTGAAGTAGAAGGCCTTCAGGTCCGCAGGGTAGCGGTGCACGATGACCGGCCGGTCGAACTGGCTCGCCAGCACCGTTTCCTCGTCGCCGCCGAAGTCGTCACCCCACTTCGAGGGGTGGCCGGCCTTCGAAAGGCGCTCGATCGCCTCGGTGTAGGTGATGCGGGGAAAAGGTTTCTTCACCGCCTCGAGCTTGGAGAGGTCTCGCTCGAGCACTTCTTTGAGCTCCTTTGCGTGCTTCTCCAGCACCCGCTCGACGATGAAGCAGATGAGCCCTTGGGCCAGCTCCATGTCCTCCTCGAGGGTCATGTAGGCCACTTCGGGCTCCACCATCCAAAACTCGGTCAGGTGGCGGCGGGTCTTGCTCTTCTCGGCGCGAAAGGTGGGGCCGAAGCAGTACACCCTGCCTAAGGCCATCGCCGCAGCCTCCATGTACAGCTGCCCCGACTGGGTGAGGTAGGCCTTGCCCAAGTCGAAGTAGGGCACCTCGAAGAGGGTGCTGGTGCCTTCGCAAGCTGAAGGGGTGAAGATGGGCGCGTCCACCAAGGTGAAGGCGTTCTGGTCGAAGTAGTCGCGAATCGCCTTCTCCACCGTGTGGCGCACGCGAAGGATGACGTTCTGACGTGCGGAGCGCAGCCACAGGTGACGGTGCTCCATGAGGTAGGCGACCCCGTGCTCCTTGGGGGTGATGGGGTAGTCCTTCGTCTCGTGCAGCACTTCCAGGTGCTTGACCCCCAGCTCGAAGCCCAAGGGGTTGCGCTTGTCGGCGCGCACCGTGCCCTGCACCTTGAGCGAGGTCTCCTGGCCCAAGTGGTCGGCTTGGGTGAACTGCTCCGGGCTGACGTCGCCCTTGAACATCACCGCTTGAATGACGCCGCTGCCGTCGCGAACTTGGAGAAAGTGCAGCTTGCCGCTCGAGCGCTTGTTGTAGAGCCAGCCGCGCAGCTCGACGTCCTGGTTTTC
>JBMORE010000042.1:0-30181 GCA_049322255.1 Myxococcota bacterium | reverse complement strand
CTAGCGGCGCCGTTTCTTCGGCTTCTTTTTCTTCTTCGGTGGCGGAGGAGGCTCCTCTTCCTGCTGGTCCATCGTCTCGTCCCCGCCGACCAACCTGTCTTTCGTCGCCTCGCGCAGCTCGTCGAGAAGCTTTCGGGCGTACCCCTCGCGCCCCTTGGTCTTGGCCAGCTCGTTCAAGTAGGCCTTGGTTTGTTCGAGCGCTGCGGGCGAGCGCTTGTCCATGGGCACCGTGTCGAAAAAGTACGCCTTGGCGCTGAAGACGCGGCGGTACCCGTCCCAGGCCGATTCCTTCCACAACTCGGGGCAGTCCACGTCCACCGCCAACACAGGTTCGGGGCGGCGCTTGCTGCGGTAGCAAATGGCATGGGGAGCCCCCCCCACCGTCTCTACCACGTGCACCAGCATATCCTCCCAGAGCGTCTGGGCGCGGGGGTGGCCCTCGATGAGAATCTGGGTCAGCGCCAGCTTCACCGCCGGGTGGGTGTATGCCTCGTCGGGTGAGAAGGCGCCTTTGCACTCTTGGCCGCCCTCACAGCGCGCCGCCTTCAGCTTCTCGAGGTTTTCCTCGTCCGCGAGCACCGGGAGAAAGACCTTGCGAATGAGGAAAGTCTGATCGTCGTAGGTGAGCGCGGTGTAAGGCGCGTCGACCTCTTCCTTCGACTTGCCGACCTTTTCCTTCTTGAGGCCGTTGCCCCGGCCCATCAGCTCCTGCAGCGCCACCTCGACGAGCGCAGGCTGGTCGTGGCGCTCCAACTTGGAGAGCGGTTGGGGGATGAGGGGAACCGCCTTGCAACCCACGAGCGCGGCGGTCAGCCACAGCCAAACGGTGACGTGTCTCAGGGCCTACTCCTCTTCCTCGCGCAGCGCGGCCAGCACGCTCAAGTCCTCCAGGGTGGTGGTGTCTCCGGTGGTCTGCCGCCCCGCGGCCACGTCGCGAAGCAGCCGGCGCATGATCTTCCCGGAACGCGTCTTGGGCAAAGCTTCGGCGAAGCGAATCTGGTCGGGGCGGGCGATGGCGCCGATTTCCTTGGCCACGTGAGCCGCCAGCTCGCTCGCCAGCTCGCTGGACACCTCCACGCCCTTCTTCACAGTGACGAAGGCGACCAGAGCGGTGCCCTTGAGCTCGTCCGGCCGCCCGACCACCGCCGCTTCACAAACGCGCTGGTCGGAGACGAGGGCGCTCTCCACCTCGGCGGTGCCCAGGCGGTGCCCGGCCACATTCACCACGTCGTCGACGCGCCCCATCAGCCAGAAGTACCCGCCCTCGTCTTGCCGGGCGCCGTCGCCGGTGAAGTACCTGCCTGGCATCTCGGAGAAGTACGTCTTCGTAAACCGCTCCGGGTCGCCCCACACGGTGCGCAGCATCGAGGGCCAGGGGCTGCCGATGAACAAGAGCCCGCCCTGTCCTCGGGGTACCGGCTGCCCCGTCTTGTCGAGCACCTCGGGGAAGATACCGGGTAAAGGGAGCGTCGCCGAGCCGGGCTTGGTGGGAGTCGCGCCGGGGAGCGGAGAAATCATGATCGCCCCCGTCTCCGTCTGCCACCAGGTGTCGACGATGGGGCAGCGGCCGCCGCCGATGACCTCGCGGTACCACATCCACGCCTCGGGGTTGATCGGCTCTCCCACTGTGCCCAAAAGGCGAAGCGAGGAGAGGTCATGCTTGGCCGGGTGCTCCTTGCCCAAGCGCATGAAGGCGCGGATGGCGGTGGGCGCGGTGTAGAAGATGGTCGCCCGGTGGCGAGCGATGAGCTCCCAGAAGCGATCGGGGCCGGGCGTGGTGGGCGCTCCTTCGTAGATGACGGTGGTGGCGCCGTTCAGAAGCGGCCCGTAGACCACGTAAGAGTGGCCGGTCACCCAGCCCACGTCGGCGGTGCACCAGTAGACGTCCTCCTCGCGCAGGTCGAAGACCCAGCGGGTGGTGAGCGAGGCGTTCACCGCGTAGCCGCCGGTGGTGTGCATCACCCCTTTGGGTTTCCCGGTGGAGCCTGAGGTGTAAAGGATGAACAGCGGGTGCTCGCTCTCCACCCACTCCGGCTCGCAGAAATCGGACTGCCCTTTCACCAGCTCGCTCCAGTCGACGCCCTTCGGCCCCAGCGTCTTCTCGGTGCCGGTGCGCCGCAGCACCACCAGCTTCTCCACCGTCGGCGCGGCGGCGATGGCTTCTTGCGCGTTTTTCAAAAGCGGCACCACCGCTGCCTTGCGCCAGCCTCCGTCAGCGGTGAGCAGCACCTTGGCGCCGGCGTCGTTCAGTCGCTCGCGTAGGGCCTCGGCGGAGAAGCCCCCGAACACCACCGAGTGAATCGCTCCCAAGCGTGCGCAAGCGAGCATGGCGATGGCCGCCTCGGGCACCATCGGCAGGTAGATGCCCACCCGATCGCCCTTCTTCACCCCCAGCGCCTTGAGCCCGTTGGCCAGGCGGCACACCTGAGCGAGCAGCTCGCGGTAGGTGAGCCGGCGCACATCCTTCGGCTCGCCTTCGAAGCACAAGGCGACCTTTTCTCCCCTGCCGCCCTCCACCTGACGATCGAGGCAGTTGTAGGCGAGGTTGGTCTTGCCCTCGACGAACCACCGGGCGTTGGGCGGCGTCCACTCGAGCACCGTGCGGAAGGGCTCTTTCCAGAACAGCTCCTCTTGGGCGCGGGCTCTCCAGTAGCCGGAAAGGTCGCGGCGCGCCTCGTCGCACAGCCGGCGGTAGTCCTCCAAGCTCTTGATGTGCGCGCGCTGGGAGAACGAGGGCGGTGGCGAAAACACCCGCTCCTCGGTGAGCAGAGAGCTGATCTGGGCGGACGCGGAAGCGGGCACGCTCACGAAAAGACCTCCTCGACGAGTTGGAATGTGAGACCTTCTATGGACTGGAGGTCGGCGGAGCAAGCGAAGTCGGCAAGATGGTGTTGGTCCCCCGACTCCGCTGTAGAGTGCGCGGCATGGCTGCCAGCAAGCACCCCGTCCCCACCGTAGACTGCATCGTGGAGATGCCCGGCGACAAGGTGGTGCTGGTGCGGCGGAAGAACCCTCCGGTCGGCTGGTCGCTTCCCGGCGGTTTCGTGGATGCGGGCGAAACCCTGCACGACGCCTGCATTCGCGAGGTGAAGGAGGAGACCGGGCTCTCGGTGGACCTCTCGGAGCAGTTCTTCACCTACTCCGACCCCGCGCGCGACCCCCGCATGCACACCCTCTCCACCGTGTTCATCGGCTGGGCGGAAGGGACGCCCAAAGGCGCCGATGATGCCGCCGAAGCCCGTACCTTCTCCTTGCACGAGCTGCCCAAAGAGCTGTGCTTCGACCACTCGACCATCCTCGCCGACTACGTGACGTACAAGCGTACGGGGAAGCGCCGGAAGATTTGATGGACCCGGTCGGCGCGCGCGAGCGGGCCTTCGAGGCGCTCGGCAAAGACATTTTCGACGTGCTCGTCATCGGTGGCGGCGTCACCGGGTGCGCGGTGGCCCGAGACGCGGCCCTGCGCGGCTTCAAGGTGGCCCTGGTGGAGAAGACCGACTTCGCCGCCGGAACCTCCTCGAAGTCCACCAAGCTCATCCACGGGGGCTTGCGCTACCTCGAGCACGCGCAGTTCAAGCTGGTGTTCGAGGGCACCAACGAGCGGGCGCTGCTCTTGCGGCTGGCTCCCCACCTGGTCAAGCCGCTGCCCTTTTTGGTGCCTGCTTACCGCGAGTCGCGCCCGGGGTTGTTCAAGCTCGACGTTGGGCTTTGGATCTACGACGCCCTCTCCAAGTTCTCCTCGCCCAAGCTCCACCGCGCCTTTCGCGCCCCCAAGCTCGTCGCGCTCGAGCCCTCCTTGCGCACCGAAGAGCTCAAGGGCGGCATCATCTACTACGATTGCATCACCGACGACGCGCGCCTCACCCTGGAGAACGCACTCGATGCGCGGGCGCTGGGGGCGGTGGTGCTCAACCACGTACGGGCGAAAAACCTGACCCGCGACGCCACGGGCCGCGTCGACGGAGCGCTGGTCGCCGACGCCGAGCCGGGCCACCCTCGGGAGGTGACGGTGAAGGCCAAGGTGGTGGTGAACGCCTCCGGCCCCTGGTCGGACGAGGTGCGCGCCCTCCTCGGAGAGAGCCCGATTTTGAAACCCACCAAGGGCGTGCACCTGGTGGTCGACGCCGCCCGGCTGCCCCTACGCCACGCCGTGCTGATGCTCGCTCGCCGCGACCGCCGGGTGATGTTTGCCATTCCCTGGGGCGAGCGCTCGGTGCTGGGAACCACCGACACTTTCTACGACGGCTCACTCGATCGAGTGGTCGCCACCCGCGACGACGTCGACTACATCCTCGAGACCGCGAACCACTATTTTCCCCAGGCGCGCCTCGCCCACGTCGACGTGCTCGCCACCTGGGCGGGATTGCGGCCGCTGGTGAAGCCGCAAGGCGGCGCCGTCGACGCCTCCGACGTCTCGCGCGAGCAGCAGCTCATCGACCAGCCGGGGTTCGTCACCATCGCCGGCGGCAAGCTCACCACCTTCCGGCGCATCGCCGCCGAGGTGGTGGACGCGGTGGGCGCGCAGCTGGGCAAACGCGTGCCCTCCACGACCGCCGAGCGTTCTTTGCCAGGCGCGGTGGGCATCGCGGGCGAAGAGGAGCTGGCCGACATCGCCGAGCTGGCGCGCGAGAAGGGCCTCTCCGAGAAGAGCGCCCGCCACTTGGCCGATGCTTACGGAGTGCGCGCCCCCGAGGTAGCCGCCCGAGTGGCCGCCGACCTCACCGCTGGAGCGCTGCTCGCTCCCGACCTGCCATACCTGATGGCCGAGGTGGATGAGGCGGTGGAGAAGGAGCAGGCGCTGACGCTGACCGACGTACTTGGGCGGCGGGTGCCGCTGCTCTTGCGCGGGCGCGACCAGGGCCTCTCGGTGGCGCCGGCGGTGGCCGACCGCATCGCGCGAACGCTCGGCTGGAGCCCGGCGCGCGCGACGGAGGAAATCGAACGCTACCGGGAAACGGTGGAGGACTCCCGCCGCTTCCGTGCTTGATGCGCTACCTCTTCGCCATTCTCGCGCTGGGGCTGCTCGTGGCCTTCCACGAGCTGGGGCACCTGTTGGCGGCGCGCGCCTTCCGCATCAAGGTCTTGCGCTATTCGGTGGGCTTCGGGCCGGCGATCTTCACCTTCCGGCGTGGCCAGACCGAATACACCCTGGGAGCGATTCCCTTGGGGGGCTTCGTGCGCATTCAGGGCATGAACCCGCACGAGGAGGGAGCCCGGACCAACGACCCGGCGTCGTTTGCGGCCAAGCGCCCCGGGCAGCGGCTGTTGGTGCTCTTGGCCGGCTCGTTCTTCAACTACCTCTTGGCGATCGTGGTGCTCATCGGGCTGCACCTTGCTGGCACGCACATGCCGGTGCCGATGACCATCGGGGCCATCGAGCCCGGCTCGGCGGCGGCTCTCGCCCAGCTTCGTCCGGGAGATCGGGTGGCCGCCGTGGAGGGGGAGCCGATCGAACAGTGGTCTCGTCTGGTGGAGCGGGTCAACGACAGCCCGGGGAAAGACCTGCGGCTGACGCTTGGGCGCGAGGGCGAAAAGCTCGAGGTGACGGTGCAACCCCGAGAGGAGAACGGAGTAGGCCGGCTGGGCATCGCGCAGCAGTACGTCTTCCGCCGGCTGGCGTTGGGGGAGGCGGTGTCAGCCTCTTTCGGCCACGCGCACCGCCTGATGGCCGAAGGGTTGCGCCTGCTGTGGCGGCTCCTGAGCGGCAAGGGCGGCGTTCAGCTCACCAGCCCCATCGGCGTCGTGAAGGCCGCCTCTGACGCCGCCTCCACCGGGCTCGACGCCTTCTTGCGGGTGCTGGTGAGCATCTCCATCGCGCTCGCGGTGTTCAACCTGCTCCCGGTGCCCGCGCTCGATGGAGGAAGGGCGGCGTTCGTGGCCGTGGAGGCCGCCACCGGGCGGAAGGTGAGCCCCAAGGTCGAGACGTTGCTCCACACGCTCGGCTTCGTTCTGCTCATCGCGCTCATCTTCTACATCGCCGCGCAAGACGTGCGCCGCCTCGTCGCGAGTCCCCCACCCCCTCCCTCTGGGAGAGGGCCTTAGGTGAGGGGCGTCAGGTCACTTGGCGATAAAACTTGGCTATTTTGAAAATCGCCATGGCAAAGACAAAAGTCCAGGTTGGCGAGTTTCGTAACAAGGTGAGCCAATACGTTCGTCGGGCCGAACACGGCGAGACAATAGCGATCCTTCGGCGCGATCGAGAGGTTGCCGTGCTCGCGCCCAAGCGGGGCGCGCGGCGTGCGCGAGGCTTGGTCGGATGCCTGCGTGGCAGCGCACGTGTTCCTGGAGATATCAGCGGCCCCATCATTCCCGAACAAGAGTGGTTTTCGGGAGAATGAAATACCTGCTCGATACACATGCATGGATTTGGGCGGCGGACATCGCCGTCGACTCGGAGCAGTTTTCAAGCCGATTTCCAAAGGACCCAGCAGACCGCCTCATTGGCGCGACTGCGCGCGTGCACGGTCTCACCCTCCTGACGCGTGACGAGAACATTCGCCGGTCAAGAGAAGTGGCGACATTGTGGTAGCTGGCTCGGCTCGAGTCTGCCAGTCAGCTACAGCCCACACCCGAACTCGGTAGGCCCTCGGGGCGCGTAGATGGAGAAGGAGGGCGTGCACACCACCGACTGCAAGCACACCGTGGGGGTGGCGATGCCGAACTTGCACACGCTGGTGATGCCGGCGTCGGGGTCGTTGGGGCACTGACCCACCTGACCAGGCGAGGTGCACAAACACGCCTTGGGGTAGCCGCCATCCTGTAGACGCACCGAGGTGTCGAAGTCGCAGATGCCGGCGTCATTGCCCACGCTGCAATCGGCGTTCGAGTTGCAGAAGTCGTCTCCTTGTACGAATTTGGGACGGAAGCCGGTGGCCGCGTAACCCGCCGGGCAGCCGCGCTGGTCCTTCCCCACCCCGAAGGAGTCTTTCGTCGAGTCGTTGTAGGTGGAGGGCGCGCAGACGTTCACCCCCTGCGAGTTGTCCGGCCGGTTGCCGCCGTAAATGCACAGGCTGGGCAGAGGGCTGCAGCTGGGCGACTTGGAGCCGTTGGTGCATGCTCCTGGGCCGGTGAGGTAGGCGGGCGGGTTGAAATTCTTGCAGTCGTCGTCGTTTTGGCAGGTGAAGCAGAAGGGCGGCTCGGGCGCGTCGTAGCACTTGTCAGGCCCCAGCTGGGTGGCCGGCGGGCAGGGGTCGGCGTTTCCATCGCCGTTCTTGTCCTCTCCGCAGCAGTACTGGCCGCGGCGGCAGGCGATGCGGGCTCCTCCCTGCTCGGCGCAGGTCTGCAGCACGCAGGCGTTGCCCCCGTCGGCGGGCGCGCACTTGTAGGAGGGCTTGCAGTCGGCGTAGCTCTGAGCGGTCGTGGGGTCGATGCCCAGGCGGCAGTCGGTTTTGCAGGTGAAGCTGGCCCGGTCGCAGTAGCCCAGCTCGTTCACCGTGGGGGGCGACTCCGGGCACTCGAGGTTGTCCATGCACTCGCCATTGGCCCGGCAGCGCATGGGCGAGTCCCCTCCCCCGGCGAGCTTTTCGCTGGCGCACTTGAGCCGCGGACCTCCGAAGGGATTGAGCGCAGTGTTGGTACAGTCGGTGTCGCTGCTGCACGGCGGGCGGCAGCGGCCGGCGCCGAAGAAGAGCGAGCTAGGGTCCAAGTTGGCGTTGTCCACCCAGCAGACCCTGCCTGGGGGGCAGCCCGGGGGCGCCTCGGCCTTGGAGGCGAAGTCCCAGCGGCACTTGGCCTCGCACAGACAACGGGCGACGTCGCACACCGAGCCTCCTGGGCAGTCCTTGTCAGCGGTGCAGCCGACCTCCTTGCAGCTCTTCTGCGGTTCGCAGTAGCCGTTGCGGTTGACGAAGCCGCAGCCGCAGGTGGGCTGCGCGGCGTACACGCAGTACTTCTGGCCGCTGGTGTCCCCTTGAATGGTGGCGCACTTGCCCGGAGGGTCGAACACCGCCCCTTGGCCGCACTGGCTGTCGTCGGTGCACGGCTCGCACGGCGCGCGACGACGGCGGCACACCCCAGGGAAGCCGGTGTCGTTGGTCTCGGTGACGCAGCGGCACTGGGTGCCGAAGGCGTAGCAATAGTCGTCCGGATCTTGCGAGACACAGTTGGTGTCGTCGTTGCAGCCTCGCGCATCCACGCAGCTGCCGGTCTTCTCGTCGCAGCGCAGGCCCCGGTTGAGCGCTTCGCAGTCGTCGTCGATGCGGCAGGTGAAGCGGAACTCGATGAGCCCTCCGTCGGGCAGGGCGGCGGCGCTCTCCACTCCGCGGGTGACTTTCACCGGGTAGGTTCCGGGCGGGGTGGGGATGGTCTTCCCCTTGAGGGTCTGCGCATCGATGACCTGCAGCTCGGTGAGGTCCTTGTCCCCGATGGCGGCGGTCACTCCCTCCTCGAAGCCGGCGCCGATGACGGTGACCTCGGTGCCTCCTGAAGAGGGGCCGAAGTCCGGAGCGATCTGCCACAGGGTGAGAGGCGTGGGAGGTGGCCCTGCGTCTTCGCCCGCGTCCTCCACGGGGGGCGGCGGCTCACATGCCGGACAGCCGAGCTGCGCGGCGAGGAAGAGCGAAAGGCCCAGGAGCCCTCGGACTCCTTCTCCCTTGGGGAGAGGGTGGGGGTGAGGGGCGCTGCTCATCATACTGGTGCGAAGCATCACAATTCCTCTTCGAGCGATTTTTTGCCGCGCGGCAGACTACACAAATCAAGGACCCAGTCCCACCCAGACTTCCCCGTCGGCGTAGTGCTCTTTCTTCCAGATGGGCACGTCTTCTTTGAGCCGGTCGATGGCGTATTCGCAGGCGCGAAACGCTTCTTTGCGGTGAGGAGCGGAGGCGGCGATCACCACCGCGGCCTCTCCTGGAAGCAGCGTGCCCACCCGGTGCACGATGGACAGGCGCGTTCCCGGCCACCTGGCGACGGCCTCGGCGCCGATCTGGGAGAGCTTCTTTTCTGCCATCGGAACGTAGGCCTCGTACTCCAGCCTTTTCACCGCGCGGCCTTTCGTCTGGTCGCGCACCACCCCGGTGAAGGTGACCAGCCCGCCCTGCTCCGTTCCACCCACCGCCTCCACGACCTCGGAGAGGGCCAGGGGCCGATCGACGACGGCGAAAGAGCCGCTGCCTCCGGCCACCGGGGGAATGAGGGCGACCTGGGCGCCCTCTTCCAGCGGCGCTTCGAGGGCAGCGAACTCCTGGTTCACCGCCACCCGAAGGTGCTTCAACACGTCCGCCAACGGAGGATGCCGCCTACGCACCTCCTCGAGCAGCTTCGCCACCGTCGGCGTGCCTGAAAGCTCGAAGGACTCGCGCGAGGTGTTCGCGCGCTCGCGCGCGGCGGCGAAGTATAGGACGGTCACTTTCATGCCCCTCACCCCAACCCTCTCCCTCTAGGGAGCACCGCAACCTACCGTTTTTTCCTCCGGCGTGTTCAATTGGAGCAACGCCAAGGGGGTTTTCATGCCGCGCATTCGCAGGACCGACAACCCTTCCGCGCCGTCGTCCACCCCCTCCACCACCCCAGGGCCGACCGCGCCCAATGAGCCCCAAAACCGCGGATGGGTGCGCACGGGAGGCAGCGCCCGCCCGAGCACCGACGGCTTCTCCTCTCCCTCGAACCGGAGCACGCCGACGGCGGCGAATCCGGTTCCCCTGCGCCCAGGCGCGAGCCTCTTTTTTTCCAGCGCCGGCCACATCGTGGGCGATTCCTCCCAGAGCGCTCCCGCCTCCGTGCAGGAGCAAGGTGAGCTGCTCTTCCAAGCCGCGCAGCTTTCGGAGACCACGGGCGAAAACCTCTTCGCTCAACCGTCGCTCACCGTGGAGCGGAAGGCAGCGGCGCTCATCTCCCTCCGGCAGGCGTTCAACGCCGCCAACCCCGAGCTCTCCCGCACCAACGGCTTTGCCAACAAGACCCAGGCCTTGCAGACACGCGCCGCCGCGGCACCGCTCCTCCTCGACCTCGCCAAGAGCCTCGATTCCTCCCAACCTACCGAGCGGGCGCTGCAAGAGCAGGCGCTGAACGCCTACCTGCAGCTCTTGGAGAGCGAGCCGCACGGGCTGGCGCGCAACTTCATGATCTACGACCTCGACCGGGCCAAGGGCGCTCTGCCCCACTCGGCGCGGCCGCAGATCGACACCCTGATGCGCGAGGTTGCTCCGCTCACTCCGCCCTACGAAGAGTGGTTCAAGAACGGCAACACCAAGCTGAAGGTCGACTACTACGTGGGCAACGGGTTTTGGGAGGAGGAGATCGACGCCTACGTCTCCCGCGGCTTCACCAAGAAGGAGAACCGCGACGGAACGGTGACCCTGAAGAAGCCGTACACCTACGAGCGCGATCTCAACGACGGCTCCACCCAGCGCATTCAGACCGAGGTGGAGCTGACGATGCACGACGGCCCGCAAGAGCTGTTCGAGAAGATGAACGACCCCAAGACGCACATGGTGGTCTACAGCGGCCACGCCAACTACGGGCGCGAAGTGCCTTCACACCTGCGCGGGGCTCCCGAACAAGCAGGCGCCAAGGCTTTCTTCCTCCTCCAGTGCGGCGGCAAAGGCGTGCACGACGCGGTGCTCGAGCGCTACCCCGACCTCCAGGTGGTGAGCTCGAAGAACTCCTCCTACGCCTCTCAGGACCACGAGACGTTTCTCAACGCGCTGGAGGGCATCTCCAAGCGGCAGCCCTGGTCGCAAATCTCCACTCAGAACACGCGCCGCAACTCGGACAACTACTACTTCCCCTCCGATACCCTCCTGGCGAAACGCGCGCTCGATCGCGACAAGGACGGCAAGGTGGACAGCTGGGACCGGGTGGTGAACTACGACACTTTTCACCCGCAGGCACACGTGTCGGCGCAGCTCACGCCCCAAGACCCAGGCAAGGCCGCAGACGTGCTCGACGGGCGCGCAGTGCACGGGGCGATTCTTCGCTTCCAGCGCCTCGCGGGGTACAACCAGTGGGCCCAGCCGATGCAGAACCAAGGGGTGCTCAACGCCGGCTACTACGAAGGGGCTCCCACCGACCCTCTGGTGAAGCTCACTCCTGTGCGCGGAGAGGACGGTGGGGAGGTCTACAAGCTCCAAGTGAACAAGCACTACGCGCACGCCACCGAGGAGACGCTGGGAGCGGCGCTGCACTACGAGCTCGGCCGGTACTTCGCCCAGAGGGAGGGCCTCTCTCCCGGCGACGCCAAGGCCGCGGGGCTGCTCATGGCCGCCAAGGCCATCGACGTCGACACCGGGCAGCTCGACCGCGAGACGTGGAAGGCGTTGCTCGATCACGCCCAGCTCCCGCCGAGCATCAAGCTCGCCGATGCGCAAAACGCCAACCATGCCGACGAGCATTTCTCCGCCGGCGGCGCGCATACCCTGAGCCTGTTCAAAGAGTCGCTGCAGAGCGTGGGCGTGGCGATTCGGTAGCTGCCGCGCCCCAAAACCGCCCTTCACTCCGTCTGTCGCCTGCGCAGCACCAACCGCCCCTGGAGCCGTGCCCCACCCTCCTCCGGCCCCAGGTCGAGGAACGCATGGTCGACGGGGGTGAGCTGCGCCAAGAAGGCGGCGCTGAATCCCTGCACCGTCACCAGGCGGCGCGCATCGACGCCGGGAATTTGCCGTGGATGCTCGAGCTCTTTTCGGAGCTGGCCCAAGTCCACCATCAGGCTCACGTGGCCGGAGGAGAATGCTCCGCCCCCGAAGCGCGCGACGAGCTGCGAGGCGAGGTCCACCTCCGCGCGCCCCACGGGCTCCGTTCCGCCGACGAGCCGCGCTCGGCGAGGGGTGAGGGTGATGTCGAGGGACTGGCCCGAGAGGCGGGTGCGGTAGCGGGAAAAACCCTTCTCCTTCACCCGGTCATGGCGAAGGGACCAGGCGTCGAGCGTCTCTTCAATCAACTGGGCCACCGGCTCATCGCGCGACAAACCCGCCTCCACCCACACGGTGCCGCGCGGCTCGGGCCGCTCACTGCCATGCACCAAGTTGTCGAAGAAGGCCTCCGCGTCGAAGTACGCCAAGGCGGCCACATCGCCTACGAGCGCAGCGAGCAACTCCTCGAGGTCCAGCCCCGCGCGCCGAAAGCGCATGTCGGCAGCGAGCCGGCGTTGGGTGCCCGCCTCGCCTACCAGAAGACGCGCGAGCTCCGACGGCGGCACCGAAACCACCGCCGCTGCCACCGGCCCCTCGGGCGCCTTGCGGAGCAGCGGAACTTCCACCGCCGCGTGGCTCGCCCACAGCGGTTCGCCAGCGTCGAAAAATCCGTCGACCGTCAGCTCGTGCTCGCCGATCGCCAGCGAAGCGAAGAAGACCTTCACCCGCGCGTCGTTTGCGCCCAACCATGAGGGAGAGTCGACGAAGACGTACGCATCGCCAGGGGCCACCCGCGCGCGCGCCCGTGCCAGCTCGATTTTTTCCTCCAACCCCTTGGCATCGGCGGTGCGCACCGCAGCCACAGCGGCCGACAGCGCCAGGGGTTGGCTCCCGGCGCCCACCCAATAGAGGTAGCCGCGATCGAGCAGCGCGACGGACTCGGCGCCTGTGGCCTCACGGAGCCACACCGTCCCATCCGCGGCGATCTTGCTCGTGCCGCCCTGCGCCTCGAAGTGGCGAACCAGCGCGGCGAGGGCGCGCTCGCCATCTGCCACTCCCAAGAGCGCCACCGTGCCGTCGAATCCCGTCAGGGTGAACAGACCCAGCCCCTCCTGGGAATCCACCGCGTCTGCCTGGGAGGCGGAAAGCTCCATCGCCACCGCCGGAAGGTACGACTCCTCCAGGTGCCTCTGGGTGGACTCCGCCCCAAAAAGCCGTTCGAGGAAATCGACCGTCAAAGAAAGGTCGTCGGCGAGCGCGGGCAGGTAGACCAGCGCGCTGGCGCTCGAAGGAACGGCGCGCAAGAGCGATCGCGGCACGACCTCGACCTCTTGGGAGGCGACCGTTTCGGCGCCGTCGAGCGCGCGCACCTGGTAGCGGCCCGAACGGACGAAGGCGTGGCGCACCTGGCGGCCGATGACCACGGGTGAGCCGTCGCCGAAGTCCCAGCTCACCGCTGGACCATCGGGAGCCCCGAACACCTCTTCCACCCCACTGTCCAGCGCTCGTGTCGGCTTTCCGTCACGAACGGCGCGATGACAACTGGAAGAGACGACGATCGCGGCGAGGAGCGCGCGCTGGAGGAACGGTGGCAACGTTCCTTCAGTACTCCAGCGTCAGACCAAACATCCAGTGCCGGCTGGAGAGATCGAGCCCCCCGGCTCCGAAGTCGTTGACGTCCTGGTGGACGTACTCGGCGAACAGGTAGCTGTGGTTGACCCCCATGTCCGAGTCGAAGTCTTTCGCCAGCCTCGGCTCGAGGAAATCGAGCATCAAGGAGATGCCGCCCACCGCCGCCCAACCCCACTGGGCGCCCGCACCGCGCAAGCCGTCGGCGAACTCCACGTTCGCTCCCTTCACCGACCACCACGGGGTGTAGGCGAGCCCCACCTTCCCGTAGGGCACCACCGGCACGTTCCAGTGCAGCGCGGCGTAGTCGAACCGGTAGACCCCCATGAGCTTGAGCGGCAGCACCTTGAGCCCGGTGCGCTCGGAGACCTCCTGGGTGACCGCGGCGCCGTTTTGCTCTCCCACCAGGGCGCTGCCGAACTTCTCCGCGTAGCCGATGGAAAAGCCCACCGCGATGGTGCCCACCTCTTGCCACAGCTGCCGGTCGTACTCGAGCTCGGCGAGCAGCATCGCCCCGGCGCCGAAGACGTCACGGTAGGGGTCGCTGGCAAGGCCTGCCTCGCGGACGATGAGGGGCTTGTAGCCGCCCAGCTTGAGCTCCAGCGCCTCGTACTTGGGTGTACCGGTGTGAACGAGCCCTTGCGCGCTCGCTCCGCTTGCAACGAGCAGCGCCATCGCCATGAAAAACCGTGCGCTCATGAGCTTTTTCTCCTCGAAAACAGCCGGGCGGCGAGCAGGGCCGCGCTTGCGAGCATGCCACCTCCGGCGGCTGTACAGCCTTGGTCGGTGCCTCCCGCGCGCCGGTAGACCTCGAAGAACCCCTGGGTGTGCAGGGGCGTGGCGGAAAAAGTGGCGGAGGGCGCGCTGACGTTGCCCGCTTTGTCGCGCGCTACCAGACGCACCTCATGGATGGCGTTGTTCTCGAGGTCGTCGATGCGCACGGTGAACGAGCTGGGCGCGCTGCTGGCCGCCACGTGAAAGTCACTCTCGGTCTGCTTTTTCACCTCGGCGTCCACCACCACCGTGTCGGCGTCGGTCGAGAAGGTGACGGTGATGGAGCGGTCTCCCGCGGTGACCGAGGAGACGACCGGGCTCTGCGGCGGCAACGAGTCGTAGCTCACCATGGCCGGCGAGGCGGGTCGAAGCACCGTACGCTGGCTGGTGACACAGTCGAAGGTGCCCAAGGTGAAGGCGGCGCAGACGCGGTGTTCCTTCTCCAGCCCCGCATCGCCACACACCGCGGTGTTGGGAGACGAAAACGCCGGCAGCTCGCGCACGCGCAAAACGAACGTTCCGGTCCGCTGGTTGGCGAAAAGAGAGGGAGGAAGAGACTGGAACTTGAAGTCGTTGTCGCCCGGCTTCTCCCCGCAGGAGGTGCTTGGGGTGACCCACACCTCGAGGTCGGAGCACACCACTCCGGTGATGCCCACGCTCCAGGTGACTTGAATGGGGGCTTCGCACTCGCCAGGGCCGAAGGTCAGCTCATCCCTCGCATTGACCTGGGTCTGCACGAAGCTGCCGGTGGTTATCTGGGCGAGCGCCAGGGCGGGCATCAGGAGGGCGAGGAGGGCCAAGCGGTTCATCGTCCACACGGAAGAAGCAAGGCCAAGGCCACGAGGGCGAGGGCCCATCCTCCGTTCATTCCCAGGGTTTTCCAGCAAGCAGGCCCTCGGCTGGACAAAGCGCTTGCCAAAATGTCACACCTTGGCCAGCAGTGCTTGGCCGATTTGCACCAAGTTGTGGGCGGCGCGGCCGGCGTTGTCCACCGCGGCGATGAAGTAGAGCCAATCATTTTCCACCCGAGCCCGGCCGACGTGCACCGTGGGGTCGGCGGTCACCAACATGGGCATCGGGTAAACACGCTCGGCCGGAACGTCGAGGAGCTTGAGGGCGCGCGCGGCCTTCCACACGCTGCGAACCTCCTCGAGCGTCGCGCGCTTGTCCAGGCGCACGGCCACCGAGAGATAGGCGCCGTAGAAAACGGGGGCGAAGAGAGCCGTGGCGCGGACAGGCGGTGCCTCGCCGTTTTTCCAAAGCCGCGCACACTCGGCGGACCAATTGCGTTCCTCCGCGCTCCACGGGCCGTCGAAGTCGCCCACGTGCGGCACCAGGTTGAACGCCAGCCGTTGGGGAAAGGCCCGCGCTTCCAGCTCACGCCCCGAGAGAAGGTCGGCCGTCTGCCGCGCCAGCTCGTCGATGCCCGCTTTTCCCATCGAGGAAGCGCCGAGCATGCCGGTGACATGCACGTCGGCGAGGCCGAAGGCGTGGCGCAAAGGCTCGAGCGCGAGGACGAGCGCGCTCACCGCCGCCGAGGGCGTACCGACGACGCGGCCGGCAGCCGGCATGGGCGCCGAGTCGTTGAAGCCGGCCAGCAGAAGCGGCACCTTGGAATCGATGCGAAAGGCAGCGCTGGCGTCCACCGCCCACGCTCCGGCAGCCTGCGCCGCAGGAGCGAGCGTGCGGGAAACCTCGGCCGGAGTGGCAAAGAGAGCCAGCCCCGCGCCGCGGAAGGACTCGGCCGAGGCCTTCTCCACCTCGAGGGTGTCGTCCCCAAACTCCACCTCCGTGCCTTCCGAACGCTCGGAGGCGAGCGCCGTCACCTGCTCCGAGGGGACACCGGCGTCGCGCAGCGCCGTCAAGACTTCGCGCCCCACCACTCCGGTGGCGCCTACCACGCACACTTGCCTCGGAGCCGTCACGTCATTCCTCCTTCTTGATGCGCGCCAAAGGTGCAGGACCTGGGAGCGGCGGGAACTTGGGGTTGCGCTCGGCCTCGGAGGCGCGAACGTAATGTGGCTCGAGGGCGAAGATTGCCTGCGCGTCGTAACGCCCGGAGAAGTGAGCGAGCTTCGCCACCGCCGATGCGTGCGGAAAGCGGGGCTCGTCGAGAAGCTGCCGGGCCGACACCCCGAGCGCCTCGAGCCGTGAACGGTACTCGGAGATCGCCGGGCCCAAAGCGAGCTGCGCATCCCTCTCCCTTTGGGAGAGGGCAAGGGTGAGGGAAGCGCGCAGCTCCTCCGCCAGCTCCGCAGGGGTGAGCGCTCGCTCGGGGGAGATCGACGTCACCCCCTCGCCCTCGCGGCGGTAGTGGCCGACATAGAGCTCGTTTTGGCGGGCGACGGCGCAGGGGCGGAGCTCCACCCCAGCGGGCCCCTCCAAGGCGACGGCGGCGAGAGAAGAGACACCCACCACCTCGAGCCGGGCGGCGTACGAGAGCGCCTTCACCGTGGCCAGCCCGATGCGCAGCCCCGTGAAGGAGCCAGGCCCCAAGCCGATGGCGATGCCCTGAAGCTCCTCCAGGCGCACGCCATGGCGCGCGAGCAACTCGCCGATGACTCCCGGGAGCATCTGGCTCTGCTTCTTGGGCGGCCCCTCCTCGAAGGACTCGATGACGCGCACGCCGCCGTCGGCGTGCTCCAGGAGCGCCAGCGAGAGGGTGAGGGTCGAGCTGTCGAGGGCGAGGAACAAGGCAGGCGGGATTACCCCAACCGCACAAAAGACGGAAAGGCGGAACAGCAGCGCCAGAAAGCGAGCTCGCACCCCTCACCCTTTCCCTCTCCCAGGGGGAGAGGGGGGTTCGTCGCAGCGTGAGAGTCGGACCCTGGTGACGCCTTCTTCGAGCATGCCCAGCTTGCGGGCCGCTCCTTCTGAGAGATCGATGATGCGCCCGCCTGCGAAGGGTCCGCGGTCGTTCACCCGCACCTTTACCTCGCGGCCATTGGCCAGGTGGCGAACCCGCAGGCATGTTCCGAACTTCAGTTTGGGATGCGCCGCGGTCATTTGGTTCTTGTCGAAGCGCTCGCCGCTCGCGGTGAGGCGGCCGTGAAAGCCCTCGCCGTAATACGAAGCCACCCCCTCCATGAGAAAATCGCCGGAAGGCCGGTCGGGCCGGCCCCCGCGGCAACCGACGGCGGCGAAGAGTAAGACCAGGAACGCCGCCAGCCTCAACGCATGTACCGGGTGATGTCGTTCTTGAACACCATCACCATCAGCACCGCCAAGAGCGCCAGGCCCACCATGTTGGCGACCTCGCGCGCGCGCACGGGAATGGGGCGGCGGCGAATGCCCTCCCAGATGGCCGCCAGCAGGTGAAAGCCATCGAGAATGGGAATGGGCAAGAGGTTCATCAGCCCCAAGTTGATCGACAGCACCGCCATCGCCTGAAGGAAGTGGTCCAGCCCCCGCTCGGCGGTCTTCGCCGCGATGTCGAAGAGCATCAGCGGACCACCCACCTGTTTGAACGGCACGCTCCCGGTGAAGAGCTTGCCGATCACCAGCGCCGTCTGCCCGATGATCGCCGGCACCACCTTCGTCGACGCCGCGAACGCCTGCGCCACGTTCATGTGCAGGGTGACCATCTCCGGGTCGCCCAGCTCGGCGAACGCCGCCTTGGGCCGCACCCCGACGTCCAGCACCTCGGTGGTCTGCTTGAAGTCGTCGTCGACCTCCACTGGGACCTGGGTCAACTCTTGGCTTTTGACCTCCGTCCCCGACCTCCAAGTGAGCGTGAAGGGCTTCTTCTCCACGTCGCGCAACAAGTACTGAAAGATGAGCCACGAATGAATCGGCTGGCCATTGAGCTCCATCAGCCGATCGCCAGGCTTCAACCCCGCGCCCTCCGCCGGACTGCCTGGGAGCACCGACGCCACGTAGAGGTCCCCCCGCTCCGCGCCCAACGCCGCGTAGGCCTCACCCTCTTGCCGCGCCATGGAGAGCTTCACCACCCTGGGCAACTGCACGGGCGCGCCGGGCAAGTCGAGCGAGTCGGAGCGCTGAACCTCCAGCTCCAACGTCCCGTTGGTTTTGGCCAGGAGCGCGCGCAAGGCCACCTCGTCCTTCACTGGCTGTCCGTTCAGGGAAAGGATTCGGTCGTGTGTCTTCAGACCGGCGGCTTCGGCGGCGGAGCCGGGGGGCACGCCGATCACTGGTGGCTTGGCGATGGGCGAGATGCCGATGAGCCCGCGAGTCACTTTGGCGATGGGGTTGGTCTCCACCGTCTTCGCGGGAGTGATGTCGGTGACGAACACCTTTCCCTCGCGCTCGACGGTGACCGGCACCGGGCGGTTGTAGATGTCCTGCAGGGCATCGCGCAGCTCCTCGAAGGTGCGCACCTCGTTGCCGTCGACTTTGAGGATGCGGTCCCCCGGCTCGAGCTTGGCCTGCGCCGCCGGCAGCCCCGGCTCCACCGAGCCGATGCGGGTGGAGATTTCCTGGTGCGTTCCTAAGAAGACGAAGAAGTAAACGAAGATCGGAAAGATGAGGTTGAACGCCGGCCCGGCGACCACGATGAGCGCTCGCTTCCACGGTGCCTGGGCGAGGAAGCCTCGCTTGGCCTCCTCGGGAGGAAGCTCCTCGTAGGGCTGCTCCCCCGCCATCTTCACGTAGCCCCCCAATGGAATCCACGAGACGCGGTACTCGGTCTCTCCCCGGGTGAAGCCGAAGATGCGCGGCCCGAAGCCGATGGAGAACTTGAGCACTTTGACGTTGAGGAGCTTGGCGACGAGGAAGTGGCCGAGCTCGTGCACGAACACGAGCACACCCAACAGAATCAAGAAGAAACCCAGTTTCTGAAGACCGTCCATAGTCGCGAAGGTTAATCCCCCGCCCCGGGGCGAACAACGCGAAGCTCACCCCAGCGCCGAGCGGATGAAGTGGGCGTACACGTACACCATGGGAGCGTTGAAAAGCAGCGCATCGATGCGGTCGAGCAGCCCCCCGTGGCCGGGGATGATGCGCCCCGAGTCCTTCACGTCGTAAGCACGCTTCACCATCGACTCGCACAGGTCTCCCGCAGGACCCAAGACTCCGCCCGCCAAGCCGACCACCAGGCAGTCGAGCACCGAGAGCTCGGAAAAGAACAGGTACTTGGCGGCGAACAAGCCCCCCACCGATCCGGCCACGCCTCCGAAAAAACCTTCCCACGTCTTGTGCGGGCTGACCTGTGGGTACAGCTTGTGCCGGCCGAACGCGCGCCCGGTGAAGTAGGCAGCGGTGTCGTTGAGCCAGGTGACGATGAGCGCGCAAAGCACCCACAGAAACCCGTGCGTGCCTTCACGCAGCCCGGAGAGCGCGGTCATTCCCAGCGAGCCGTAGAGAAGCCCCACCACCAGATGCCCGACGATGACCGGCGCCTCGTGGAGCGGCCCGCGCACCAGGTGGTACCCCCAGGCGAGGAAGAAAAACCCCGCGGTGGACCAAAAGGCGATGGTGCCCAGCTGCTCCGGCCGCCACACGGGGAGGAGCGGAAACAGCCCCGCCAGGGCAATGCCCACCACGGCGATGGGCGAAAGTTTCTTCTGGGTGATGACGTAGTACTCCCACGCGCACACCGCCGCTGCCCACCCCATCAGCCCCGCGCTGAAGTAGCCGCCCTTCACCAAGAGGAAAAGGACGAGCGGCAACAAGACGAGGGCGGAGGCGATGCGCACCACCAGGTTCTTGTTCTTCTCGTTCACCAAGTGGCCTTGAGCTGTGCCGACGTCTTACCGAAGCGCCGCTCCCGGTTCTGGTAGGCGGCCAGACACTCCACCAACGCCTCGCCGCGAAACTCGGGCCAAGGCGTGTCGACGAACATCAGCTCGGCGTACGCCGCCTGCCACAGGAGGAAGTTGGAGAGCCGCTTTTCCCCGCTGGTACGGATGACCAGATCGAGCGGCGGCAAGAGCGCGGTCCACAAGAGCGCCTCGAAGTCGGACTCCGTGGCTTGGGAGGCATCGGGGCGCTGCGCGAGGCGGCGGGCGGCGTGGAGAATCTCCTCCCGACCGCCGTAGCTGAGCGCCAAGGTGAGCACCATCGTCTGATTTGCCGCCGAGTCGGCCCGCAACGTCTCCAACGGCTCGCGCACGAACGCAGGGAGCCTGTCCAGCTCGCCGATCGCGTGAAGCCGAATGCCGTTGTCCAAAATCTCGGCGCGCTCTTTTTCCAGATACTCGCGCAAGAGCTCCATCAGCGCGGCGACCTCCTCGTCAGGCCGCGACCAGTTCTGCGAGGAGAACGCATAGAGGGTGAGGGCCTTCACCCCCACCCGCCGCGCGGCACGGGTCACCTCGCGCACGCTCTGCGAGCCCTCCTTGTGCCCCTCCACCCGTGGGCGGCCTTTCTTCTGGGCCCACCGCCCGTTGCCATCCATGATGATGCCCACGTGGCGCGGCAACGGCCGCGACTTCACCTTTGATTCGAGCTCGGACACCTCAGCGCATCTTAGCTGTTATGATCGCGCGGCTTCCATGCCTCCGAAGGTCATCGGCCCCTACCGCGTGCTGGAAACAATCGGCAGCGGCGGCGTGGGCACTGTCTACCGCGCCATCGACCGCCGCAGCGGAGAGCCGGCGGCGCTCAAGCTGCTTTCGACGGGGCCTGCGCTCGACCCCCGCGCGGCGCGCCGGCTGGCCAGGGAGTTCGAGACGCTCGCCGACCTGTCGCACCCCAACGTGGTCAAGGTCTTCGACACCGGCGTCCACCAGGGTTACCCCTACCTAGCGATGGAGCTGGTCGACGGGCTCACCTTGCGCCAGTACCTCTCCCTCGCCAGCACAGAGCTGGAAAGCCCCAGCGGCCTGTCCAACGCCATTCGCAAAAGCCGCCAGGCTTCGGCGCCTCCCTCTCACGTCGGCGACTCCGACAGCCTCTCGCTGGACGACAGCGACGCGTCGGGCGACTACGCCCCTTCGCCTTTCTCTCTCTCCGAGTACGCCAACGAGACCCCTTCGGAGGAGGCTGCTTACGCTTCCGGCCCGGCCTCGGTGCGCGCGCTCGCCGATGCCGCCGACGAACCGGACACCGACTTGCCCTTCTCCACCGAGACGGTGCTCCCTTTCGACGTGGGCGTCTCCGCGCCGGAGCCTGTGGCCAAGCCGCTCGAAGTCGATCTCGAAGCGCTCAACCACCCCGAGCGGGTCGGCCGGTTGAAAGACGCGATGCTCCAGCTGTGCCGGGCGCTCGCCTACATCCACGGGCACGGCCTGGTGCACCGCGACTTGAAGCCCTCCAACGTGATGGTCGACGAAGATCGCCAAGTGCGGCTGATGGACTTCGGCTTGGCCAAGTTTCTCGCCGACGACGCCGCGGTCACCGCCGATGGCCGGCTGGTGGGCACTTTCCGCTACATGGCGCCGGAGCAGGTCCTGGGTGAGCCGCTCGACGGCCGCGCTGACCTCTACTCCTTGGGCGTCATTCTCTACGAGCTGCTCTCGGGGCGGCCGCCGTTCGATGCGCGCACCCCCTACGAGCTGTGGCAGAAGGTGCTCGAAACCGAGGCCGCGCCACTCCAGACGCTCAACGCGCGGGCGGACAAGCAGCTCGCCCGGGTGGCGCACCGGCTCATCCGCAAGGAGCCCGACGACCGCTATCAGACCGCCGAAGAGGTCTACGAGGCGCTGGCGGAGTGATGGCCCATCGCGAGCTCACCGTACCGCCAGAAGCTGCCGGCAAGCGGCTCGATCTCTTCGTGGGCGAGGCCCTGGCCGCGTCGCGGGCCAAGCTCAAGGCGCTCTTCGAGGCGGGAGCCGTGCGCGTCGACGGACGCAAAGCCAAGAAGGGGCAGCTCGTCACCCCGGGGCAGTCGGTGGCCATCGAAGTGGAGGAAGAGGGCCCGCGGGCGCCGGTGCCCGAGCCGCAAGCGCCCCTCACCGTCCTGCACGAGGACGCCGACCTTCTCTTTCTCGACAAGCCGGCGCGCCGCCCTTCGCACCCGTTGGCGAGCGGTGAGAAGGGCACGGTGGCCAATGCGCTGGTGGCCCGCTACCCCGAGTGCGCCGACGCCTCGGAGGATCCACGCGAGGCGGGCTTGTGCCACCGGCTCGACGTGGAGACCTCCGGGGTGCTCCTGGCCGCCAGGAACCGCGCCGCGTGGGAGAAGGTGCGGGCTGCCTTTGCCGAGCGAAAGGTGGACAAGCGTTACTGGGCGCTGGTGACCGGGCCGATCGCCGATGCCGGCGAAATCGAGCTGGCGCTGCGGCACCACGGCGACCGAGTGGAGCCCGCGGCCGATGGAGAGGACGCGCGCGAGGCGATTTCCTCCTTCCGGGTGTTGGCGCGCCAAGGAGAGTTTTCGCTGGTGGAGGTGCGCATTCTCACCGGGGTTCTGCACCAGGTGCGTGCCCACCTGGCGGCCATCGGCGCCCCCATCGTGGGCGATGTGCGCTACGGCGGGCGGGCCGAGCCGGCGCTGACGCGCTTCTTCCTCCACGCGCGCTCGCTCGCGCTGGCACACCCTTCCACCGGTCGGCAAGTGACCGTGGAAAGCCCGCTGCCTGCCGAGCTGGCTGCCTGTTTGGAGACCCATCGGCTGCGATTAGACTGAAAACCCCATGCGCCTCGGCCGCTACCAGCTCCTTTCGCGTCTCTCCGTCGGCGGCATGGCGGAGATTTTCCTCGCCACCACCGAGAACCGCGGCCTGGTGACGATCAAGCGCATCCTCCCCGACCTGCGCGACTTCGACGAGTTCGTGCGCATGTTCGTCGACGAGTCGCGCATCAGCGCCTCGCTTTCTCACCCCAACATCGCGCAGGTGTACGAGCTCGGGCAGGAGGGCGGCGAGCTGTTCATCGCCATGGAGTTCATCTCCGGCCAGAGCCTGAGCTCCATCTTGCGCACCTGCCAGAAGATGAAGCGCCCTTTCCCCATCGGGGTCGCGGCGATGGTCGGGCGCGACCTCTGCAAGGCCTTGCAGCACGCCCACGAGCTCACCCTGCAAAGCGGAGAGCCGTCGCCGATCATCCACCGCGACATCTCCCCCAACAACGTGATGCTCACCTACGAGGGGAAGGTGAAGGTGATCGATTTCGGGGTGGCCAAGGCCAAGGGCAGCCTCTCGCGAACGTCCACGGGCAACATCAAGGGCAGTCATGGCTACATGTCCCCCGAGCAGGCCCGCGGTGCACCGCTCGACCCGCGCTCCGACCTTTTTTCCGCCGGCGTGGTGCTGCACGAGCTGCTCACCGGGCGGCCACTGTTCAAACGAGGCTCGGAGCTGCTCACCTTCCGCGGAATTTTACGAGACGAGATTCCCGCGCCCATCGCCGCGAACCCGGGGGTGCCGCGCGCGCTTTCCGACGTGGTGATGACCGCGCTGCACCGGAACCCCGAGGCGCGTTTCCCCAACGCGGCGGCGATGGCGCGGGCAATCTCCGCCGCCGTTCCCTCGTTGATGGCCACCGAAGAGGACGTCGCCGCTTTCCTACGCGGGCTCTTCAAAGACCAGATGGACCACGCCCAGGCGCTCCTCGCCTCCGCCAGCTCCGGCCTCACCGCGATGCAGACCGCAGCTGCCAAGCTCAGTGGCGCTCTTTTACCCGCGCCGACCGCTGTCACCGCTCACTATGCGGCCCCGGTGAGCGGCCACACAGAGGTGTACGGCCCCTTGCCCACCGGGGTGATTCGCCTGTCGGAAGTCGCCCCACCGCCCGAGCCCGAGCCTGCCCCTTCCGCCGAACCCTCGGTGGAGGGTGCCAGCGTGCTCTCGGTGGACGACTCGGAGATCAGCCGTGAGTTCATCGGCGCGCACCTCGAATCGTCCGGCTTCCCGGTCTTGCACTGCGCGTCGGCCCGGGAGGCGCTGGCGCTCATCGAGAACCGGTTGCCCGATCTCGTTCTCCTCGACATTCACATGCCGGGGGTGAACGGCCTCGAGCTGTGCCGTACCCTGCGTGAGCGCTGCACACAGCGGCCGTTCCTCCCCATTCTCTTCCTCTCCTCCTCGACTTCCTTCGACGAGCGCCTGGAGGGGTTGGCCGCAGGCGGAGACGATTTCATTCGCAAGCCCTACCATCCCGACGAGCTGGTGGGGTTGGTGCGCGCCCACCTTCGGCGCGCGGCGTTTCTCGAGCAGCAGAATTTGAAGGCGCGCGCGGAGCGGAGACGGGCGACCAAGCCCGTCGCCTGAATGACGAGCCGCTGGCGGCGTAGGTTCCGCAGCAGGGACCATCGAAGGCGCTAGAGTGTCCTTCGCGTGCCGCGCGCCATCTTGCACATCGACATGGACGCCTTCTACGCCTCGGTGGAGCAGCGCGATGACCCCTCTCTGCGCGGCAAACCGGTCATCGTCGGCGGTCACCCCACCCGCGGGGTGGTGCTCGCCGCTTCCTACGAGGTACGCCCGTTCGGGGTGAAGAGCGCGATGCCCATGTCGCGCGCGCTGAAGCTGGCCCCGCACGCCGTGGTGGTTCCACCCCGGCCGGCGGCCTACGCCGACGCCAGCGACCACGTCTTCTCCCTCTTCGAGTCCGTCACCCCGCTGGTCGAGCCGCTCTCGCTCGACGAGGCCTTCCTCGACGTCACCGCCTCGCAGCGGCTCTTCGGCGCTCCGGCGCAAATCGCCGCGCACCTGCGAGCACGCATCACCGCCGAGACGGGGCTGACCGCGTCGGCCGGCATCGCGCCCTCCAAATTCCTGGCGAAGATCGTCTCCGACCTCGCCAAACCCAACGGGCAAAAGGAGGTTCGTCCGGGTGAAGAACGAGCCTTCTTGGCGCCGCTTTCCGTCGGCCGCCTGTGGGGGGTAGGTCCGAAAGGGGAGGAGGCGCTGCGTGCGTTGGGACTGCGCACCGTGGGAGACGTCGCCGCCCAAACACCGCAGTGGCTGGAGGACGAGCTGGGCGGCGGCGGGCGCCACTTGTGGGAGCTGAGCCATGGCATCGACGAGCGCGCGGTGGTACCCGACCGCCAGGCCAAGTCGATCGGGGCTGAAGACACCTTCGACGGGGATCTCGCCGGGGCGGACGCGCTCACTCCCCATCTGCACGGCCAGGCGCTGCGGGTCGGCCGCCGCCTGCGCCGCGCCGGGGTGAAGACGCGCGTGGTGCAGCTCAAAATCAAGTACGCCGACTTCACGCTCCTCACCCGCCGCGCCACCCTCGACGAGCCCACCGACGACGGGCAAACCCTCTACCGGGAGGCGTGCGCCCTGCTCGCCAAAGTCCGCCTCGAAAAGAAGGTGCGGCTCACGGGCGTCTCGGCGCAAGACTTAGGAGGCGACGGCCAGCTGGGCCTCTTCGACGCAGCGCCGAACCGAGCCCAGCGCCTCAATCGAACGCTCGACCGCATCGCCGAGCGCTTCGGCTCGCGCGCGGTGGTCACCGCTGACCTGAAGGACGACGATGAGCACCGCCGCTTCGACCGCACACCCTCTCCCTTGGGAAGAGGGCGGGGGTGAGGGGAGAGTTACGCGTCCTCGCCTGCGTTGCTCGGAAAAGCGGAGCGTGCTCCTGCGCGACGTCGACGGCGGCGACGCCTGCGACGGCCAGCGCCCTCTGCGCCTGGCTGGGGCTCCGGGGCGGCCCCTGCCTTCCACGCGGCCAGCGCTTCTTGGAACCGACCGGTGGCCTCGACGGAAATCTCGAATACCGTCAGCGCCTCGTTGAACAGCGGGTGCCGGCGGAACGCACCTGGCGGCCCGCGCCGCCTGCGCTCGCCGGAGAGGGTGCGTTGAGCGATGAGAATGACTCGGCAGCGCTCGGCGATTCGCCTGGGCAGGCGGGCCGTGCGCACCAACTCGGAGAGCAGCTGCTCGATCGCTTCGGCCACCGACGGTCTGCCTCCCTCCTCCACCGGCGCCTCGGGTGCAGCGCGGCTGATGGGCAACAAGAGCACCGCCAGAAGCATGCCGTCGTCCATCGCCTCACCCGCCGCGACCCGCCGATCGAGGGCGGCGGCGTGGGAGAAGAAGGTCGCCTCCTCCTCGGGGCCGCGGCGAAGGTACTCGTCGATCGGCGACAGGAGCACCTTCAGCGCATCGAGCGCGGCCAAAAGCCGGATGCAAGGGGCAGAAGCCCCCCCGCGGATGAGGCGAAAAGTCTCTTCCAAAAGCCGGGGGGGAGCGCAGCGAAGCAGATCTTCCACCGCACCTTCCATCGCCGCGTAGGTGCTCGACTCGATGTCCAGGCCCAGCTTGCAGGAGAAGCGCACCGCCCGGAGGATGCGCACCGGGTCTTCGCGCATGCGCACCTCTGCGTCCCCGATGGTGCGAATCGAGCGCAGGCGCAGGTCGCGTACCCCGCGCACGTAGTCGATCACCTTCCCCGCCGCCGGGTCGTAGAAGAGCCCGTTGATGGTGAAATCGCGCCGGCGGGCGTCCTGCTCGGCGGTACCGAAGACGTTGTCGTGGGTGATGAGCAGGTCCTCCTCCACCTCGCCCCCTACCGCTCCGTTGGGTTGTTCGCCCCCGTCGACCCCCTCGAGCTCGGCCTGCACCTCCTCCACTTCGGTGGGGTTGGCGCGGAAGGTAGAGACCTCGATGATCTTCCCCCCCTTGAAGTAGATGTGGGCGAGGCGGAAGCGACGGCCAATCAGACGGCAATTGCGAAAGATGGCGCGCACCTCACCGGGGTGGGCGCTGGTGGCGATGTCGAAGTCCTTCGGCCGCCCGCCCAGCAGCAAATCACGCACGCAACCGCCCACCAGGTACGCCTGGTGCCCGTGCTGGCGCAGGCGGAAGACGACCTTGAGCGCGTCGGGGTCGAGCTCGGCGGGGTCGATCTCCGGGGGCTCGCCCGAGGTGGGGTGGTACGGGTCGAAGCCGGATGTATCAGGGCGCTCCCCGACCGGGCCGGCCTCTGGCACGACCTGCGACGCCTTCTCGATGTCTGCCGAGGCTGGCTCGGGTGGGGCGCCCACCGAAGGAGGCGCCGTGGAGTCTCGCGTCATTCGCGGTTGACGCTCCCATCAGGAGCGCTCTAAGCGGGCCCGTCTATACCCCAACTCTCGGGAGCGTGCGTGTCTGTCCTCATCACCGGAGCCACGGGCCTTTTGGGCGCCAACCTGGCCCATCGGCTGGCCCGGGCCGGTGTACGGCCGCGGGTGTTGGTGCGCGAGCGCTCCGACCGCCGTGGGCTTTCCGGGCTGTCCTTCGACGAGTGCTTGGGCGATGTGCTCGATGGGGCCTCGCTGCGGCGGGCGATGGAAGGCGCCACTTGTGTCGTTCACGCCGCGGGGCTGGTGCGGCTGGAGGATGCCGCGGCAAAGGAGCTTTTTCGGGTGAACGTCGAGGGCACCCGCGCCGTGCTCGAAGCCGCGCGCGCCTCCGGGGTTCGGCGGCTCCTCCACGTCTCCAGCGTGGCGACGATTTCTCCCGGGACGCTGGCCGATCCGGCGACCGAAGACTCGCCTTGCGAGCGCGCCGGCGGGCCCTACGCCCAAAGCAAGCTCGAGGCGGAACGGTTGGCGCTGGCGGGCGGGGGCGATGGGCTCGAGGTGGTGGTGGCCAACCCGAGCTTCGTCATCGGGCCGTACGACGTGCGCCCCACCTCGGGCGAGCTGCTCTTGGCGGTCGCCCAGGGGTGGCTGGCGGTCTACCCCAGCGGAGGCACCAACTTCGTGCATGCCGCTGACGTAGCGCAAGGGCTCTTCCTGGCGCTGGAACACGGCCGCGCGGGTGAACGCTACATTCTCGGCGGCGAGAACCTCACCTACCGCCAGCTGCTTTGCATCTGTGCCGAGGAGGCAGGCGTTCGGCCACCTTGGGTTCCGCTCTCCGAGAAGCTCACCCGCGCGACCAGCTTCCTTGCGCACCTCGCTTCCACGTCACCCCGGATGTTGGCCCCCGCGTTCCTTACGGCGATGTTCCGCCCGGCGTACTACTCCTCGGCGAAGGCGGCCCGCGAGCTGGGTTACCTGCCAAGGCCCGTTCGCTTGGGGGTGCGCGAGGCGTACCGCTGGTTTCAGGAGGAAGGCTACCTTCCCCGCGACCGTCCCTTGAGCCCCCGGGCCGAGGCCCCCTCTCCCTCTGGGAGAGGGTTGGGGTGAGGGGCCCGAATTGACGCCCCTCACCCTTCCCCTCTCCCACGGGCAGAGGGCTTACGAGGGCGGGCGTCGTCCATCAAGGTGAGGTAGTCGATCTCCTTGGGTTTGGGCGGCGGCGGGGTGGCGCCCAGCGCGGCGAGGCGCTTGGTGAAGGCGGAAAGAATGTCGGGCAGCGGCCGAAACGCCGCCACCAGCGCGCTGGGCCCCTGCAGCGCCTGGGTGAGCGTCGCCGCCACGTCTTGCAGCGGCAGCCCGCGGCGCACCAAGTCTTGGAAGGAGTTGGAGAGGGTGAAGAGGTTGTACCCGGCGGTCTGCACCATCTCCGCCGCCACCTTCACCACCTGCGGCGCCGAGAGGTGCCCGTCGGCCATCAGCACCAGCGCCGCCTGAAAGTAGTTGAACACCGGCACCACCCGCGGCCCGTAGCGGGCAAAGTGCGCCGGGGGAGTGAGCCGGTCCAAGTGAATGAAGATGCGCCGTACCGGATCGGCGCGTGCGGTGCGCCTCCAAGCGTCCAACGCCCGCGCGGCGTTGTCCGGGTAGACTTGGGCGGCCTCGAACACCTGGTGCACCACCTCCTCGCTCACCCGGCCGGCCACCATGTCGGCGTAGAGCGAGTAGATGAACGCGTCAGCCTCGGCGTCGTCGCCGAAGAGCACCTCCTCGGCGTCGATCGGCGAGCGCGCGCGCGACTCGAGCAGCACCGGCAGCTTGTAGCCCACCTGCCCCTTGAGCGCCCGGAACCGCCCGCGCAAGAGGTTACGGACGTTGTCCTTGAGCACCAGCTCGTCGAACTCCACCCCGTCGAGCTTGAGCTTCTCCGCCAGCACCGCTCGCATCTGGGTGGGGCTGCCGGAGACGATGCACAGCCGGGTGTCGCCGTTGGCGCGCAGCTCCCGAATCAACGCCGAGGCTCCCGGCACCGCCACCTTCTCGTGCGCCTTCTGCATCGCGGTGCGTACGAGCTCGCGAAAGGAGTCGAATTCGGTGCGCAGGTACGTCTTGTCGAGGTCCCACCGGTAGATGCGCTTGGGCGGGCGGGGGTCGAACCG
Organism: Myxococcota bacterium; assembly: GCA_049322255.1. Classification (GTDB taxonomy): domain Bacteria; phylum Myxococcota; class Myxococcia; order Myxococcales; family Myxococcaceae; genus JBMORE01. The sequence goes on along the minus strand of JBMORE010000042.1, from coordinate 1,196 downwards.
ATCCAGCAGGCTCACTTAAGCCAGGCCTTCCTCGATCGCCCGCGTCAGAGCGTTGGCCACCGCTTTGGCCGCCACCTTCCCCGCGTTGGCGATCGCCCGCGCCTTCGACCGTCCGTGCGCCTTGATGAAGAGGCGGTCGAAGCCGAGCACCGGAGCACCACCGTATTGCTCCCAGTCGGTCACCTCCTTGATGCGCTCGATGCCCGAAGAGAGCATCGCCAGACCGGCGCGCCACAAGAGCTTCTCCTTGTAGGCGTACCTGGCCAGCTCGACCACCGTCTCCTGCACGCCCTCGAGCATCTTGAGGCACACGTTGCCCGTAAAGCCGTCGCACACGATGACGTCCGCGGTGCCTTTGGGAATGTCCACCCCCTCGACGTTTCCCACGAAAGAAAGTCCGCGCATCGCCGAAAGGCGCTGGTGCGCCTCCACCACCTGGGGAGGACCCTTGTTCGCCTCGCTCCCGTTCGACAACAGCCCCACCGAGGGGTTGGGGTTTTTGGAGATGATCTTCGCGTAGGCCGCCCCCATCACCGCGAAGGCCACCAAGTCGTCGGCGGTGGCGACGACGGTGGCTCCCACATCGAGGATGAGGGAGAAAGGGTCTTTCTTTTCGCCGCGGGTGGCACGGGTGGGGTAGACGGCGGCGAGCGCGGCGCGCCGCACACCGGGGAGGAGCTTGAAGCTCTGGGCGCAGGCCAGCACCCCTGCACCCGTGTTGCCCGCCGAGACCAGCGCCTGGGCTTCGCCCTCGGCCACCAGCCTCGCCGCCGTCAGGATGGAGGCCTCTGGCTTTTCCCGTAAGCCCTCCCCGGGCTTTTCGCCCATGCCGATGAGCTGCGCGGCATGGTGTACCGCCACCCGCTCGCCGCTGTGGCGCGTCTTCTCCAGCGCGGCGTCGATCTGCGCGCGATCGCCCACGAGCAGGGCGTGAATGTGCGGGGTCTCGAGCGAAAGCTGTGCCGCCCCCTTGACCACCTCGGCGGGGCCGAAGTCGCTGCCCATCACGTCGAAGGCGATGGTCACCGGTCGTTGAGAGTCTCGAGCCATCTCAAACCCCCTCTCCCTTGGGGCAGGGCGAGCGCACGATAAGTGATCGATCTCGTTAGCAATACCGAACGCTGAAGTTGTGGGGGGACACGCACTTCGGTTTGGCTGTGGGTCATGACCAAGCCTCGGCAGACTGCTGTCCCGGA
>JBMORE010000041.1:0-30194 GCA_049322255.1 Myxococcota bacterium | reverse complement strand
GGGTTGATTTCGGGGCGAGGCGGGCACATCTACCGCTCGACGGACCAGGGAGCCACCTTGGCGCCGGTAGCGAGCTTCCCCGGCTCGAGCGTCACCGCGCTCGTCTCCGTTCCCGGTAGTGGGCGCATCTACGCGGCGGTGGCTTCGCTTTCAGGCAGCGCCAACGACGGGGTGTACGTCTCGGACGACGAAGGCGTCTCCTTCACCCTCGTCAACGGTGGGCTGCACAGCCCGGCGCGGGTACGTGCCCTGGCGGTGGCCGCGGGTGCTCCGGAGCGGGTCTACGCCCTGGTGGAAGGGAGCGCGGCGCAGCCTTTGTCGGCCGCCGCCAGCCTCTATGTTCGTGATGCGGGCGGGTCATGGACGGCGTTGCCTTTCACCGGCGTCGACCCCAATCCCGGTGGACCGGTGCTGGCCATCGCCGCCGACGTGGCCGAGCGAGACTGGCTCTACTTGGCAGACGGCGCGCGCATCTACCGGAGCACCGATGCGGGCCAAACCTTCACCGCGCTCGCCGAAGGAGCTTCTCTTTTCGGCGCGGTGCCGCTGGCCAACGTGCGCTCCTTGGCCACCGACGCCCAGAATCCCGACCGGCTGTTGTTGGCCACCAAAGATGCTGGGCTCTTGGAGAGCACCGACCGCGGGAGCACTTGGCATCGGGTCGAGACCGCAGCAGGGCCGGTGGCCGACGACATCGCCCAGGCCACGGTTGCCGCAGGCGCGCTGTGGGCCGCGACCCGGGGTCAAGGGCTGCAGCAATTCTTTGGGGCCGGATTACAGCGGGTGGGCTTGTGCCTCATCGACCCCGTGGTGACGGCGGTAGCGGTGGCTCCCGACGATGCGCAGCTGGTTTTTGCGGGAACGACCGGTAACCTCTATGTCTCCACCGACGGTGGCAAGCGCTTTCAACCCTCGTCGGGAATGGACGAGCTCTTGGCGCGTGTGACCGTGACCGGCTCGGTAGGGTGGCTTCTGTCCGCCGTCGGTCTCTACCGCACCACCGACAGCGGCCAAACCTGGGAGCGGGTCGCCGAAGGGGTGGGGAGCATCTCCTTCTCCGACGTGACAGTCGACCCGCGCGACGACAACCGCCTCTTCCTGGCCACCGACGAGGACCTGTTCGAGGGCGGAGGGGCCTCCACCAGCCTCATCGAGTACCACCTGTCAGACCGCACCTCGACTCGACCGCAAGGGCTGGCACGCAATATCGCCGCCGTCGCCTTCGACCCCTCGTCTCCGACACGCGTATACGCCTACCAGCGGCGAGGTGCCGTCGAGCAAGTGGGCACGGGCGGGCCGGACACAGGCGTCTTCTTCAGCGAGGACGATGGGCACGCCTTTTCACCCACCGCGCTCTTGGGTGGCTCGCTGGTGTTCAAAACCACCTTCCGCTTCTCGCCGTTGGCAGTCGACGCCACGGGAGTTTTGTTCGCCGGGGTGACGACGGCTGCGGGCCCCGCGCTGTGGCGCTCGCAGGACAATGGACGCTCGTATTCAGAGGTGTGGACCGGCCCGGGTTGGGTTGCGCACGGCGTGCAGGTCGACCCGAGCAACAACGTCTATCTGGTGGGCCGTCTGCAGGCGGTGGGAATTCGCAAGAGCACCGACCAAGGCGCGACCTTCAGCTCGCTGGACAGCGGCCTTGCCGGAGCGGCGCTCTTCGTCAACCACCTGGCCTTCACCTCCGGCGGAGGAATTTTGGCGGCCACCCAGGACGGCGCCTACTACGCCGCGGATGGCAACCAGTTCAGCGCGTTCAACACCGGGCTCACCGGAACGGTGGCGGCCTGGAGTGTCGCCGTGCTGCCCGGAAGCCCGCCCACGGCGCTGATGACGACGGATCAGGGCGTGTTTCGGCGACAGCTGCCCTGACGTCGCGCTCGCCACAGGAGCCACGCCCACAGGAGCGGCCCGCCGCCCCACGCTCCGCCGCCGCCGCAGCCACAGCCGACGACGTACTGGCTCGGAGCGCACTCCACCTCGAGGGTGAACGCCTGAAGGTCGGAGCCCCCCGGCGAGTCGACCCACAGCTCGATGGGCTGAGCCCCCGCCTGCGCGCGCGAGGGGACCCAGCGAGCTTCTCCGGTGCCCTCGTCCATCGTGAAGCCCTCGGGCGCCGTACGCTCGCCAGGCCCGCTCACGTGGAATCGAAAGGGCCCTGTGCCCTCGACTTGCGGTTGGTACTGGTAAGGCTCGAAGCACACCGCGCTCGTCACGGGCGGTGAGACGAAGCGCGGAGGCGTGCAGGGACCGCTCGGGCAAACGGGCACTGTCGAGCCGTCGCTCACCCAGATCGGCTGGGCGAGGCTGGGTACCCCGTTCACCACCACGCGCGCCCAAGCCCAGCCTCCAGGCATGTCGGTAGGCAGCTCGGCGTTGGCGGAGCTGCTCGTCCATCGCGTCATCCTCCCCAGGGCGTGCTGCCCCGACTCGGCGTGCTGCAACAGGAGCAACGGCGCATCATTGGGGGCGGGTGACTGACCGCTGGAAGCTTCACCGACACCGGTGAAGAGCGTCCCCGTGAGCTGAACCTGAGCCCCTCGCATCACACCCTGGGAGAGGGGCTGGAGGGTAGGTGTCCAGCTGGGGCCTGCCCCGCGGCCCTCGTCGTACAGCAGCGCGCTGGCGACAGGGGCTTGCTGATCATCCTCCCCACCGGTCAGGAGCACCCGGCCGTCATCCAGCATCGTGGCCACGTGCTTCGTCCGCGGTCCGTCGAGCGGCGCGGCGGCCACCCAGCTGTTGGAGACGAAGTCGTAGAGCTCTGCGCTGCCGAGCGCCCCGAGCGGCCCCTCGCCGCCGGCCACGAAGACTCTGCCGTTGAGCAGCAGCGTCGCGCTGGCGTCTGCGCGGGCTTCGAGCATCGGCGCCGCGGAGACCCAGGTGCGCGTCGAAGGGTCGAACCGCTCGGCGCTGGACAGCGGCGTGCCCGCTTGCCACCCGCCCGCGACCAGCACCGTTCCGTCGGGGAGCAGCTGGGCGATGGGCGCGGCGCGGCCAACCTGCATCGGCGCCACCAGCGTCCACGCGTTGGTTCGCGGTTCGTATACCTCGGCCGAGTCCAGCGAGCCGGCGGAGCTCTCTCCACCCACGACCAGCACGTCACCGGAGGGAAGCAGCACGGCACGGGCGTTCTTGCGGGCCAACCGCATCGGCGCCGCCAAGGCCCACGTCCCACTCGCCGGCTCGAACGTTTCCGCGCTTCGCAGCGGCCCTGCCGAATCTGATCCACCGGCCACCACGACGCGGCCGTCGGAAAGAGCGAGCGCCACGTGCTCGGCGCGAGGAAACCTCATCGGCGCGACGTCAGCCCAACTTCCGGTCGCCGGCTCATAACGAAGCGCGTTCGCCGTGGGTGTGGAGGCGAGCTGTCCTCCAGCCAAAAAGACACGTCCATCGGCCAACAGCGTCAGGGTGGACGACTTCAGAGCGGCGCCGAGCTGCCAGTCCACCAACGTCCATTGGTCGGCGACAGGGTCGTAGAGCTGGGGCAGGTCGGCCAGCGCCAAGACGTTTCCCGACGGAAGCAGAAGAGCCGAAGGGCGCGCCGAAGGCCGCGGCAGGGGTGTCGCCCCCGTGACGCTGTCGTTCCACACGCGAAAGAGCTCCGCGGTCGACAGTTCGGTCGTGTCGCCATACCCACCCATGACGAGCACGCCTCCGTGGTAGAGAACCGTCGCTGAGTGAAGAACGCGCCCAGTACTCATCGAGGCCGCCAGGGTCCAGACATCGAAGGCCGGGTCATAGATTTCAGCCGAGCCCAAAACCACGTTTTGCACCCCACCCCCACCCAGAACGAGGACCTTCGCGCTGGGCAAGCGCACCGCCGCGTGGTCGTACCGCGCGTCGTTCATGCTTTGCGCAGGAGCGAAAACCCTGCCCACCGGGTCGTAGAGCTCACAGTTCGGGTACGCCCCCATGCCCGAGACGTTACCCCCCGCTACCAGCATCATTCCGTTGGTAAGCAGCACCGAGGTGACATTGCCACGCAGCACAGTCATCGCCCCCACCGAGCTCCATGTACCTGACGCCGCGTCAAACACTCTGGGCTGGGGCCGACTGTGGAACAGCACTTCGTCGGGGGAGAGCCGGGAAGAGCCGTAGCCCGCGTAGAACGACCCCACGCCGGATGGCGCCAGCGCCCAGGTGTTGGCCTGCGGGTCGAACAGCTCGGCCGACGGTGGGGCGGCGCTTCCCCCGGCGACGATGAGCCGGCCGTCGTTCAGAAGGTGCGCGGTCAGGTCGTTGCGGGGAACGGTCATCGGCGGCCCGGCGCTCCAGCTCTCTAGCTCCACGTCGAAGAGTGTGGTGGAGGAGGTCGCCGCGCCCTGGATGATTCCTCCCGTCAACATCACCCTCCCGTCGCGCAGCACGCTGGCCCCATGGAGGAACCTGCCTTGAGGCAGGGCGGCGACGCTGCGCCACCGGTTGCGAAGCGGGTCATAGATTTCGGCGCTGTCCAGCTCTCCCGGGAGGGAGTTTCCCCCTCCGGCGACCAAGACGCTGCCGGTCGGAAGCACCGTCGCGGAGAAGACCGAACGAGGCTCGGCCATGGACGGAAGGGCGGAGAAGGAGGCCCCCCTCAAGGCGTCGGCTCGCCCGCCCTCCACCGGGGGACGCTGGGCGCTCGGCACTTCACAGCCCACCCACAGCAACGCGCCCCACAATGACGCAACGCCTATCCACGATGAGCGAGCCACGTCAGGAGAAGCGAAGCAGAGAATGAGTCCACCGTCGACTTTGCAGTTCCAACTTTCGGCGCACGCACGCCCAGGTCGCTTGAGCGGTCGATTCAACTCGGGTTTCATAGACCGCGTTCCCATGTGCTCCCTCACGCCACTGGGCTTGGCCCTGCAGATTTGGGTCCTCGCTGCGGGCGTACCCACCAGCTCCCCAGAGTTGTCCATCGACACCCCGGTCGTGGGACCGGCGAGCAACGCTCAGAGCCAATCGGCGGTTGGCTTCGACGGCACGAACTACTTCATCGTTTGGGCCGACGTGCGGTCCGACCGGTGGTCGACCTCCGACATCTACGGAGCGCGGGTGACCCCGGCGGGCGTGGTGCTCGACCAGCTGGGCATCGGCGTCGCCACCACCCAGCGTGATGAGGAAACTCCCGCGGTGGCATTCGACGGGACGAACTACCTGGTGGTTTGGTGGGATGACCTCCTGGAGGAAATCTGGGGCGCACGGGTGAGCAAGGACGGCGTCGTGCTCGATGCCAACGGTGGCTTTCTGATTGCGAGCTTCGCCAACGACCAAATGAACCCTGCGGTGGCGTTCGATGGTCAGAACTTCTTCGTCGTATGGGAGGACGAGCGCAACGGAACGCTCAACGAGGACATCTATGGTGCCCGCGTCAGCAGCGCTGGCGTCGTACTCGACCCCAGCGGGTTGGCAATCAGCACCGAGGTCGACGCTCAATACAACCCCGCGGTCGCCTTCGACGGAACAAACTACTGGGTGGTTTGGGCCGACGAGCGCTTCTCCGGCACCAGCTCGGAGACCGACATCTTCGGAGCACGGGTGTCTCCCGCCGGGGTGGTGTTGGACCCAGCGGGAATCGCCATCTCCACCGCGCCCAGCTACCAGCGCAGCCCCTCCGTGGCGATGGGTGGTGGGCAGCTGTTGGTATCCTGGAGCGACGAACGGTCCAGCACCAGCGACGACATCTACGCGGCGCGCGTCCTGCCCGACGGAACGGTGCTCGAGCCTCAGGGGCTCGGCGTCGGCGCGGTCTCGGGAACGCAATCCTTGCCCAAGGTCGCCTACGACGGGATGAGCTTCCTCGTAGCCTGGCAAGATGCGCGCGGCGCAACGCTCGACCTCTACGCAGCGCGGGTGAGCGCCACCGGAACGCTGCTCGACGCGGCGGGCGGCGTCTTCCTTTCCACGGGCACGAACGACCAGAGCGACCCCTCGCTGGTCTTCGGAGCCGGGCAGCATTTCCTCACCTGGACGGACACACGGCGCCAAGCAGCACCAGACGTGTTCGGTACCCGCATGGGCACCGACCTCTCCTTGAGGGACGGAACCGGCTTTCCGGTGGCGCTCTCAGGAAACGCCCAAACCGGCGTCGCAGTCGCCAGCGACGGAGCCGGCTACCTCCTCGTTTGGGAGGACGACCGGAACGGAACGCAAGACATCATGGGGGCGCGGGTTGACTCCGAAGGCAATCTGCTCGACGCCACAGGCTTTTCCATCAACACCGGGGTAGGTGCCCAGTACGACCCCAGCGTCGTGTTCGGTGGAGGTTCCTACCTCGTCGCCTACGTGAATCAGGGAGTCACTCTGGACATCGTCGCCCAACGGGTGGACCCGGCCGGCACCCTGAAAGACACGAGTCCCTTCGTGATTGCCGGCGGTGCGACCGACCAATCCGAGCCCGCAGTCGCGTTCGGTGGAAACCAGTTCCTGGTGGTGTGGAGAGAAGGCAGCGTGGGCGACATCTACGGCGCGCGCGTCACCCCTGACGGAACGGTCACCGACACCGCGGCGCTCCCCATTGCGGTCGTCACCGGTTCCGAGCAATCCCAACCCGCCGTTGCCGCCAGCCCGGAAGGCTTCCAGGTCGTTTGGTACGACGAGCGCCGGGCGTCATCCGGTGACGTTTTCGGCGCCCGAGTGCTCCCCGACGGCACCCTGCCGGACGGAATGGGCGTCATCGTCGCCGCCTATGCCGGCACCCATCAGTATCCCTCGCTGGCCTGCGACGGCGCGCGTTGCCTCGTCGCCTGGGAGGACTCGGGGACATCGGCCGACGTGTACGCCGTCCACCTGGCGCAGGGCAGCCCCGTAGGTCAGCGCTTCGGCATCTCGGTCGCTGGAGGCCCGCAGCGTGCCCCCAAGGTGGCGCACGATGGAAATCAGTTTCTGGTGGTCTGGGAGGATCTGCGCTCCGGAGTCACCCCCGACGTTTTCGCCGCACGCGTCCTTCCCTCGGGCGTCGTGCTCGACCCCTCTGGGTTTGCAGTCAGCGCCGAGCCAGCCGTCGAGCTTTTTCCGGTGGTGGCATCGTCTGCCCCGAATCGACACCTGGCGGCCTACCTCACGCTCGATGCCTCGTCGTCGAGCCTGCGCCTGCGCGCACGAACCCTCTCCGAACCCGATGCGGCTGACGGAGGTGGCCGACCTGCCTTTGGCCCACCGACATCGACGGTCTGGTGCGGCCTTCCTTTTCGGTACACCGCTCCCGGCGGCCCATTCACCTATTCCGTTCAAGCGACGGACGGTGGCGAGTTGCCCGACGGCCTGACCCTCGACAGCTCGACCGGAGCGATTTCATGGGTGCCTACACGCGACCAAGCCGGCTCTCACTCCCTGCGTTTGACGGCGTCCTCAGACGGCGGAACCGAGAGTCAAACCCTCGAGGTGGTCGTCGAGTGCACACCGGCCAAGCCCAACGTGGGGTGCGGCTGCACGAGCTCCCTTGGGGTTCTGGCTCTTGCAACCTTGGGCGGTCTGCTTCGACGGCGGCGACGCCCACTTGCCTATTGACCTGGGCGAAGCGTCACCATCTGATCGCCTTCGCTGTAAGGCACCGCTGTCACCGATCACGAGCGGACAAGGAAACCATGCATCGGTCTGGGGCATCGCGGTGGAGGGCCATGGCGCTGGGGGCGTTGTCCCTCGCGTGCACCGACGCCGGTCTTTATGCCGCGGGCCAAGGAGGCATCGGCGGGCCTGACCGGGCCGAAATCGAGGCGCGCGCCTGCGTCCCGCTGGCCAGCGGCGAGGCCTTTCCGGTGAAAGTGCTCTACGCGGTCGAGGGCGGCGCCAACGTCGACCGGGTGCTCACCGGGAAGATGACCGAGGCGCTCCAGTCGCTGGGCGCGCGCTTCTCCACGCCCGGAGTGACCTTCGGGCTCGTCGCCTTCCACACCGTGGCCACTGGCCTGCAGGGCCAGTTCGTCGACGCCGCCCAGATTCAGCAGGCGGTCACCCAGTACGCCGCCTACCAGGAGGCAGGCCCGGTGTCCTTGCGCGCGCCGCTCAAGCTGGCCAGGAGCATTCTCTCCGGAGACATGCAGACCGGCTGCAAGGGAACGGTGGCCCGCACCCGCTACGTGGTGGTGCTGGTGTTCGGCTCGGCCGACACCTCCTGCGCCAACCCGGTGTTCAACGCCGGCATCGACCCCCGGTGCAACGCCCTCCTCCCCGACGAGGCGGCGTGCAGCGCCTGCGAGCTCACCCAGGTGACCGACCAGCTCAAGAACCTCGCCGAGGAGCACGGTGCCGGCGAGGTGGTGGTTTACCCGGTGTACGTGCGCACCACGCCGGACCAGACCGTGAGCGCGATGGGAGCGGCGATCGCTCGCTCCGGCGGCACCTCCCTCATCGAGACCGACCCGCTCAACCTCGCCAACACGGTCAACCAGCAAATCAGCTATGCGTCGCTGCAGCGCGCCTTACGGCTCAAGCGCCTGGTGGCTTTCAACCGCAACTCCATCTCCCGCACCGGACAGCTGCTCGTCGACAGCGATGGCGACGGGGTAGCGGACGAGGAAGAGGTGGCCCTGGGCCTCGACCCCACCCTGCCTGATTCGGACACCGACGGCCTGATGGACGGGGTTGAGCTGCGCATGGGTCTTCGCCCGCAGCCGGGGAACGTGGACCTCATCAACGGCTGTAACGTCGCCGACGACACCGACGGCGACCGGCTCAACGACTGCGAGGAACGGGTGTTGGGCACCGACGCGTGCGTGACCGACTCCGACGGCGATGCGCTCCCCGACTTGGTGGAGCTTCTCGGCGGGACCAACCCCCTCATCCCCGAGGACCTCGCCGACGCCGACCGCGACGGCTTCACCAACATCGCCGAAATCGAGCGCCACACCGACCCCAACTCGGCGGACATCGCTTACGGCAACGAGCGCGCCTATGGCTACTTCATCGACGACGCGCCCCCCACCGACGACGGCCGCGCTTGCTACGACCTGCGCATCTACAACATCGGCTTGGTGCACACGATGCGGGTTCCCAACCCACGCATTCCGGGGCTCAACGTGCGCGAGGGCAACAACGACATCTACATTTACTTCCAGGTCGGCCGGGAGAACGACCCGCGCGGCACCGGCATCGGCTCGCTCACCGTGGTGCCGGTGAAATTCATCCCTCCGGCGACGCGTGACCCGCGCGGCCTGATTCGCATCGCCCCCGAAGAATTCGTACTGGGAAATTGAGGGGGGAACCCCACAATCCGGCTGGGGACTCGCCCCCACACCCCACACCTGGGAAGGCCCGCGGCGGCTGACAACACACCGAATTCATTCTGAATAGTTGAGCCCGACCGCCAGGATCAGGAATTGCTTGAGGGACATCGCGAAAGGTTGAAAGGAGCTGCCCCATGTTGAAGAACCTGCTCAAAGTCGCCTCCCCGGTACTGATGGTGGCGGCCTTCGTCTTTGCTGTACCTGTCTTGGCGCAGAACGTCGACAACCCCGAGTGTCTGGGAAGCGCCTGTGGCGCGCCCCGCGAGGAAGGCGGCGGCTGCGGCTGTGGCTGTGGTTGTTCGGTGTGGGTGGCCTACACCGATGACGGCGTGACGCTGTCGTACACCGACGACGCCGATGGCGACGGCAAGGCCGACGACCGCGACAACTGCCCCTTCGCCTCCAACCGCGATCAGCTCGACGCGGACGGCGATGGAGTGGGTGACACCTGCGACAACTGCTCCGGCGCCGCCAACTTCGCCCAGCTCGACACCGACGGTGACGGCATGGGCGACATTTGCGACGGCGACGGCGACGGCGACAACCTCCCCAACGGGACGGACAACTGCCCCAGCATTCCCAACCCGCAGCAGGCCGACCTCGACGGTGACCTCCTGGGCGACTCGTGCGACACCGATGACGACGCCGACGGCGTGCTCGACGGCGATGACAACTGCCCCCGCGTGGCCAACGCCAACCAGGTGATGCCCGCCGACATCACCCAGTGCAACGTCGACCTCGACGGCGACTCGGTGGGTGACGGCTTCGACAACTGCCCGGGTGCGCCCAACTCCGACCAGAAGGACACCGACAGCGACCTGATGGGCGACGTCTGCGACATCGACGTCGACAACGACGGCCTCTTGAACCTCTCCGACAACTGCGCCGGGGTGGCCAACCGCCTGCAGCTCGACGACGACGGCGACCTCATGGGCGACGCTTGCGACAGCCACTACTGCGTGGTGGTCGACCCCAACAACCCCAGCGACTGCCTCGATCCCAAGGGTCCGTTCAAGGTGCACGGGGGTGGCCGCCTCAATCTGAAGATTGGCGAGAAGGTGCGCCTGCCGCTGTTCGCCAACCGCAACGGCGCCGCCATCGAGTACGTGTGGACGGTGACCCAGCGGCCTTCCGGATCCAAGGCGGCCATCGTCAACCCCACCGGCGCGGTGACCTTGAGCCGCCACTGGGAGTACGCCTACCCCGACGGCCAGGTGCCCAGCTTCACCGCGGACGTCGACGGCGAGTACGTGCTCCAAGTCAAGGGCACCCTGGCCTTCCCCGACCGGGCGTACCCCGAAGCGAAGTCGGCCACCTCCGAGCTGCGCCTGCAGGCGGGTGACGGCACCAAGCAGCCCTTCGCCTGCACCGCCCTGCCGATGGGCGCGCCGATCGCCGGCCTCGGCTTGGTGCTCCTGGGCCTGCTTCGCCGCCGTCGGCCGTAAGGTGAACGCAGGCTGTCCCCTCTAACCGGAGGGGCCCAAGAGCCCCCGCTCCTCATGAAGGCGCGGGGGCTCGGTCGTTGTAGGCTCTCGTGGCGGCCGACTGCTGGAGGACGAACCTGTGAACCCTCTTCGGAAAGTGGCAGCACTGGCAGCGGTGACGGCGGCAGTCGGGTGCACCGACGCCTTCATCGAGCCGGTGTCCTCGGAACCGACCAACCTGGACGACCGCCTCACCCTCGACGGCCGGGTGTGCACCTCCCCGCCCGACCGCAACGGCTTTCCGGTGAAGGTGGTGGTGGTCATCGACCAGTCGGGCTCGATGTGCGTGTCCGACCCGCCAGGCGCACAGCTCAACAATGGCTTTTGCCAGCAGTTCGGCTCGGTGACGCCCTTCAACCAGCCGGCCCGGGTACGCGCGCTCAACCGCCTCATCCAGCAGTTCCAAGGGCAGCCGAACGTGGAGATGGCGGTGGTGCCCTTCGAGACCAACGTGAAGAACCCTTGGCCGGGCACCTTCAGCGGGCAGCGCTTCGCCCGACCCGACAGCACCCTCACCAACTACGTCAACGGGCTGCAGGCGCAGCTGGGCAAGGGCACCGACTACCAAGGAGCCCTCGCCTACGCCTACGGGCTCATCGCCTCCGACATCAATGCCACCTCGACCCAGAACCCGCAGCTGTTGCCGCGCACGCGCTACGTGGTGGTGTTCCTCACCGACGGCACGCCCTTTCCCCGCTGCTCGGCCAACGACAACCTCTCCGTCTACGCCGACCACTTGAACCCCGAGCTCACCTGGGCCGACTCCTTCGGCGCGGGCGACTTTTGCAACCAAATCGACCCTCAAGACCCCGACGCCATCACCGGGTTCATCGCCGGCACCGACCGCAACCAGAACTACCAGCTGTTCAGCTACGTGGATCAGCTGATGGAGCTCAAGAGCCAGTTCAACGTGGGCGACATTCGCCTGCACACGGTGCTCTTGTTCAACGAAGCGGCGGTGCGCTCCTGCGGCCTCATCTGCCAGGACCTCTATGGGCAGTACCCCAACGTGCAGCCCGCGCAGTACCCGCAAGCCGCCAAGGCCATCGCCCGCTGGCTCTTGAGCCAGTTCGCCCAGCGGGGCAACGGCGTCTTCCAGGAGTTCAACGACGGCGAGATTCAAAACCTGGGGCTGGGCGCGCTCGACTACTCCTCGCTCGCCTCGCGCAACGTGATGAAGACCTTGCTGGTGCACTCCCTTCGGTCAATGCCCGCGCCCGAGGGGCCTTTGGTCGACTCCGACGGCGACGGGTTGCCCGACACCCTGGACAACAACTTCACCTACAAGACCAACAACTTCTTCCCCGACTCCGACGGCGACGACTGCTTCGACGACCGCTTCGAGGTCTTGCGCGCCGACCGCGGCTTCGACCCCGCGGTGAAGGACGGGCGCGGGTGCAACCCTGCCTCGCCGCTGACGTTGGGCTGCCGCTGCCGCGACACCGACGGCGATGGCCTGTCGCAGTTCGCCGAAGAGTATTTGAAGACCCACTCCGGGCTGGTCGACTCCGACGGCGACGGAGTGCCCGACGGGCTGGAAGCGCGCTACGGGCTCGACTCGCTCTCGCCCTCGGCCGCGGGAATAGACACCGACGGCGATGGGCTGCCCGACTTGGAGGAATTCCGCGCCAACTCCGACCCCACCCAGCGCGACCGGGCTTACTTCGAGAGGAACGGCTACGTCTACGAGGTGCGCTCCGAGGACCAAGCCGACGACACCGTGTGTTACGACTTCACCGTGGCCAACCTACCCCTGGTGACACCTCCCAACAGCGCCGGCACCCAACAGGGGTACAACCTCTTCAAGGTCTACTTCGCCGAAGCGCCGGAGAGCGGCGTGGCCACCGACTACGGGGTGTGGCGCACCGCCTGCGCCTGGGCACAGTACGACCCGCCCTCCATCCGCGTGCCCTTGGGGCCCAACCTCACCTTTGCCGACAGCGACTTTTTGGCGCCCGACCAGCTGAACAGTTCTTCCGCCTACAACAACCGCTGCATTGGGGTGGCACCGTGAGAGCCTCTCATCGGCCGACCCCTCACCCTCACCCTCTCCCAGGGGGAGAGGGGATCCGCCCGTTGATTGCGGCATTGTTGGCCGCCGCGGTGGTGGTCGCCGCCTGCACCGACACCTATCTCTACGATGAGCGACGGGTCGACCAGCTCCCCGCCGACCGCACCTTCGCCCTGGAGGGCCGCTTCTGCACCCTCGGCACCAACGAGGTGGTGCGGCCGATCAAAATCCTCCTGGCGATGGACGCCTCGCAGTCGATGCGGGAGTTTGACCCCGACGGTACCCGCGCCACCGCGCTCATTGAATTGATGGCGACGCTGCCCAACGACCCGGAGATTTACATCTCGGTGATGCTCTTCGCCGGCAGCACCACCGCCTTCCTCACCAAGAGCGGGCTGGCGGAGTTCGAGCGTCTCGACTCTTACACCCCTGCCGACCGCCTCCAGCTCATTCAGCGGCTGCTCAACTTCACCGACCCCAGCCAGGCGCCCAACCGCGACTCGACCGACTTCGTCAAGCCGCTCTCCGACATGTACGCCATGCTCACCCGGGACATCGCCAACTCGCGCCTCAACGCCACCGGGGCACAGGCCGAGGCGCGGGCGCGCTACAGCATCATCTTCCTCTCCGACGGCCACCCCACCAACAACCAGGACGACGACCTTCTGTGCGGAGACGCGGTGCGCCGCATTCGCCAGCTCAAAGACTTGGTGGACGACGTGCGCTTCAACACCGTGCATGTCTTCAAACCCTTGCAGCCTGTCACCTCCTTCTGCGACTTGACCAACTTCAACCCACCGGTGGGCGGCACCAGCTGCCGCATTCCGGTGCTCCCTCCCGGTTCCTGCCCGATGCTCCTCATCAACCAGGACACGGAGCGGCTGGAGAAGATGGCCGAGCTGGGCGGCGGCGACTTCCGTGACTTTCGCAACAACGAGCCGATCAACTTCCTCGACTTCTCCTTCGGGCAAGTGCGCCGCACTTTCCAGGTGAAGGACGTGGTGGCCACCAACTTCTCCGCTCTCCCCGGCTCCCCCATCGATCAGGCCGACACCGACGGCGACGGGCTAATGGATGCCGATGAGCTCTCGCTGGGCACCGACCCCTTCGAGAAAGACACCGACACCGACGGCTTCTCCGACGGGGTGGAGGTGCACTTCTCCGCCTTGGGCGCCACCTTCAACCCCCGCCAAATCGCCACCGCCGACGGGGGCGGGCTCGACCCCGGCTGTCCGTTGGCCTTACGCGGGGTGGACAGCGACTGCGACAGCTTGAACGACTGCGACGAGCAAATCATCGGCACCAACGCCAACCTGACCGACAGCGACTTCGACGGCCTGCCCGACTCCATCGAATGGCAGATGCGCGCCCAGCCCTCGAGCAACGACCTCGACCAAGACCCCGACAACGACGGCGTGGTGACCCGCTCCGAGGTACGCATGCACCAAGACCCGCTGGTGGTCGACTCGGACAAGCTCTCCCTCACCGGCTACCGCTACCAGATGCGCGCCGACGGCCACGTGGACGAGAACGGCCGCCAGTGCTTCACCTTCCGGGTGGACAACATCTTGCTGGCCAACACCCTCCCCGATACCCGCGACGGCGGCACCGGGAGAGGCGCCGGCTACAACGACATTTACCTCGCGGTTTCGATGATTCCCGGCGACGACCCCACCGGGCGCACTTTGGTGCGTGGCTTCCGCTATCAGCAGGCCCGCTTTCCCGTGGGGGGGATAAAGTCCCCTGTCGACGGAGTGGTGCGCATCGAGCCAGAAGACCTTGTCGACCGCTGCGAGCCGAGGCCGTAGGGAATGAGGGCATCATCGATGATGACGAACCGCGTACTCCCTCTCCCCCTGGGAGAGGGTCGGGGTGAGGGGTGCAAGCTCTCGCCCCTCACCCTCACCCTCTCCCAGAGGGAGAGGGGTTTTGCGCTGGCAGCGCTGCTTCTCCTGACAGGCTGTCCACCTCCGATGCCCTGCGAGGAGACCGACGAGGGTTGCGAGGACGCCGGCGCCCCGCCCCCCGACGAGTGCAACAGCCGCGATGAGGCGCTCTCCCTTTCGCAGTGCCGGCTCAACTTGGGCGAGGCGCGCTCGGCCTACATCAGCTTCTCCGGTGACCAGGACTGGTACCTGGCCCAAATGCCGGCGCTCGACGCGCGAAGCCTGGTGCACCTCACCGGGGCCTACGGCGCTTCCTCCACCGCGGTGAACCTGGCCTTGAACCTCTTGCGCGAAGACGGACAAACCAGCCTCGCCCGCGAGGTGGACGACAGCACCGGGGCGCCCAAGCCGGTGGACATCATCCTTCCCTTCACCGAGTCGAACGCCAAGCTTCTGGTGCTGGTGGCCGACGAGGGTGCCAGCTTGCAGCCCAACTTCGACGCCCGGAACCAGTACACGGTGCAAATCGAGGTGATGGACAACCCCGACACCAACGAGCCCAACGACACCACCCCCACCGACATCACCTTGTCACCGCAGGGCGCGGTGCTTCAGGGGCAGAGCACCGGGTACCTCGCCACCGACAACGACCTCGACCTCTTCCGCTTCGTCGCCCCCGCAGGCCGGAAAATCATCTACCTGCACATTCACGGCCCCGCGCTGACGCCGCCTCCGCCGTTCCGCCTCTCCTACCGGCTGCTCGACCCCACCGGCACCCCGGTGTCGGAGGGAAACATGGCCAACGCCTTCCTCCCCGTCGACCTCGCCACCGCCCGCCTCTCCACCGCCGGCGCCTACACCCTCGAGGTGCAGGGTTTCCGCAGCCAGAACACCTCCGACCTCGTCCCCGGAGACTTGCGCCTGCAGTACACCGTCGACGTCCAAATTCTCGACGACCTGGACGCCAACGAGCCCAACGACTCGATGGCCACCGCGCGGGTGGTGTCGATGGGCACCCCAGGCGGTCCCGCGCAGACCCTCACCGGCCGCCTGGCCTATGTGCCCGACCCCGACTGGTACGCCATCGACCTGCCGGCGAGCGCGCAGCCCACGGTGCTCATGTACCGGCTGACGCCAGGCGCTGGGACAGGCCGTTTCCCCGCCCTGCCCGGCCTGGTCGACCGCCAGGTGCGCCTGGTGCAGCAGGTGACGCAAGGCGCGACCGCGCAGGACCGGCAGAACGCCTGCAAGAACGATTCGCTCGCGTGCCCCAAGGGCTACGAAGGCAGCGCGCTCTTCCAAGGACTGGTGGAAGGTTTGTGCGCATCGGCCGACCCGGCGCCGTGTCTCCTCTCGGAGCGCAACGAGCACCCGCGCTTCGGCAACCTGCGCAACATGGTCGGCTACGTCCCGGTGCCGGCGCACACCGGCACCTTGCGGCTTTTCTTGGCGGTGCAGGACGACGGCACCGACTGGGCGGACGACCTCGACTACACCCTCTCTGTGCAGTGGCAGGCCGACCCCGATGACGCGATGCGCGCGGGCTTGCCCAACCAGACCGAGAGTCAGACGCTGCCCGCCAGCGGCTTTCCCGATCCTCCGGTGAGCGGGCAGTTCAGCGGAGTGCTCTCGCACGGCTACGGCCGGGTCATCGAGAACGACGTCAACCAAGGTGAAGGGGTGCGTGGGCCCAACGACTATGACGCGGTGCCCACGGACTTCGACCGCTTCGAGTACGTCTTCCCCGCCATTCCCGCTCCCGAAGACCGCACCTGGACCTTGGCGTGGGACATCCTCCACCTGCCTGATGCCGGCCAGCCGGCCGACCTCGCGTTGGAAATGGAGTTCTGCGACGGCGCCGGCTGCGCTCAGACCCAGCGGAACATCGTGCTCGCCTACTCGGGAGACCGCATTCAGCCCTGGTACTCGGGCTCGTTTTCCGACCGTACCGTTCACTACACCCGCCAGGTAGGCAACGGAGTGACCACCATCACCGCTACCCCCGAGGGGTGCTTTTGCTTCGAGCCGCGCTTCGTGCAGGGAGGGCGCTTCTGGTTCAAGGTGGGCGCGGTCGATCGCCAGCGGGCAGAGCCATTTCAGTACCGGGTGCGCATGGGCTACGCCAACTATCCCCAGGCCTACACCGTCGATGGTGGCAGCTCGTCGTGCCCCGCCGGCCCCACCGATGGAGGCACGGGTGCCGCTTGTCGCTTCGGGCAGGTGAATTGACGCCGCGAAGGCCCTACTGGCCGCCGTCGGCGTTGGGCGCGATGCCTCGGCCCGTCACCCCCACCACCTTGGTCGGAGCGTTCTCGGCGTTGGAGTTGATGGTGATGCTGGCCGAGTAGTTCCTCTCCTGGGTGGGAGCGAAGATGATGCGAATGAAGGTGCGCCCCTTGCCTTTCACCTCGCAGGGCACGCCGCCGTCGGTGTTCAGACAAGGCGAGGGGCCGTCGATGGTGAACTGGCTGTCCCCGGTGAGGGAGACGCTGTTGATGACGAGGTTCTCCAGCCCGCCGTTGGTGATGAGCAAGGACTCCTGCGGCTTGGCGCCCACGAAGGTGCCGCTGCCGAACTCCTGGGAAAAGCCAATGGAGTCTCGGTCGACGAGCAGCTGTGGCTTTTGGGGAAGGGGCTCCTTCCCACAGGCGGCTAGAGCGACGATGATGAGCCCCAGGAAAACGGTGCGCTTGGGCATGGTCGACCCTCGAAAGAAAATGATCCGGCGCCAGCTTGGCACATGCCTGCTCACTCTCCTAGTGCTCGCCGGGTGCGGCAGCCGGCGGGAGGAGTTCATCGGCGGCCGGGCTCTGGAGAAGTGCGACGCCCTCTGGCCGGTGTGCGAGACCTACTCGGGCTGTCTCATCGGCGACACCACCTACGCGGAGGGCAAGTTCCCCGGGGCCGGCCGGGTGGCGGTGCAGCTGTTCGAGCCTTCCACCGTGCGTGCCTCCTTCTTCCTCGAGCAGGTAGGCGCCTCGGGCGAGGAGACGGTGCTCAACTTCTACGAAGAGCGCTGCCGCGCCCGCATTCGGGTGCCGATCAGCGGGCGCACCTTCATCGGCGAGGCGGAGAAAGTGGGCTGGGTCACCCGCGAGGCCGACTTGGCCGGTGAGGGAGACCACCTCATCGAGTTCGAGAGCGATGCCCGCGCCCGCTACCTGCTCAAGGTCGAAGTGCTGCCCAAGCGGCTGCAGACCGCGCAGTGATGTATTGGCTTCGCCGACGTCGGCGAAGCCAAAAAGCCCTCGACTACGGCGCTCCGTCGAAGAAGTCCACCGTCCCGCTCGCCAGGTCGTAGAGCGCGCCCACGACCCACAGCCTCTTCTCCGCCACCAACTGCTCGATGACCGGCGAGCCGTGGCGCAGGTGGTCGGCCCCCGCGCGCACGTGGGCTTTGGCGCACGCGGTGATGAGCTCGCGGCGGTCCTGGGTCACCCCCGCATGAAGCAACGGCTCCACTGCCGGACGAATGCGCTCGACGATGGAACGCAAGGCGGCCGCTCCCGGCTCGTCCGGACGGGAGAGCACCTCCAGCGTGGCCTCGATGGCGCCGCAGGCGGTGTGCCCCATCACCACCGCCAGCGGCGTCTCGAACCTCTGGGCCGCGAACTCCACGCTGGCCACCTGGGAGGGCGCCACCACGTTGCCCGCCACCCGGATGACGAAGAGGTCTCCCAAGCCCTGGTCGAAGACAATCTCCGCGGGCGAGCGTGAGTCGGAGCACCCCAACACGATGGCGAACGGCTTCTGCCCAGCCACCAGCTCGGTGCGGCGCGTTTGCGACAAGAGGGCGTCGATGCTGCGCACGTTGGCGGCGAAACGCCGGTTGCCCTCCTTCAGACGGTCGAGCGCGGTGACGGCGGCGATGGGCGGAGCCAACTGGTCAGCCTCCCCGCTTCATCCTCGCCACCAGGGTGCTCGCCACCCGGAAGGAGTTGGCGGCGATGGTCAAGGTGAAGGGCACCCCACCGCTGGTGGGCATGAAGCTGCCGTCGACGACATAGAGGTTTTTCACCTCGTGGGCCTGGCAATTCTTGTTGAGCACGCTTTGGGCCGGGTCGTTGCCGAAGCGGCAGGTTCCTCCTTGGAGGATGGTGGTTTCCCCCGCCGTGCCCACCCGCTCGAGCTTGTCCGGCTCCAGGAGCGCCAAGACTTCCTCCCCGCGCTCGACGAGGAACCGGGTCATCTTCAAGTCCACCGGGTGGCGGGTGATGGTGATGGCCGCCACCGGAATGCCGTACTTGTCCTTCACGTTCGAGTCCACCCCCACGTAGGTGCCGTCGGTGGGGAGAAACTCGCCGTAGGTCTCGAACTCGAGGATTTTCGAATCACGGTACTCGCGCAATCGGTCTTTGAGCGCCTTGCCGAAAACGCCTTCGGGGCCGGTCTTGGCCAAGTTGACGGCGGCGTAGATGGGGTTGGGGTGGGCCCACATGAAACCCAACGTTCCGCCCTTGCGGAAGCCGAAGCGGTCGTCGCCCAGCCAATAAAAATCCTGCAACGAGCGGTTGACGAAGGGAGCGTGCTCGGTGAGCCAGGGCCACTTGGCTTGGCGCTTCGACACCCGGAAGATGGCGCGTGACTGGCCGAAGGAGCTGAACACCAGATTTTTTCCCACAAGCCCGCTGCCGTTGGCCAGGCCCTTGGGGAACCGCGCCGACGTGGAATTGAGGAGCAGGCGCGCGCTCTCCACCGCGGTGCAGGAGACGACGATGAGCTTGGCCGGCTGCTCCTGCGTCACGCCCTTTTCGTCCAGGTACACCACGCTCTTGGCGTTGCCTTTCTTGTCGATGGTGACCTCGCGGGCCATCGACCTGGGGCGTACCTCGACATTGCCCGTGGCCAGCGCCGCGGGGATGAGCGAAGCGTTGGTGCCGCTCTTGGCGTTCATCTCGCAGCCGTAGGAGCCGCACAAGGCGCAGTAGCCGCAGGCGGCGCGACCTCGGTACGGGCGGGAGATGATGCCCCGGGCGGTGAGAAGCGAATGCCAGCCAAGCTGCTTGCACGCCGCGTCAATCTCGTTGCCGATGGGGTGAGCATCGAGCGGGGGTAAGGGGTAGTCCTTCTTGCGCGGCTCAGCGAAGGGGTGGGCCTGCGCGCGGCCGGAGACGCCCAGCTCCTCCTCGGCGCGGTCGTAGAAGGGGGCCAGCTCCTCATAACCGATGGGCCAGTCGGCGAGGTTGGCGCCCGCCACTTTGCCCAGCTCGGTGCGCAGACGGAAATCCACCGGCTTGAGCCGGTAGAAGTAGCCGCTCATGTGCACCGTGCCGCCGCCCACGCAGTTGGCCGTCCACGCGTCGTTGGTGCGCGAGTAACGGCCCCTCTCCCCGGAGCGCACCAAGTGCGGCTCCTCCCAAGGCAGAGGCATGAAGAAGTTACGCCGCGAGTTGAGGATTTCGTCGTGGACGAAGTCCTCTTTCTCGTAGTGGCTGCCTTTTTCGAGCACCACCACCTTGAAGCCCGCGCGCCCGAGGTCCAGCGCCATCGGCGCGCCACCGGCGCCGCTGCCTATGATGCACACGTCGACGGGAGAGAGCGGCACCCCTCAATGTCCCTCGTGCCCGGCGTGGTGCAGGTGCTTCTGGCCGTCGTAGCCCGTAGGGACCGCCGCCGCTTGGTGACCGACCATGGAGAAGCCGACCAGCTTCCAACCCACTTGGTCCTTGTTCCCACCGTACGAGGGGTCACCCAACAAACCCTCGAGGGTGAGCACCACCAAAAGCTCGTAGAAGCGCGCCTCTCCCGTGCCCTTGGGGCTGTCTTTGAAGAGGGTGAGCAGCTCGTCTCGTTGGGCGGCGCTGGCTTGGGCGAACCCCACCTTGAACATGCGCGTGGCGCGGCGGTCGAGGGCGGCGGTGCCGGAGAGAAATTCCTCCTTCATCTTGGAGAGCTCGGGGCTTTGCAGCATGCGGTCGATGTACTCGGGGACGTTGGCCTCCAGCGCGCCCGGGTCTTCATCCTTGGGAATGATGCGCTCGCACGCCGCCGCCACCACGTCGTACTCGTCATTGGTGAAGGTCTTGTGGGAGGTGGTGAGCCCGCGAGGCTTCTTCACCTCGACCTTCGTGGCCTCCTCCTTCTTGCAGGCCGAACCCAGGAGCACCACCCCGCCGCCGAAGAAGGTGAGCCGCTGAATGAAGACCCGGCGCGAGAACTCTCCCTTCGGCCTTCGGCTGCGTCGGTTCGCCATCGGGGTGGAGTCTGGGGCCTCTCAGCCATGCATTTCAAGAGCCCATCTTGGCTATGATGCGGGCCATGCGAAGAGTCTCTCTGGCGATGGCAGCGCTGGTGGTCGGGGGGTGCGCGTGCCCCGGCCCCGAGGGCGGTTCCGACGGCGGCAAGCTCGACGGCGGCCCCGACAGCGGCAACTTGCAGCCGTTCGGCTTCTTCACCCTCGACCCGCAAGCCTCCGACCTCTCCTTCCTCTCGATGACGATGGGGCCCAACGACCGGGTGGGCGTGGCGTACTTCGTCTCCACTGACGGCGGCGTGGCGGTGGCGCAGGACGGAGGCTCGGGCGTCGTCCCCAACTGGGACATTCGCTACGTGGAGTGGAACGCGGGCGCCATCTCGCCCATCGAAACGGTGGCCACCGTGCAGCGGGTCTACGGCCTTTCGCTCGCTTTCCAGGCCGGCGGCGAGCCGGCGGTGGCGTATTTGGGCGGCGGCAGCGACAACTCCACCTTCTGGCTGCAAAGCGACGCGGTGGTGAGCTACCGCAGCGGCGGCACTTGGACCGAGCAGGTCGCGGTGACGATGGGGAACGAAACCACCTGCGGCAACATCGTCTCCGACAACGGCTTCCTCGTGGGTTTGAACCCCGGCCTCGTCTTCAGCGGAACGACCGCGTACCTCGCCTACCGCGACGGCCACTTCGGACAGTTCCCTCAGCAAGATTGGGCCGGCTCCGACCTCGAGGTGGCCGAAGGCGGCCCATCCAACTGGAACCTGGTGTGCGCGGAAGCCGGCGGGAACAACAAGCAGGGCTGGGGCGGACACATCGCGATGGTGATGGCCAACGGCCAGCCGGCGGCGGTGCACGACAAGGTGTTCGGCAGCGCCGAAGGCAACGGACAAGACGTGGTCTTCACCCGGCGCCAGGCCAACGGGCAGTGGACGCCCGGGCGCATCGTGCTCAACATCTCCAACACCCACTCGGGAGCCTCGCTGGCGTACGACCCAGTGGAGGGCTACGGCATCGCCGTCGTCGACCGGGCGGACGACAAGCTCGTCTACACGAGCTCGCCCGACGGCACCACGTGGACGCAGCCCGACCCCGTCTACCAGTCGGGTACCGGCGGCTGGTGGCCCTCGCTGGCCTTCGACCCCAACTTCCACGAGCCGGCGATTGCCTTCTACGTCTGCTCCGCGCGGGCGGGAGTGAACCAGGGCGGCTGCTCGCCCAACGACGACGGGTTGTACGTGGCCCAGCGGGTGGTGAACAACTGGCGCCGCGACTTGGTCGACCCCGAGGGCGGGTATCTGCCCAAGCTGGGCTTCCTCTCCAGCGGCAAGCGGGTGGTCGTCTATCGCCACCTCTCCACCGGCGCCGTTCGGTTGGCGGTCGAGCGATGAGCGCGCGCGGCCAACGGAACTGGCTTCTGGCGGCGGGCGCGGGAGCGGTGGCCCTGGTGTTCGGCTGCCGTGGAGAGAACAGTCTTTACGGGAGCGTCGACGAGCTGTTCTCCCTCGAGGTGGCGCGGGTGGAGATTCGCCGCAACCACGAGGCCTTTCAGGTGAGCTACTTCAACAACCGGGGCGCCAACCTCGACGTGGTGGCACGGGTGGCGGTGTCGCTCCAAGACGTGGACTTCGTCCCTGGAACGAAAATCGACCTCTCCGGTGAATATGCCCCCGGGCACCCGCGGGCAGCGGTCATTCACGAGCCGGGGGGCGAGCCGGCACGGGTCTTCCCGCGGGTGAAGAAGGGCGACCTGGTGCTCTCTTCTGGAGGCAACCCCGACGAGCTCACCCGGGGGGACTTCTCGGTGCTCTTCGAGGAAAGCGGCGGCGACATCGGCGGCGGGCGCACCTTAGGGGGAAGCTTCAGCGCCATCGCCCTCGATGCGGGCTTTGGGCCGCTGCCTTGAGTCAAGCCCCTCACCCTGACCCTCTCCCAGAGGGAGAGGGAATTATGTCCCCGACTCCTCGCCCACGGGGCTGTAGCAGCAGCGAAAGCCGATCTGCTTACTCCCGTCGGAGATGAAGTAGTCGCGGGCGTGGCAGGAGACATCGGGTCCTACCTGCGAGTAGTTGCCACCGCGGATGATCTTCTGCGGAGAACCCGGCCGCAGCGGGGTCGAGGTCCACTCGGCCGCGTTGCCGCTCAAGTCGAACACCCCGGGCTCGGTGACGCACTTGGACTTTGCTCCCGACACCACCACCTCGGTCGTGCCGGTGTTGCAGCGCGTCTTCTGGAACTCGAAGCCATAAGGAAACCCCTGCTGCCGGGTGCCCTCGCAGGCCTTCAACCACTCCGCCTCCGTGCACAGCCGTTTCTTGGCGCGGGCGCAGAGCTCTTGCGCCTGTTTCCAGTCCACCGAGGTCATGGGGGTAGCGCCCTTGGTGTTGGGGTACTCGTACTGGTCGATCCAAAACTCGTCCACTTGGACCATTCCCGCTCCCGCGGCGAACGTACCTGCCTGGGCGGTCCGCAGCAGCTTGGCGATCTCCTCGCTCTTGGGCAAAAGCTGGGCGCTCTTCTCCAGCGGCTTGACCGCTTCTGCAAAGCGCTTGTCGGCGAGGGCCTTCTCCGCATTCTGGCGTAGCCGCTCGGCGAGCCGAACGGCGAGCTTGGGCAGTTGCTCGCTTTCGGGGTGTCGAGCCACCGCCGTCACCACCCGGTCGTACGCCTCGTCGGGGTTGTCGTGGATGAGCCGCTCGATGGCGCCAATCTCTTTGTCCAACTGCCGCCGCTCCAAGGCGGGCGGAACGAGGACGGCAAGGCCTGCCAGCAAGGCGACGGCCGCGCCCGAGGCGAGAGCGATTTTGAGCGTCTTCGAGCTCTGGGGAGGCGCGGCGACGGACACCTCCTTGGCGCTGATCGCCGTGGGAACCGAGATGGGCTTGGAGAACGGTTCGGCGCGAACCGACTCGAGCCGCACGACCATACCGGGGTCGTTGTCCGTCTTGATGGAGAGAACCTCTCCCGGCTCTTGCAGCGCCAGCGTGCGGTCGGAGAGCAAAAACTGCACGACCACCCGGGTGCCCACCGGCTTGGGAGAGGGGGTCTTGAGGAAGAAACCCTGCGGGCGGTGAACCCAACCGTAGCGCTTCTGGAAGTCCGCCTGGGTCGTGCAGTCCACCTTGAGCTGGTAGGAGGCGCCGTCCTCTTTGCGCGCGGCGCTGAACAGCGCGCGGTGCTCCGCCTCCTCGTCCTTCATCTCGGTGGGGAAGAGTTTTTGGACAGCCTGGGAGAGGCTGACGTGCCCGAGCGCCCGCTGGACTTTCTCCAGGTCCTCCTGCATCTCGTGGCAGCTCAAGTAGCGCCGGGTGGGGTCGGCGGAGAGCGCCTTGGCCAGGGCGGCCTCCAGCGCCGGGTGAACGTTGGGCAGCCGCGAGGAGAGCGGAGGCACCTTGGGGTTGCGGACCTTCTCCAGCGTCTCCAGATCCGTCTGACCCTCGAAGAGCGGCTTCCCGGTGAGCAGCTCATAGAGCACCACCCCCAGCGAGTAGATGTCCCACTGAGGGTTGGGCCGGCTCCCCGAGGCCTGCTCCGGGCACATGAAACGTAGCTTTCCCTTGAGGACGCCGGCGCTGGTGGTGAGGTTCTTTCCGGTGGCGGCGGCGATGCCGAAGTCGAGGAGCTTCACCTCCCCTTCGAACGAGATGAGGATGTTCGAGGGGCTCACGTCGCGGTGAACCAGGTTCATCGCGCCGCCCGTGTCGTCGCGCTTGCGATGGGCGTAGTCGAGCGCTTTACAGATCTCGATCCCCACCGCGACCGCAATGGCGAACGGGGGCGCTCCCCCTTGTTTGGAGAGCCGGCGCGCGATGGTGGACAGGGCGCGGCCCCAGACGAACTCCATCGCCAAGTAGTAGCGGCCGTTGGAGGACCCGAAGTCGAAGACCTGCACGATGTTGGCGTGCTGCAGCGAGGCGGAGATGCGCGCCTCGTCGAGGAACATCTTGATGAAGTCTTCGTTGGTGTTGAGGTGCGGCAGAATGCTCTTGACCACCAAGGCCTTCTCGAAGACCTGGCCGCTGGAGGCGCGGGCCAGGTACACCTCGGCCATACCTCCGGCGCCCAGCACTTTGAGCAGCTGGTACTTTCCGAGCACGCCTAACAAACGAAGTCACCTCGATGGAGTCGTACTCGGAAGTCGCACATGCGCCGGAGCACGAACCCTAGCACAGCCTTTTTGGAAACGATCGCTTTAGGGCATCGTGCGCAGACGAATGAACCGCTCCAGAACGTCTGCGTCCTCAGGGGAGATTCCCGACCCGGTCTTCTTGCGCATTCTTTGCACGATGGACATACCGGTCTCGAGAGAATCGATCTTGGTGTAGACGCGGTAGAGGGTGTGGCACCGGGAGCATTTCTCACCCAGGAGCGCCGTGCCCGCACTCTCGATTCTCGCCGCTTCCGCCTTGGCTTCTTCGTCCTCCGGCTCCTCCGTGACCTCTTGCTCCCCCAGCCCAGTCAGCCCCCCTCCCTGCCCGGTCGAAAGCGAGGCAGACGTCCCAACGGGCTGCGTGACCCGTGCAAACACCAAGTACTCCGGAATGGTGGAAAGCCAAGAGGCCGAGCCGGTGACCGTGGGAGGATTCACCACTTCTTCTGCTCCCACCGTCCCTGACGCGACCACCGTGCCTGTGCCGGTGCCTGTGCCTGTGCCTGTGTCCGTGCCGGTGCCTGTGGGAAGAACCTTGGGCGGCGGGCGTTTGACCCGGCGCGCCACCGTCTCTTTGGGAACGAGCTTGAGCTCTTCGACGATGTAACGGGTGAGCGCGCCGACGTCCGACCGGCTGATCAGCAAGGGCGCCGAGTCGCGCATGCGCTCCACCATCTTCCGCCACTGGGGAGGGGTCAGCTTGAGCCGTTCGATGACCGTGTTCGAGTGGCAGTAGAGACACTTGAGCTCGTACTGCTCCTTGGCTCCCGCCCACGCCTGCGAGGTCGGCCCGGCGAGGAGCAGAAGCAGCCAAAGTCCATGGGAAGTAGGAGAGCGCATGAGCGTCTAGTAGCTGTAGACGAGGACGAGTCGGCCCGCGTGCTGGTTTTCGTAAGGCACTCCGCTGAACCGCCAATTCTCGTAGCCCCCTTTGAGCAAGACGTTACCGCCCAGCCGTACCGCCACCGCCGCCGTGTGTCGGGTGATGTCGGCGCGATCGGTGAGCGGAGACGAGGGCAAGGGCATGCCGCGTCGGGACAAGCCGTCGAAGCGGTACACGAAAGTCCACTCGGGGTTCAGCTCGAAGTCCAGTTGGCCGTAGTACCCCACCTTGAGGAAGTAACCTTCCCTGCGCTCATAGAGGTACTCCTGGGTGGGGTCCCAATCGGTTCGCCGCACGATGGCTTCCGCCCGCAAGACGAATCGGTTCCACTTGCCGTAGAAGTCGGCGCCGTAGAGCGCGTAGCGCAGCTGCTGATCCTTGTCGTAGTAGCCACCTCCCACCGACCCCCCCAGAGCAAAGGGGCCCACCGACGCCACCGCGCGCGCTCCCACGGCCGGGGTGGCGTTGTTGTCGGGGTAGGCGCGTGTCTGCTTGAAGTCGATGTCGTTGGTGCCGACCAGACCTTTGACCGCGTACACCGAGTAGTCGAGCTGCACCTTGCGAAACAGCCAGGCACTGCCGAAGACCTCGACGCCGTTGTCGCTGTACGGCGTGGGGATGACGCCCAAGTTGAACTGCTCCTGGCCGTAAAAGAGCATGTCCCCCATCACGTAGGGCAGCGGCTTGGAGGGGGTGGTGAAGTTCGCCGGGTCGTGACGCACGTTGAACTCGCCCACCGGCACGTTGATTCGACCCAGCCGTACGTTGAAGTAGTCGTTGGCCTGAATCTCGGCGTAGCCCTGGTCGAGCTCGAGCCCGTGGCAGCCGAAGCACATCTTGACGTTGATGTTCACCCCTTTGGCGACGTCGACCACGACCTTGTTGGCCACTTCGAGGGTGAGGGAGCTGATGCCGATGGAGTTGGCGCCCAAGGGCGTGGACAGCTGCTTCGACTGTTGCCCCACGTAGGCGCGGTAGTCGGCCGCGCCCGAGCCGGCGAACTGAAACCCCACCGCCAGCGCCGGCGTCGCACCCAGCACGGCCCCCAGGGCGGCGAGGACGAACGAGCGTGTCATGAAGCAGCTCCCCTCCGATCTGAGCGTGCGCCGGGACATGGACGAGCTGAGGATACCATTGGCGGTCCGGGTTGCTAGAGTCCTGTGCACCGTGCCTTGCCAACGGACGCCGAGGTGACTCCAGAAGACCAGTCAGATTCGCTGCTCGGAACCGTCATCGGGTCCAAATACCGGGTGCGGAAGGTGCTCGGCGCCGGGGGCATGGGGGCGGTGTACCTCGCTCTCAACGAGGACCTGGGCCGCACGGTGGCCCTCAAGATGCTGCACGGTCCCCTCGCCGCCGACAAAGAATTCGCGGCCCGGTTCCGCGCCGAAGCTTGGGCGGCCGCGGCCATTCGCCACCCAGGCATCGTCGACGTCCTCGACCTGGGCACCACCGAGGACGGCAAGCTGTTCATCGTCATGGAGCACCTCTTGGGGCTGACGCTCCGCGCCTGCCTTGCACGCCAGTGTCCGTTTTCCGTGGGAAACGCCGCGTGGGTCCTCGACGAGCTGCTCGACGCGCTGGGCGCCGCGCACGAGCGGGGAATCGTCCACCGGGACTTGAAGCCCGAAAACGTCTTCCTCGCCCAGACCCCCAAGGGAGTGGTGGTGAAGCTGCTCGACTTCGGGCTCTCGAAGTCCGCGCTCTCCGACTTGAAGCTCACCCACAGCGGCACTTCTTTGGGAACGCCCCTGTACATGGCTCCGGAGCAAGCCAAAGGGGCCAAACACGCCAATCACCGGGCAGACCTCTACTCGGTGGGAGCGATGCTGTACGAGCTGTTGACCGGGCGCCCCCCTTTCACCGGCGACTCCTACGCCGAGATTCTCTCCAAGCTCCTGGGAGAGCCGCACCTTTCTCTCACGGAGCTGCGCCCCGACTTGCCTTTGGCCTTGTCCCACCTGGTCGACCAGCTTCTCGCCAAAAACCCCGAAGAGCGCCCTTCCAGCGCGCGGGTGGTGAGAGCTGCGCTCAAAGCGGCCCTTCCCCCCGACCTCGAGGCCGACCTCGACTCGATGGTCGACGTGGAAGCCGGCACTGAGCCGGCGTGGCGGCCGCCGGCGACGAGAGCGGGGGTACCGACGGCTCCACGGCCCGAGACGAAGCCGGTGAGCCAGGTGCTGGAGCTCGCCTCGAGCCTCCCCGTGCCGGCACGGTCGAAGGGGTGGGTGGTGGCAGCGGCGCTGGCGCTGGCGGCATTGGGAGGGGTGGGGGTTCTCTGGTTTTCACGTTCGCCCCCGTCCGCGACGTCAGACCCGGTGGATGCGGAGGTGGCCAAGGCCTTGGCCGCGATTACCTCTCGCCTCGACGGGGGCGTCGCTGCGGGAGCTGCCGGCGATACGGCCGTCGATCACCTGCTCGCCGCCCAACGCGCCTTTCCCCAACGCCGGGAATGGTTGGCTCTCGAGGGAACCCTGGTGGTGGCGCTCCAGCGGGAAATCCAGCGCGCCATCGCCAGCGCCGATGTCACCGCGGCCACCCAACATCTTTCCTTCCTCGCGCAGCTTCAACCCCTCGCTCCGGATGACTCCCTGAAAAAGGAGGTGGAGCGGCTCGTCTGGGCGCTGGACAACGGCATGGTGCCCACCGGGATGGGGTACATCGACAGGTACGAGCACCCCAACCGGGCGGGGCGGGTACCGACGACGGAGGTCAGCTTCGCCGACGCGGTGGAGTTGTGCCGACGTCAGAAGAAGCACCTGTGCACGGCGGCGGAGTGGCAAGCGGCCTGTCGAGGGGTGGACGGCAAGCGCTGCCTGGGGAGGAGCTCCAAAGCCAAGAGCCCCTCCCCTTCGGGCGCGCACGCCGCTTGCGTCTCCGAGACCGGGGTCTTCGACCTCTCCGGGAACGTAGCGGAGTGGACGAACACCGCGCGCGACAACGGCAGCCAGATGCTCATTCTGGGCGGCTCGTTCTTCCAGAGCGACGCCAAGCTCGCCTGCGATGCCAAGGACTACCGGGGGGCGGACCTGCCGGGCACCTCCTACATCGGTTTCCGCTGCTGCCTGTGAGCTGTCGTAACATCGGCGAACCTCGCCTGCTCCTCGCGCTCATGCTCTCCAGCGGTCGGCCGCTTCACGCATTCGCAACTGCTCTGGTGGCCTCTTGCGCTTGTGTGCCTCAAGTCGGCCAGTGGGTGGATGGCGGCCCTCCTGAGAAAACGAAGGACTCCGGCGCGAGCAGCGAAGACGCCGGGCCTCCTCCCCAAGAGTGCGGCAACGCGCTGTTGGACGCCGACGCTGGCGAGACGGATGTCGACTGCGGCGGTCCCTGCGCTCCCTGCGGCCTCCAGGGGCGTTGCGCCACCGCGTTGGACTGCCTCTCCGGCGTCTGCCGCGGCGGCAGCTGCGCCGAGCCCTCCGGCTCCTGCCCGCTCGGGTACGCGGGGTGCACCACCTTCGAGGACTTCACCGCCGAAAGCGCGCAGCGAGTGATTCAGTTCCCGGTAGGCAGCGACCGCTTTGGGCCTGCCTGCGTCCGCGTCCGCTTCGGTCAGAGCATCACCTTCGAGGGTCCTTTCCGCGACCACCCTCTGGAGCAGAGCTGCGGCCCCATCGCCACGATTGCCACGGTGAGCAACGGCAACTCCTACTCGGTGACGTTCGATCGTGCGCTCGGCGTTTTCGGGTTCTTCTGTAGCAAGCACGGTACCCAGGCGGGCGTGGGAATGGCCGGCGCCGTCAAGGTGGTGCGATGAGAGCGTTCCCTCACTGAAATTGGGCGCGCAGGTAGCGCTTGAGCACCTCCGCCTCCGCCTCGGTGATGCCCGACCCCGTCTTGAAACGCATGCGGTCGACGATGGCCAGTGACAGGGGGAGGTTGTCGAGCTTGCCGTAGACTCTCCCCAGGCTGTGACACTTGGAGCAGCGCTGGCGCATCAGCGCCGAACCTTCCGTCTCCAAGGCCACCGCAGCCTCGTCGAGCTGCGGCTCGGCCTCCTTGGGCTCGGGCTCGACCTCCACCTCGGGTGGTGGTTCGGGAGCCGGTGAAGGTTCGACCGGTGGAACGACGGCCGGCAACGGTGGAAGCTCCACGAGTGGGCGTGAGGGCTCAGGGGGCGAACGCACCGGGGGGCGCGCTGGCACCAGCTTCAACGTCCGCGCCATGAATCGAGCGAGCACGGTAACATCGGATCGGCTGATGAGCAGCGGAGCTCGCTGCCTCATCTGTTCGATGAGCACGCGCCACTGCGTTTCGGTCAGGCGCGGGCGCTCGGCGACCTCCTCCGAGTGGCAGTGGTAGCACTTCTGCTCGTAGCGCAAGCGCAGGCCGGGCTGGGCGGTGAGGCTGACGGCGATGGCCAGGGCGAGCACCACGCTAG